>CALEFA010000063.1 GCA_937876775.1 uncultured Rhodobiaceae bacterium | reverse complement strand
ACTGAGCGATATGCGTGGCCACCATCAGCTGAGCGCTGATAAAACCAACAAAAAGCAATATAAGAAGCGGTTTATTTGTTTTCATTTTTCCCTGCGCCGAAGCACTTTTGAATTTGATTTCCAAAGGTTAGCAGAAAACCGTGGGGCGTCTATAAAAATCAGAAAAAGGGGCTGGCTGCCACCATGGTGCGGTCGAGAAGACGATCGCTTTCACCGGCGTTACCTCACGACAGCAGCCTCAACGCTGGGCGTCCCCATCTGGCCTCCCCTCAAAAGCTAGAACCTTGTCGGCGCCACGGACGCTTCGTTGAACAACGCAATTATTTTAATGGATTGCTCAGATAATGGCGAATCGACTCTGACGAGGGTGCTTGCGCTGGCGATATGCCATAGATAAGTTTTTTTCGTTGCACTATGGCCGTGCGAAAAAGTCGATCCCATAGAGTAAGCACAGCGCCGAAATTTGAATTGCCTAAAGCCATGTCGAGGCCGTGGTGGACATGGTGAAAAGAAGGGGTGACCACAACATAACTCAACCATTTGTCTAAAGCTTCTGGCAACGGTTTTTTGTAATGCGAAAATCCACTATGAAGCCCATGGATGAGGCTA
Organism: uncultured Rhodobiaceae bacterium; assembly: GCA_937876775.1. Classification (GTDB taxonomy): domain Bacteria; phylum Pseudomonadota; class Alphaproteobacteria; order RS24; family RS24; genus JAHEGN01. Next base: position 166,367 of record CALEFA010000063.1, on the reverse strand, counting down.
TAGGTCACCAAGACAATCACCGGTATGTCGAAAATAACTGCAGCCGCAATGAGAATCGCAAGATTGCTAAGATATTCAAGCGGGTGATGAAAAATGGTGGTCAGCGCGCTGACGTCTGTGTCGCTATGGTGTAAACGATGAAGGCGCCAGAGAAATGGCACGCTATGGTGTATCCTATGAGCGATATAGTAAATAAAGTCGAGAAACAGGAGTGAAGCGAGAAAGCTAACAAACATTGGCACCTGCCAATTTGCAAAACTAAAAATCTGCAAGGGTGCCATGAGCATCACGAAGTGAACGAGAAGGTAAGTGGATACGCCAAATGAGAGGGCAAAGCCGATGCAATAAACCATCACAAAAGACCCTTGCCGTCTAAAGCCCGAATGGCTCATAGAAAACAGCCGCTCTAAAAAATAAAACGCAGCCACGCTGAGTATAGGCGCTAAAGAAACCAGATTGTTAAAATCGAAGATCAGAACAATCTCCATTTTGGGTTTAAGTGATTAACTATCGCTCAGGCCAAGAGTTTGGTCAGACTACCCAGGAGGCCCATCATAAAATGCTTCGCAAAGGCCAACTTCGTTTATCAATAACTCATACGGAGCACCTGGTTGAGGGCCATCACAGATTAATGTGGCGTTTGAACTGTCGGGTAGCTCAAGAGACAGAAGTTCCCCCGTAAAAACTAAGCCGTCGAAGGAAGCATCAACACCAAGGCGACCATAGTCAACTTGGAACCCAGCGGTTGCCAGCCAGTTCCCATCGTTAGTCAGGCCAATTCCGACGCTCCCAATACCATCCGAATCGCCAAAAAGGCTAGACGCTCGCACGGAGTATGCTTCCGGCAGGTTTACACCGTTGAAGGCGAAACGAAGATTAACGTCTAAACCACTGTCGACATCACCGTCAGATTCAGTGTCGACGGACTGGAAACCTAAACTCACTTCTGGTGTCTGGTTCATGCCAGCGCCCAGCGACCACACCAGACCGACATATCCGGTTTCTTCGGTCCCCGCTGAGTTCAGTGCTGTTGGGCTGTAAGGGGAAAAACCTGCCATTGCAGGAGATATGAAAAACGAAAGCAACACTGGTATCAAAAATCTCATCAAACTTCTCCTAGAACGCAACCCGAATTAAAAATAACTTCATATAACTACATACCATAAGCCAATATATTTTCAATAATGAACTTCGAACCATGAACTCGTAATGCTGCAACACAGCCACGAACACTGAACCATTAAGCATAATTTTTTAAGAGAACTTAGAATTGAGCCACATCTTCACTATATGGAAAATCTAGCCATAAGGCTTGAGTGGCTTGGTGCGGTCGAGAAGACTCGAACTTCCACGGGTGTTACCCCACAGCGACCTCAACGCTGCGCGTCTACCAATTCCGCCACGACCGCACGCCAGGCAGGCTTGGGGTGTAGCAAGAATTAAGACTTTTAACAAGCAACTTTGGCGGCGTTTTCAGGGACTTAAACTTAAATGCCATCGCCGTCGATATTCAGGTGAATGCCACATTCATCCTTATCGCTTCCAACCCAACGACCGGAGCGATAATCGCCGCCAGCTTCAACTTTTGAGGTACATGGCATGCAACCAATCGACAAATAACCGTCTTTGACCAGCGGATGGCGTGGCAAATTATAAGTTTCTATATAGCTTTTCAACGCATCGAGCTGCCAATTGGCCAGCGGGTTTATTTTATACCGGCCATCGGTGCTCGATTCGATAACGGCCATGGTTTGACGCGTGTCGGTTTGAAATTTCTTACGGCCGGTGATCAGGGCATCAAAACCCGACACTGCTCGCGCTTGCGGCAGAACTTTACGAATATGACAGCAGCTATCCGTGTCGAGCTGCCATAGGCTCCCCTTCGGGTCACTGGCCAGTAAATCATCGGGATGCGGCGCCACGGCGCGAATATCGGTCAGCCCCAAAGCCGCTTGCAAACGATCGCGATAGCGCAATGTCTCGCCAAATAATTTGCCCGTGTTTAGGCAAATCACCGGCACGGACGGATCAATTTGCGCAATCATATGCAATAGGATCACCGACTCGGCGCCAAAAGACGAAACCGTGCAAATGCGCTTAACAAAAGCTTCGCTAATCGCATGTCGCAACACCTCTTGCGGCGTCATAGTCTCGTAAAGCGCATTAAGAGCGGTTACGTCGACACCCGACTGCGGCGTTGGTATAGCTAAACTCATGATAGCCAACCCTCATCATCAATCACTTGATTGGTGCGTGAAATTAATTCCCCAAAGTCGGCGCCCTCTTGACGCCATTGGTCGCGCTTACGAGCCAAGAGCTCAAGCCGCTCAGACCATTGCTCAGGATAATGCCCCTCCAAACTGGTCTTTAAGCGGCGCGCCAAACCTGGCGACTGGCCGCCGGTTGAAGCGGTCAACAGCATATCGCCACGCCGCACAATCGCCGGCACATGAAAATCACATAATGGCTTTACATCTTCAACATTAACCAAGGTTTTATGAGCTCGCCCGATTGCGGTAATGGCCTCGGCCAGGGCATCTTCAACATTGGCAACATAAACCACATGACAAGCGGCAATCTCGGCGTCGCTCGGCCATGCCTCAATCAACCGGTCGCCAGCCAAGTCAACCATTTCAGCCTCTGCCTGTTCGGCATAAACCCTCACAAAGGCGGCGCCAGCGGCATCAACCATTTGCAAACGGCGGCGCGCCTGAGGGCCACTGCCAACAATGGCCAATGTCAAATTGGTTACATCAAGAATAATCGGCAGCATAAAAGACTCCTATGCTTCTTATATGTGGTATTCGCGCGCTTTTATCAATGTTTTTTTGTAAATAAATATATTTTACATTATAATTTGTTTTTATTCACAGGCGAGAAGTGCTACATAGGCTTATGTCAGATAGTGCCACCCTGCCGGAGCTTAAATTTAGCGACCAATTGGTCGACTATGATGAGGCTGTCTCCTTTATGGAACGGCGGGTTGATAGCATTATCTCTGGCGAGGCAGCCGAATGTTTGTGGTTTCTCGAACACCCACCGCTTTATACGGCGGGCACATCGGCTAAGCCAGAAGATTTATTGCGCGCCGACCAGCACCCGGTTTATGCCAGCAAACGGGGCGGCGCCTATACTTATCATGGGCCCGGCCAGCGGGTGGTTTATATGATGCTGGATTTGCGCAAGCGTGGGCGCGATGTGCGCAAGTTTGTCGAACAAACTGAAAATTGGGTGATTGGCACATTGGCTGATTTTAATATTGCGGCGCATATCACCCGCGACCGCGTCGGCGTTTGGGTTCCACGTCCGGATAAAGGGCCAGCGCGCGAGGATAAAATTGCCGCGATTGGCCTACGCATTCGTCGCTGGGTGAGCTTTCACGGTATTGCCATTAATGTTGAGCCGGAATTGAGCGATTTTGATGCCATTGTCCCGTGCGGTATCAGCGATCAAGGCGTTACCAGCATGATTGATTTGGGCTATCCACTTGCCATGACCGAAGTTGATAAAGCCCTGATCGACAATTTTGCCGACTATTTCCCGCTAGAAGACGCTATTCAAACTCAATCATAACGTCATCAACGGCCAATTTATCGCCCTGTGCGCAGAGCACTTTGGCAATGGTGACGTCTTTTTCAGCGCGCAGAATATTTTCCATTTTCATCGCTTCAACCACGGCCAAAGGCTGACCCGCCTTAACCGCATCACCTTCGGCAACGGCAACCGACACCACAACGCCAGGCATGGGACAAATCAGTTCCCTGTCGCTAATGCCATCGGTTTTTTCCGGCATATGCACCATCAAGGCCTGCGCCGTCATGCTGCGCACCTGCACCGCAATCATCGCCCCACCGCCGGTTAGGCCATACCCTTCCGGCAAAGCGTCGACACTGACTTTCATGAACTGCCCGTCGACTTCAGCCTCGGCGAACAAGTCACCCGGCAGCCAATCTGTGGCCACACTCAGGGGCGTGCCATCAAGCATCACCCCATCATCAGTCTCGTCGGCGCTCAACACTGTCTCACCGATTTGCACCGCCATTTGCGGGTCTGGCTGATACTCATGATTGGACAGAATATGCGAGGTCTGGGTGGCCCGCAGCAGGCGTCGCCGCATCATCACATAACCCAACGCCGCCAAGGCTTTTTCGCGCTCTGGAGACACTGGCGCACCTTCAAAGCCTTCCGGATATTCTTCATCAATAAAGGCCGTTGTGAGATTGCCATCGCGGAATCGCTGGTGGCCCATAATGGCGCCAAGGAAATCAATATTGTGCCGGATGCCATCAATGCGGAACCCGTCAAGCGCTTGCGACATGGCATCAATCGCCTGTGTCCGGTCGGGGGCATGGGTGATTAATTTGGCAATCATTGGGTCATAGAAAAGCGAAATCTCACCGCCCTCATAAACCCCCGTGTCATTGCGCACGGTAATGCCATTGGCGACCTGCTCTTCGGGTGGCCGGTAAATACTTAAACGACCGGTCGACGGCAAAAAGCCGCGATAAGGGTCTTCGGCATAGACGCGACTTTCCATCGCCCAGCCTTCCAGTTTCACGTCTTTTTGTTGCAAAGTCAGTTTTTCACCGGCTGCAACCCTGATCATTTGCTCAACCAAATCAACGCCAGTAATTAATTCAGTCACTGGATGTTCAACTTGCAGACGTGTGTTCATTTCGAGGAAATAGAAATTGCGGTCGCCGTCGACGATGAACTCCACCGTACCGGCTGAGCAATAATCCACGGCTTTGGCAAGAGCCACCGCCTGCTCACCCATCGCTTTGCGGGTTTTGGCGTCAAGAAACGGGCTTGGCGCTTCTTCAATAACCTTTTGGTTGCGGCGCTGAATCGAACATTCGCGCTCACCCAAGTAAATCAAATTGCCGTGCTTATCGCCCAATATTTGAATTTCAATATGGCGCGGCTGGGTGACAAATTTTTCAATGAAAATACGGTCGTCACCAAAGCTTGAAGCGGCCTCATTTTTCGACGATTGAAAACCTTCGCGCGCTTCCTGATCATTATACGCCACCCGCATGCCTTTACCGCCGCCGCCAGCCGAGGCTTTGATCATCACTGGATAGCCAACTTCGCCGGCAATTTTTACCGCTTCATCTGCATCTTCAATCAGCCCCATATAGCCCGGCACGGTGGTGACGCCCGCTTCGGCGGCTAGTTTTTTGGAGGTGATTTTATCGCCCATTGCCTCAATGGCACCAGCTGGTGGGCCGATGAACGCGACACCGGCTTTGTCTAAAGCTTCGGCAAAAGCGCGGTTTTCACTCAAAAAGCCATAGCCCGGATGCACCGCTTCGGCGCCGGTTTGTTTGATGGCATCAAGAATTTTATCGATGACCAAATAGCTTTCAGAGGCCGGCGCGCCGCCGATATGCACGGCTTCATCAGCCTCGCGCACATGAAGGGCTAAAGAGTCGGCATCGGAATAAACCGCGACGGTTTTAATGCCCATAGCGCGGGCCGAACGGATAACACGGCAAGCAATTTCGCCACGGTTTGCAATGAGAATTTTTTTGAACATTTTAAAGCCTTATAGCGGAATATTATCGTGTTTCTTCCACGGGTTTTCGAGTTCCTTATTTCGCAATAAGGCCAATGAACGTGCCACGCGACGGCGCGTATTATGCGGCTGAATAACCTCATCAATATAACCGCGCTCAGCGGCCACGAAGGGGTTCAGAAACTTTTCTTCATATTCGCGTGTGTGTTCGGCGATTTCTTCATCATTGCCAATCGAGCTACGGAAAATAATTTCCACCGCCCCTTTGGCGCCCATCACCGCAATCTCAGCGGTCGGCCAAGCGTAATTCATATCGCCGCGCAAATGTTTCGAGGCCATCACATCATAAGCGCCACCATAGGCTTTGCGCGTGATGACGGTGATTTTCGGGACTGTGGCTTCGGCATAGGCGAAAAGCAGTTTCGCACCATGTTTAATCAGGCCGCCATATTCTTGCGATGTCCCCGGCAAGAACCCCGGCACATCGACGAACGTGACAATCGGAATATCGAAACAATCGCAAAACCTTACAAAACGGGCAGCTTTTCGGCTGGCGTCACTATCAAGCACACCGGCCAAGGTCATTGGCTGATTGGCGACAAAGCCAACCGAACGGCCTTCGATACGGCCAAAACCGACGATGATATTCTTGGCAAAATCTTTTTGAATTTCGAAAAAATCGCCCTCATCGACCACTTTCTTGACCAGTTCCATCATGTCATAGGGCATGTTGGGATTGTCGGGCACTAAGGTATCAAGCGCATCCTCAGCTCGATCGCGAATGTCGAAACTTGGTTGCTCCGGCACGCCTGAGGTATTGGAAAGCGGCAGAAAATTGATCAAGCGGCGCAATTCAGTCAGCGCTTCAACGTCATTGTCATAGGCGCCATCGGCGACGGATGACTTGGTGGTATGGACTTTGGCACCGCCCAATTCTTCAGCTGTGACTTCCTCATTGGTGACAGTTTTAACAACGCCGGGGCCAGTCACAAACATATAAGAAGTGTTGCGCACCATGAAAATGAAATCGGTAATGGCTGGTGAGTAAACATCACCGCCGGCGCAAGGGCCCATAATCATGGAGATTTGCGGGATAACCCCTGAGGCCAGCGTGTTGCGTTGGAACACTTCGGCATAACCGCCCAGCGCATCAACGCCTTCTTGAATACGCGCCCCGCCTGAGTCCAAAATGCCAATAATCGGCACGCCATTGCGTAACGCCATATCTTGCACTTTATTGATTTTCTTCGAATGCGCTTTTGATAGTGAACCGCCGAAGACGGTGAAATCTTTGGCATAAAGATAAATCGGACGGCCATTGACCGTGCCCCAGCCGGTAACAACACCATCACCGGGGATTTTCTTGTCCTGCATGCCAAATTCATGGCCATCATGTTCAACGAACATGTCAATTTCTTCAAAACTACTGGGATCAAGCAACAGATCGATACGTTCGCGCGCCGTCAACTTGCCACGCGCATGTTGCGCCTCAATGTATTTTTCGCCCCCACCCAATCGCGCGACGCGACGGCGTTCTTCCAACTCTTTAATAATATCTCTCACAACGTGCTCCCCAGAGAATCGTGAATTGATTGAAATTTAAGCAGATTTCAGTGCCGATAAATAGACCCACAGCATTTTTATTTCCAGTTTTATCTTGTTCAGTCGGTCGCGCGCTTCTTCATCCTCACCCCATTCCTCGATTTGAAAATGGTCGTCGAGAAACGCCAGCTCATAGGCTTGCGCATCGGACACATGCGCCTCATCCAAGGCCAAAGCCATAATCGCAGAACCGAATAAGGCGGCGGCGTGCGCCAAACCGGTGAGGCGAAACACATCGCCAGTGGCGAGTTGGGTAAATTTCTGCAAATTACCAGCCGCCTGCTGTATTGGTAGAATGCTCTGCGTCGTCAGAAAAGACATGTCAAACCGCTGGCTGGCCCACTCAAGAAGCGGATCCCAACTTTCGCTCTGCCGCGCCACCAAACGATCAGGGTGGCTGGCCCGGTAGAACAGCAAATCCGACATGCCATAGGCGGCAAAAGCCTCAGCCGTCGCCGTCAAATGCAGGGAGACACGGTCAATGGCGGTCGACACCAGCCGCATCACTGGCATGGTTGCTGGCTCAATTTTATCGCCCTGCGCATTCCATTCATCGACGATTAAATCGGCCAAAGCCGGCGTTGGCACGCGAATTAGGGTTTTGGCAGGCGTTTTTAGGTCAAATGTATCCAGTTGAACACCGTAGCCATCATCGCTTGCGACACAGCGCGCCGTATCATAAAAACGCTTGGCCATAGCTCAATCCCCAGCGGGGAAAGCGGCGAGAATTCGTCTCAACTTTTCCGGTGTTTCAGCGATTTCATCGGCACCGGTTTCTAGCAATTCGTCAATGTCTTGATAGCCCCAGGCCACGCCGACCGCATAGGCACCGGCCGCCTTGGCCATCAACATGTCAAAGCTAGTGTCGCCGACCATCACCGTGTGCTCTGGGCCAACGCCGCATTCGCGCATGGCGTCGAGCATTAAATCAGGTGCCGGTTTGCCGGGCCCGTCATCGGCGCTTTTCAACGCCTGAAAGTAATCACGAATGTCATAAGCATCGACCACACGATTCAGCCCACGACGCGACTTCATGGTGACAATCGCCATTTGCGTTTGAGGCGCTTGTCCCAGTTCGCAAATGAGGTCATGCATGCCATCGAACATGATTTGCCCACGGTCATCTTGCTGCGATAGTTTTTGATAGGTTTCGCGGAAAAGGTCGATCGCTTGCGCCAAGGTCGCCTCATCGGCATCTGGAGCGTGACGACCCATTGCAACATCTACCGGCAACCCTACGGCATGAAGAATGGGTTGCCGTTCGGGCGTTGGCAGGCCAAAAGTGCTCAGGGCGGTTTCGGTTGATGCAACAATCGCTTGTTGGCTATCCACCAAAGTGCCGTCACAATCGAATACTACCAAGCGCATTAATTTTCCTCGTCGAATGGATCATGCCCATCGGCTATGTCTAAACTTAACATATCCCATGTTTCCGCCATATGGCCAGTCAACGGCGCCTCGCATGAAAACCGTCCACCTGCCGGATGTGGCAATATAATCGATCGGGCGTGCAAGTGAAGTTTTTTCGGCAAAATTCCGCCAGTTTCTTCCTCTTGCTCGACATCTCGATATTTCGGATCACCAACCAATGGATGACCAATGGCGGCGGCATGGGCGCGGATTTGGTGGGTGCGACCGGTACGCGGTCGAAACGCCAACCAGCTAAACCTTTGACCGACACGGGCAATTTCAGCAAAATCGGTTTGCGCATTCATCGCATCAGGGTCTGACTTATCGACCGGGCGCACGCGCTCGCCGCCATCCGCCGCCGCCCGTTTGGCCAAGGGCACGCTGATGCGCCCACGCGGTGGACGCGGCACACCATGCGCCAAAGCCCAATAGATCTTCTCAACTTCGCGGGTCGCAAAATGACGGGTCAAAAATTGTGCCGCTTTGCGATTGCGCGCCAACAGTAAAACGCCGGAAGTGTCGCGGTCGAGCCGGTGCACCAAACGTGGCGCTTCCTCGGCTTCAAACTGCAAAGCAGGTAAAGCTGCATCGACATGGACAGTGGTTTTACTGCCGCCCTGCACGGCCAAACCCGAAGGTTTATTGATCACCAAAATATGTTTGTCGCGATGGATAATGGCGGCTTCCAATTGCTCAATCAGCGACGCCGGCACGTCGACTTGCTTGGCCATTGGTGATTTATGATCGATCGGCACTTCTGGTGGAATGCGGATTGATTGTCCAATGACCACGCGTTCATTGGCTTTGGCACGCTTGCCGTCGACCCGCACCAGACCGCGACGCAGTAATTTCTCTAAACGCCCTTGGGTCAGACCGGGGAAATATTGCCGAAACCAACGATCAAGCCGCAAGCCGTCGTCTTGGCTTTTCACTTGCCGATGATGCACGCCGCTCATGCCGCCACACTCCGCAACAGCATATAGCCAGCCATGAAGGCGACCACACCGCCGACCAGCGAACCAGAGGCATAAAGCAGCGCAAGAGCCGCCTCTCGGCGCTCCAATAAACCGACCAGCTCCATCGAAAAAGCAGAAAATGTGGTAAATCCACCGAGCACACCCACCGCAAGGAAGAGGCGCAGCCCGTCATGGCCGGAACGCGCCAGCCAGCCCATCAGCAGTCCCATCAGCAAAGAGCCGATAATATTGACGCTCAATGTCGCCCACGGAAAGCCACTTGTGGCGGCGGTTTTGAGCCAAACAGACACGCCGAAACGCGCCATTGCGCCAAGCGCACCGCCAATTCCGACATAAATAAATGACATCATTTCCGTCCCTTGTTGCGCCCCGAGCCGCAAATTACCATAAAAAAAGACACGAAAGCGAACTTCCGTGTCTTGTTTTTGCCATCACAGTCGATTTACGCGCTGACTTCAGCCTCGTCATCAACCATAACTGGGCCTGAATCTTGGCCGCGTGCTTCTGGATCGCGATCAACAAACTCAATCACCGCCATTGGCGCATTATCACCATAACGGAAGCCGGCTTTCATGATCCGCGTATAGCCACCGTCGCGTTCCGCATAACGCGGGCCGAGAACTTCAAATAATTTGACAGCGAATTTCTCTTCGAGAAGCTGCGCTGACGCCTTACGACGGGCGCTCAAATCGCCTTTTTTGCCAAGCGTCACCAATTTTTCGACAAATGGGCGAAGCTCTTTGGCTTTCGGCAATGTCGTAATAATTTGTTCGTGCTTGATCAGTGCACCAGCCATGTTTGACAGCATCGCCTTACGGTGGCTGCTTGTGCGATTCAGTTTACGACCTGCTTTTGCGTGGCGCATAACGACACTCCTCTATTCACGCTCAATGCGTGGCTTAATAATTATCTTCGAACCTTTTCGCAAGGTCTTCGATGTTTTCAGGTGGCCAATTCGGCACATCCATACCCAGATGCAGACCCATTTCAGCCAAAACTTCTTTAATCTCATTCAGCGACTTGCGGCCAAAGTTTGGTGTCCGCAGCATTTCGCCTTCTGATTTTTGGATCAAATCGCCGATATAAACGATATTGTCGTTTTTCAGGCAATTTGCTGAACGCACAGACAGTTCCAATTCGTCGACTTTTTTCAACAAAGCCGCAGAGAAACCCGTTTCTTCAATGGCAGAAACCTCTTCAACGCGGGCTTCTGGCTCTTCGAAATTGATGAAGCTTTGCAGCTGGTCTTGCAGAATACGCGCTGACAAAGCCAATGCATCTTCCGGTGTGACCGTACCATTGGTTTCGATTTCCATGGTCAGCTTATCATAATCCAACACTTGGCCTTCGCGTGTGTTCTCAACATTGTAAGACACACGGCGCACCGGGCTGTACAGGCTGTCGACTGGAATCAGGCCAATTGGCGCATCTTCTGGACGGTTTTTCTCAGCCGGCACATAGCCGTTGCCGGTGTTAATGGTAAATTCGAAACGCACTTCGGCGCCCTCGTCGAGGGTGCACAACACCAAATCTGGGTTGTGGATTTCAACATCAGCCGTTAGCTCCACATCGCCAGCGGTGACAACGCCCGGGCCTTTTTTGCTCAGTGTCAGGCGTTTCGCGCCTTCCGCTGCCAAAGACAAAGACATTTGCTTAATGTTCAACACCACATCGGTCACGTCTTCGCGAACGCCAGGGATTGATGAAAACTCGTGCAACACGCCGTCGATTTGAACGGCGGTAACAGCAGCACCTTGAATGGATGACAGCAAAACCCGACGCAAGGCATTGCCTAGGGTTAGACCAAAACCACGCTCAAGCGGCTCAGCGACAATACGCGCATGACGCGTTGCGTCGTGGCCTGGAATGATGTCCAGCTTTGTCGGTTTAATTAATTCTTGCCAATTTTTTTGGATCACAGTGATACCTCTTTAAAAACGCCGGAGTTGAAAGGAGACCTTAAACGCGGCGACGTTTAGGTGGACGGCAGCCATTATGTGGAATTGGCGTTACATCACGAATTGAGGTGATGGTAAAACCAGCCGCTTGCAATGCCCGAAGAGCACTCTCACGGCCTGAACCAGGCCCGCGCACATGAACTTCAAGTGTTTTCACACCATGTTCCATAGCTTTTTTGCCAGCATCCTCAGCAGCGACCTGCGCCGCATAAGGCGTTGACTTACGTGAGCCTTTAAAGCCCATCGTGCCAGCTGATGACCAGCTAATCGCATTGCCTTGGGCATCTGAGATTGTGATCAGTGTATTGTTAAAAGTCGAATTGACGTGCGCCACACCTGAAGAGATGTTTTTACGCTCGCGACGACGAACCCGGGTTTTTTCAGTAGCCATTTTCTATCCTATCCTAGCCGCTATTTCTTCTTACCAGCAATTGCTTTGGCTGGGCCCTTACGGGTACGCGCATTGGTATGCGTGCGCTGACCACGTACTGGCAGATTGCGACGGTGGCGCAGGCCACGGTAAATGCCCATATCCAGTAGGCGTTTGATGTTCATGGAGTTTTCGCGGCGCAAATCACCTTCAACTAGGTAATCAGCGTCAATGCTCTCACGAATCTGAATGACTTCGGCGTCACTTAATTCATTGACGCGGCGTTCCAAAGGAATGCCAACTTTAGCGCAAATTTCATGCGCTTTTGTATCACCAATACCGTGAATATAGGTCAAAGCGATAACTACACGCTTGCCTGTTGGAATATTTACACCAGCTATACGAGCCACTTGCTTCTCCTTTGCACCGCTGTGCGGTGATGCCTCGGTTCGGGAAATCAGCCCCAAAACCTTGAATTTTAGCGGTTTTCTAGCATTTTCCAGATTGACCGTCAGAAGCGCGGATTATATTTAATTCGCCCCGCTAGTCAACTGTTAACACTGTAAACCTTTCCGTTAAATCTACCGCAACGCCGCCTTAATCTGCGCCGTCACTTCGTCCATTTCTTGCATCCCATCTAAGGTCCGCAAAATACCTTTTCCGGCATAAAAATCAGCTACCGGTGCTGTTTGTTGTTCATAGACTTCCAAGCGATGCTGCAAAGCCTCTTCTGTGTCATCTTCGCGCGGGCCTGACTCACTTTCAGCGGCGCGTTTCAAAATACGGCCAATCAACACTTCTGAGTCAACAGCCAATTCAATAACCGCATCAAGGGCAATGTTCTTTTCAAGAAGCATCGTATCCAAGGCTTTTGCCTGCGCAAGATTGCGCGGAAAACCGTCAAGAATGAACCCATTGGCACAATCTGGCTGATCAATGCGATCAGCGATAATACCGACGACCACTTCGTCGGGCACCAAATCGCCGCGTGCCATAATATCTTTCGCCAAAAGACCTACTTCCGTCTCAGCAGCAACAGCGGCACGCAACATGTCGCCGGTTGATAGCTGACGCAAGGAAAACGCCTCTTCAATACGCTGAGCCTGTGTACCTTTGCCGGCACCGGGAGGGCCTAAAAAAATCAATTTCATCGGCGTTTACCACCCAATTTAGATTTCTTAATCAAACCTTCGTATTGATGGGCGAACAGGTGCCCCTGCACTTGCCCAACTGTATCCATTGTCACGCTGACAACAATCAACAGCGACGTCCCACCGAAGTAGAACGGCACGCTATAGGCGTTGATTAGAAACTCAGGCAGCAAACAAACCAAAGTGAGATAAAGCGCCCCAACAACCGTCAAACGCGTCAACACGCGGTCGATATGTTCAGCCGTGCGCTGCCCTGGACGGATACCCGGAATAAAACCACCCTGCCGCTTCAAATTATCAGCCGTATCATTCGGGTTGAACACGATGGATGTGTAGAAGAAACAGAAGAAGATAATACCGGCGGCATACATAGCCATATAGGCAGGCTGGCCACGACCCAAAGTGGCGGCAATCGTCGCCATGATGTCATTGCCTTCACCGGATGAGAAATTCGCCAAAGTCACCGGCATCAGCAGTAAAGACGAGGCAAAAATCGGCGGGATAACACCAGCAGTGTTGAGTTTCAGCGGCAAATGCGAACTGTCACCCGATGTCATTTTATTGCCAACTTGGCGTTTTGGATATTGCACCAACAAACGACGTTGCGCGCGCTCCATGAATACGATGAAGGCAATCACAGCCACGACCATAATCATTAGCGCCAGAATAATGAAAGTTGACAGCGCGCCCTGACGACCCAGTTCCAAAGTGCCGGCCAATGCGCTTGGCAATTCAGCGACAATACCGGCGAAAATAATCAACGAAATACCGTTACCCACACCACGAGCGGTGATTTGTTCGCCCAACCACATTAAGAACACAGTGCCGCCAACCAGCGTGATCACCGCACTAATGCGGAAGAAGGTTCCCGGGTCAACGACCACACCCTCAGCCCCTTCAAGGCCGACGGCAATGCCGTAGCCCTGAACTGTGGCGAGCAAAACAGTGCCGTAACGCGTGTATTGGTTAATGGTTTTGCGGCCCGCCTCGCCGTCTTTTTTCAACTGCTCAAGCCGCGGAACGACCGAGGTCAAAAGCTGAATCACAATCGATGCGGTAATATAAGGCATGATGTTCAGCGCGAAAATCGCCATCCGGCCAACCGCACCACCAGCAAACATGTTGAACATGCCAACAATGCCAGACTGCTGCTGACTAAAAACCGATTTTAAAGCTTCCGGATCAATGCCCGGCAGCGGGATATAGGTGCCCAAACGATAGACAAGCAGCGCGGCCAAAGTAAACCAAATGCGCTTCTTCAACTCATCAGCCGTCTTAAAGGCTGATAAGCTCATATTCGCAGCGAGCTGTTCGGCGGCAGAAGCCATCGACTATCCCTTCTTGGAATGATTAGGCGTCGTCACCAACTTCAGGTGCGGCGGCTTCAGCAGCAGGTATGGCCCGTTTCAAAATTGAAACCGTCCCACCCAATTTCTCAATGGCTTCTTGCGCAGCTTTAGAGGCACCAGCAACTTCAAAGTTGAGTTTCTCTTTCAGCTCACCGCTGGCCAAAATCCGCACGCCATCTTTGGCGCGACGCAATACGCCAGCTTCAACCAGAGAGTCCGCTGTCACTGTAGCGCCTTTGGCAATCTTGCCAGCTTCCACAGCGGTTTGTAAGCGGCCCAAGTTAACGGCATTTAATTTGACCGGATTTGGCACATTAAAGCCGCGCTTTGGCAAGCGCATATGAATTGGCATTTGACCGCCTTCAAAGCCTTTAATCGCTACACCTGAGCGTGAGGTTTGACCCTTTACACCGCGGCCTGCTGTTTTACCTTTGCCAGATGAGGTACCACGTCCAACGCGCATACGGCCTTTACGGGCACCCTCATTATCACGAAGCTCATTCAGTTTCATAATCGGTTTCTCCAAAAAGTGTCGCCGCTGACTAAGCGTCGACCACACGCACCAAATGCGCCACTTTGTTAATCATGCCGCGAACCGCTGGTGTATCTTCCAACTCTTTACGACGACCATTTTTATTCAAGCCAAGACCAATCAGGGTTGCCCGCTGATCAGCTGGACGGCCAATCGGGCTGCCAGTTTGCTCAACAATAAGTTTTTTCGCTTTTGCCATGCTCGCCTCTCCTAATTTGCCGTTTCGACTTCAGCGTCGGATTGCGCGTCATCACGACGACGCGACACTAAATCGCTGACTTTTTTGCCACGACGCGCCGCGACCAAACGCGGGCTACCTTGTTTCAACAAGGCGTCGAATGTGGCGTGAATCATATTGTATGGGTTTGACGATCCGATTGACTTGGCAACCACGTCTTGCACACCCAATACTTCAAACACAGCACGCATTGGACCACCGGCAATAATACCCGTACCAGCCGGGGCGGCGCGCAATTGAACGCGACCGGCGCCATGGCGACCAGAAATATCATGGTGCAATGTGCGACCTTCGCGCAAAGGCACTTGAATCATTTTGCGCTTGGCGCTTTCAGTCGCCTTGCGGATGGCTTCTGGCACTTCGCGTGCCTTACCATGACCAAAGCCAACGCGACCACGCTGATCACCAATCACAACCAAAGCGGCAAAACCAAAACGGCGGCCACCCTTCACAACTTTTGCGACACGGTTGATATGGACCAGACGGTCGATAAATTCGCTATCGCGCTCTTCGCGATTATCCCGGTTTTCGTTTCTTGCCACGGTGTTTCTCCTTTAAACCAGCTTAGAAGCTGAGACCAGCTTCGCGCGCTGCATCGGCCAAAGCCTTAACACGCCCATGATAAATATAACCGCCGCGGTCGAACACGACACTCTCAACGCCAGCTTTCTTGGCGCGTTTTGCAATTTCTGCTCCAATGACGCTTGCCGCATCAATATTTGCGCCCGTTGCACCGCCGAAGTCTTTATCTTTTGTCGATGCTGCTGCCAATGTGCGGCCTGCAGTGTCGTCAATGACTTGCGCATAAATGTGCTTTGAAGAGCGGAAAACTGATAGCCGAGGACGACCATTAGCCACTTTGCGAAGCTGGCGGCGAACCCGCAGCTTACGACGTTCATCTGTTGATATTTTATTACCCATGACCAATCCTACTTCTTCTTGCCTTCTTTACGGAACACATACTCGCCTTCGTAACGCACGCCCTTGCCTTTGTAAGGCTCAGGTGGACGGTAGGAGCGAATTTCTGATGCGACCTGACCAACTTTTTGCTTATCGATACCAGACACAATGATTTCAGTCTGCGAGGGGCACTCAACGCTAATGCCTTCTGGCACTGGAAACTCCACATCATGGCTGAAACCAAGCGCCAATTTCAGGTTCTGGCCCTGCACTTGCGCACGATAACCAACCCCTTGCAAAATCAGCTTACGGTTGAAGCCTTCTGACACGCCAACGATAAGGTTTTCAACCAAAGACCGGCTTAAACCCCAAAAGCTACGGGCTGTTTGAGACTTATCGACTGGTGAAACCACCAGACCGGAGTCGTCTTGAACCACAGATACATGCTGCGACAGGGTTGCGTCCAATGCGCCTTTCGGGCCTTTCACAGCCAAATGTTGGCCGTTTAAGCTAACTTCGACGCCGTTGGGAACAGCCACTGGTTTTTTGCCAATACGAGACATTTTTCTATCCTTTTCAGTCCGCCCCTAAAAGACGCGGCACAGAATTTCCCCACCCACATTATTGTCGCGGGCAGCATTATCTGACATCACACCTTTGGGTGTCGATATAATCGCAATTCCCAAGCCGTTACGAATGGTCGGCATGGTTTTCACGGATGAATAAACCCGACGGCCAGGCTTAGAAACGCGCTGAATTTCCTGAATGACCGGTTGGCCTTCATAGTATTTCAATTCGATTTCAAGCTCACCGGCACCATTGTCCAGCTTAGATTCAGAATAGCCACGAATGTAGCCTTCATCTTTCAGCACATCGAGCACCCAAACGCGTAGCTTAGATGCAGGGCTGATCACTTTAGACTTGCCGCGCATTTGAGCATTACGAATACGGGTAAGCATATCGCCAAGAGGATCGTTCATATCTAACTCCTACCAGCTCGACTTAACCATGCCAGGGATCAGGCCTTTTGAGGCCAGTTCACGCAAGGCAATGCGAGACATATTCAGTTTACGGTAATAACCGCGTGGACGCCCACTCACGCCGCAACGGTTACGCACACGATGAGGCGATGAATTGCGCGGCAATTCAGACAGTTTCAAGCGCGCTTTGAAGCGCTCTTCATTGGTTAATGATTTATCATTGGCAATTGCCAACAAAGCCGCACGTTTGCTAGCAAATTTCTCTGCCAAGCGTTTGCGCTTATCATTGCGTTCGACGGAACTCTTTTTAGCCATTCTCTACTCCTCCGCTCTAATCGTTAAACGGAAAGTTAAAGCCGCGCAGCAATTCACGGGCTTGATCATCTTCAGTCGCTGAGGTGCAAACGATAATGTCCATACCCCAAATTGTGTCGACTTTGTCATAATTGATTTCTGGGAACACGATATGCTCTTTTAGGCCCATGGCGAAGTTGCCATTGCCGTCAAAGCTTTTTGCATTCAGACCACGAAAGTCACGTACCCGTGGCAGAGCCACAGTGACCAGACGGTCAATAAACTCATACATACGCGCGCCACGTAATGTGACTTTGACGCCCAAAGGCATGTCTTCGCGCACTTTAAAACCGGCGATTGATGTCCGCGCACGGGTAATAACCGGACGCTGACCAGCAATCGCTTGAAGCGCTTCAAAGGCAGAGTTAATTTTTTTCGTATCCTGGGTTGTTTCACCAACTCCCATGTTCAGCACAACTTTTTCAAGTGCTGGTACCTGCATGACGTTTCCATATTGGAACTTTTCCTGCAAGGCGCCGCGCACTGTTTCCAGATAATGCGACTTCAAACGCGGTGTGTAGCTTTGTGCATCAGCCATCGATAACTTCCCCCGAACGTTTCGCGATGCGTGACTTGCTGCCATCATCATTGATTTTATAACCGGCCCGTGTTGCTTTGCCGTCTTTTGGATCAATCAAAGCCAGGTTTGAGATATGGATTTTAGCTTCACGGCTCAAAATACCACCTTCAGTTTGTGCAGATTGTCGCGTATGGCGTTGAACCATATTAACACCTTGCACAAGGGCGCGGTTTTCAGTTGGGAAAACGGCAAGAACTTCGCCAGCTTTACCCTTGTCGCGACCAGCCAAGACGGTGACTTTATCGCCTTTTTTGATTTTCAATTTAATCGCCATTACAACACCTCCGGTGCCAAAGACACGATTTTCATATGGTTAGAACTGCGCAATTCACGCGTCACTGGACCAAAAATACGTGTGCCAATCGGCTCGCCGGCTTGGTTGACCAAAACGGCCGCATTGCGGTCGAAACGGATAACGCTGCCGTCGGGACGACGGATTTCCTTCGCTGTGCGTACAATCACAGCCTTCATCACATCGCCTTTCTTAACACGTCCACGCGGGATGGCTTCTTTCACACTGACAACAATTGTGTCGCCAACAGAAGCGGTTTTCCGCTTGGACCCACCAAGAACCTTGATGCACTGCACCCGGCGTGCGCCTGAATTATCGGCAACATCCAGATTGGTTTGCATCTGAATCATAACGGGACCTCTTACTCGCCATTGCTAGGAACGACTTCCCAGCTTTTTAATTTTGAAATCGGACGGCATTCTTGAATCGTCACCTGATCACCGATTTTAAGTTCATTATTCGCATCATGAGCGTGGTAACGCTTTGATTTACGAACGGTTTTTTTCATGACAGGGTCAGATAAGCGACGCTCTACATTGACAACAACTGTTTTGTCGCCCTTGTCGCTTACCACCGTGCCTTGCAAAATACGTTTTGGCATAACTATCTACCCCTAACCGGCTTGCTGAGCGGTGTTACGCAGCATTGTCTTAATGCGCGCAATGGTTTGACGGACTTGTTTAATCCGCGATGAATTTTCAAGTTGGCCTGAAGCTTGCTGAAAGCGCAGGTTCAACTGCTCTTTTTTCAGCTTCAGAAGCTCGTCAGCCAATTGGTCGTTTGTCAAATCTTTGATCTCAGAATATTTCATAATGACACTGCCCTATTGTTCGCCTGGACGTGACACAACCCGTGTCGCTACCGGCAATTTAGCTGCGGCCAGTTTCAGAGCTTCATGAGCTACGTCACTTGGCACACCATCAACTTCAAACATAATGCGACCTGGCTTCACGCGGCAGGCCCAGTATTCTGGAGAGCCTTTACCTTTACCCATCCGAACTTCGGTAGGCTTTTTTGACACTGGCACATCTGGAAAAATCCGGATCCACACACGACCGGCACGTTTCATGTGACGTGTAATCACACGACGCGCCGCTTCGATTTGACGTGCTGTCACACGATCAGGCGACGTCGCTTTGAGGCCATATGAACCGAAAGTCAGGGTCGTGCCACCTTTGGCATTACCGTGAATCCGGCCCTTGTGGGCCTTGCGGAATTTCGTACGCTTAGGCTGCAACATGATCTATTCTCCTGCTGCTGGGCGTTGTTGTTGCTGGCGACCAGCTTCACCCTGCTCTAGACGGCGATCACGAGCCATTGGATCATGTTCCATAATCTCGCCTTTAAAGATAAAGATTTTTACACCGCAAATACCATAAGCCGTCATCGCTTCGGCGACACCGTAGTCAATGTCAGCGCGCAATGTATGCAATGGCACACGGCCCTCACGATACCATTCAGTACGGGCAATCTCGGCCCCACCCAAACGACCGCCGCAATTGATACGAATACCAAGTGCGCCCAGACGCATGGCTGACTGAACAGCCCGTTTCATCGCCCGACGGAAACCAACACGACGCTCAAGCTGCTGGGCCACACCTTCGGCCACCAGCTGCGCATCAATCTCTGGCTTACGCACTTCGACGATGTTCAAATGAACTTCACTATCGGTCATTTTGCCAATACGTGACTTCAATTTGTCAATATCAGCGCCTTTTTTACCGATGATCACACCAGGGCGGGCTGAATGAATAGTGACGCGGCATTTTTTGTGCGGGCGTTCAATAACCACACGTGAAACACCGGCCTGACGCAATTCTTTCATCAGCATGGCGCGGATTTTCAGGTCTTCATGCAACAAAGTCGCATATTCGCCTTTTTCAGCATACCAACGTGATTCCCATGTGCGGTTCACGCCGAGACGCATAACAATTGGATTTACTTTATTTCCCATTATGCCTTCTCCTCGGCTTCAACTTCACGCACAACAATCGTCAGTTGGCTAAACGGCTTCAGAATGCGTGACGCACGCCCCTTAGCCCGCGCCCGAAAGCGCTTCATGACAAGATTTTTACCAACATAAGCTTCAGCGACAACCAAGCTATCAACATCCAGATTGTGGTTGTTTTCAGCGTTAGCAATGGCGCTTTGCAGCACTTTTTTCACATCAGCGGCAATCCGGCGCTGCGAAAAGGTCAGATCAGACAAGGCGCGTTCGGCTTTTTTGCCACGGATCAACTGAGCCACTAGGTTCAGCTTTTGCGGGCTTGTGCGAATATTGCGACCAACAGCTTTCGCTGAATTGTCTGGCAATTGACGTTCTAGGGATGACTTGCCCATGGGTTAACCTCTCTTTGCCTTTTTATCGGCTGTATGGCCGTAATATGTACGGGTCGGTGAAAATTCACCGAATTTATGGCCAACCATATCTTCCGTCACAGAGACAGGGATATGCTTATGTCCGTTGTGTACACCAAAGGTCAGACCGACGAATTGCGGCAGAATCGTCGAACGACGGCTCCAAATTTTAATGACTTCATTGATGCGCCCGCTTTCGCGTACAGCTTCTGCCTTTTTCAGCAAATAACCGTCAACAAATGGGCCTTTCCAGACTGAACGTGTCATCTAAACACTCCTAACGTTTCTTACGCAGATGGCGACTGCGCAGAATATATTTATCAGTGGCCTTATTAGACCGCGTACGCCGACCTTTTGTCGGTTTGCCCCAAGGCGTAACCGGATGACGGCCACCTGAGGTTTTACCTTCACCACCACCATGAGGGTGATCAACCGGGTTCATGGCCACACCACGAACTGATGGGCGTTTACCCAACCAGCGGCTACGACCAGCTTTTGCCAGCTTGATGTTTGACTGATCTGGGTTTGACACGGCGCCAATGGTCGCCATGCACGTGCCCAGCACCAGACGCTGCTCGCCAGATGTCAGACGGATAATCGCATAAGCGGCATCGCGACCAACAAGCTGAGCAAATGTACCAGCCGAACGGGCGATCTGACCGCCCTTGCCTGGTTTCAGCTCGATATTGTGAATAATCGTACCAATCGGAATTGATGCCAAAGGCATGGCATTGCCCGGCTTCACGTCAACCGATTTGCCAGAAACAACTTTGTCGCCTTCACCCAAACGCTGTGGCGCCAAGATGTAGGCCAATTCACCGTCTTCGTATTTGATCAGGGCGATAAAGGCTGAACGGTTTGGATCATATTCCAGACGCTCAACTGTCGCCACCATATCAAATTTCGTACGTTTGAAATCAATCATCCGATAGCTGCGCTTGTGACCGCCACCCCGACGACGCGCTGTGATGCGGCCGGTATTGTTACGACCGCCATTTTTGGTCAAACCCTCAGTCAGCTTTTTGACCGGCTTGCCGCTGTAAAGCGCAGACCGATCAACCTGAATGAGGCCACGTTGACCTGGAGTCGTTGGTTTATACTTCTTAAGTGCCATGCTTTCCTACCCCGCTTATAGACCGGTCGACACGTCGATTGCGTGACCATCTTCAAGCGTTACAATCGCCTGTTTCACATCATTCTGCTTACCGCGAATACCACGGAAGCGCTTCACTTTGCCCTTACGAACCAACGTGTTGACAGCTTTCACTTTAACATCAAACAAAGCTTCAACAGCTTCTTTGATAAGCGGTTTACTGGCTGACATCGCTACTTTGAAAACAACCTGATTGCTCTCTGAAGCGAGGGTCGCTTTTTCAGTAATGACCGGCTGACGGATTACGTCGAAATATTTTTCCTTGCTCATTTGAAGCGCTCCTCAAGGCTGCTTAAAGCGGCTTTGGTTAAAACCAACTTCTCACGGCGCAAAATGTCATAAACATTAATGCCCTGTGCTGGCAGCACGTCGATATGGGCAATATTGCGAGCGGCGCGGGCGAAGTTATCATCCAACTCGCTACCGTCGATGATCAAAGCATTGTTAATGCCGAGTTTCTCAAGCTGCTTGCGCAGACCGCCGGTTTTGCCGTCTTTCGACTTAGCATCTTCCAGAACAATCAATTGCTCATTAGCCGTTTTGCTCGACAGCGCCATTTTCAGCGCCAAAGAACGAACTTTTTTCGGTAAATCAATGGCATGCGAGCGAACAACTGGCCCGTGCGCCTTACCACCACCGATAAAGATGTTTGACTTGCGGTTACCGTGACGGGCACCACCGCCACCTTTTTGGCGACCGAATTTTTTCGTCGTACCTGAGATTTCACTGCGCTGTTTGGTTTTATGCGTACCTGCTTGGCGTTTCGCCAATTGGTAAGTCACCATGCGCTGCAGAATATCGGCGCGCGCTTCAATGCCGAATACGGCTTCGTCGAGATCGACTGAGCCACTGGCTTTTGCGCCAAGCGTTGTCACATCAGCTTTCATTATTCAGCATCCTTCTCTTCGCTTGTCGCTTCTTCAACTGGCGCATCAACAACCGCCTCTTCGGCAACTGTTTCGACCACTTCTTCAGCAGCAACTTCTTCAACCGGCGCCTCTTCTTCGACAGGTGCCATGTCGGCAACCAAGCCAGCAGGCAATGGCACATCGGCTGGCATTGGACGTTTCACCGCATCACGCAATAAAACCCAACCGCCCTTGGCACCGGGGACGGCACCCTTGACCATGACCAGACCGCGCTCGAGATCGATTTTGGCAACCGTCAGATTTTGCGTGGTAACACGCACATCACCCATGTGACCGGCCATTTTCTTACCTTTGAAAACCCGACCAGGATCCTGACACTGACCTGTTGAACCATGACTACGGTGCGAAATCGACACACCGTGTGAAGCCCGCAGTCCACCAAAGTTGTGACGTTTCATGGCACCGGCAAAACCTTTACCAATGCTCACGCCAGTCGCATCAACATGCTGACCTTCGATGAAGTGGCTGGCTGCCAATTCGGCGCCAACATCAATCATATTATCAGCGCTGACGCGGAACTCAGCGACACGGCGCTTAGGCTCAACATTAGCTTTCGCAAAATGGCCGCGCATAGCATTGCTGGTCCGCTTTACTTTGGCAAAACCTGAGCCAAGCTGAACAGCTGTATAGCCATCTTTTTCTTCTGTGCGTTGGGCCACTACCTGACATTTGTCAAGTTTGAGAACTGTTACAGGCACGTGTGCCCCTGCTTCAGTGAACAAGCGGGTCATCCCAACTTTTTGAACTATCAATCCGGAACGCATCAGTACGTCTCCTAATCCTGGTCTTTAAAGCTTAATCTGAACGTCGACGCCGGCTGGCAAGTCGAGTTTCATCAAAGCATCAACGGTTTGCGGGGTTGGGTCGACAATGTCGAGCATGCGCTTATGAGTCCGCATTTCGAACTGGTCGCGGCTCTTTTTGTCAATATGTGGACCACGCAAAACAGTGAATTTCTCAATATGAGTCGGAAGCGGGATTGGCCCACGCACATCCGCGCCAGTTCGCTTAGCTGTGTTCAAAATCTCGCGTGCAGAATTATCCAACACACGGTGGTCAAACGCTTTCAAGCGGATACGAATATTTTGTGACTGTACCATTTATATTTCCGTTCCAAATAAAGTGGCGCGCCCGAAGGCGCGCCGTTTCTTTTATTACTCAACAATAGCCGCAACAACACCGGCGCCGACTGTACGACCGCCTTCACGGATCGCAAAGCGCAGCTTTTCTTCCATGGCAACCGGCACAATCAGCTCGACTTCCACTTCAATATTATCACCAGGCATAACCATTTCCGTGCCACCAGCAAGGTGAACAATACCCGTCACATCCGTCGTCCGGAAGTAGAACTGTGGGCGGTAATTGGTAAAGAATGGCGTATGACGACCACCCTCTTCCTTGGTCAAAATATAAGCCTCGGCTTTAAACTTCGTATGCGGCGTAATCGAACCAGGCGCACAAAGAACCTGACCACGCTCAACATCTTCGCGCTTCGTACCGCGCAACAAAACACCAACATTGTCACCAGCTTCACCGCTATCAAGCAGCTTGCGGAACATCTCAACACCCGTGCAGGTGGTTTTCGTTGTGTCTTTAATGCCAACAATCTCAATGTCGTCACCAACATTAATAACACCGCGCTCAATACGACCCGTCACAACCGTACCGCGACCTGAAATCGAGAAAACATCCTCAATCGGAAGCAAGAAAGGCTGATCCTTCGGACGCTCAGGCTGAGGAATATAACGGTCAACTTCAGCCATCAAAGCCAAAATCGATTCCTTACCAATCGCATCATCACGACCCTCAAGAGCAGCAAGCGCTGAACCTTTAACAATCGGAATATCATCGCCAGGGAATTCATAAGAAGAAAGCAATTCGCGAACTTCCATCTCAACAAGCTCCAAAAGCTCGTCATCATCAACCTGATCAACTTTGTTCAAATAAACAACAAGCGCTGGCACACCAACCTGACGGGCAAGCAAAATATGCTCGCGCGTCTGAGGCATAGGACCATCAGCGGCGTTAACAACCAAAATCCCGCCATCCATTTGCGCCGCACCCGTAATCATGTTCTTCACATAGTCAGCGTGGCCAGGGCAATCAACGTGCGCATAGTGACGAGCTTCCGTCTCATACTCAACGTGAGCCGTCGAAATCGTAATACCGCGAGCCTTCTCTTCAGGCGCCTTATCAATATCAGCATAATCTGAAAAAGACGCGCCGCCTGTTTCAGATAAAACTTTCGTAATCGCCGCAGTCAGCGTCGTCTTACCATGGTCAACGTGACCAATCGTTCCGATGTTACAATGCGGCTTAGTGCGCTCAAACTTTTCTTTCGACATTTTATCTCTCCGTCGATTAGCCCGTTAGGGTCGATTACGCCATTTTCGCGATGACTTCGTCAGACACCGCCTGTGGCACTTGTTCATAATGGTCAAAGGTCATTGAATATTGCGCACGACCCTGGGTCATTGACCGCAGTGTGTTTACATATCCAAACATATTGGCAAGCGGCACCATGGCTGAAATCACTGAGGCATTGCCTCGTGTTTCCGTACCACGCACTTGACCGCGGCGGCTGCTCAAATCACCAATCACGTCACCCATATGATCGTCAGGTGTCACCACCTCAACATTCATAATCGGCTCTAGCAATTTCGCACCAGCTTCCCGTGAGGCTTCACGGAACGCGGCACGCGCCGCAATTTCAAAGGCCATCACGCTTGAGTCAACATCGTGATAAGCGCCATCAAATAGCGTTACCCGGAAGTCAATCATTGGGAAGCCTGCGAGCACGCCGTTTTCACGCACGCTCTCAATACCTTTTTCAACGCCAGGGATATATTCACGAGGAATAGAGCCACCAACGATTTTATTTTCAAACTCAAAGCCGCCACCTGGCTCCAATGGTGAAATTGTCATTTTCACGCGAGCAAACTGACCTGAACCACCCGATTGTTTCTTGTGAGTGTAGTCAACTTCGGTTTCTTTGGTGAAGGTTTCGCGATACGCCACTTGCGGTGCGCCAACATCGGCCTCAACGCTAAATTCACGACGCATACGGTCAACAATAATATCCAAATGTAGTTCGCCCATACCGGCGATCACTGTCTGACCGCTCTCCTCGTCAGATTTAACGCGGAAAGACGGATCTTCTTGCGCCAAACGGCTCAAAGCCAGACCCATTTTCTCTTGGTCGCCCTTCGTTTTAGGCTCCACGGCAACTTCAATAACCGGCTCAGGAAATTCCATACGCTCAAGAATAACCGGGCTTTCGGTGGCACAGAGCGTGTCACCGGTTGTGGTATCTTTCATACCCACCAGAGCCACAATATCACCGGCGAAAGCCTCTTTGATTTCTTCGCGTGAGTTGGCGTGCATTTGCAACATCCGACCAATACGCTCGCGTTTATCTTTCACCGTGTTCATAACCGACGAACCGCTTTCTAATTTACCTGAGTAAATGCGGGCAAAGGTCAAAGAACCCACAAATGGGTCATTGGCAATTTTAAAGGCCAACATTGACAAAGGCTCATCATCCGCTGATCTACGAATGATTGGCTCTTCGGTTTTGGCGTCAATACCCTGAATAGCTTTCACTTCCAGGGGTGACGGCATGAAATCAATAACCGCATCCAACAATGGCTGAACGCCTTTGTTTTTAAACGCTGTGCCGTTCAATACAGGCACGAAAGACTGATTAATGGTGCCGATACGAATGCACCGCAGCAAAGTCGCCTCATCAGGCTCAGTGCCATCGAGATAGGCTTCCATGACGTCGTCATCCATCTCAACAGCCGCTTCAACGAGGGCGGCGCGATATTCTTCGGCCTGCGCTTTCAACTCGTCACGAATGTCGAAATAATCATATTCCGCACCAAGATCTTCGTTTTTCCAAAGAACCTCTTTCATCCGCACCAGATCAATCAGGCCTTCATATTCTGCTTCCGCACCAATTGGCAGCTGCAGAACCAAAGCATTGGCACCGAGACGATCTTTAATCATATCGACGCAACGATAAAAATCGGCGCCCATACGGTCCATTTTGTTAACAAAACACATGCGCGGAACAGCATATTTGTCAGCTTGGCGCCAAACTGTCTCAGATTGCGGCTCCACACCGGCAACCGAGTCAAATACTGCAACCGCACCATCCAACACGCGCAATGAACGCTCAACTTCGATGGTGAAGTCAACGTGTCCCGGGGTGTCAATAATGTTGATACGCTTGTCGCGCCAGAAACAAGTGGTCGCCGCTGAGGTAATGGTAATACCACGCTCTTGCTCTTGCTCCATCCAATCCATTGTGGCAGCGCCATCATGCACTTCACCGATTTTGTAGCTTACACCTGTGTAATACAAAATACGCTCAGTGGTGGTCGTCTTACCCGCATCAATGTGGGCCATGATGCCAATATTGCGATAATCTTCGAGTTTGGTCTTACGTGCCATGGGGACAGTTCCTTGGGAGGTTTATTACCAGCGATAATGAGAGAAAGCCCGGTTGGCGTCGGCCATCCGGTGTGTATCTTCGCGTTTTTTAACGGCTGAACCACGGTTGTTCACCGCATCCATCAATTCGCCCGACAGACGATCAACCATTGTGTTTTCGCCGCGCGCGCGCGCCGCTGCAATCAACCAACGAATAGCCAAGGCTTGGCGACGCTCTGGACGCACTTCAACAGGCACCTGATAGGTCGCACCACCAACACGGCGAGAGCGCACTTCAACAGCAGGCATAATGTTTTCGAGAGCTTCATGGAAAACGCCCAATGGCTCACGGCTCAACTTGCCTTCGACTTTTTCAAGCGCACCATAGATGATGCTCTCAGCAGTTGATTTTTTACCATGCAGCATCAAGCTATTCATGAATTTGGTCAAAACCTCATCGCCATATTTGGCGTCGGGAATGACTTTACGTTTTTCAGCGCGGTGACGACGTGACATAACTCAGTTCCTTATTTCGGACGCTTGGCGCCGTATTTCGAACGGCGCTGCTTACGATCTTTAACGCCCTGTGTATCGAGGACGCCACGAATAACGTGATAACGAACACCTGGAAGGTCTTTCACGCGACCGCCGCGGATCATCACCACGGAGTGTTCCTGCAAGTTATGACCCTCACCTGGAATATAGCAGGTAACTTCATAACCGCTGGTCAGACGCACGCGGCAGACCTTACGAAGCGCAGAGTTTGGCTTCTTCGGTGTAGTTGTATAAACGCGAGTGCATACGCCACGACGCTGTGGGCACGCTTCCATCGCCGGAACTTTGTTCCGTTTCAAAACCTTGTTCCGCGGCTTGCGGATAAGTTGGTTAATTGTAGGCATAGTGCCAACTCCCAATCTTCAAACACAAATGAGCCATTGCGAGCCCCCGCATTATCAGCAGAGAAAGAGCTCATGACCCATTCACCAGCCGCCTCGCATGAGGCATTTGGTGCGTTAAGCAGAGGATCCCAAGGGATCATGCGTCCAATATTTTCACTTCAGATACTACAACAGCGTTTAAGTTCTCGCTCTCGGGAAGTCCCCGTGACCAGGTTTAACTTACGGCCCTGCTACCAAAGTAGCCTCTAATTAGGGGATTGCACTGCACCGGTCAAGCGTTGATTGCAGGTTTTTTGCCATTTTGGCAATAAAAACGCCGACTTTGCGTAAACAAAGCCGGCGCCTTCAATTTTGATTGCTAATTCAGCAGTTTATTAGCATCTGAGAGCTAAAGCTGAATATCCTCAGCCACTTCCTCTTCGAGAATCGGTGCCGGGTTCTGCGCTTCCAATTCGGCATCACGCGCTGCGGCTTCGCCCTTCAGACGTTGCATTAGACCACCCGTACCCGCTGGGATCAAGCGGCCAACGATGACGTTCTCTTTGAGACCAATCAATTCGTCATATTTGCCGTTAATCGCCGCTTCTGTCAGCACCCGTGTGGTTTCCTGGAACGAGGCGGCTGAGATGAATGAGCGGGTTTGCAGTGACGCTTTGGTGATACCCAAGAGAATCGGCACGCTGGTTGGCAATTGCTTGCCTTCAGCTTCCAATTTCGCGCAGGCCTCTTCAAATTCAATGCGATCAACTTGCTCATCTTTCAAATAATCGCCCTCACCAATGCTGGTGATTTCGACTTTTTGCAACATTTGACGGACAATCACTTCAATGTGCTTATCATTGATGGTCACGCCTTGCAGACGATAGACATCTTGAATTTCATTGACCAAATAGGCAGCCAATTCCTCAACCCCAGAAATCGCAAGAATGTCGTGCGGGGCTGGGTGGCCGTCGATTAGATATTCGCCCTTTTCAATCACATCACCTTCTTGAACTGACAAATGCTTGGCTTTCGGCACCAAATATTCAACCGGCTCTAGATCGGCGTTTTCTGGGTGAATGACAATCCTGCGTTTATTCTTGTAATCGCGACCGAATTCTACACGGCCCGTGATTTCAGCAATAATCGCATGATCTTTCGGACGGCGTGCCTCAAACAATTCAGCAACCCGTGGCAGACCACCCGTAATATCGCTTGATGTCGCACCTTCTGAAGGAATACGAGCCAAAATGTCACCGGCATGCACTGTGGCACCGCCTTCGACAGACAAAATAGCATTTGGCGCCAAAATAAAGCGGGCCTCATTGCCATTCGACAGGGTTTTGATATTACCCTTATCGTCTTTCACAACCATTGCCGGTTTCAAATCGGCGCCGCGTGTTTGGCTTGATGCATCGGCGACAACGCGCTGGCTAATGCCTGTCGCTTCATCGGTGATTTCAAGAATGGAAACACCTTCAACCAAATCTTCAAATTCAACAATGCCGTCAAGCTCTGTCAAAATTGGAATGGCATAAGGTTCCCATTCGGCAATCCGCTCACCACGTTTGATCTCATCGCCTTCATTAATCCGCAAACGCGCACCATAAGACAATTTATGGCTGGCGCGCTCGAGGCCATTATTATCGACCACTTTAATCGTTACATTACGCCCCATGACGACCGAGCGTCCTGAGCTGTCTTTCACGATATTGGCGTTTTCAATAACAACTTTACCGTCAGCGTTGGATTCGATGAATGATTGGTCAACCACTTGCGCCGTACCACCAATGTGGAAAGTCCTCATGGTCAACTGTGTACCTGGCTCACCAATTGACTGAGCCGCAATAACACCAACCGCTTCACCAATGTTCACTGGCGTACCACGTGCAAGGTCACGACCGTAACAGGCGCCACAAATGCCACTTTTGGTTTCGCAAGTCAGGGCTGACCGGATTTTGATATTTACCAAATTGGCTTCTTCGATAGCATCAAGATGCTCCTCGGAAATCAATTGTCCGCGTTTTACAATCACCGCATTGGTTGCTGGATTGACCACATCATCACATGGTGTGCGACCAAGAACCCGATCTGACAAGGAAGCAATAACCTCACCAGCATCAATAACAGCAGCAACGGTGATACCGTCCTGCGTGCCACAGTCATATTCATTGACGATGCTGTCTTGCGCGACGTCGACCAAACGACGTGTCAAATAACCTGAGTTAGCGGTTTTCAAAGCTGTATCGGCAAGACCTTTACGCGCACCGTGGGTTGAGTTGAAGTACTCAAGAACTGACAGACCTTCTTTAAAGTTTGAAATAATTGGCGTTTCGATAATCTCGCCTGATGGTTTCGCCATCAAACCGCGCATACCGGCCAATTGTTTCATCTGTGCGGGTGAACCACGCGCCCCTGAGTGAGACATCATGTAAATCGAGTTGATGAAATTGGCATCTTCTGTGCCATCGGCATCAACCGTCGAAATTTTACCCATCATGGCGTCAGCCACACGATCGGTACAACGTGCCCAAGCATCAACAACTTTGTTGTATTTCTCACCTTGCGTGATCAGACCATCAATATATTGCTGTTCATATTCAGTCGCCAAGGCTTTGGTTTCCTCGATAAGTCTAATCTTATCTTCTGGGATCACCATGTCGTCTTTACCGAATGAAATACCGGCGTTACACGCTTCGCGGAAACCAATTTTCATAATGTGGTCGCAGAACAGAACTGTCTCTTTCTGACCGCAGTGACGATAGACAGCATCAATAACTTTCGAAATTTCTTTCTTAGTCATCAATTTATCAATGGTTTCATACGGCAGACTTGGATGTAACGGCAATTCTTGCGACAGCAAGAAACGGCCAACTGTTGTGTCGACGATACGTGTCGTTTGATTGCCGTCTGCATCAAAGCTCGGCACCCGGGCTTTAATTTTTGTATGCAATGTCAACGCACCTGTATCCAAGGCGTGTTCAAGCTCAGCAACATCAGCCACCAACATGCCCTCGCCTTTCAGACCATCGCGCTGCAGGGTCATGTAATACAGACCCAAGACGATATCCTGTGACGGCACAATAATTGGCGCGCCATTGGCAGGGTGCAGGATGTTGTTGGTCGACATCATCAACACACGGGCTTCCAACTGGGCTTCCAGTGAAAGCGGCACGTGAACCGCCATTTGGTCGCCGTCAAAATCTGCGTTAAAGGCGGCGCAAACCAGCGGATGCAATTGAATGGCCTTACCTTCAATCAACACAGGCTCAAACGCCTGAATGCCCAAACGGTGCAAGGTTGGCGCACGGTTCAACATCACCGGATGCTCGCGAATAACCTCGTCAAGAATATCCCAAACTTCTGGGCGTTCCTTCTCTACCATCTTCTTCGATTGTTTCACCGTTGCCGACAAGCCCTTGGCTTCAAGCCGCGAGTAAATGAACGGTTTGAACAATTCCAAAGCCATTTTCTTCGGCAGACCGCATTGTTGCAGCTTCAGCTCTGGGCCAACCACAATCACGGAACGGCCAGAATAGTCAACGCGCTTACCAAGCAAGTTCTGGCGGAAACGGCCCTGCTTGCCTTTCAGCATGTCGGACAATGATTTCAACGGACGCTTATTGCCACCTGTAATGACGCGGCCACGACGACCATTGTCGAACAGCGCATCAACAGATTCTTGCAACATGCGTTTTTCATTGCGGACGATAATATCCGGTGCCCGCAGTTCAATAAGTCGTTTCAGACGATTGTTACGGTTAATCACGCGACGATATAAATCGTTCAAATCCGAGGTCGCAAAACGACCGCCGTCAAGTGGCACCAGTGGACGAAGCTCTGGCGGAATAACCGGCACAATAGTCAAAATCATCCATTCCGGACGACCGCCTGAACGGATAAAGGCTTCAACGACTTTCAGGCGTTTGGCCAATTTCTTTGGCTTCAGCTCCGTTGTTGATTCAGCAATCTCCACGCGCAAATCATCGCGCAATTTCTCAAGATCAAGGTCTTCCAGCATAACCCGAACCGCTTCCGCACCAATACCGGCAGCAAACGTGTCTTCGCCAAACTCATCTTGGGCGTCCATATATTCTTCTTCGGTCAGCAACTGTCCTTTTTTCAAAGGTGACAGCATCGGATCGAGAACAATGAAATGTTCGAAATACAAAACCCGTTCCAAGTCTTTCAGCGTCATATCGAGCAGCAGACCAATGCGGCTTGGCAGTGATTTCAAGAACCAAATATGGGCAACAGGCGCGGCCAGTTCGATATGACCCATGCGCTCACGACGGACTTTCGTCAGCGTAACTTCAACGCCGCATTTCTCGCAAATCACGCCTTTGAATTTCATCCGCTTATATTTGCCGCACAAGCATTCGTAATCCTTGATTGGGCCGAAAATGCGGGCGCAGAAAAGACCATCACGTTCCGGTTTAAATGTCCGGTAGTTAATGGTTTCTGGTTTCTTAATCTCACCAAATGACCAAGAGAGAATTTTCTCTGGGCTGGCAATTGAGATACGGATTTGATCAAACGCCTGCTGGTTGGCCTGCGGATTGAAAATGTTCATGACCTCATGATTCATCGGTCGTCTCCTAATTTGCGGCGCACCGCATTAACCCTAATTTTGCTTCCGGCTCTCAGTCAATTCGACGTTGAGACCAAGCGAACGGATTTCTTTGACAAGCACGTTAAAGCTTTCCGGAATACCGGCCTCAAACGTGTCATCGCCCTTAACAATGGCTTCATAGACTTTGGTACGGCCAGCCACGTCATCTGACTTCACAGTCAGCATTTCTTGCAGCGTATAAGCAGCACCATAAGCTTCCAATGCCCACACTTCCATTTCACCAAAGCGCTGACCACCGAACTGGGCTTTACCGCCGAGTGGTTGCTGAGTGACCAGTGAATATGGACCAATTGAACGGGCGTGAATCTTGTCATCAACCAAGTGATGCAGTTTCAGCATGTAGATATAGCCCACGGTAACCTTACGGTCGAAAGGCTCACCGGTTCGGCCATCACGCAATTGCACCTGACCTGAGCTATCCAAGCCGGCCTTGCCGAGCATTTCAACAATGTCATCATCAATCGCACCGTCAAATACTGGCGTTGCCACTGGCACACCACGGCGCAGAGTCTGGCTCATCTCAATGGCTTCGCCATCAGACAAGGCAGCCACGGCACTGTCACCAGAATACACATTGCTCAATGTTTCTTTAACGTGCTGCACATTACCGTCGCGCTCATAGCTGTCCAAGGCGTCGCTAATTTGACGTCCCAGACCGGCACAAGCCCAGCCCAAGTGAGTTTCCAAAATCTGCCCGACATTCATCCGGCTAGGCACGCCGAGCGGGTTCAACACAACATCGACCTGACTGCCGTCTTCCAGATAAGGCATATCTTCAACTGGCACGATGCGGCTGATCACACCTTTGTTACCATGGCGGCCAGCCATTTTATCACCCGGCTGCAGCTTGCGCTTAATAGCAACATAGACTTTGATCATTTTCATGACGCCTGGCGGCAATTCATCACCGCGCTGCAGCTTGTCAACTTTGTCTTCAAAACGCGCTTCCAACTCAGCCTTGGCTTCGTCAAATTGGCGTTTCATCGCTTCGACTTCAGCCATGGATTGGTCGTTTTTCAAGGCAATTTGCCACCACTGGCTAATCGGCAGATCATCCAACATCGCTGGCGTGATTTTAGCGTCTGCATCAATACCCTTAGGGCCTGAAGCTGCTTGTTTGCCAACCAACACATCTTGCAAACGATTGGCAATATTGCGTTGCAGAATTGACATTTCATCATCGCGGTCTTTCGCCAACGCTTCAATTTCTTCACGCTCAATCGCCAAAGCACGCTCATCTTTGTCAATGCCGTGACGGTTAAACACACGCACTTCCACCACTGTACCGGTTGTTCCGGGCGGCAATTTCAATGAAGTGTCACGCACGTCAGAGGCTTTTTCACCAAAAATGGCACGCAGCAATTTTTCTTCCGGCGTCATTGGGCTCTCACCTTTAGGGGTGATTTTACCAACCAGAATATCGCCAGGGTTTACCTCAGAGCCAATATAGACAATGCCCGCTTCGTCGAGGTTGCTCAGCGCTTCCTCGCCAACATTTGGAATGTCGCGGGTAATCTCTTCAGGGCCCAATTTGGTATCACGCGCCATGATCTCAAATTCTTCAATGTGGATAGATGTAAACACATCGTCACGCACAATACGTTCTGAAATCAGGATCGAATCTTCAAAGTTGTAACCATTCCATGGCATGAACGCGACCAGCACGTTACGGCCAAGCGCCAATTCGCCGAGCTCTGTAGATGGCCCATCAGCCACCACATCGCCAACTTCAACACGGTCACCAACCCGCACTAATGGGCGCTGGTTGATACAGGTTGACTGGTTCGAACGCTGGAATTTGCGCAAATTGTAAATATCAACGCCTGATTTCGACGCATCAGTTTCCTCGGTCGCCCGAATAACAATACGTGTGGCATCAACCTGGTCAACGACACCAGCACGACGGGCTGAAATCGCAGCGCCACTGTCGCGGGCCACGACTTCTTCCATGCCGGTACCTACGAGAGGCGCATCAGCTTGCAACAAAGGCACAGCCTGACGTTGCATGTTTGAGCCCATGAGCGCACGGTTGGCGTCATCGTTTTCAAGGAATGGAATCAACGCGGCAGCCACAGAAACAATCTGTTTCGGCGATACGTCGAGCAAATCAACCATATTCGGCGGCACCATTTCAAAATCGCCATTGATACGACAGTTGATTAATTCTTCATCAATGCTGCCATCATCTGCAATGGTGATGGTCGCCTGCGCAACGCGGAAACGGGCTTCTTCCATGGCCGACAAATACACCACATCTTTGGTGACTTTGCCGTCTTTAACTTTCCGATATGGGCTTTCAATAAAGCCATATTTATTAACCCGCGCAAAAGTAGAGAGCGAGTTAATCAGACCAATATTTGGTCCTTCCGGTGTTTCAATTGGACAAATACGGCCATAATGGGTTGGGTGCACGTCGCGCACCTCAAAGCCAGCGCGTTCGCGTGTCAGACCACCTGGGCCAAGTGCCGAAAGACGGCGTTTGTGGGTAATTTCTGACAATGGGTTGGTTTGGTCCATAAATTGTGACAATTGCGAAGAGCCAAAGAATTCGCGCACAGAGGCCGAAACCGGCTTGGCGTTAATCAGATCTTGTGGCATCACCGTATCGATCTCGCCAATGGAACTCATACGCTCTTTAATGGCGCGCTCCATGCGCAGCAGACCGATGCGATACTGATTTTCCATCAACTCACCAACTGAACGCACGCGGCGGTTGCCAAGGTTATCAATATCATCAACATCGCCCTTGCCATCGCGCAGGTTGACCAGAGTTTTCACAACCCCAACAATGTCTTCTCTGCGCAGGACGCGGATGTCATCAGGGCACTCCTGGTTCAGGCGAATGTTCATTTTCACACGACCAACAGCCGACAGGTCATAACGTTCTGAATCGAAGAACAAGCCATCAAACAACGCTTGCGCGGTTTCTGGGGTTGGCGGCTCTCCCGGACGCATTACGCGATAGATTTCTTCCAAGGCTGACAATTTGTCATTCGACTTGTCGACAACCAGAGTATTGCGAATGAAAGGACCACGGTTCACCGGATCAATGTTCAATGTCTTAATGTCAGTGAAGCCAAGCTCAATCAATTCAGCCAGAAGCTCTTCTGTGATTTCATCACCTGCTTCCGCAAAGATTTCACCTGTTTCCATATTGACCATCTCATCAGCTAGGAAACGTCCGAATAATTCATCATCGGTGACGCGCAGTTTCTCAAGACCATCTTCGGCTAATTTACGGGCCAAACGTGGCGAGATTTTCTGCCCTGCTTCAACAGCAACCTTGCCTGTCTTATCGTCGATCAGATCATAGACAGGTTTCGTACCGCGACGGATTTCTGGCACAAAGTCTGTAATCCAGCCTTCTTTGCCGCGCGTGTAAGACACCTTGTCATAAAACATGTCGAGGATTTCGTCGGACGCATAGCCCAGCGCGTGCAACAAAGCAGTCGCTGGCAGTTTGCGGCGACGGTCAATGCGAACATGCAAAATATCTTTGGCATCAAATTCAAAATCAAGCCAAGAACCACGATAAGGAATAACCCGCGCGGCAAACAGCAATTTACCAGAGACGTGGGTTTTGCCTTTGTCGTGATCGAAGAACACGCCCGGGCTACGGTGCATTTGCGAAACGATAACCCGCTCAGTGCCATTGACCACGAATGTGCCATTTTCAGTCATGAAAGGCAGATCGCCCATATAGACTTCTTGCTCTTTCACATTGGCGATAGATTTGGCGCCGGTTTCTTCATCAATATCAAAAACCACAAGACGGAGCGTCACTTTCAGCGGAGCCGCATAGGTCATACCGCGCTGCTGGCACTCTTCGACGTCATATTTTGGTTTTTCGAAATCATAGGACACAAATTCCAACATGGCGGCGCCACTGAAATCTGTAATTGGGAAAACGGATTTGAAGACCGATTGAAGGCCTTCCTCAAGTCGTCCACCTTCGGGGTGAGCAACCTGCAAAAACTGGTCATACGAGTATTTTTGAACTTCGATAAGGTTTGGCATTTCCACAACTTGTGGGATACGGCCAAAAGAGCGACGGATACGTTTACGACCTGCATATGCTTGCGACATGTGAATTCCTCACTAATAACCTGCGGGTTCGGGTTTCCCCTTAAAACCATGCTTCCTACCCACAAAACGGAAGCATTGACTGCCCTGCAAAAGGCAATACGGGGTGGCCGAGAAATTCCCTGCCACCCCAATTTGCGCGCGTAAAACTACTTGAGTTCTACGGTTGCACCAACAGCTTCGAGCTTCTCTTTAATCTCGTTAGCTTCAGCAGTTGGCGCGTCTAATTTGACGTCGCTTGGCGCACCTTCAACGAGGTCTTTAGCTTCTTTCAAGCCAAGGCCTGTGATGGCACGCACTTCTTTAATGACGTTAATTTTCTGGTCGCCTGCAGAAGCAAGAACAACAGTAAAGCTGTCTTTTTCTTCAGCAGCACCGGCGTCACCGCCAGCAGCAGGCGCAGCGGCAGCAGCAACAGGTGCTGCGGCAGAAACGCCCCATTTTTCTTCCAGAAGTTTAGCCAAGTCTGCCGCTTCCATAACGGTCAGGCTTGAGAGGTCTTCGGCAATTTTTTCAATATCAGCCATTTTCTTTTCTCCAATCGGTTAATCCGGGATTGCACCGCTTAAGCGGCATCACCCTGTGCAGCTTTGGCGCCCATTACACGAGCCAACTGAGCTGCCGGTGCCTGCAAAACGCCAGCAATTTTGGTTGCTGGTGAGTTGATAAGACCGACAAGTTGACCGCGCAATTCGTCGAGAGACGGAAGCGACGCCAGATTTTTCACGCCTGCTGCATCAAGAACGGTTTCGTTCATAATGCCACCAACGATCACGAGACTTTCGTTTTCCTTGGCAAATTTAGCGGCAATTTTAGGGGCGGCAACTGGATCGTCTGAATAGGCGATAGCCGTTGGGCCCGTAAACAGGTCGCTAATATTTTCAGCAGGTGTGCCTGCGAGAGCGAGCTTGACCAGACGGTTTTTGGTCACTTTGACCGTTCCACCGACATCAGCCATTTGGTGGCGAAGATTATCAATCTCCGGCACTGAAAGCCCGGAATAGTGGGTAACAACGATCACACCAGCATTTTTGAAAATGCCGTTGTAGTGCGATACGAGCTCTTCTTTACCAGCTCTGTCCACTGTTCACTCTCCTTCGCGTATAAACTTAATACGCTAGTTGGTGGTATCCGAAGACACCACCGGTTCGGAATTGCCGCATCTAACGAATTAAATGCGACGCTCATTCCTGTCCCGGGTTCAGCCGATCAAGCACCGAAGTGCGTAAAAACTGTACTCCCGTCTCATACTGGCCATTAAGCGCCTTACGGCACACCAGTAATCTCGGACAGGCCCGGAAGTCGAAACCTCCGGACAACCACGCCCCCCGAAGGGGCCGCAGCATTCGATTAGGCGCTGTCTCCAGCACCTGCAACGTCTAGCTTAACGCCAGGGCCCATTGTGGAGCTCACGGCAAGACGTTGAACAAAAGTTCCTTTTGCGCCAGTTGGGCGGGCTTTTTGCACCGCCGCAATCAAGGCTTTGATATTGCCAATGAGCTGTTCATCAGAGAAGCTCGCTTTGCCAACACCGGCGTGCAAAATGCCTTCTTTTTCGACACGAAACTCAACCGCGCCACCTTTGGCGGCACGGACAGCTTCAGCCACATCCGTGGTCACTGTGCCGACTTTTGGGTTTGGCATTAGATTGCGTGGGCCCAAAACTTTGCCCAAACGACCCACCAATGGCATCATGTCTGGAGTTGCAATGCAGCGATCGAAATCAATTGTTCCGCCCTGCACGGCTTCCATCAAATCTTCCGCACCAACGACGTCAGCACCAGCCGCTTTGGCTTCTTCGGCTTTGTCGTCACGCGCAAACACAGCAACCCGCTGCGAACGGCCCGTGCCATTTGGTAGCTCCACGACACCCCGAACCATTTGGTCAGCGTGACGAGGGTCAACACCCAAGTTAATTGCAATTTCTACAGTCTCATCAAATTTAGCGGTTGCATTGGCCTTAACCAATTTAATCGCCTCATCGAGCGCATAGAGTTTGTTTTTTTCGACGCTTGCGTGCGCCGCTTTCATACGTTTACCAGCCATTAGTCACGCACCTCCAAGCCCATTGACCGGGCAGAGCCAGCGATCATTTTCTGTGCTTCGTCGAGATCATCTGTGTTCAAATCTTTCAATTTTTGCTCAGCGATCTCGCGGCACTGTTTCATGGTTACAGAACCCGCAACTTCGCGCCCTGGTGAACTGCCGCCTTTTGCCAATTTCGCCGCTTTACGCAGATAGAAAGACGCAGGTGGCGTCTTAATTTCAAAGGTAAAGGACTTATCTTCAAAAATCGTCACAATGGTTGGAATCGGCATATTAGCTTCCATTTCCTGCGTTTTCGCATTGAAAGCCTTACAAAATTCCATAATGTTCAAACCGCGCTGACCCAATGCTGGGCCAATAGGCGGTGATGGGCTTGCGCCCCCTGCAGGCACCTGCATCTTCAGGTAGCCTTGGATCTTTTTTGCCATCTCTCGTTCCTTTCTTGCCGACCCTGAGGTCTGCGTTACGATTATGGGTCGTGGTCGGGCAGTTTGATCTGCCTCCCACGAACGTTAAATCAGCTCTTTTCGACCTGACCATATTCAAGCTCGACTGGCGTGGCGCGACCGAAAATCGATACCGCCACTTTCAAACGAGCTTTTTCTTCATCAATTTCTTCGACGAAACCGCTGAAGGAAGCAAACGGGCCTTCGCTCACGCGAACCTGTTCACCAATTTCGAAAACAATCGAAGGTTTCGGACGCTCAACGCCGTCTTGCACCTGATTAACAATTTGATCGACTTCACGCTGTGAAATCGGTGATGGCCGATTTTGTGACCCTAGGAATCCGGTCACTTTCGGCGTGTCATTCACTAAGTGATAAGCTTCGTCGCTCATCTCCATTTTCACCAGCACATAGCCTGGAAAGAATTTCCGCTCGCTATTGACCCGACGGCCACGGCGCATTTCGACAACTTCTTCAGTCGGCACGAGGATTTCCTCGAATGCATCCTCAAGCCCAGCCTGAGCTGCTTGCTCGCGAATGCTATCGGCAACCTTGTGCTCGAAATTCGAATATGCGTTTACGATATACCAACGTTTCGCCATTTAATTTGCCAATCCCAATAGCAATGATACCACCCAGCTCAAAAGCTGGTCGGCAATGAAGAAGAACACAGAAGCGAGAAACACCAGAATAAAGACCATCGCCGTGGTGACGAGGACCTCATTGCGCGACGGCCAAGTAACCTTGGATGCCTCCGCGCGAACTTCTTGTGCAAATTTAAGTGGATTTGCCATTTAGTGCCACATTCCTTACTTGATGCTTCTTGCATCAGCGTTTCTTCAAAACCTGCTCGCCCTATTATTAAGGCTGGCAGGAGTGGAGGGGATCGAACCCCCAACCTCCGGTTTTGGAGACCGGCGCTCTACCAGTTGAGCTACACTCCTCCGGTTGGACTATTCAACAATAGCCGCAACAACACCGGCGCCGACTGTACGACCGCCTTCACGGATCGCAAAGCGCAGCTTTTCTTCCATGGCAACCGGCACAATCAGCTCGACTTCCACTTCAATATTATCACCAGGCATAACCATTTCCGTGCCACCAGCAAGGTGAACAATACCCGTCACATCCGTCGTCCGGAAGTAGAACTGTGGGCGGTAATTGGTAAAGAATGGCGTATGACGACCACCCTCTTCCTTGGTCAAAATATAAGCCTCGGCTTTAAACTTCGTATGCGGCGTAATCGAACCAGGCGCACAAAGAACCTGACCACGCTCAACATCTTCGCGCTTCGTACCGCGCAACAAAACACCAACATTGTCACCAGCTTCACCGCTATCAAGCAGCTTGCGGAACATCTCAACACCCGTGCAGGTGGTTTTCGTTGTGTCTTTAATGCCAACAATCTCAATGTCGTCACCAACATTAATAACACCGCGCTCAATACGACCCGTCACAACCGTACCGCGACCTGAAATCGAGAAAACATCCTCAATCGGAAGCAAGAAAGGCTGATCCTTCGGACGCTCAGGCTGAGGAATATAACGGTCAACTTCAGCCATCAAAGCCAAAATCGATTCCTTACCAATCGCATCATCACGACCCTCAAGAGCAGCAAGCGCTGAACCTTTAACAATCGGAATATCATCGCCAGGGAATTCATAAGAAGAAAGCAATTCGCGAACTTCCATCTCAACAAGCTCCAAAAGCTCGTCATCATCAACCTGATCAACTTTGTTCAAATAAACAACAAGCGCTGGCACACCAACCTGACGGGCAAGCAAAATATGCTCGCGCGTCTGAGGCATAGGACCATCAGCGGCGTTAACAACCAAAATCCCGCCATCCATTTGCGCCGCACCCGTAATCATGTTCTTCACATAGTCAGCGTGGCCAGGGCAATCAACGTGCGCATAGTGACGAGCTTCCGTCTCATACTCAACGTGAGCCGTCGAAATCGTAATACCGCGAGCCTTCTCTTCAGGCGCCTTATCAATATCAGCATAATCTGAAAAAGACGCGCCGCCTGTTTCAGATAAAACTTTCGTAATCGCCGCAGTCAGCGTCGTCTTACCATGGTCAACGTGACCAATCGTTCCGATGTTACAATGCGGCTTAGTGCGCTCAAACTTTTCTTTCGACATCTCTCGTTCCTCGTTTCGCTAGGGCCACGGCCCGCTTCGCTTATTAAAACTCCAACCCACATGCGTGAGACTTGGAGCGGGTGAAGGGAATCGAACCCTCATCTTCAGCTTGGAAGGCTGTTGCTCTACCATTGAGCTACACCCGCCTTTAACCGACCAAAAGGGTCGTCCCTTAACTTTTTGGCCACCCAAACCACAGCTTGGATGGTGGAGGGAGTTGGATTCGAACCAACGTAGGCATAGCCAACGGGTTTACAGCCCGTCTCCTTTAGCCACTCGGACATCCCTCCGCCCAAGGTTTGAAACCAAGGTAAACCCTTGATTTCCAATAAAAAACACAAGCACAAAATCCCGCTCACAGAAGCCAATTAATTAAAATCAGCCGTTGTGACGGAACAATTGCACATCAATGTCGAAGTCCTTATAAGATGTTGTATGAACAAGCGCAAGCCTAACTATCAGCAAAATAGACGAAAAAAACCTTCCGCCGGAAATCAAATGGTGCTTTACGGGCAACATGCGGTGCGCGCAGCTCTGGCTAATCCGAAACGCCAGAACCTGCGTTTATTCGCATCAAAGAATGCCGCCCGCGATTTGCAAGCCGATGTCGGCGAGATCGCCACCCCCATGACCTTGCTGGAAAACGATAAACTAACCGCCATGGTGCCGCCTGACGCGGTGCATCAGGGGCTGGTACTGGAAAC
This sequence comes from uncultured Rhodobiaceae bacterium, assembly GCA_937876775.1. Taxonomy (GTDB): domain Bacteria; phylum Pseudomonadota; class Alphaproteobacteria; order RS24; family RS24; genus JAHEGN01. Next base: position 124,348 of record CALEFA010000063.1, on the reverse strand, counting down.
CGATCCGCTGACCCCGCTCACGCTTGACGCGCTTATTGCTCGCGGCAAACTGATTATCATCCTCGACCAAGTGAGTGATCCGCGCAATGTTGGCGCGATTTTGCGGGCAGCCGCGGTATTTGGCGCTGGCGGCATTGTGATGACCCGCCACAACAGCCCACCGGCTATGGGCAGTCTGGCGAAAACCGCTTCTGGGGCGCTGGAATTTGTACCGCTCGTCGAAGTCACCAATCTGGCACGAGCGCTGCGCGAAATCCAACAATCTGGCTATTTGACGGTGGGGCTTGATGAAATGGGCGCCGATTTAATCGATAACATTTCGCGCGACCGCCCAATTGCCTGTGTCATGGGCGCCGAAGGCAAAGGCTTGCGCCGGTTGACCCGCGAAACCTGCGATGTGCTGGCGCGCTTGCCGGTCGCCTCAGAAGCCGATGGTTCAAGCTTTGCGACATTGAACGTCGCCACTGCCGCCGCCGTTACGCTTTACGCCCTCACCCGCTCATTATAACTTATTGTGCGCCCCATCACATAAGGGGGATTTGTCAGACGCTTTGCAGCCACAAAAATACACGGTACCGGTTTTTTCCGCCGTATAGCGCAGCGGCTGAAAGGATGTGTCTTGGTGCGAGCCATCGCAAAATGGCTGTTTGGCCGATTTGCCGCACGAACACCAAAAGTAATTTTTACCTTCTTCAACATCAACTTTGTAAGGCGCTTTTTGCGCCACGACAGCTTCACTCATAATATCCTCCGTAACAGTTATTTAATCTTGCGCACAGCGCACAGCTATCGCAACATATATTTTCAATTCACAGTTTCAGGAGTAGTCATGCCACGCACACCCACATTGGAAAAAGTAATGACCATTGAGGCCGTCATCGACGCGCCACAGAATGTTGGTAAGGGCTTGGGCATTTACAATGTGCCAAGCGGCAGCATTAAAGGCGACGGCTTTGAAGCTAAAATTGTCGCCCCGTCAGGCGATTGGTCTCGCACCATTAGCGATAATGTGATTGCGCTTGATGTGCGCCTCAGCGCCCTCTTGCCAGATGGCAGCTATCTTTACATCACTTATCCGGGCCGCGTTGTGGTGAATGAGAACATGGCCGGAAAAATGGGTACTGGCGAGGCCATTGATGGATCAGAGATGTATTTCACCACCACCCCATCGGTTGAGACCAATGCGCCTGATTTGCAGTGGATGAATGACGCCCTTTTTGTTGGCGCCATGCAAACCACGACCATGGCCAATCCTCAAAAACAAGGTCATTTGGTTTACGATATTTTCAAAATCGTCTAATGCAAAAAGCCCCGCTCTTTCGAACGGGGCTTTTCTATTTCAGGACATGTCGCGATTACTGAAGGTTTTCAATAATCGTTACATTGGCCATGCCACCACCCTCGCACATGGTTTGCAGACCGTATTTGCCACCGCGTTTCTTCAACGCATAGACCAGCGTGGTCATCAATTTGGTGCCAGAACCGCCCAATGGGTGACCCAGCGCAATCGCGCCACCGTGCACATTCAGCTTTTCTTCCTCAACCCCAAGCTCTTTCATGAAAGCTGTTGGGATAGATGCAAAAGCTTCGTTGACCTCAAATAAATCAATATCGTCAACCGACATTTTAGCGCGCTCAAGCGCCCGCTTTGTGGCCGGAATTGGCGCTTCCAACATAATCACTGGATCATGACCCATGACCGACATGTGAACAATCTTCGCCAGAGGCTTGACCTTCAGCTTTTTCAAACCTTCTTCATTAACGATCAGCACACCAGAGGCACCATCGCAAATTTGGCTTGATGAAGCGGCGGTCAAACTGCCGCCTTCAGCCAGCAGTTTAACACCGGCAATGCCTTCTTTGCTGGCATCAAAACGAATACCTTCGTCGATTTTGTGCCACTCTTTGCCATTCTCAGTATCGACTTCGATTGGCAAAATTTCTTCTTCGAAAGCGCCCGCTTGAGTTGCCGCAATGGCGCGCTCATGGCTGCGATAAGAGAAGCCGTCCAAATCCTCTTTATCCAGACCATATTTCTTGGCAACCATTTCGGCGCCAGCAAATTGACTGAACTGCACATTTGGATAACGCTTTTGCATTTCTTCACTGACATAAAAGCCGAGGTCATTTTTGTAAGGCAAGCTGATGGGCGTTCCCATTGGCACGCGTGTCATGCTTTCGACACCAGCGGCAATGACGCAATCCATTGTACCTGACATAACCGCTTGAGCCGCAAAGTGAATCGACTGTTGGCTTGAGCCGCACTGACGGTCAACCGATGTCGCGGGGACACTCTCTGGCAAACGCGATGACAAAACCGCATTGCGACCAATATTGGCGGCCTGCTCACCGGCTTGACCGACGCAGCCCATAATCACATCTTCTACGGCTTCCGGATCAACGCCCGAACGATCGAGCAATTCATTGATGACCTGACCCGCCAAATCGGCTGGGTGCCATCCTTTTAATTTACCATCGCGGCGCCCACCTGCGGTACGCACTGCGGCAACAATATATGCTTCAGCCATGATCATCTCCCTATAGCTAATGTCTCGGGAGATTAAACATAAACTGCGTCACTCGAACAAGTATATTCTTGACCCCTTCCCCACCAAATTACGAAACCCCCTTTCCATCTGCAATCTTTCGCCATAATGTAAGGCCAACGCGCTCGCGATGAGCTCAGCACAATGGAGAGACGAAATGAAAACCCGCATCACAGAACTTTTTGGTATTGAACACCCAATCATACAAGGTGGCATGCACCATGTTGGCTTTGCAGAAATGGCAGCCGCCGTGTCTAACGCTGGCGGGCTTGGTATTATCACCGGCCTGACCCAACCCACACCTGCCGATTTGGCCAATGAGATTGCCCGTTGTCATGAAATGACCGACAAGCCATTTGGCGTCAATCTGACGTTTCTGCCGGGCTTTGCTAACCCGCCTTACCCAGAATATATTGAGGCGATTATCAATGGCGGCGTGAAAATTGTTGAAACGGCAGGTCGTAGCCCCGAGCAATATATGGACGTCATGAAACAAGCCGACATTAAAGTAATTCACAAATGCACATCCGTGCGCCACGCTTTGAAAGCCGAGCGTATTGGCTGCGATGCCATCAGCGTTGATGGCTTTGAATGCGGCGGACACCCCGGTGAAGACGATATTCCAAACATGATTTTGCTGCCACGCGCGGCCGAAGAATTGACCGTGCCATTTGTTGCTTCCGGCGGCATTGGTAATGGCAAGCAGCTGGTTGCTGCTTTGGCATTGGGTGCCGATGGCGTTAATATGGGCACACGGTTTATTGCGACAAAAGAAGCGCCGGTTCACCAAAATGTGAAAGACGCTCTGGTCGCTGCCAGTGAATTGGACACAACACTGATTATGCGCCCATTGCGCAACACAGAGCGGGTTTTGAAAAATGCCGCGGTTGAACGCATTATCGTAAAAGAGAAAGAGCTTGGAGACAAAATCCAAATCAACGACATCATGGGTGAAGTTGCAGGCGTCTATCCGAAAATCATGTCAGAAGGCACAATGGATGCCGGCGCATGGTCATGCGGCATGGTCGCTGGCCTGATCCATGACGTACCAAGCTGTCAGGAATTGGTTGATTCAATGATGAAAGAAGCCAATGACATTATCAATGCGCGCTTGACGGCTTTCGCAAGCTAGAACGTTAAAAAAATTAAGCCCGGCCCCTGTTCGCAGGTGCCGGGCTTTTTTTTGCGCATATTTCTATGACGATATTTTATGGCGTGACGATGTTAAACCATGGATTGAAATCTTCCAGTCGGCCAAACACTCGCATCAGCGCCAGGGGATTGCCAGACAATTTTACATTGCCTTTCAAAATCTCCTTCGGGAAACTGGTTTCCTTCAAAGCCACTTGATTAAACAAGGCGCGGCTCAGGGTCAGCGTTGCATCGGCTTCTGGATCTTGCTTGTTGGGAATATTATTCAACACACTATTATCCAGTGAGAGAACAAATTGTTCGCCCGTATCGGTGAAATCAAGATTGATTTTCACTTCCAAATCATCCGCCCCCTCAGGGTTGAAACGCACGCCCATAAAATCAAGGAACATGGACGTTGGCACGCTGGCAATTAAGTCAGGTGACGCAGTACGGATGATTTCTGGTTTTTGCACACCGCCGCGCAACTCTTGCGCGCCCGTGAGATAGAAGTTGCGCCATGGCCCGCTCTCGGCTTGATAACCCATTTGCTCATAGGCATCGGCCAGCAAATTGCGCGCCGCCTGATTTGTGTCATCAGCAAACACCGCATGGTTGAGCAATTCTGCCGCCCAGCGATAATCACCAGCATCAACGGCCGTTTGCGCTTTTGCCAGCAAAGCGTCTTTGCCGCCAGCCAGATCAACATAATTGCGGGCCCGTGTTTGTGGGTCATGCGGATTCAAATTGGCTGGAACGGCGTCAAAATAACCGAGATAAAAATTATACACCGCGCGTGAGTTGTGGCTCACTGTGCCGTAGTAATCGCGGTTATAAAATTCTTGCGCCAGCGATGGCGGCAAATCCAGCATGTTGGATATTTCAGTCGAGGTATATCCCTGGTTCATCAGACGCACAGTTTGGTCATGGATGAAACGATACATATCTCGCTGTTTGGCGATATATTCTGTGCCCGCCTCACGACCCCAACGCGGCCAGTGGTGACTGCCAAACACCAACTCCATCCGGTCGGCGTATAGCTCAATGGTTTCCGTCAAATGGCGCGACCAAATCAAGGCATCGCGGGTTTTGGCGCCACGCGGCGTATACAAATTATGCATCACCCCATTAACTTCCTCAGCCACGCACAGGGCTTTCAGTTGCGGCAGGAAGAAAATAAATTCAGCCGGCGCCTCAGCTCCGGGGGTTGACTGAAACTCAAACTCCACCCCATCCAATGTCAATTTTTGGCCGGTGCGGTCAATGGTATCGGTTGGCGTCAGCAGGGTAAGCGTGCCGAAGGCGACGCCTTTGCCAAGCCCGCTATCGATATTGCCGTCTGGCGTGCGCGGCAATAAATTACCGAACATATAACCGGCCCGTCGCGACATGGCATTGCCTGCGATGACATTTTCACTGGCCGCTTCTTTCACAAAATGCTCAGGCGCGACAAAACGAATACGCCCACTGGTCAAATCCTCTTCAGTCGCCAACGCCCGAATACCGGCAAAGTGGTCGGCGTGACTATGGGTCGATAAAATCGCTTTGATTGGCCGTTTGCCGAAATGCGAGTCGACCAGATCCATGGCCGCTTTGGTGGTTTCTGTCGCGGTGAGCGGGTCAACAACAATCCAGCCAGTATCGCCCTCAATGAGGGTCATATTGGCCAAGTCATATCCGCGAACTTGGTAAATCCGATCGCTGACTTTGAACAAACCGTAAAGCGCATTGAGCTGGGCTTGCCGCCACAGGCTTGGGTTCACCGTATCGGGGCGTGGACCTTTGAGATAGTCATAGCGCGTCATGTCCCAAATCGCTGTGCCTTCCGCATTTTTGACGACAAGACTGTCCGGCCTCGCCAGCAGACCGCGCTGAGCCAATTCAAAATCTTCCATATTTTCGAATGGCAGGCGGGCCAGAACTTTTTCATGCGCCTGTTGCGTGGCTTGCGAAGCGGGCTTGCTATTTTCCGCGTCGGCTGCTTGCGCCCCTACGCCAATCATCGATAGGCCGAGCGCTAAAGTAATGAGTTTTTTCATGTCGAAATCCTATTCTACCCAGTGTTTACCAAGCTGCTTTTTTAAATCGTGAACATATTGGTTGAAATCAATCTGAATGGTATGGCGCTCACTGTCATAATAGTGACCGAGATATTTTTGCTCATCCTTAATGATTTGCGCTTCCATTGCTGCGTCATCTGGCAACTCAAGACGCCCAGACAAAACCGCAGCGATAAATTTCGACTGCTGTTCCGCCAAATTGACTAACGTCGGTAACGGCTGTGCCAAACCGACAAAAAACAAATTGCGCCAGCCCGGCTTAATCATCCGATGATAAAGCGGGAATTTATTATTCTCCACGGCCAAGGCATTTTGGTTCAAAAACGGAAACCGAATGCGATATCCAGTGGCCCAGATAATCGTATCGATCACCTCGCGCGTGCCGTCTTCAAATACTACGCCGTCGCCATCAAGTTTTCTCAGCCCCGGCTTGACGTTAATGTCGCCACACCCCAAGCGGGTTAGAAACTCGCCAGAAACCGACGGGTGCGCCGTCAGCACTTTGTGGTCGGGCTTCGGCAAGCCGTAGTTTTCCATTTTGCCAATCGCCCGCTCAATGGCCTTTTGTCCCAACCAGCGGCCAATTTTGTCTGGCATCCAAGCCGGCATGACGGCCTTATCAGCCGGTTCGCCATTGAGATATTTTGGCAGCACCCAAACCCCACGACGGGCCGAGACGAAACATTTATTGGCAATCGGGCGCTGAGACACTTCCGAAGCAATGTCCATGGCCGAATTACCAACCCCGACAACGAGGATGTTTTTGCCACGCAATTCATGCGGTTCAAAGGGCGAATTATAGCTATGGCTGTGCATTTGGATGCCGTCGAAGTGATCGCCATACTCAGTTGGAATTTTCGCGTCCCAATGGTGGCCATTAGCAACCACTAAGGCACCATATTGACGGGTTTCGCCTGTCGATAGGGTTACATGCCAAATGTCATCATCGTCGCGGCGCGCATCTTCCACCCGCGTGTTAAATTGTATCGCGTCGCGCAAACCGAAATGGTCAACATAGTCGTTAAAATAGTCGAAAAGCTGGCTGTGATGCGGGAAATCAGGCCAATCATCAGGCACCGGATAATCTTCAAAGGCGAGGCGATATTTCGACGTATCAATGTGCAAAGACTGATAACAAGCCGACATGCCGTTGGGGTTTTTGAAATACCAATTGCCACCAATATTATCGGAGGCTTCAAACTGATCGTAAGCAATGCCGAAATCTTTCAGCCGCTTGGCGGTAGTGAAGCCAGAGCACCCAGCGCCAATAATACAAACTCTCTGACTGAACATCGAATCCCCCCCCGCTCGAACAATTCATAATTTACACGATAAAACGAAGTCGTCTAGCGGCCTTCAATATTAGGTAGGAAGCGAACCCCCGTCGTCTCGGCCTGCCATAAGGCATATTTATCCATCACGGCGACAAACACCGGCCAAACCAGAAACCTATGAAGCCAAGCGTGCACGCGCGGCAAACCGAGCTCATTTTCGAACCACGCGCTGTCAGCAATACGAAACTGACGGACAAAGGGCAAAATCGCTACATCGGTCAATCCAGCGTGTTCCCCGCCCAGCCAGTCACTGGTTAAGTCTTGCTCGACTTGGCGCAACATCTCATGGCAAGCCGCGCGGTGCAGCAACACATTATCAACCTCATCGGCATAGCGCGTGGCATATTTATAGCGATCCAAATGATGTTTGAACCGCGCGTCGAAAGCATCAATGCGTGGCTCATCGACCCGCGTTAGCCAATCAAATGGGTCGTTTTGCGCCAAGGCCCAAGCCATCACCTCGCGACTTTCGTCAATCACTTGTGATTGCGCCAGCCACAAAACTGGCACAGTGCCCTTGGCCGACAAAGCCAACATATGGGCTGGCTTGTCGCGCAAAATAATTTCGCGCAATTCAACTTCTATGCCGCTGGCCGCCAGCGCCATGCGCGCCCGCATGGCATAGGGGCAGCGACGGAAACTATAGAGAACTGGCAGCTCAGACATTTTTCTTTTGCACGTCGCCAATATGTTCTTGGCCGCGCGCGCGCGCTAATTTGATTTGCTTCTGGCGTTCGCGAAACCGCTCGCGGTCGGCTTCGTCATGGGTGTCGATACAATGGCTGCATGACACACCGGCTTCATAGTCGGGCGATTGTTTTTCCGCTTCGGTCAGGGGCATGCGGCAAGCGTGGCACATATCATAATCACCCTCGGCCAGACCATGTTTGACCGACACGCGCTGATCGAAAACGAAACAATCGCCGCGCCATTGGCTTTGGTCTTCCGGCACGGTTTCCAAATATTTCAAAATGCCACCTTCGAGATGGAAGATATTGTCAAAACCCTTGCCGACCAAATAGGCGGTGGCTTTTTCACAGCGAATGCCGCCAGTGCAAAACATGGCGATATTTTTCGGCTTTTCGCTGTCTTTTAATTTCCCGAGATAATCATCAACCCAATCGGGAAATTCGCGAAATGAAGTGGTGGCCGGATCAACCGCCCCCTCGAATGTGCCAATTGCCACTTCATATTTATTGCGCGTATCAATGACCAGCGTGTCGGGTTGCTCAATCAGCTGATTCCACGCTTCCGGTTTCACATAAGCGCCGACATCGCCAATCGGATCAATATTCGGCTGCCCCATGCTAACGATTTCAGACTTCAGACGCACTTTCATGCGGTGAAAGGCAGCGCTTTCGGCGAAGCTGAATTTCGGTGTCACATCGGCAAAACGCGGCTCATTAGCAAAATAATTCATCAGCGCCTGTAACGCGATATGCGAGCCACAAACCGTGCCATTCACGCCTTCTTTGGCCAGCAGAATGGTGCCCAAAATGCCGGCTTTCTGGCACATGGCCTGTAGTTTTGGCTGCACCAGCTGAAAGTCTGGCAAAGCCACGAATTTGTAAAAAGCGGCAACAACAATCGGCGTGTCATCCGGCGCGCTGGGCACTTGTATGGCGGTGTTTTGTTCCATGTTGGCGACCATGCCCAATTCGACAAAAAATTTCAATCTTTACTGGTCACTGACGGGTAATTTTATCAAAAGCCGGAAGCGCGGTCATCAAAGCCGCGCGAATAATCTGCCGCCCCCTCAAGGCGCCCATCGGGGTGGACTAAAATCGCCTCAACCCTGCCCAGCGCATAAGTGAAACGCGGCCAACTATAGGGCACATGACCACGCCGCATCAGGCCCATCATATTGCCGATGTTCAGCGTGCCTTTTTCCAGCATCACAAAATCTGGCTGCCATTGACTATGGCTTTTGCGCGCGTGCACGGCCTGCTGTGCGGTCATGTCAAAATCGATAATATTGGAAATGGTTTGAAACACGGAGGTGATAATCGTCGCCCCGCCCGGCGTGCCTACGACAAGTTTTAAGCGCCCGTCTTTTTCGACAATGGTTGGGGTCATCGACGACAGCATCCGCTTGCCTGGCGCAATGGCATTCTTATCATCGCCAACCAGACCGAATTGATTGGCGTGGCCTGGCTTGATGGAGAAATCATCCATCTCATTATTGAGGAAGAAGCCGCCCCCTTTGACGACGACCTTCGAGCCATAATTGCCGTTTAACGTGGTGGTGATAGCGACCGCATTGCCCATCGGGTCAATGATGGAAAAATGCGTCGTCTCAACGCTTTCAATGACATTCACCAATCCCGGGCGGATACTCTTACTCTCGGTTTTCCTATCCGGCATAATATCGGCATTGCGCGCGGCGATATAATCAGCCGCCATCAGCCCCGCCATATCAACATCGACAAAATCAGTGTCGCCCAAATGGGTAGCCCGATCAGCATAGGTGCGGCGCTGAAGTTCGGTCATCAAATGAATATGAGCCGCGCTATTATGGCCGAGGGCAGCGATATCATAGGCACTGGCCCCTTGTAATAATTGCGCCAAAGCGAGGCCGCCACTGGACGGCGGCGGCATGGAAATGATGTCGTGGCCGCGATAATCGAAACGCACTGGTTGGCGCCAAACGGCTTGATAGGCATTGAGGTCGGCTTGAGTGATAAGACCACCACCGGCGCGCATTTCATCGACCAAGAGACGCGCCGTTTCACCGGCATAAAACCCATCATGACCAAATTTGGCGATGCGCGACAAGGTTTGCGCCAAATCTGGAAATGCCAAGCGCTCACCGGCCTGCCATTTTTTATCGCGCATAACAGTTGGTTGATGACGATTCAGGCGGGCAAAATCGGCCTGATAACGATTGAACATACGCGCCGCCTTCTCGCTCAGTTCAAATCCTTCATCGGCCAAATAAATTGACGGGCGCACCAATACATCCCACGGCAAACTGCCGAATTTCTCATGCAACGCTACCATGCCGGCCACTGAACCGGGCACACCAACCGCCAAATGACCGGCAAGGCTCAGGCCCTTAATGACCTCGCCCTGCGCGTCCAAATACATATTTTTATCCGCCGCCAGTGGTGCTTTTTCACGAAAATCCAAAGCCCCCGTCTGACCATCCGCCAGCCGGTAGACCATGAACCCACCACCTCCAACGTTACCGGCTTGCTGATAGACCACCGCCAACGCAAAATTCACCGCCACGGCGGCATCAAAGGCATTGCCGCCAGCTTCTAAAACATCGCGACCAATATCGGAGGCCAAACCATGGGCGCTCACCACCATAGCGGTGTCGCCATAAACCCCTTTAGGCGCCAGCCGCCAATGGTGCTGTAAATGAATAAACTGCAAATTGAGATAGGGGGCGAGCAGCATCACCAGACTTAACACCAATGTGGCAATGGCTGGCGATGGCGGCGGTTTGAAAAAACCCATGGTGAACTCCCCTTCGCGGACAGAGTATCGGGCAAATGACCAATCAGCAAGACGACAAGTGGCTTGTCGACAGCCTGTCATCGCCCTATCATTAAGGGAGATAGAGGAGATTGTAAAATGAGCGCCCAAGCACAAAGCCCCGGAATGGAAAAATACGCCCGCCTATTCACCCCTTTGGATCTCGGTTTTACCACGATTAAAAACCGCGCCATTATGGGTTCTATGCACACGGGGCTGGAAGAAATGCCCGACGGCTTCGAACGCATGGCGGCTTATTTTGCCGAACGCGCGGCAGGCGGTGTAGGCATGATCATCACCGGCGGCATTGCCCCCAATGAAGAAGGCGGCGTGGTGGTCAAAGATCAAGACGGCAATCCGGTGTTTTCTGCCTCAAAATTATCGACCCAGCGTGAAGTGGCTGGTCACAAATTGGTCACCCAAGCGGTTCACGAGGCCGACCCAGCGGTAAAAATTTGCATGCAAATTCTACATATGGGGCCGCTGGCACATAATGATGAGCTGGTTGCGCCAACGGCGATAAAATCGCGGATTAGCAAATATGTGCCGCATGAGCTGGATGCAGCCGGCATTGAAAAACAGATTAATGACCACGCCAATTGCGCCAAATTAGCTCAAGAAGCGGGCTATGACGGGGTCGAGATTATTGGCTCTGCTGGTTATCTATTGTCGACCTTTTTGGTCGAAAAAACTAACTTGCGCACCGACGACTATGGCGGCTCTTACGAAAACCGCATGCGCTTTCCGCTAGAAGTGGTGCGCCGTTGCCGCGCTGCTGTTGGCGATGACTTCATCATTGTGTTCCGCATTGCCGCCATGGATATGCTGCAAGGCGGCATGAGCTGGGATGAAATTACGCAATTAGCCAAAGCCCTCGAGCAGGCTGGGACGACAATTATTTCCACCCATTTCACATGGCACGAAAGCGCCGTACCGACCATTGCTACCATGGTGCCACGCGCCGCCTTTACATCTGTGACGGCGCGTTTGCGCAAAGAAGTGTCAATTCCTGTGATCACGTCAAATCGCATTAACATGCCGCAAGTGGCTGAAGATGTGCTGGCGCGCGGCGATGCCGATTTGGTGTCAATGGCACGCCCGATGTTGGCCGATAGCCAATTCATGAACAAGGCGGCCAATGATGCGGCTGACGAAATCAACACCTGTATTGCCTGCAATCAGGCTTGTCTCGACCACACGTTCTCCGGCAAGACGACTTCTTGCTTGGTGAATCCACGGGCCTGCCACGAAACCCTGCTGAGCTATCTGCCAACCAATGATGCCAAATCAATTGCCGTCATTGGCGCCGGGCCAGCCGGTCTCGCCTATGCCACAGTCGCCGCCGAGCGCGGCCATAAGGTCACATTGTTTGATGCGGCCAGCGAAATTGGCGGACAGTTCAATCTCGCGAAACTTGTTCCCGGCAAAGAAGAGTTTTACGAAACGCTGCGCTATTACGGCAAAATGATTGAAAAGCTGGACATCGACCTGCGCCTCAATACGCGCGTTGATGTCGATATGTTGGCCGATGGTGGCTTTGACCGGATTATTATCGCCACCGGCATCAGCCCGCGAACGCCACAAATTGAAGGCATTGATGATGAAAAAGTCGTTGGCTATATCGATGCGCTGAAAGGCAATAAGAAAATCGGCAAGCGCGTGGCGATTATGGGGGCTGGCGGCATTGGCTTTGATGTCGCTGACTATATTTCTCATGACGGCCCTTCGGGCGCGCTTGATATTGACGTCTTCGCCAAGGAATGGGGGGTTGATTTCAAAAACCATCCACGTGGCGGCGTCACCGGCATTGAACCGCAAGTGGCCAGTGCTGACCGAGAAATTTTCTTGATGCAACGCAAAAAAACGGCGGTTGGCAAGGGCTTGGGTAAAACCACCGGCTGGACGCACCGGCTGACCCTGTCGCGGCGCGGCGTGAAAATGATGAACGGGATTGATTATTTGAAAATCGATGACCGTGGACTGCATATTTTACGCGACAATAAGCCAGACCTATTGGAAGTCGACACGATTATTGTCTGCGCCGGCCAAGAGCCATTGCGCGCACTATATGATGCGGCACAGGCCAAAGGGTTACCGGTTGATTTGGTCGGCGGCGCTTATGAAGCGGCTGAACTGGATGCCAAGGCAGCGATTAAACAAGCCAGCGAAATGGCGGCAGTTATTTAAGCTGATCCAGCACCCCGCAATTGCCGAGCCATTTGTGCAATTGCGCCAGTGACTGATCATCAAGGCTCGTCGCTTCTTCTGATAACCATGCCAGACATTTGGCCTGATAGGTGAACGGATTTTGCGTCCATGTTTGGCCGTCTAACATGGTTTCGAGCTGCTCATCGCCATTGGCGACTGCGCGCGCATTGGCGTGAAGATAGGGCAAATATAATCGCCCTATTTCATCCATCAGCGCCAATAGACTATCAGGCAGATCCGCCACCGCTAACCAGTCATCACCGCTCACCGGTAAGCCGGACAGATCTTCCATAATTTCAGTCCAAGCATAAATGCGCGGGAATTGCTGCACAATAATGGCCTGCGGTGTTGGGTCAAACAGCGCCAGACACGTCAATTGTCCATAAATCGCAAAATCAGCCGAAGCCGGACGTTGTCCCAATAAATAAGGCGTATTTTGCAAATGCGTGTCGAAAATTTCCAGAAAGCGCTGGAAGCTTTTTTCAATCAGCGGCTTGGTCACCGCGTTGGAGCCTACGTAAGACAAACGATCAATCTGCCGACTGGCAACCATATCGGAAAACGGTTTCACCACTTCATCGGCGGCTGAAATATTGCCCCAACGTGGCAAAATTGACGCCGCCTTGGCAATATCAGCTTGATAGTGCCAGCGATAATGGAACATGGCCTTGGTCAACCATTCGTCGGCGTAATCCTCAACCAGAGAATTGATAAAGGCCAGCGCCGGATCAGCCGGAACAATGTGACGGCCAGCAAATTCCTGCTCGAAGCGGCGAATAAGCGGTGTCGAGTCGGTTACCGCTTCTATTTCGCCAGCGGCATTAGGCAAATAAAACGTTGGCAGCAAGCCGACTTTGGCCTTAGGTCGACCCACCGCGTGCTGGCTATCTTGTTTACCGCGCACATTTTGCCATTCAACCCGATAAGGAATGTGACGATAACGCATGGCCGCGAGCATTTTGCGTGTGTAAGGCGAGCCCGGTGCGCCCATGAGTTCAACAGGAGTGGTCATTTTTCTGCGCGCCTATTCCGTCGGTATGATGGTTTCAATGTTCAACTGACCAGCCAAACCAGCCGTTCGGTGAACCGAGATGTCTTGCATTTCCTGCGATTTCATCATGTCCATCATCGCCGCCCGACTGGGGTAGCGCGCAATCGCCACACTATCCCAAAGCTCTTCCGCTTGGCCGATCATCAAACGTTCGACCTGAGCGTTAAACTCAATGCCACCGCCAAATTTCTGCAATAATTCTTGCACGGCTTGGGCATAAATCTCATAGGCCTCACGGCCACTCAATGTGGTTTCGCGGCCATCTTCATATTCCGCTTTCGGCTTAAACTTCAGCAAATTCACCATGTAAATTGGAAGCTGATGACCATCTTCAAAAAACCCTGCGACTTGCTGCTTATCCGGATAAACTGCATTTTGCACTTTCATCTAAAACTCCCTATCGTTAGCTCGTTTTTATTGGCATTTACCGTGTCAAAAAACACCGCGACCTGTCAATAATTTTAACTTTCCATTGGTTGCAATTAGCTAAGTTCCAAGCTATGTCAGCGAGAGTAAATATTGACGCAAAAAGGCCACCAATAACATTGAAAAGACAGATTTCAGCCTTATTTTCGTTAGATAGTTAGATTAACTGCAAACAATTGGAAAAGTTATGAGTTCGGATCAGCAAGATCAAGCAACCGCCGTTAAAGCAACAACCTCGTCTTTTTGGGACAAAATGCCTATTGGCAAGTCAGTTTTCACCTCCCTTTTCGTGCTTATTGCTCTCGTAGCGTGGTTGTTCAGCGGCTGGCTCTCAGACTCATCCAAAGAGTTGGCGGTGGCAAAACCTCTCAAAGATACGATGCAAGAAGCCAATCGTTTCAAAGTTGTCGTGCAGGCCTTAGAAGCGCGCCCCTATTTGAATAAGATTAATCTGCAAGCCCGCAGTGAAGCCGATAAAGTGGTGACGATAGCGGCTGAAACCAATGGCACCATCAGCGCGCTGCCGGTTGATAAAGGGGCGTTTGTGCAGGCCAATCAAACGATTTGCAAAATTGACATTGGTGCGCGAAAAGCGCAATTGGATGAAGCCAAAGCCATGCGCGATGCGCGTCAGATTGAGTTTGATGCGGCGACCAAGCTAACCGAACAAGGCCATGTATCGAAAAGCCAGTTAGCCGCTTCGCGCGCCGCTTATGACGCCAGCAAGGCCGCCGTTAAAGGCCGTCAGGTGGAATTGTCTCGCGCGACAATCAAAGCGCCATTTGACGGCATCCTAGATCGCCTGCCGGTGAAAGTCGGTGACTTCATCAGCGTCGGCCAGCCATGCGCCACGATTATCGACAAAGACCCGCTTTTAGTGGTCGGCCATATTGCCGAGAACCAAGTTAATTCAATCGGCGTTGGAGCCATTGGTGAAGCCGCCTTTGTGACCGGCGAAACAGTACGAGGAAAAGTCCGCTATATTGCCGAGACCCCAAATCTGACAACGCGCACGTTCCGCGTTGAATTGGAAATCGACAATAAAGACCTGCTGCTCCGCGATGGTGTGAGTGCGGAACTCACATTGCAAACCGGTGATGTGCTGGCGACCCGTATTCCGCAGGGTATTTTGACGATGAGCGACGATGGCAAGCTCGGCGTTCGGGTGATTGATGAAGGGCGAGTGGCGTTTCGCGATGTCACCATTGTTGCTGACAATCTCGATGGCGTTCTGGTGACCGGCCTGCGTGCCCGAGAGAATGTGATTATTGCCGGTGGCGAATACACCCGCGATGGCCGACAAGTCGATTTCGAATTTGCCGCGCCAGCTTTGGCTGATGTAGCAACGCCCGGCGTTGAGGTGCGATAGTCATGTTTAATTTCATCACCGCCGCCATTAGCCGTAGCCGCGCTGTTCTTACCATTTTGGTCGCGCTTTTGCTTGGCGGTGTGTCGTCTTATGTATCGTTGCCGCGCGAAGCCGATCCAGACATTCCTATTCCGTTTATTTACGTTGGCGTTGTTCTGCCGGGCATCGCACCGGCCGACGCCGAGCGCCTGATTGTCAAGCCAATGGAGCTGGAACTGCGGACGCTGACCGGCGTGAAAGAGATGAAGGCCATTGCCGCGCAGAATTTCGGCGCCGTTATCCTCGAATTCGACGTCAGCTTTGACAAAGAGCAAGCACTGGTCGATGTGCGTGAGAAAATGGATCAAGTGCGCTCTGAGTTCCCTGAGGAAGCTGAAGAACCGGATGTGCGTGAGTTTAACGCCGGCCTGTTCCCGGTGATTATGGTGAATTTGACGAGCCCGGGTTCTGAACGCGAGCTTTACCGCCACGCCAATATGCTGAAAGACGAACTGTCTGGCATGTCATCGGTGTTGGAAGCCAAATTAATTGGCCACCGCGAAGAAGTATTGGAAGTGATTATCGACCCGCGGGCGATGGAAAATTACAACATCTCAGCAGAAGAGCTTTATGCCACGCTGTCGCGCAATAATCAGCTGGTGCCAGCCGGTAATATGGACAATGGCAGTGGTCGGTTCTCGCTATCTGTGCCGGGACTGATTGAAAGCGAAAGCGATATTTACGCGCTTGCCATTAAGACGCAAGGCGATGCCGTCGTGCGCCTGAGCGATATTGCCGACATTCGGCGCAGTTTCAAAGACCCAGATATTTTCGCCCGCTACAACGGCACACCGACAATTTCTATTGAGGTTACCAAACGGCTGGGTGCCAATGTCGTCGACACGACACGCGAAGTTCGCGCCTTGTCGCAAGCTTTCGTCGCCGACTGGCCGGAAAATATTTCCATCGATTTCTCATCAGATATTTCCAGCTTCATCTTTGAGATGCTTGGCTCATTGGAAATTTCTATTACCAATGCGATTTTATTGGTGATGATTTTGGTCATTGCCGCACTCGGACTGCGATCAGCGCTGTTGGTTGGCCTATCGATTCCGACCTCATTCCTGATTGGCTTTTTGATTGTGAACCTTTTGGGCATGACGCTGAATATGATGATTATGTTTGGCTTCTTGCTGGCTGTCGGCATTTTGGTCGATGGTGCGATTGTGGTGGTTGAATTCGCTGACCGCAAAATGGCCGAGGGTCTCGATCGTCAAAAGGCCTATGCCCTAGCCGCGTCGCGCATGTTCTGGCCGATTTTATCATCAACAGGCACCACTTTAGCCGCCTTTGCGCCCATGCTTCTCTGGCCCGGCGTCAGCGGTAAATTCATGTCCTTCTTGCCGATTACCGTGATTATTCTGCTGTCGGCCTCATTGCTAACGGCAATGGTATTCCTGCCGGTTATTGGCGGCTTAATTGGCAAATCAGAGCAGGAGGGGGACGAATTACTGACCAGCTTGGCGGCTGAGAATGAAATTAATGTGGCAACAACGCCCGGCCTGACAGGCAAATATTTACGGTTTCTAGAGCGCTGCATCCGCTGGCCGCTGACCACTATTAGTGTTGCTGTGTTTATTTTGGTCGGCGTGATTGTGCTAAATGGTCGTTATGGCGGCGGGGTCGAGTTTTCGACGTCGATTGAGCCGCAACAAGCCAATGTTTTCATTAAAGCGCGCGGCAATTTATCGATTCAGGAAGCCGACCGCATGACGCGCTTGGTCGAAGATATTGTTCTATCTATCCCCGGTATTAGTTCTGCCTTCACGCAGGCCGGCCCAGCCTTGGGTTCGGGCGGCGGCGTGGCTCGTGTCGAGGGCGACAAGCCAAGCGATTTGATTGGGCTTATCCGCATTGAATTTACCCATTTCTCCACCCGCATACCATCATCCCAAATCATGCGCGAAATCGACCGGCGCGCCAACGCCTTCCCGGCGATTGAAGTGGAAGTGATTGAACGCGAGCAAGGGCCGCCTTCGGGTAAAGGCATTGAGATTGAAATTGCCGGTCAGGACATTAGTAAGCTGACCACTGTGGTCAATGACATTAATGCCTATTTGCGGAGCCGTAGTGATCTATACACCGAGCTTGAGGACACACTTCCGCTGCCGGGTATTGAGTGGAATCTGACGGTTGACCGCGAAGCGGCTGGCCGTTTCAAAGCCGATATTGTGACGGTCGGCAATATGGTGCAATTGGTGACCAATGGTATTTTGGTTGGCCACTACCGGCCTGACGATAGCGACGATGAGATCGAAATTCGCGCCCGCTATCCATTTGATGCGCGTTCCTTCGACCAGCTTGATCAATTACGCGTGCGCACGCAGGCTGGCAATGTGCCGATTACCAATTTTGTTACGCGCTCTATCGCCCAACGCCGCGACGCCATCAACCGTGTCGATGGCAAGCGGACATTTACCGTCAAAGCAGCCACCACCATTGACCCCGCTACTGGCGATGAAATTCTTGCCACAGTCGCCGAACAGGACTTTTTAACTTGGCTCGACACGCAAGATTTACCGCCCGGCGTTGGTGTACGCCTGCGCGGTGCCAATGAAGAAGCTGAAGCCGCCACGGCCTTTTTGGGGCGTGCCATGCTGGCCTCCCTGTTGCTGATGTTTATTATTCTGCTGCTGCAATTCAATAGCCTGTATTTCACCTTACTGACCCTATCGACCGTGGTTTTATCAACCGTCGGCGTGTTGCTGGGCATGGTGGTCACCGGACAAAACTTTAGTGTTATTATGACCGGCACTGGCGTTGTCGCGCTGGCTGGTATTGTGGTGAATAACTCGATTGTATTGATTGATACCTATCAACGCCTGCGCAGTGCTGGCTTAGACAGGACAACGGCGATTTTAAAGACCTCAGGGCAACGTTTGCGGCCTATTCTATTGACCACCGTCACCACTATGATTGGCCTGCTCCCCATGGCCATTCAAACTTCAGTTGATGTGGTGCAGCGGACCATTCAAATCGGCGAGCCAACATCGGCTTGGTGGGTACAATTGTCGACAGCGATTATCTTCGGCCTTGGTTTCTCAACCCTGCTGACGCTGATCCTCGTGCCAGTGATGTTGACCTTGCCGGATTATTTACGCAATACGCGCATCGCTCAGTTTATTGGCAAATGGCGGGCCGGCGTTGCGGCCAATGCGACGCAAGCTTAATCGGTCAGGCTAGTGGCCCCAGCCAAACGGCGATAGTGGTGCCAGCCGACCGGCAATAGCGCGTAATAGACCAAACACAAGACGCTCAAAGTAACCCATGGAAAGGTGAAAGACATCACCGCCAGAACACCGATACCGAGCATTAATGGCAAAACCAAATCGCGGCGTATGGTCGGTGAAAAGCCCTTGCCCGAATAAGTCGGTAGGTTACTGACCATCAGCAAGGCAACCAAAATGACATTGGCCGAAACAATGATCGGCTGCTCACGAAGGCTGATAATGCCGCCAACATCCAGAAACATTGGTAACATGACCAAGGCGCCGGCCGATGGTGACGGCACGCCGGTAAAGAATTTCATTTTCCAAGCTGGTCGATCGCCGTCATCAATGTCGACATTGAACCGCGCCAAACGCAGCGCACAGCAAACAGAGAACAGCAAGATGACTGCCCAACCTAAACGACCCGTAGCTTGCAAGGCATAGAGATAGACCAATAACACTGGCACAATGCCGAAATTGACAAAATCGGACAGTGAGTCCAACTGCGCGCCGAATGGGCTGCTGGCGCGCAAGAGACGCGCTAAGCGGCCATCAAACGCATCGAGGAAGGCGGCTCCGATGATGCACAACATAGCCAAATCAAAACGTTCATTCAGCCCCAAACGTAAAGACGTCAACCCCAGACACAGGGCCAAAAGCGTGAGGATATTTGGCACCATGCGGCGCAGAGGAAATTCTCTGCGGCGGCGTTCACTGCTGTTTTTTTGTTGATGTAACTTCGATTCTGACACGATGCAAAAGCCTTACGCGGTTATTGTTTCACGTTGTTTTTCTTTCGATGCCAAGTCCGCCAGAACAGTTTCACCAGCAATCGCTGATTGACCGACTGCCACTAACGGCACACAGCCCTTGGGCAAATAAACATCGCAGCGGCTACCAAAGCGAATGAGGCCAAAACGCTCACCAGCTTGCATTTCTTGATCTTCATGCACAAACGACAATATGCGCCGCGCAACCAGACCGGCGATTTGCACGACCACCAATTGCTTGCCATCGGCCATTTCGACCAAAAGAGACTGGCGCTCATTGGCGTCGCTGGCCTTATCTAGATCGGCGCTGAGGAATTGGCCCGTGCGATAGAGTGATTTACGAATCGTGCCGCTGACCGGCAAGCGGTTCACATGGCAGTTAAACACATTCATGAAAACCGAAACCCGCGGCAGCGCCTCATCGCCCAGACCTAATTCTTCCGGCGGCACGGCATTGGTAATCATATTCACCACGCCATCGGCTGGGCTGATGACCAAACCTTCGCGTTGCGGTGTAACGCGGGCGGGGTCTCGGAAGAACCAAGCGCACCACAGCGTAAGAACCACGCCAATCCAGCCGAGAAAATCCGATAAAAAGAACAGCAGAAAGGCGACGACGGCGAAAATCGCAATGAATCGGTAGCCTTCTGGGTGAATCGGAAAGAGAATAGATTTCAGAGCTCGCATAGTTTTTCCTTGCTGGCTGTCGCCACGTTAGAGATGGGAGTCAGGTGTTGCCGACACGCCATCCAAGAGTAATTTATACACCACAGCATCTTTCAAAGCTTCAAAAGAAGCGACAATAATATTGGCGTTGACGCCAATCGTACGCCAAGAATGACCGTCGTCATCAACGCTTTCAATGGTCACACGGGTGACCGCCTCAGTGCCGGTATTGAGAATACGCACTTTAAAATCAACCAAACGCATATTCTCAATATTCGCCGCATAGCGCTTGAGGTCACTGCGCAGAGCCATGTCCAGCGCGTTAATAGGGCCATTACCTGAGCCGGTGCCAGAGACTGTTTCGCCATCAATCACCAGAAGCACTTCGGCAAGCGACTGAGTGGTGCCCTTGCCATCATTGGCGATATTGACGTTATAACCTTTGACGTCGAAAAATTTCGGCAAGCAATCTAATTGCTCCAGCGCCAAAATCTCAAAGGAAGCACCAACCCCATCATAGCTATAGCCGTCCATTTCCTTTTGCTTCACTTCAAAAAGAATGCGGTCAATGGCCGGGTCTTTGGCGTCGACATTGATTTTTGCCGACACCAGCCGATCAATAATATTGCTTTTGCCAGCTTGGTCAGACACTAAAATTGTGCGCTGGTTGCCGACTTTGGCCGGATCAACATGTTCATAGGTCGACGGATCTTTCATCACCGCCGACACATGAATGCCGCCCTTATGGGCAAAGGCAGACGCACCAACATAAGGGGCGTGTCGGTTCGGCGTGCGGTTCAAAATATCATCCAGCAAAAGCGAAACATTTTTGACCTGAGGTAGCTTGTCGAGAGATATGCCGGTTTCAAAACGCGCGGCATAATCTGGTTTCAGCAAAAGCGTGGGGATCAGCGACACTAAATTGGCATTGCCGCAACGCTCGCCCAGACCATTAATCGTCCCCTGCACTTGGCGCACGCCAGCCTCAATCGCCGCCAAGGAATTGGCGACAGCATTTTCTGTATCATTATGGGTATGAATGCCCAAATGGGCGCCGGGAATATGCTGCACCACTTCGCCGACAATTGCCGCCACTTCATGCGGCAGTGTGCCACCATTGGTGTCGCATAGCACAACCCAGCGGGCACCTGCCTCATAGGCGGCTTTGGCGCAAGCCAAGGCATAGTCGCGATTGGCCTTAAAGCCGTCAAAAAAATGCTCGCAGTCAATCATCGCCTCAAGATCGCGGGCGCAAATCGCCTCGACACTATCGCGAATTGACTCGATGTTTTCTTCATTGCTGATGCCCAAAGCAACATCAACGTGATAATCCCAACTTTTGCCAACCAAGCAAACAGCCTGCGCGCCAGCGTTCAGAATTTGTAAAAACCCTGGGTCATTATCAACACTGCGACCGGCCCTTTTGGTCATGCCAAATGCCGTCAGACGGGCATTTTTGGTCCCGGCATAGGTCTCGAAAAACGTTGTATCCGTTGGATTGGCGCCAGGATATCCGCCTTCGACATAATCAACCCCCAGCGCGTCGAGGGCATCGCTGAGACGGGCTTTATCTGACACAGAAAAATCGACGCCAGCAGTCTGCTGACCATCGCGTAAGGTTGTGTCAAAAATATAAAGCCGTTCGCGCATGCGCTCCTACCGATTAATTATTCAGTTGCGCCAGTCAGACGCGCCACCACACGATCATAACCGATAAGTGGCAATAAGTGTTGCATTTCTGGCCCGTGCGCTTGGCCGGTCAAGACCTGACGCAAAGGCATGAACAAGCCACGCCCTTTTCGGCCAGTTTGTTCTTTCAAGGCTGTTGTCCATTGTGACCAGCTTTCCGAGGTAAGCGGCGCATCTGGCAAAGTGGCATGTGCCGTAACGATAAAATCAGCGTCTTCGTCTTCGACAACCGGGGTAATCGGCCCATTGATCAACGTCACCATATTGGCAACATCACGGAAGTAATCAATATTACCGCGCACGCCGAGCCAAAATGCTTCGTCATCAGGCGCGCCCATTTCCTGCAAGCGCGGCTGCGCCAGCTCATAAGACATATCGTGCAAAATCCGCGCATTGAGACGCGCGACATCTTCCGGGTCAAAACGCGCCGGTGCGCGTCCCAGCCGAGATATGTCAAAGCCAGCAATCAGGCTTGCCATATCCTGAACTGGTTCTACCGGATCCGCCGTGCCCAAACGGGCAATCAAACTATTCAAGCTCATTGCCTCGAAACCTTGTCCGCGCAATTCTTGCAGCGACAAAGAGCCAATGCGCTTCGACAAATTACTGCCATCAGCCCCCAACATCAGAGAGAAATGGGCAAATGTTGGCGCAGCACCGCCAATCGCGGCAATCAGTTCAATCTGCGCTGCCGTATTGGTCACATGATCCTCGCCGCGAATGACGTGGGTAATGGCCAAATCCAAATCATCGACGACGCTCGGCAGCGTATAGAGCCAAGTCCCATCAGCGCGGCGGATAACCGGATCCGACAGGCTGGCGGTTTCGATTTTTTGCGCCCCTCGAATGAGGTCATCCCACTGCACGTCATTGCCGGATAATTTGAAACGCCAATGGGCGTGTCGGCCTTCGGCTTCAAAAGCCTGCTTTTCTTCATCGGTCAAAGCCAATGCGGCGCGGTCATAAACTGGCGGCAGGCCGCGCGCCAATTGCCGTTTGCGCTTGCGGTCAAGCTCGTCTGGGGTTTCATAGCAAGCGTAAACAAGACCCTTTTCATTAAGCATGTTGAAGACGCTTTCATAGCGGTCAAACCGTTCAGACTGGCGTGCCGTCACATCGGGCAACAAACCGAGCCATGCGAGATCTTGATCAATGGCGGTTGAAAACTCATCGCTTGAGCGCTCTTGGTCGGTGTCGTCATAACGCAGCATGAACTCGCCATTTTGCGCCTTGGCGAACAAAAAGCAGAACAGAGCGGCGCGTGCATTGCCAACATGCAAAAGGCCGGTTGGGCTTGGCGCAAAACGTGTACGAATAGTCATAAAATCTCTCTTCAACTCACCAGCAGCTTATAAGCTTGCGTCACGGAAACCATTGGTAATCGGGTAGCGACGGTCGCGACCAAAATTACGATGTCCAATTTTAGCGCCAGGAGCAGCCTGACGCCGTTTATATTCTGAAATATACAATAAATGCTCAATGCGCTTTACAATTTCTGCATCATGCCCGCGGGCGATAATTTCATCAACCCCAAGCTCATCCTCAACCAAAGCAAACAAGATATCGTCGAGCACCTCATAGGGTGGCAGACTGTCTTCATCTTTTTGGTCGGGCCGCAGTTCAGCGCTCGGCGGCTTGTCAATAATGGCGTTGGGAATAACCTCACCAGCCGGGCCCAAGCCGTTGATTGGCTGATGCTCATTGCGCCAACGCGACAGGGCAAAAACTTCGGTTTTATAAATATCTTTAATCGGATTATAGCCACCGTTCATATCGCCATAGAGCGTCGCATAACCAACCGAGACTTCAGACTTATTGCCGGTGGTGATAACCATGGAGCCAAACTTATTCGACACCGCCATCAGTAAAGTGCCACGCAAACGCGACTGAATATTCTCTTCGGTCAAATCAGGCGAAGTGCCAGCAAATAAGGCCTGCAAGGCGTTTTCGACGCCCTGCACCGGATCGGCGATTGAAATTGTGTCGAGTTTGACGCCGAGAGCCTTGGCGCAAGCTGCGGCGTCATCAAGACTGGCTTGGCTGGTGTATTGCGACGGCAGCATAATGCAATGCACACGCGACGCGCCCAGCGCATCCACCGCCATCGCCGCACATATGGCGCTATCAATGCCACCCGACAGGCCAAGAAGAACCCCCGGGAAACGGTTTTTTTCTACATAATCGCGCAAGCCCAAAACGGCGGCAGCGTATATTTGTTCGTCCTCTGGCGGATGCTCGGCCAAAGTCTCGGCAGCAATTTGCCAACTTTCATCGGCTTGCTGTTGCAAGGTGATGCGCGCGCTTACCGACTGCCAGACCGGTTGCTGCACGGCCAGCGCACCATCGCCATTAATGGCAAAACTGCCGCCGTCAAAGACCAATTCGTCTTGCCCGCCAAACTGATTGACGTAGACCAAAGGCAAACCTGATTGCGACGCGCGTTGGCGGGCATGGTGCAGACGTTTTTCATGTTTGCCGCGCTCAAAAGGTGAGCCATTTGGCGAAATCAAAACATCGACGCCTTGGCTGGCTAAATGCCCGACGACATCGGTAAACCAAATATCTTCGCAAATTGGCAAGCCCACGCGCAGGCCACGCAACTCAACCGATGCCGGAAGCGGGCCAGACGAGAACAGGCGCTTTTCATCAAACACCGCGTAATTAGGCAAATGATGTTTGTGGCGGACACTGGCTTGGCCGCCATCGGCAACCATCACACTATTATAGAGCTGGCCATTTTCTAGCGTTGGCAGACCAAAGATTAAAGCTGGGCCGCCGTCTTTTGTTTCCTCAACCAGCGCCGCCGCCACCTCGGCGATTTGCGCGACAAAGGCGCGTTTGAGCACTAAATCCTCAGGCGGATAACCGGTCAGAAAAAGCTCACCAGCAATAATCACATCGGCATCGGTGTGAGCCGCACGGCAAGCGCGCAATAAGTCGGCATTAGCCGCCAGCGCACCAACCGTCGGGTTGAGCTGGGCCATTACCAAAGTTAAGCTTTTCTTGCCAATTGTCATACACGCTATGTAGCGCGTGCTGGCCTTGTGAACAAGCTCTGTGCTTGCATATGGCAGCAAGATAATTAATCTTTATGACAAAAGGAGATAGCCATGAACCGGACGATCAAACAATGGACACTGAACAAGCGGCCAGAGGCTGTTCCAACCGAGGATTGCTTTGCCTTGGTCGAGCATGACTTACCGGATCTTAAAGACAATCAAGTGCGCATTAAAACGCATTTCTTTTCCGTCGATCCTGGCATGCGTTCTCGCCTGAATGGTGATAGCTATGCCGCCGCCCTTCCCTTGGGCAATGTGATTGAAAGCGCGGGCATTGGCGAGATTGTTGAAAGCACATCATCACGCTATGCGGTTGGCGATATGGTGATGGGCGGGCTTGGCTGGGCACAAGGGTTGGTGCATGGCGACCGTGGGCTACAAAAACTAGACCCTGACCTATTTGATGAGCAGGTGCGCATGACGGCGGCCATTGGCATTTTGGGTGTGCCGGGCCTGACAGCATGGTTTGGGTTGCACGATTTGGGGCACCCAAAAAGCGGCGAAACAATTGTCATTTCATCAGCCGCTGGGCCGGTTGGGGCGACCACCGGCCAATTGGCTAAATCCATGGGACTGAATGTGGTTGGCATTGCTGGCGGCGAAGATAAATGTCGTTATGTCTCGCAATTGGGGTTTGACAAAGTCATTGACTATAAAGCCGAGACTGATTTGGTTGAGGCGATTAAAAACGCCTGCCCGGATGGCGTCGATATTTATTTCGACAATGTCGGCGGCGATATGCTCGACGCGGCGATTGTCAATATGCGGATACGCGGGCGGATTGTCGTTTCCGGGCAGATTTCTGAATATAACCGCCCAACACCAGTGGGCATTCGCCACACGACGCCGTTCATCACCCATCGGTTGAGCATGGCTGGATTGGTGGTTTATGATTACGCCAATCGTTTCACCGATGCGCAGGCAGAGATGGCCAAGCTCATTCGCGCTGGCTCGCTGGTCTATAGCGAAGACATCAGCCAAGGGATTGAAGGCGCACCGCAAGCGTTTATTGGTCTGTTTAGCGGCAATAATCATGGCCGCCGCCTTATTCAATTAAGCTAACTAGCGTTAACCATTGTAATAAATTTCTGTTAAATTCTCATCATCGCGGCCTAAAGGCTTCCCTTTTGCCCGCAAAATCCGTATATCAGGCGACTGAATAATATGAAAGCAAGACAATGACAAAAAACTGGACTCTGCAAAGCTGGCGTGATTTTCCAATCAAGCAAGTACCGAATTATCAAAGCCAAGAAGAGCTTACTTCTGTCGAGGAGCGACTTAAGTCGTTTCCGCCTTTGGTGTTCGCCGGTGAAGCCCGCAATCTGAAAGCACAACTGGCTGAAGTCTGCGAAGGCCGCGCGTTTTTGCTGCAAGGTGGCGATTGCGCCGAGAGTTTTGCTGAACATCATGCCGACAATATTCGCGACACTTTCCGCGTTCTGCTGCAAATGTCGATTGTTCTGACTTTCGGCGGTCAACTGCCTGTTATCAAAGTCGGTCGCATGGCTGGCCAGTTCGCCAAGCCACGTTCGGCCGATACGGAAGTGATTGATGGCGTCGAATTACCAAGCTATCGCGGTGATATTATCAACGGTATTGATTTTAATGCCGCCGATCGGGTGCCCGATCCACAGCGGCAGATTTCTGCCTATCGTCAGGCTGCCTCAACGCTCAACCTGCTGCGGGCTTTCGCTAAGGGCGGTTATGCTGATTTGGCCGAAGTGCACCGCTGGAACCAAGACTTTGTCGCCGACGGCCCGCAAGGCGCGCGCTACGAAGAATTGGCAGGGCAAATTGATCAAGCAATGGCATTTATGGCGGCTTGCGGCATTTCGAGTGCTACGGCGCCGCAAATGAGCATGGTCGATTTCTTCACCAGCCATGAAGCGCTATTGCTAGGCTATGAACAAGCGCTGACCCGCCTCGACAGCACCAGTGGCGATTATTACGATACATCGGCGCATATGTTGTGGATTGGCGATCGCACACGCCAACCGGACGGCGCCCATGTCGAGTTTTTATCGGGCGTAAAAAATCCAATTGGTTTGAAGTGCGGCCCATCTTTGGCACCTGATGAATTGATTACCTTGCTCGACAAGCTGAACCCAGAAAATGAGCCGGGCCGGATTACGCTGATCGCCCGCTTTGGGCATGATAATGTTGAAAAGCATTTGCCGGCGCTAATTCAAAAAGTGCAAGCCGAGGGCCGCAAAGTTGTTTGGTCTTGCGACCCAATGCATGGCAATACGATTAAAGCCTCGAATGGCTATAAGACCCGCCCCGTAGATATGATTTTGACCGAAGTGCAAAGCTTTATGGCAGTGCATAAGGCCGAGGGCACGCACGCGGGTGGTATTCACTTTGAAATGACCGGCCAGAATGTCACCGAATGTTTGGGGGGCGCGCAGGAAATTTCAGAGGAAGATTTGTCGAGCCGATATCACACGCATTGCGACCCACGGTTGAATGGCTCGCAAGCACTGGAGTTGGCATTTTTGATTGCTGAAGGTCTGGGCAACAAGTAAGGGCTAATCAGCTAACGGTTTTTTGCCCAATATCAACGCCGCCTCAGTTTGCGCTTTGGCAATCGCCGCATCAACTTGCTTTTGCGCCTCGGATAACGCCTCGCCTGTGGCATCAGCGGCAAAATAAATCGGTTCTCCGAAAACCATCGCGCGCTGACCAAACGGGAGCGGCAAGTGCGATTTGTCCCATGTCCCTAAAATCGGCAACTCCGGCTTGTAGCAAACACCGATTGGAATAATCGCGGCCCCCGCTTTGGCCGCCAAACGCACCATCCCCGGGCCGGTTTCAAACACTGGCCCCGGCGGCACATCGGCCGTCGCCAGCACAATTTCGCCCGCTTTCAAATGGTTCAACATGGTACGAAACGCCTGCGCCCCACGTTTGCGCGGATTAGTGGCTTTATTAGCCGCCGCGCCAGTGCCGGAACCTTGAATGGCACCAAAGCCAAACGGCTTAATGATATTGGCAATAATCGCCCCGTCTCGGCTCCGCGAGGTCAGGGCCGAAATTGGCCGGTGAAAATAGCGCCCTATTGGGATGCCCTGAAAATTGCGGCCATGCCAGAGCAGCAAAACAATTGGTTTGTTTTCCAATTGCAAACGATTAAGCGGGCCATCTCCGGCGATATGAGCCTGCGTTGTCGCTTCGACCAAATGAATATACAAAGTCACAAACTTACCGATTATCCTGAGCGGCCATGCAACCTTATCGGCCTCAAAACTATGGCCAATGCGCGGCGGGCGGTTTCGCCGCGGCAATCGTGAACTGATATTTTTCAAATTTTTAATCAAAATAACGCCTATCGCGGTTGCTTAAAGGTCACTAATTCCTCGGCGGCTGTCGGATGCACGGCAATGGTGGCATCAAATTGCGCCTTTGTCGCGCCCATGGTCACAGCCACGCCGAAAGCTTGAATCATCTCGCCACTATCGGGGCCAACAATATGCAAGCCGATAATTTTATCACTGGCTTTTTCAACCAATAATTTCATCAAGGTTTTCTCTTCACTCCCCGATAAGGTGTTTTTCATCGCGCGGAAAGTGGTGGCATAAACATCAAAATCCAGGCCAGCAGCTTGCGCTTCTTCCTCGCCCATACCAATGGTGCCAATCGGCGGTTGCGAAAACACTGCCGTCGGAATTAGCGAATGATCCACCTGTTGCGGATTATCATTAAACACAGTCTCGGCAAAAGCCGCGCCCTCGCGAATGGCCACAGGGGTCAATTGCGCCCGCTCGGTGACATCACCAACAGCATAAATATTGCCAATATTTGTCTGCGAACGCGCATCGACGAGAATTTCGCCGCGCTGACCAGTTTCGATGCCGGCATCCTCAAGCCCAAGCTCTTGGGTTTTCGGCACCCGACCGGTGGCATACATAACCAGACCAGTGGTCTGCTGACTTCCATCGGCAAAACTGACCTGATAGCCGTCTGCCTGTGGCGTGATGGCGGCAATATCGCTCTCAGTTTTGATGTTCACGCCTTTTTTCACCATTTCGGCGTGCAAATGCTCACGCACTTCATTGTCGAAGCCGCGCAAAATTTCTTCCCCGCGATAAACCAATGTGGTGTTAACCCCAAGGCCATTAAAAATGCCGGCGAATTCGACGGCAATGTAACCACCGCCAACAACAATAATATCGCGCGGTAAAGCTTCTATATGAAAGGCTTCATTAGAGCTAATGGCGTGTTCGATGCCATCAATTTGCGGCATAAACGGCGTGGCGCCGACCGCCACCAAAATATATTTGGCGCTGATTTCGCGGCCATCGAGAAGCACTGTGTGGGCGTCTTTGAGCACCGCACGACCATTGAGAATCTCTACGCCGCTGGCTTCCAAATTACGAATATATATGCCGTTCAACCGATTAATCTCAGCGTCTTTATTGGCAATCAAGGTTGGCCAATCAAAATGACTGGCGCCGACCTGCCAGCCAAAGCCAGCCGCTTGCTCAAATTCCTCAGCAAAATGGCTGGCATAAACGAATAGTTTTTTGGGAACACAGCCGCGGATCACGCATGTGCCGCCAACACGATATTCTTCGGCAATGGCGACTTTGGCACCGTAAGAGGCACTCATCCGCGCTGCGCGCACGCCGCCACTGCCAGCGCCAATGACAAAGAGATCGTAATCATAACTCATAATTTTCCTACTTCCTGTAAACCGTCTGAACCGGCCAAAACGGCTGCCGTGGCATAGCCCAGAAACAGTCCGTGTTCAACAACCCCGGGGACATTCAGCAATGCTGACGCCAATTGTTCAATATTGTTTACCCGCCCGAGATCGCAATCATAAATATAATGGCCACCATCGGTGACAAAAGCGTCCGCCCCGCCGCGCAATGTAATGTCGCCAGCATTGCCGGTTTGGTGCAACACATCGGCAATCGCTTGCGCCGTTGCCTGATGCGCGAACATGTTGACCTCCACCGGCAAGGCAAAGGCGCCGAGGTTATCGACCAGCTTGCTATCATCGGCGATGACAATCATCGCATTAGAGGCGGCCGCGACGATTTTCTCGCGCAGTAACGCCCCGCCCCCGCCTTTGACCAAGCGCAAATGCGCGTCCATTTCATCAGCTCCGTCGACCGTCAGATCGAGGCGTTGTAAATCGCCCAATTCAGCCAGCGGAATATTCAAGCTTTCCGCCTGCGCCCGTGTCGCCTCAGACGTTGGTACGCAAATGACCTGCAAGCCATGAGCGACCTTTGCCCCCAGACCATCAACAAAATAACGTGCGGTTGAGCCGGTACCCAGTCCCAGTTTCATGCCCGACTTCACCTGCTCTAAGGCGCGCAAAGCGGCTTTTTGCTTCATCACCTCAACCGGATCGGTTGGGGCCAATAGTTTGGCTTGCCAATCAGTGTCACTCATACGCCGCGCTCCTTGCTAATAATTCGCCACGCATCATTGATCGCTGCCATGCGGGCGGTTGCTATATGTATCATCTCTGGCGGCATACCGCGCGCCTGTAATTGATCGGGGTGATTATT
Organism: uncultured Rhodobiaceae bacterium; assembly: GCA_937876775.1. GTDB lineage: Bacteria > Pseudomonadota > Alphaproteobacteria > RS24 > RS24 > JAHEGN01. The sequence continues at coordinate 93,789 of CALEFA010000063.1, read as the reverse complement.
GCGCACCGCCGACAACCAAGCCGCGCGCACCGTCGCATCATCGGCATGACGGTCGACGTCAAGCACCACATAGGGGTCTTGCACACTGCCGTCGTGACGCGCCTGAACGCTGTCAAATGTGCTTTTTTCAATGGCAAAAATATCTGCGACGATTTGCAAGAATTGCAATTCGGCTGGGTGCAATTGGCCGTCGGCATAAGCGATATAAAACAACACATCCAGCACATCTTCCAACACTTGCGGACTATCGGCATATATTGAAGCAACTTGGCGGGCGTAAGTATCGAAACCGGCGACGTCTTCTTGCGCCAATTGGAACACCCGCTGCATATTCGCCTTTTCGCTGTCGGGCACGCGCAACACGTTTTGCACTGCCTGAATTTCAATCGGTGAAACAACACCATCAGCGCGGGTCATTTTGGCGGCAAGCGAAATCAGCGCAATGGTGAACACCACTTGGCTGTCATTCAGCCGATCCAGCGTGAAATGCCCTGCCAATGCGCCGACAAGCGCGCCTGGCACACCGCCAATGGCATAGCCAGCGGCGAGTCCGGCGATTTTGCCCCATATAGACATTGGCACTCCGTGGTTAATATTGGCTTTAATCTTAGACGAGTCTGCGTGAATTTTCGAGCGACTTCGTTCTGAAACCCACTACGCCTTATAAGATAAAATCGGCGCCAACCATTTTTCGCATTCTTCGACCGACATATTTTTACGCGCCGCATAATCTTCGACCTGATCACGAGCGATTTTGCCGACACCAAAATACTGGCTCTCCGGATGGCTGAAATATAGCCCCGACACCGCCGCCCCCGGCCACATGGCAAAGCTCTCGGTCAACGTAATATCGACTGCCTCAGTGGCATCTAGCAACGCGAATAAAGTTTGTTTCTCTGTGTGGTCAGGCTGCGCCGGATAGCCGGGCGCCGGTCGAATGCCCTGATATTTTTCTTCAATCAATTGCTCATTGTCGAGGTTTTCCTGAGCGGCATAGCCCCAAAACTCAGTCCGCACGCGCTGATGCATGCGCTCAGCGAAGGCCTCTGCCAAGCGGTCAGCAAGCGCTTTCGACAGAATTGAGCTATAGTCGTCACCGGCTGCCTCAAATTTTTTCGCCACGTCATCTTCACCATGACCCGAGGTCACGGCAAAACCGCCGATATAATCATGGGCACCACCGATTGGCTCAATGAAATCGGCCAAGGCAAAATTCGCCCGCCGGTTTTTGCGTTCCATTTGCTGGCGTATTGTATGCAAGCGGGCGCGTTCACTGCTGCGTGTGTCATCTTCATACACCACCACATCATCGCCATCGCGCGCGGCTGGCCAAAAACCAATCACCGCTTTGGCGGTCAGCCATTTTTCGGCAATCATCTTGTCGAGCATGGCTTGTGCATCTTCAAACAATGCTGTGGCCGCTTCACCGACAACTTTATCGGTCAAAATCGCCGGATAGCGACCATGCAAATCCCAGCTTTGGAAGAAAGGTGTCCAGTCGATATAATCACGCAGCTCAGCGAGATTATAATCGTCAAAAACTTTGGTGCCGAGAAAACTCGGCTTCACCGGCACGTGCGCTTGCGTCGGCTGAAACCCATTGTCCCGCGCCTTAGCAATGGGCACGCGCACAGCACCCTCACGACTACGCGCGTGGGCTTCCGCCATGGCCAAATAATCGGACAGGATTTCGGCTTTATAGCCGTCGCTCTGTGTCTCGGACAATAATTGTGAGGCAACGCCGACGGCGCGGCTGGCATCGGTGACATAAACCGTTTGGCCGCGTTGATAATTCGGATTGATTTTGACCGCTGTATGCACTTTCGAAGTCGTCGCACCGCCAATCAATAGCGGAATATCCAGCCCCTGACGCTGCATTTCAGCCGCCACATGGCACATCTCATCAAGGCTAGGGGTAATCAGCCCAGACAGGCCAATAATGTCGACTTTTTCTTCAATGGCGCGGGCGATAATATCGGCGGCTGGCACCATCACGCCCATATCAATGACATCATAATTATTGCACTGCAAAACCACACCGACGATATTCTTACCAATATCGTGCACATCACCCTTCACCGTCGCCATCAGCACTTTGCCTTTGCTCGACGACGTTGCCAAGCCATCGGCTTGGGCGCTGGCTTTTTCTGCTTCCATAAAGGGCTCAAGATAGGCCACGGCGCGTTTCATCACGCGGGCTGACTTGACCACTTGCGGTAGGAACATTTTACCATCGCCGAATAAATCACCGACGCGGTTCATGCCATCCATCAATGGCCCTTCAATGACATGAAGCGGTCGCTCGACGGTTAGGCGCACGGCCTCAGTATCTTCCTCAATATAATCGCCAATGCCATTAACAAGCGCGTGCATTAGCCGTTGCTCAACCCGTTCTTCACGCCATGATAAATCAACCTTGCGCTCCTGCCCCTTTTGGCCGCGATAGGTCTCGGCCACATTCAATAGCTGATCGGTGGCATCATCGCGCCGGTTCAACAGCACGTCTTCTACCGCTTGCTTCAACGTCGGTTCAATATCTTCATAGATCGTCAACTGACCGGCGTTGACGATACCCATATCCATGCCCTGCTGAATGGCGTGATAGAGAAACGCCGAATGCATGGCTTCGCGAACCGGCTCATTGCCGCGAAAAGAAAACGACACATTGGACACGCCGCCAGAAACATGCGCGCCCGGCAATTCGCGACGAATACGCCCCGTCGCATTAATGAAATCGACGGCATAATTATTGTGCTCTTCAATGCCCGTGGCGACGGCAAATACGTTCGGGTCGAAAATAATATCTTCCGGCGCGAAGCCAATTTGCTGGGTCAAAATATCGTAAGAGCGTTTGCAGATTTCAAACTTGCGTTCTTCCGTATCGGCCTGTCCGTCCTCGTCAAAGGCCATGACAATCACTGCCGCGCCATAGCGTTGGCAGGCGCGCGCTTGAGCTATAAACGCCTCTTCACCCTCTTTCAGGGAAATTGAATTGACCACTGACTTGCCTTGCACGCATTTCAAACCGGCTTCAATAATTGACCATTTCGAACTGTCAATCATCACCGGCACGCGAGCGATATCTGGCTCTGTGGCGGCGAGGTTCAAGAATCGCACCATCGCCCCCTCACTATCGAGCATGCCCTCGTCCATATTGACGTCAATAATTTGCGCGCCATTCTCAACCTGTTGACGGGCTACATCGAGGGCGCTGTCGAAATCACCCTCGGTGATTAATTTGCGGAATTTGGCCGAGCCGGTAACATTTGTCCGCTCGCCAACATTCACAAACCGAATGTCGTCGCTCAACGTAAATGGCTCCAGACCCGACAAGCGCATCTTGGCCTCGATTTGCGGGATGGCGCGCGGCTTGTTTTGTCCCGCCGCTTTGGCAATAGCGGCAATGTGTTCTGGCGTTGTGCCGCAGCAACCGCCCAAAATATTGACCAATCCAGCTTCCGCAAATTCGCCCACAATGGTCGCCATTTCATCGGCCAATTGATCGTACTCACCAAATTCATTGGGCAGACCGGCGTTCGGATAGATACAGACATGAGTATCGGCAATACGTGCAATTTCAGCCGCATAGGGGCGCATTTCATCGGCACCCAAGGCGCAGTTTAAGCCGACGGCAAAAGGCTTCACGTGACGCAAGGAATTCCAAAACGCCTCCGTCGTCTGCCCTGACAATGTGCGGCCCGAGCGGTCGGTAATGGTGCCGGAAATCATCAACGGCAGAGTAATACCGGTCTCATCAAACACGTCTTGCACAGCGTGCACCGCCGCTTTGGCATTCAGCGTGTCAAAAATGGTTTCAACCAAAATAATATCAGCGCCGCCCTCAATCAGGCCACGTGTGGCCTCAGCATAAGCGTCGCGCAATTCATCATAATTGACATTGCGATAGCCCGGATCATTGACCTCTGGTGACAAGGAAGCTGTCCGATTGGTTGGGCCCAATGCGCCAGCCACATAACGCGGGCGGCTGGGGTCAGCAGCTTCCATGGCATCGCAAGCTTGGCGCGCCAATCTGGCGCCTTCGACATTCAGCTCATAGGCCAGATCTTGCATGTCATAATCAGCCTGAGCAATGGTCGTCGACGAGAAGGTGTTGGTTTCAACAATATCGCTGCCAGCCTCAAGATAGGCGGCATGAATGTCGCGAATTATATCTGGTTGGGTCAGCGACAGCAGGTCATTATTGCCCTGCACATCCGCGTGATAATTATCAAATCGGGCGCCGCGATAAGCAGCTTCATCTAGCTGATGGCGCTGAATCATTGTGCCCATCGCGCCGTCGAGGAGCAGAATACGGGCCTCGATTTGCGCCTTGAGCGCGGTCAATCTGGTTTCGCGTGTCCAACTCATCATTCGTGCCTTTACTGTTTACCAAGACCCAGAATACGGCATACCGCAAAAGTCAGATCGGCTTGATTTAAGGTGTAGAAATGTAAATCCTCAAAGTCTTCTTCGATGAGTTTGCGGCATTGGTCAACCGCCACAGAAGCGGCGATATGCTTGCGCGTATCAGCGTCACTTTCTAACCCATGATAATGCGCCGCCAACCAATCGGGAACCGACGCACCGCAGGCTTCGGCCATGCGTTGGGCGCCAACAAAATTGGTCGTTGGCATAATGCCCGGAATGACCGGAATGGTAATATTGGCCGCCGCCAATGCATCACGAAAACGCAAATGCGCCGTCGTATCAAAGGCAAATTGGGTGATGGCGCGGGTCGCCCCGGCGTCTATTTTGGCTTTCAACAAATCAATATCAGCGGCCATTGACGCCGACTCGGGGTGTTTTTCCGGATAGGCACTGACGGTGATATCAAAACCGCCGCGCTTGGCCAGCGCCGCCACTAAATCAACCGAGCCGCTATATCCATCAGCATGCGGTTGGAACGCGCCCATATCGGGCATATCACCGCGCAGCGCGACAATGTGTTTTACGCCAAGGGCAGCATATTCATCAATCACACTGTCCACATCGGCCCGACTGGCGGCAACGCAAGTCAAATGCGCCGCCGGTTGCAGATTGGTTTCTTCAATCAAGCGTTTCACACAGGCATGGGTGCGGTCGCGCGTCGAGCCACCAGCGCCATAAGTGACGGAAACAAAATCCGGCTGAAGGGGCGCCAGACGGTCAATCGCCTGCCAAAGTTTTTCTTCCGCCTGATCGCTTTTGGGTGGGAAAAATTCAAAGGAGATACGTGTCATTTTATTTTCCTATTCCACAGTCGCGGCCGGTTTGTCGGCGCGCCACAGAGCGACCGGTAAATCATGATTATTTGACGTCAAGGTTTCTCCAGCAAAATAGCTCAAGCCAGATTGCGCCAGCATTGACTGGATTTCCTCTGAGCTGAACCCCAAGCGCCGGTGCGCGTGCTGCTCGCGCAGGCTTTCCATATCATGCGGCCCGAAATCGGCAATTAACACACTGCCACCGGGCGCCAGAATACGCGCCGCCTCAGCAATCGCCTGAGTGGGATCATCAAGGAAATGCAATACTTGGTGCAAGATGACAATGTCTGCGACACCGTCTTCCAATGGCACATTGGCACAATCTCCCTGCCGCACTTGGCAATGATCAAGCCCCGCGCCGTCCAACTTACTGCGCGCAATAGTCAGCATTTCGGGGCTGATATCAAAACCAATGGCGCGCGCGCAACGTGGCGCGAAAATTTCCAACATGCGGCCCGTGCCCGTGCCAAGGTCGACCAAAAGGCCAATCTGCCGCTCGCCGATGGACGTGGCGATTTTTCCTTCCACTTCGGTCTCAGGAATATGATGGGTACGTAAATCATCCCATGCTGCGGCATTGGCGGCGAAATAGTGGCGGGCGCGCGCCGCGCGTTCTTCGCAAACATGCTCAAAACGCTCATAATCGCGCTGGAGAATTAAATCATCGGCTGGTAAATGGGTAATGAGCTGCTGCAACAGGCCAGCGATATCTTGACTGTCGTTGAGGCGATAAAACACCCAGCTGCCCTCAGGGTGGCGCTGCACTAATTTGGCCTCGGCCAAGAGTTTCAAATGCCGCGAAATACGTGGCTGGCTCTGCAATAGAACTTGGGTCAGCTCAGATACCGTCAATTCACCACGCGCCAAAATGGCCAGAATTCTAAGCCGCGTGGGTTCGCCTGCCGCGCGAAGAGCTGAAAGTAAGGTTTTCATGCGCTGATTTATACATAAACATATCTTTATGTGTCAAGCCATATAGCGCGGTATCGATGTGTTTAGAACGATAAATCCACGGTTTTCCTTTTTTCTGCGCGAAAATCAGTTAGATTGAGACAGCAATAAATAGGTTAGTCATGTTCTTATTCCGAAAACGTTTTCAAATTCTCCCCATTGTTTTGAGTTTGACTCTGACTGCTTGCGGCGGTGCGGCACCCAATGAGGCGAGCCAGTATCAAGACGCCAATGACCCCTATGAAAATTTCAACCGTAAAATGTTCACCTTTAATATGACGCTTGACGAATATGCGCTCGAGCCGGTCGCTAAAGGTTACTTATACGTCCCCGAGCCAGTGCGTATGTCTGTGCGTCGATTTATCGACAATTTGACGTCGCCGGTCACATTGGCGAATGACGTCCTGCAAGGCGAATGGTCTCGCGCTGGCACCACGGGAGCGCGCCTCGGCATTAACACGACGCTCGGCCTGTTTGGGTTTTTCGACCCCGCCACAAGCCTTGGCTTTGCCTCACATGATGAAGACTTCGGCCAAACGCTTGCTGTCTACGGCGTCAGTGAAGGGCCTTATCTGTATTTACCTATATTGGGCCCTGCCCCGCCGCGCGATCTTTTTGGCACAACGGTCGACACTGTTTTCAACCCCGTGACCTATATCCTTGACGATGGTCTTTCTGGCCCCGTTCTGGTTTTCGCCGTTGCTGGCATTGACTCGCGGGCGACAAATGTCGGTATTATTGATGAGATTGAGCGCAGTTCGGTTGATTATTATGCCAGCGTCAGAAGCCTTTACCGGCAAAACCGCCAAAGCGAAATTGATAATGGCAAAACCAATTTAGACGCATTGCCAGATATTGGCGATCTCGATGATTTTTAGGAGCCAATCATGCGGACTTTAACTTCTCTATTTTGCGTGAGTTTTTTTGCCCTGAGTTTACTGGCGCTGGCACCAGCGGCAGCGAATACAAATGCTTTGTCAGAAGCCGAACTCATGGCCAAAGCACAGCTATTTGTTACCGAAATGGCCGATGAAGCGGTGAGCATTTTAACCACGCAAAAAACCCGCGAGGGCCGCGAAGAAGGTTTTCGCGCCTTGCTTGAACAACGCGCCAATATGCGCCGCATTGCGCGTTTCACGCTTGGCCAATTTGCACGACAAATTTCCGATGAGGATTTCGAGACCTATCAGGCGCTTCTCAATGAGATGATTGTCAAAGTCTATGCCAACCGCTTGGGCGAGTATTCCGATGAACGTGTCATCGTCGGCACCGGACAAAGTAAAAAGCGCAATTTCATCATCAACAGTAAAATTGAATTCGCCAATGGCCGCCAGCCCATCCCGATTGATTGGTGGCTGGTGCGTGAAAAAGACGGTAGTTTCAGCTTGTTTGACGTGCGGGTTCTCGGCGTGTGGATGGCACAGGAACAGCGCGATAGTTTCTCATCTGTGCTGAAAAACAACAAAGGCGATATTGATACGCTGCTGCAACATATCCGCCAGCAAATCTCCGGCGGCAAGTCAGACGCCGTGACTAACGGCTAAACTGCTTATATTTAATGCGCTTAGGCACTTCCGCGTCGGTTCCGAGGCGACGTTTACGGTCTTCTTCGTAATCGGCGTAATTGCCTTCAAACCATTCGACATGGCTATCGCCTTCAAAGGCCAAAATATGCGTTGCAATACGGTCGAGGAACCAACGATCGTGACTGATGATAACGGCACAGCCAGCGAAACGCTCCAGCCCTTCTTCTAGGGCACGCAAGGTTTCAACATCCAAATCATTGGTCGGCTCATCGAGCAGCAAGAGATTAGATCCAGACTTAAGCATTTTCGCCAAATGCACCCGATTGCGTTCACCGCCTGACAATAGGCCAACTTTTTTCTGCTGGTCACCGCCACGGAAGTTAAACGCCCCAACATAGGCGCGCGAATTCATCTCGCGCTTACCAAGCTCTAAAATATCTAGACCGCCGGAAATTTCTTCCCAAACAGTTTTGTTATCATCGAGATTATCGCGGCTTTGGTCGACATAGCCCATGACGGCTGTATCACCAACCCGCAGATCACCCTCATCTGGGGTGTCGGCGCCCGTTAGCATTTTGAACAAAGTGGTTTTACCGGCACCATTGGGGCCAATAACCCCGACAATACCACCGGGGGGCAATTGGAAAGACAAATTGTCGATCAATAATTTATCGCCAAAGCCTTTCGAGAGCTTGTCAGCCTCCAGCACAATGCCGCCGAGCCGTGGCCCAGAAGGAATGGTAATTTGCGCCCGCCCAACATCCTCCCGCCCAGCACTGGCCAGCAAATTTTCATAGGCGGTAATCCGCGCCTTACTCTTGCTTTGCCGCGCTTTTGGCGATTGGCGTATCCACTCAAGCTCATTAGCCAAGGTGCGCTGCTTGGAATCATCCTCACGGGCTTCTTGTTCAAGGCGTTTTTGTTTCTTCTCCAACCAATTGGAATAATTACCCTCATAAGGCAGGCCTTGGCCGCGATCGAGTTCCAATATCCAATTGGTGATTTGGTCGAGGAAATAACGGTCGTGAGTCACCAGAACAACCGTGCCGGCGAAATCAGCCAAATGATGCTGCAACCAAGCTACGGTTTCGGCATCCAAATGGTTGGTTGGCTCATCGAGCAATAACATGTCAGGCTCTTCGAGCAGTAATTTGCACAAAGCGACACGGCGCTTTTCACCACCGGACAAATTGGTCACCTCAGAATCGGCGGGTGGGCAGCGCAGCGCGTCCATGGCTTGTTCGATTTGGCTTTCCAAATCCCACAAGTTTTGCGCGTCAATTTGATCCTGTAATTGCGCCATTTCATCAGCGGTTTCATCGGAATAGTTCATCGCCAGTTCATTATAGCGATCGAGCAAAGCCTGTTTCTCGGCGACACCCTCCATAACATTGCCGCGAACGTCTTTGTCTGGATTGAGCTGCGGTTCTTGCTCCAGATAGCCAACTTTGGCGCCCTCAGCGGCCCATGCCTCGCCCTGATAATCTTTGTCTTTACCGGACATGATTTTCAGCAAGGTCGACTTACCCGAGCCATTGACCCCGACAATACCAATTTTTGCGCCCGGCAAGAACGACAGGCGAATATCCTTCAGCACCTGTTTGCCACCGGCATAGGTTTTAGACAGACGATCCATCACATAGACATATTGGTAAGCGGCCATAATTTTCTCCAGATCAGGCGGTAATTTGTTCGACTTGTTTTGGCATGTTTTGCTAGGCCAGCGCAATGTTTGCGAAAAAAAAGGCGGCCCCATTAGGCGACCGCCTTTTCGCTCTTAATGTGAGTGTTTTAGAAAATCATCATCGCTTCGCGGATAATGAGCACTAAAAGGGCCGCCCAAGACAGCCAAAAAACGACCAAACGCAAGGAAACATTGGTCGACATGATTTGCACCAAGGAATGCAAAACACGGAAAATCACAAAGGCCCAGGCCGCGTTAACTGCCGTTTGATCCCCATGCCCCATGACCGCAATCGTCAGGGCAATGGCGTAAAACAGTGTTGGCTGCTCAAACAAATGATCATAATTCTCACCAACGCGTGCGACATCTGATGGCCAAGTCACAGATTTTGCGTGTAGCGCGTCTTGAATATCAAATTTTGTGGCATTGGCCGAACGAATACGGACAATGAACATCCAAACCATAATTATTGCAGTCCACAGACCCAAAGCGATAACTGGTTGTAGAATAGCTGAAGCTTGCATTATTTCCTCCCAAATAAAATTGCCAACAAACCATGCTTGTTTTGCTAGCATATGACAAGAGTAAGTTAGCGGGAGAACGAGATGTCGAAAATCCATGTTTATACAGCCAAAGCCATTCACACCATGGAGCCAAGCCATGCGTTTGGCACGGCAATTGCTGTGCGCGATGGTGAGATATTGGAAGTTGGCACATTGGACAGTCTCGCGCCGTGGCTAGAGCGTCACCAGCATCAAATTGACCGGCAATTTGAAGACAAAGTGATTATGCCAGGTTTTATTGACCCGCACCTACATCCGAGCATGGCGGCAGTGATTTTACCCATGCAATTTATCACCGCGCTGGAATGGAAACTGCCATGGCAGAATGTCCCCGCCACCACCAGCCATGAAGATTATTTGGCGCGTTTGAAAGACTTAACCAGCGATGGCGACGACGCACCATTTTTCACATGGGGCTATCACCGCAATTGGCACGGCGATGTCACCCGCCGCGAACTCGACCAGATTTGCCCCACTCGACCGGTGATTGTTTGGCACCGATCGTTTCATGAAGTGATTATGAATTCTGCGGCGATTGAGCATTTTAATCTCAACACAAATGCCGTTGCTGGGCACCCGCAAGTCAAACTCGACGACGGCTTGTTCTATGAAAATGGCTTGCGCATTGCAATCAATGCGCTCAACCCCGTTATTATGTCGCCGGAAAAATTTGGTCTTGGTATGCAGCGGCTTAAACAAGTGGCGCATTTCGGCGGCCATACGCTGGTTGGCGACATGGGCATTGGTATCTTCAATTTTGATATGGAATGGCAAGCCGCCAAAAGCTTCTTTGATACGCCAGATACGCCGTTTCGTGTGCATTACACGCCCAATGCTCTGGCTCTGGTCGATGACGAGGGATTCGACAAAGTGCTGACCTTCGCCAATGGGCTGACAGAGCTCAACAGCGATAAATTATTCTTTACCGACCATGTCAAACTTTTCACCGATGGAGCCTTCTTCTCGCAATTAATGATGGTTGGCCCGCCCGGTTATCTTGATGGGCACGATGGCGAATGGCTGATGGTGCCAGAAACATTTGAAGCTGCAGCCCGCCTATTCTGGCACGCTGGCTATAAAATCCACGTTCATTGCACTGGCGACCTTGGCCTCGAATTGGCCTTGTATGTGTTGCAAAAACTGCAAGATGAAAAACCGCGCTTCAACCATCGCTTTACGATTGAGCATTTTGGCCTATCGACACCAGAACAGGTCGAGCGCATGGCACGGCTTGGCGCCATTGCCTCGGCCAATGTTTACTATCTGCATGAATTGAGCGCTGTTTATGCCCTCCATGCTCTGGGGCCGGAGCGTGCCTATCACATGGCGCGCTTGGGCACATTGGCGCGCAACAATATTCCCTTTGCCCTACACTCGGATTACACCATGGCACCGGCTCAACCGCTCAACTCGGCATGGGTGGCGGCGCGGCGCGAGAATGCTGAAGGCGACATTGTCGGCGAAAGCGAACTGGTCAGTGTCGAGCAAGCATTGCGCGCCATCACCATTGATGCGGCTTATGTGCTGGGACTGGAAAATGAGATTGGTTCTTTACGTGGCGGCAAACGAGCCGATTTCACCGTGCTCGAGGCGGATCCGTTTGTTGTCGGGGCCGCAGGCCTGAAAGACATCGAAATTTGGGGCACAGTATTTGCCGGCACGCCGCATAAAATTGATAAACCCGCATGAGCACCCCAATTACCATTTTGGGCGGTTATTTGGGCGCCGGCAAAACCACGCTGATCAATCGCCTGCTCGCCGAGCCGCATGGCCGGAAATTGACCATATTGGTCAATGATTTCGGCGCCATTAATATTGATGCCGAGCTGATTGACAGTCACGACGGCGAAACCATGAGCCTCACCAATGGCTGCGCTTGCTGCCAATTGCGCGACGATATGATTGAACAATTGAGCCAATTGGCAGGCCAGAAAAACAAGCCGGAGCATATTATCGTTGAAGCCAGCGGGGCCGGAGAACCAGCCCGTCTGGCCTATCTCGGCTATGGCATCGAGGGCTTACAGTTGGATAGTGTTTTGGTCGCCGTCGACGCCAGCACAGTGGCGCAGAAATGCAGCGATAAATTCGTTGGCAAATTGGTTCGGCGACAGATTGCGCAAGCCGATATGATTTTGCTAACCAAGGCCGACGCCACCGATGATGACGCGGCAAAAGCGCAAGAAATGATTGAGCAAATGACCAATGCGCCGCTACTGAACGCGCGCCAGCAGGCACTGGCCGAAATCATCTTTGAGCGGCCAGCCAAACACCACCCGATTGCTCTGGCCGATGATGAGGCGGACGCCGGTGCGGTATTTGATCAACTGACCTTTACCAGCGACATAAGCTTGCCAGTGCAGGCCTTTGAGGCGTTGCTGGCTGACCATGCCGATAAGCTGGTTCGTGCCAAGGGTCATACCGGCACCCATCGGCTGCAATTAGTGGGGTCGAAATATACGCTGGTGGCGGCTGAAAGTCGCGCCTGCGCGCTGGTGTTCATTGCCATCAAAGGCCAATGCAATATGCCAAAATTGGAAAATGCGCTGCAAGCCTTAACAGTGGGGAGAATGGTGGGCCCGGCAGGACTCGAACCTGCGACCAAACCGTTATGAGCGGTTCGCTCTAACCAACTGAGCTACAGGCCCCAAACCATTTACCGACCAAAATTATGGCAAGAACACTTTTGGTTTATAACCGCGCGCGGCGGTTTCGTCCATCTGTGCATAGGCAATAATAATCACCAGATCGTCAACCTGCGCCAGCCGCGCTGCGGCACCATTGATGCCAATGGTTTTCGAGCCACGTTCCGCCGGAATGGCATAGGTCGTAAAGCGGGCGCCAGTATTGATATTCAACACATCAACCTGCTCATTGGGCAAAATGCCAACATCATCGAGCCAATCCTGATCGACTGAAATTGACCCTTCATAATGCATGTCGCATTGGGTGACACTGGCGCGATGGATTTTCGCCTTCATCATGGTGAGCTGCATAAAACTAATCCTAAATACGCGTGATTAATTATCGAGGAAGCTGCGCAATTTGCGTGACCGGCTCGGATGTTTGAGCTTACGCAAAGCTTTGGCTTCAATCTGACGGATACGCTCGCGGGTCACAGAGAACTGCTGCCCGACTTCTTCCAAAGTATGATCAGTGTTCATACCAATGCCAAACCGCATCCGCAAAACCCGCTCTTCGCGTGGCGTCAAGGAGGCCAGAACGCGGGTTGTGGTGTCGCGCAAATTGGATTGAATGGCGGCATCAATCGGCAGAATAGCGTTTTTATCTTCAATGAAGTCGCCCAATTGACTGTCTTCTTCGTCACCAATCGGGGTTTCGAGACTGATTGGCTCTTTGGCGATTTTCAGCACTTTCCGGACTTTTTCCAGCGGCATTGAGAGTTTTTCAGACAATTCTTCCGGCGTTGGTTCACGACCAAATTCATGCAACATTTGGCGCGACGTGCGCACTAATTTGTTAATTGTTTCAATCATATGCACTGGAATACGGATGGTCCGCGCCTGATCGGCAATTGAGCGTGTAATGGCTTGGCGAATCCACCATGTGGCATAGGTTGAGAATTTATAACCGCGGCGATATTCAAATTTATCAACCGCTTTCATCAGGCCGATATTACCCTCTTGAATCAGGTCAAGGAATTGCAGGCCACGGTTGGTGTATTTTTTGGCAATCGAAATAACCAGACGCAAATTGGCCTCGACCATTTCTTTTTTGGCAATCCGCGCTTCGCGCTCACCTTTTTGAACCATGCGGACAATGCGACGATATTCGCTGATATTGAGACCCGTATCATTGGCCAATTCCTGAATTTCGCCACGCACTTCTTTAATTTCATTGCGGTTGTTCTGGACAAAACCTTTCCAGCCCTTACCAGCAAGGCGGGCAACACGATTGGCCCAATTGGCCTCATATTCATTGCCCTGATATTGCTTGAGAAACTCTTCGCGCTTCACGCCCTCACCATCGGCCATACGCCACAGGCGCAATTCTAGACCAACCAGACTTTTATTGATTGAATAAAGCTGCTCCACCAAAGCCTCAATACGGCTGTTGTTCAAAGACAGTTCCTTCACCTCAGCGATAATTTCACTGCGCAATTTATCAGCGCGGTTTTGTTGCGCTGTTGACAGTTCTTTATTATCGGCCTGCAGCTCAACGCTTTGATCTTGCAAGCGGCGTAATTTTTTATAAGTCGAAGCGATAACATCGAAACTTGCTAGAACTTTTGGCTTTAATTCCATTTCCTTGGCCGATAGCGACAGGTTTGAATCATCATCATCTTCGTCTTCATCGGGTTCACCTTCGGCTTCACCTGATGGCGCACCAGATGGCGGAGGCGCCGCCCCTTCAGCCGAACGGTCGATTTTTTTCACGTCAGGATCGGCGAAAGAGGCTTCCAGATCAATAATCTCGCGAAGCAGAACTTTGCCTTCATTGAGCTCATCGCGCCAAATAATAATCGCCTGAAAAGTCAGCGGGCTTTCACATAAGCCCGAAATCATCATTTCGCGGCCAGCCTCAATGCGTTTGGCAATGGCAATTTCGCCTTCGCGCGACAACAGCTCAACCGAGCCCATTTCGCGCAGATACATGCGTACCGGATCATCTGTGCGGTCGCCGGCGCCGGTTGTTTTGGCTGTTTTGGCAATGGCCGTCGAGCTTGTGGCTTCGGCCTCATCATCATCCAAATCATCGTCATCGTCATTTGATGGTTTGGGCGTGGCATCCTCATCGCCGTCATCGACGCCATCGTTCTCGACAATGGAAATGCCCATTTCCGATAACATGGACATAATGTCTTCGATTTGCTCAGAGGTAAATTCTTCCGGCGGCAGAACCGCATTGAGCTCATCATAGGTCACCGAGCCGGATTCCTTGGCCGTCTTAATCATCCGTTTTACGGCACGATTATTCATGTCAATCAGAGGGCTATCCCCTGGCTCGCGCTCTACTGTTTTCTCTGATGCTTTTTTCGTCGCCATTCACGTCTCCGAGACCGTCTCACGTCATTTCATCAAGCGCTGTCATCATTTCTTTCAAGCGCCGCGATTTCATTTTTAATTGCCGTTAACCGATCCAGCGCATTTTGCGTTCCATCGCGCGCCATCTCGGTTGCAAGCTCTTCCTGCACAAGGGCTTTTTCAGCCGTCAAAGTAAGTAATTTATGATGAACGACGGTGGTTTCAAGCCATCCCGCCAAAACATCACTTAGGTCACTTTCTTTGCGTACAAAGGTTAAAAGCCGCGCTTCTGGCATTTGCCATAAACGTTGCGTTAATTCTGTTAAACCGTGCTCATTCAAATGCCCTGTCAAGGCGTCAATGTCAAGTCCTGCCTCAGCATTTGGCAACTTATCAAAATAGTCGACAATCTTAAATCTTAGCTGGTCTAGCTCGGATGAGGATAAGTCGAGATTTTCAAAATGATCACGTTGACTAAGCAAGATACCAGGATGGTTCAATACGGCCAAGACAATCAGCGCTTCACGACGGGGAAAGCTAACCTCGCCACGGCCTAAATCAGAGCGCCGTAATTCAGACGTTGCCGGTTGCGGTCGCCGGCTGCCCCACGGCGCGCGTGGCTGGCGTCCGCCGCCGCGATAACCAGCTGCCTGCCCGTTGCGCCCCTGATTGCCATAGGCGCCACCACCTAGCAGTTTATCAAGCCGCGATTTGACCTCTTGGCCATAAAGCGCCCGCACGTCTTTGTCATTAATCAGCGCCACTGCTTCGCGTAATCTTTGCTTCAAGGCAGCGGCCCGCTCGGGCGTATCCCATGGGGCGCGTTCAATTTCGCGCTCCCACATCATGTCGATCAAGCTGCGCGCCCGACCGATAATATCGTTCATTGCCTCAGCCCCTCCATCGCGCACCACATCATCCGGATCTTTACCGGCTGGCAAAAGTGCAAATTGCATGGAAAAGCCAGGCTTTAATTGCGGCAAAATGCGGTCAATCGCCCGATAGGCGGCACGCAAGCCAGCCTCGTCGCCATCAAGGCACATAACCGGCTCTGGCGCCAAACGCCATAGAAGACGAATTTGATCTTCCGTCACTGCCGTGCCAAGCGGCGCCACCGCATGATGCAAACCGGCCCGCGCCAAGCCGACAACATCCATATAGCCCTCTGCTACCAGCACCATATTGGCATCATAGGCAGGCTGACGGGCGCGGGCAAAATTAAACAAGACCGCGCCTTTGTGAAACAAGGGGGTCTCGGGTGAATTGAGATATTTGGCTTTCGCATCTGCGCTCATCGCCCGACCACCAAAGGCAATCACCCGACCGCGCGCGTCGTGGATGGGAAACATAATGCGCTCGCGGAAACGGTCATAGGGCGGGCGGTCTGATTCTTCGGGTTGAATGGCCATGCCGGCCTCGACGATTTGTGGAGGCCGCATTTGCCGTGCCGATAAATGCTCAATCAAGGCGGTGCGGGCGCCTGGCGCATAGCCAATGCCAAACCGCTCAATCAGCTCTTGCGAGACGCCGCGGCGCTCCAAATAAGCCCTTGCCTCAGCCGCTTCTGGGGCTTTCAACTGCGCTTGAAACCATAGGGCAGAAGCTTCTGTGACATCAATTAATGTCGCCTGCACGGCGGCTCTCTGCGCCGCTTGCGGGTCACGTTCGGGCATCTCAAGTCCCGCCTGACGGGCCAGTTGCTCGACCGCTTCGGGAAAGCTCAGCCCCTCAGTTTCCATAATAAAATCGAAAACCGATCCATGTTTGCCGGTCGCAAAACAATGGTAAAATTGTTTGTCATCATTGACGGTAAACGACGGTGTGCGCTCTTGTTTGAACGGGCTAAGGCCGACATACTCGCGGCCACGGCGCTGCAATTTCACCCGACGGCCAACAATATCCGACACAGCAATGCGGTTTTTAATCTCATCAAGAAAGTTTTGCGGAAAGGCCATAGACGTATTTTACGCTAATCCGGCGCCACGACCAGCCAGAACACATGATTTGGACAAATTAGCTGTGCGCATAATTGGCGCGCCCTTGATTAGCCGAGCTTTTGCTTCACCAGCGCGCCGGCCTTGCCGAAATCCATCTGCCCGGCATATTGGCTTTTCAACGCCCCCATGACCTTGCCCATATCTTTCAGCGAGCTTGCCGCTTGCGCTTGGATGACAGTGTCGACAGCGATAGCCATTTCGTCGTCGTCGAGCTGGCGCGGCAAAAATTCTTCAATAACAGCAATTTCGTTACGCTCTTGCTCAGCCAGCTCAAGGCGTCCGGCTTGTTCGTAAGTGGTCGCCGACTCTTGGCGTTGCTTGACCATTTTAGCAAGAATTTCAAGAATTTCGTCATCCGACACACCATCTCGGTTATCGGCTGTACGAGCCGCAATATCGCGGTCTTTGATGGCCGCAGTAATCAAGCGCAAAGTAGAAATACGCACTTTATCTTGGCTTTTAACGGCGGCTTTGAGCGCTTCACTGAACTGCTCTTGCATAAACTAGGCTCCTCACTGAACTTCGTCGAGTTGGGCTGATATAGTCCAACCCATCAGCAATGGCAATGATAGAATGACCAACCACAAATTGCTAGATTTCACGCAATTTAATCAGCCGATCTCTGAGGCTTGCGGCACGGCCAAGAAAACGGCCCAAATCATGATCAGTAAACACATGTTTTAACTAAGTTATTTTTCCCACTGGAATCACGTTAACTTCTCTTGACCCAGAGGGGGTGATTAGATAGTCTCCCGCAACTTTAGCTTACCTCTAGCCAGAGCAGATTGATAAATGAGAATGTGTCAAAATTTTCCAAGTCCCGCCAAATATGTGGCTGGGGCTTTTGTTTTGTCTTGTTCTCATCACTCTGCCCCCCCACAATGACAAGGAAGTAACATTATGAGCGGATGGCAGACAGCCCCAAAGACGGCGCTTCTTATGAGTGAAACCGGCCAGAAACTTTATGGTTACGGCCTTGGCGCAGTCGGCCAAACTGTCGGTGAAGTGTGCTTCAACACGGCGATGACGGGCTATCAAGAAATCCTCACCGACCCGTCTTATGCCGGGCAAATTGTTACCTTTACCTTCCCGCATATTGGCAATGTCGGCACCAATGATGACGACAGCGAAACCTCAAACACAAGTCAACCGCGTGGTGCTGAAGGGCTGATTATTCGCGAAGCCATCACCACGCCAGCCAATTATCGCGCCGCCCAGCATTTAGATACATGGCTGAAACAACACGGGCTCATCGGCATTTCAGGCGTCGATACACGCGCCATTACCAGCCATATTCGCGACCATGGCATGTTTAATGCCGTCATCGCCCACGCCCCAGACGGCCACTTTGACGAAGCCGCTATGCAAGCCAAATTAGCTAGTTTTGCGGGCCTCGAAGGGGCTGACTTAGCGGCCGAAGTCTCCAGCCAACAATCCTATGACTGGCAACAGGGACGCTGGCAGTGGGAAGACGGCTTTGACGACATTGCTTCAGATGTGCATGTCGTGGCCCTCGATTTTGGCATCAAACGCAATATTTTACGCTGCTTGTCTGAAGCCGGTTGTCGGGTGACGATTGTGTCGGCTGATAGCACAGCTGAGCAAGTGCTGGCGCTGCAACCAGATGGTATCTTTTTATCCAATGGCCCGGGCGACCCGGCCGCGACCGGCGCTTATGCGGTTGGCGAGATTTGCAAATTAGTTGATAGCGGTAAGCCGGTGTTTGGCATTTGCCTAGGCCATCAAATGCTGGCACGGGCACTTGGGGCGCAAACTGTGAAGATGAAGCAGGGCCATCATGGCGCCAATCATCCAGTGAAAGATATCAACACCGGCAAAGTCGAAATCACCTCAATGAACCACGGGTTTACCGTCGATCGCGACACACTGCCCGACAATGTCGAAGAAACCCATGTCAGCCTATTTGACGGAACCAATTGCGGCATTGCGCTTAAAGGCAAGCCGGTGTTCTCAGTGCAATATCACCCAGAGGCCTCACCTGGCCCTCAGGACAGTCACTATTTATTCGACCGCTTTGTCGCGGCGATGTCAGCGCAAGGAAACAGCTAATGCCTAAACGCACAGACATATCGAGCATTATGATTATTGGCGCTGGCCCCATCGTCATTGGTCAGGCCTGCGAATTCGACTATTCGGGCACGCAAGCCTGTAAAGCGCTACGCGAAGAAGGCTATCGGGTAATTTTGGTCAACTCCAATCCAGCGACGATTATGACCGACCCGGAATTAGCCGATGCCACTTACATTGAGCCAATCACCCCTGACGTGGTGGCGGCGATTGTTGCCAAGGAGCGGCCGGACGCGATTTTGCCAACCATGGGCGGGCAAACCGCTTTGAACACGGCCATTGCGCTATCTGAAAATGGCACATTGGAAAAATATAATGTGCAGCTCATTGGTGCTGACCTTGAGGCCATTAACAAGGCTGAAGATCGCCTATTGTTCCGTGAGGCCATGGATAAAATTGGCCTCGAGAGCCCCCGCTCTTCAATTGCTAACACCATGGAAGAAGCGCTTGAAGGGCTCGAAAAAGTCGGCCTGCCAACCATTATTCGTCCGTCTTTCACCATGGGCGGCACTGGCGGCGGCATCGCCTATAATAAAGAAGAATTTATCGCCATTGTTGAAAGCGGCCTCGACGCCTCGCCAGTAACCGAAGTGCTGATTGAAGAAAGCGTCTTGGGCTGGAAAGAATATGAGATGGAAGTGGTGCGCGACAAAGCCGACAATTGCATCATCATTTGCTCGATTGAAAATATCGATCCCATGGGTGTGCATACGGGTGACAGCATCACCGTTGCCCCTGCCCTGACATTGACCGATCGCGAATATCAAATCATGCGTAATGCGTCGATTGCTGTGTTGCGCGAAATTGGCGTCGAAACCGGCGGGTCGAATGTGCAATTTGCCGTCAATCCTGCCGATGGCCGACTGGTGGTGATTGAGATGAACCCAAGGGTGTCGCGCTCGTCGGCACTGGCTTCCAAAGCCACTGGTTTTCCGATTGCCAAAATCGCGGCAAAACTGGCGGTTGGCTATACGCTAGACGAACTAATGAATGATATTACCAGCGTCACACCAGCCAGTTTTGAGCCGACCATTGACTATGTGGTTACAAAAATTCCACGTTTTGCTTTTGAAAAATTCCCCGGCGCCGAACCGCTTTTGTCGACAGCAATGAAATCCGTTGGCGAAGCCATGGCCATTGGCCGCAATTTTCAAGAGAGCTTGCAAAAGGCGCTGCGCTCATTGGAAACCGGCCTGACCGGCATTAATCCGCCAGAGAACGCGCCCGATATATCGACCCCTGAAGGGCTAAGCAATATGCGTGCCGCGCTGACGACGCCGACACCCGACCGCCTGTTGGTCGCCGCCCATGCGTTGCGCCAAGGTATGGGCGCTGACGAAGTTTGCCAATTATCGCATTTCAACCCGTGGTTTATGGAACAATTGGAACAAATAATCGCCACCGAAGAAAAATTGATTGCCCATGGCCTGCCTGACAATGCCGAAGCCATGCGCGCGGTGAAAGCGCAGGGCTTTTCGGATGCCCGCATGGGTGAATTGTGCAGCCTGTCAGAAGCAGACGCGCGGCGCGCACGCCATGAGCTTGAAGTGCGGCCTTACTTCCGCAGCATTGATACATGCGCCGCCGAATTTATGGCCAGTACGCCCTATCTCTATTCGAGCTATGACAGCCCCTCACCTTTTGAAGGACAGAATGAAGCGGCGCCATCAGATCGGCCGAAAGCGGTGATCCTTGGTGGTGGGCCAAATCGTATTGGTCAGGGCATTGAATTTGATTATTGCTGCTGCCACGCCGCTTTTGCGCTGGGCGATGCCGATATTGAAAGCATTATGGTGAACTGCAACCCAGAAACCGTGTCGACCGATTATGACACCTCTGACCGGCTGTATTTTGAACCATTGACGCAAGAAGATGTGCTGGAGCTTTTGACCTGCGAAATGCAGAACGGCAGTTTGCTAGGGGTAATTGTGCAATTTGGCGGGCAAACACCGCTGAAATTATCGCAAGCCCTAGAGGATGCCGGCATTCCTATTTTGGGCACATCGCCCGATGCCATTGACTTGGCCGAAGACCGAGACCGGTTCAAGGATTTACTCGATGAGCTGAAATTGCGCCAGCCGCCAAATGGCATTGCCCGCAGTGCCGAAGAGGCGCGCGTCATTGCCAAGGATATTGGCTTTCCTGTGGTTATTCGGCCATCATATGTGCTCGGCGGGCGGGCCATGGAAATTGTCGACACAGACGAGCAGCTTGAGCGTTATATGCGCGAAGCGGTGATTGTCTCCGGCACCAGCCCAGTGCTGATTGACGGCTATTTACGTGATGCGACAGAGCTTGATGTCGACGTGCTGTGCGATGGCGAAAACGTCGTGGTCGCGGGTATTTTGGAACATATTGAAGAAGCCGGCGTGCACTCAGGCGACAGCGCCTGCTCCATGCCGCCACATTCTTTGTCGCAAAACATAATTGATGAATTGGGTCGACAAGCTGCGGAAATGGCTTTGGCCTTGAATGTGAAGGGCTTGATGAATGTGCAGTTTGCCGTTCAGGGTGAACAGATTTTCGTTATTGAGGTCAATCCAAGAGCCAGCCGCACCGTGCCATTTGTCGCCAAAGTTCTGGGTCAACCGATCGCCCGCATTGCCGCACGTTTAATGGCTGGCTCTAAATTGAGCGAATTTAATCTACAAACGCCAGATTATGATCATGTCGCGGTCAAGGAATCAGTTTTCCCCTTCGCCCGCTTCCTCGGCGTCGACACGGTTCTTGGCCCTGAAATGCGCTCCACCGGAGAAGTCATGGGATTGGACAAAGACTTTGCGACCGCCTTTGCCAAAAGCCAGCTGGGTAGTGGCACCGTATTGCCAGCCTCTGGCACGGCTTTTATTTCTGTGCGTGAAAGCGATAAGCCGCGCAGTCTGAAAGCCGCACGCGGCCTGCAAGACATTGGCTTTACCCTGATTGCCACGCGCGGCACTGCGGCATATCTGGCAGAAAATGGTATTGCCGTGACTCCGGTGAATAAAGTCATGGAAGGGCGCCCTCATATTGTGGATGCGATGAAAAACGGCGATGTCCATTTGGTGGTCAATACGACCGAAGGTGAGAAATCACTGGCCGACAGTAAATCTATTCGTCGCTGCGCTTTGATGGATAAAATTCCGTATTACACAACTTTGGCCGGTGCCGAAGCCGCTGTCGCCGCTATTGGGGCGCTCAGCAAAGGTGATTTGCAAGTGTGTTCGCTGCAGGAATATGAAAGCAAGCGGCGCGCCTAACAAGCACGCTTGCCTTAACCCTTAAAGTTTGAAAGATTATAATAATAAAAATTTGCAATCGGTTTGGTTGCACGTGAGAGGGATTTTATGGAAACCGTACCAATGACGGCCAGCGGCTATGAGACGCTGAACGCCGAGATTAAAAAATTAAAGGGCCCTGACCGCCAGCGCATCATTCGCGCCATTGCCGAAGCGCGTGCGCATGGTGATTTGTCAGAAAACGCCGAATATCACGCCGCCAAAGAACAGCAGAGCCACAATGAGGGTCGGGTGATGGAGCTTGAAGACATGCTCAATCGGGCTGAGATTATTGATGTCGCCGCGCTCAGTGGCAATACCGTCAAATTCGGCGCCACCGTCGAATTGGTCGATGAAGACACCGATGTCGAAACAACTTATCAAATTGTCGGCGAATATGAAGCCAATGTCGAAGCTGGTAAAATCTCTATCGCCTCGCCGATTGCCCGTGCGCTGATTGGTAAAGAGGTTGGCGACAGCGTCGAGGTCAACACACCCGGCGGCGGCAAATCCTATGAAATTCTCGGGGTTAAATTTATTTAGATAAATTAATCGGCATGCCAGCCGCATGTTTCGACTGACGAATGGTCAATGATGTGCGTACATGCGCCACATTCGGGGCCGAGGTTAGTTTTTGTGTCAGAAACTCTTGAAAACTGGCCAGATCTGAAGAGACGCATTTCAAAATAAAATCAATCTCGCCATTCAGCATATGGCATTCGCGTACTTCTGGCCATTCATTGACGCGCTTTTCAAAAGCCTGCAAATCGCTCTCGGCCTGGCTATCGAGACCGACCATGGCAAATACCGTCACCCCAAACCCTAACATTTGGCCATCGACGCTGGCGTGATAGCCTTTAATGAAACCCGCATTTTCCAAAGCCCTGACGCGGCGCAAACACGGCGGCGCAGAAATACCAACACGCTGCGCCAAATCAACATTGGTCATGCGGCCATCGTCCTGCAAAGCGGCAATGATTTTAAGGTCAATACTATCGAGCCGTGACTCTTTCATAGTTTTTTCTGTCCCAAATTGAGCAAACAACGTAATAATAATACCGAAGTTTGAAATATTTCTACAGGAAAAGCCATGCAAATTTGGGCCATCACAGGCGGAAGACGCGGGAATGATGTGCTGGTTGAGGGCGTAGCTGAAGCTTTGGGTGGCGAAAGCCGTCTGATTCATGCGCAATTGAACCGCCCCTATACATGGCTGGCCCCCTACCGACCAGCTGTTTGGGGTGTCGCGCAAGACCGGCAAATCGCCCCGCCTTGGCCAGATTTGGTGCTCGCCAGCGGCCGCCAAGCTGTACCACATGCGCGCTATATCCGCCGCGCCGCAAATGGCAAAACCTTTGTCGCTTTTCTACAAGACCCTAAAATTAATGCCAAAAATTTTGATTTCGTTTGGGCCCCTTGCCACGACCAAGTGCGTGACCAAAGCGTCATGCAAACCATTCTGTCACCGCATGGGCTGACGGCTGAGATCATCGGCGAGGCAGCGGCGCAATGGCGTGACCGTCTGATACCCTCAGCGGTGGCGCAAGCGCGGCGTAAAATTGTTACGGTCACCATTGGCGGCCCGAGCCAAGCCTATCGCTTCGACGCCGCGACCATGACCCATTTGGCACAAAAACTAGCGACACTGACCCAGCAAGGGTGTTTTTTACTGATCACCCTATCGCGGCGTTCGCCAGAGGCTTACGGGGCAATTTTGCGCCAACATATCGGCCCGCAAGATGGCTTTATATGGGACAATCAAGGCGACAACCCTTATCGCGCCATGCTTGGGTTGGCTGATCATTTCATCGTTACTGCCGATAGCGCCAATATGGTCGGCGAGGCCTGTCTGGCTGGTAAACCGGTGCAGGTATTCGCCCTGCCCGGCGGCTCCGCTAAATTTGACCGCTTTCACGCCAGCCTGCAGCAGCATGATTTTGTTCGCCCCTTTACCGGCGCTTTGCAAGATTGGCCGTGCACGCCGCAAAATGCGACACCAGACATTGCCGCCGCCATTGCCGCCGCTATGCAGAAAAAAGCAAAAACATCTGAATAAATCTCGGTTTTGTGCAGCCACCTCTTGGGTTCTCTAGAATCGCGCCTAAATTAGGGTCAGATATGTTGGAGAGAATGATGAGTGCAAAACACGCCAAACTTTTAATTATTGGATCTGGCCCAGCCGGCTATACAGCAGCAGTCTATGCCGCGCGCGCCATGCTGGAACCGGTTCTGGTGCGCGGTATTCAGCCCGGTGGCCAATTGACCATCACCACGGATGTTGAAAATTATCCAGGGTTTGCCGAAGCCATTCAGGGGCCATGGTTGATGGAGCAAATGGAAGCGCAAGCGGCGCATGTCGGCACTGAGGTTATTTCCGACATCATCACTCATGTCGATTTATCGCAGCGGCCATTTCGCATGACCGGCGACGGCGGCCAGCTTTACACCGCCGATGCCGTGGTCATTGCCACGGGCGCGCAAGCCAAATGGCTGGGCTTGCCAAGCGAGGAAAAATTTCAAGGCTTTGGCGTGTCTGCCTGCGCAACCTGCGATGGGTTTTTCTATCGCAATAAAAAAGTGCTGGTTGTCGGCGGCGGCAATACGGCGGTCGAGGAAGCGCTTTTTCTGACTAATTTTGCCTCACATGTCACCCTCATCCACCGCCGCGATTCTTTGCGCTGCGAAAAGATTTTGGAAAAACGACTATTGGCGCATGAAAAAGTGACCGTGCGATGGGATCATGAAATCGACGAAGTTTTGGGCGATGAACAGCCGCTTGGCGTCACCGGCGCACGACTGCGCAACACCAAAACGGACGCGCTGCAAGAAGTCGAGGCAGACGGAATTTTCATTGCCATTGGCCACGCGCCAGCCACTGAATTATTCACCGAGCAGTTGGAAACCAAATCAGGTGGCTATTTGGTGACCCGACCAGATAGCACGGCGACGTCAATTGCCGGCGTCTATGCGGCTGGTGACGTGACCGATGATATTTACCGGCAAGCGGTTACGGCGGCAGGCATGGGCTGTATGGCAGCTTTGGAAGCGGAAAAATATCTCGCTGAAATGGAAGCCGAGAAACAAGCGGCAGAATAAGGTTTACTCTTCGCCGCGCCAGGGCATTTCGCGAGGCGTACGCCGTCCGACTTGGCTTTTGCCGCGCAAGGGTTTGGGCAAAGCGGTGTTCGACGGCACCCCTTTTTGCTGCATTAACTGCATCAGCTGGTCGGATATATCGGTCAATCTTTCAGCCACTAAATGCACCACAATACCGCTGCGCTGCACCCGCCCTTCAATACGCATAAGACGGGCGCCAATGACTGTCGCCCGAAATTGCTCAAACCGGTCGGGCCAGACCACAATATTGCCCGTGCCGGTTTCATCTTCCAGCGTCAGAAAGACAACCCCTTTGGCACTGCCTGGGCGCTGCCGACAAATCACCAAACCAGCCACGCTCATGCGCCGCCCAGAAGCGGCATTTTGTAAGTCTAGTAATTGGTGAACATGCGCGCGTTGCAAGCCAGCCCGCAAAAACGCCAGCGGATGATTGCGCAACGATAAGCGCAAACTGGCATAATCCTCAAGCACCTCCATGCCCGGCGCCAAGGCTGGCAAATCAGCACTGGCCTCGTCTTCAAACGGCGTTGTTGGAACCCCTTGCTTGTCAAACAAAGGAAGCGCCGCGGATTTTTGTTCCGGCGCCAGCGCCCGCACCGCCCACAGAGCTTGGCGACGCGATAGACCCAAGCTAGCAAACGCATCAGCCCGCGCCAAACGCTCCAAAGTGCCAACCCCAAGGCCTACACGGCGGGCGCAATCGGCCACACTATCAAAGGCGCCACCCATTTGTCGGGCCGCCACAATCGCTTCACCATCAGCCGAGGCAAGTCCGGTGATTTGATTAAAGCCAAGCCGCAAATCAACACGCGCCAGCCCTTGCGCATCGCTGTTGATTTCCAAATCAGCTTCCGCGTCGGAGGCATTAATGCAAACCGGTTGCGCGACCACGCCTTGGCGGCGCGCTTCGCCGAGCAATTGCGCCGGAGCATAAAACCCCATTGGCTGGCTATTGATTAACGCGGCGCAAAACGCCGCCGGATAATGATGTTTCAGCCACGCCGAAACATAAACCAAAAACGCAAAACTGGCGGCATGGCTTTCGGGAAAACCATATTCGCCAAACCCCTCAATTTGACGAAAGCAGCGTTCGGCAAAGTCCTTTTCATAGCCGCGCGCCACCATGCCATTAACTAAGCGCAGGCCGAATTCATGAATCACGCCGGTTTTGCGAAAGGTTGCCATGGCGCGGCGCAATTGATCGGATTCCGATGGTGTAAACCCAGCCGCCGCCACCGCAATACGCATGGCTTGTTCTTGAAATAAAGGCACGCCGAGGGTTTTGCTCAGCACATCTTCCAATTCTTGCGACGGAAATTCGACCGCCTCCTCACCATTACGGCGACGCAAATAAGGATGCACCATATCGCCTTGAATTGGCCCCGGGCGGACAATCGCTACCTCAATCACCAAATCATAAAAATCGCGCGGTTTGAGGCGCGGCAGCATATTCATTTGCGCCCGACTTTCGACCTGAAAAACCCCAATCGACTCGCCACGGCATAACATATCGTAAACCGAACTATCTTCGGGTGGCACATTGGCCAGCTCCAAATTACGCTGGTGATGCGCGGCGATTAGATCGAAACTGCGGCGGATCGCCGACAACATGCCAAGCGCCAAAATATCAATTTTCAAAATCCCTAATGTGTCGAGATCATCTTTATCCCATTCGATGAAGGTGCGCTCCTGCATGGCCGCATTGCCAATCGGCACCAGCGTGTCGAGGCGTTGATTGGTCACCACAAAGCCGCCGACATGTTGCGATAAATGGCGCGGAAAGCCAATTAACTGCGCCGCCATATCAAGCGTTGCAGCCAGACCAATAGCGTCGGGGTCGAGCCCCAACATGGTGATATGGTCGCGCGGTGGGGGCTGGTTTCCACTGCCCCAGCTGACCGATAAAAGGGCGCTGGCGACATCGGCCGACAAACCCATGACTTTGGCCACTTCGCGCACCGCCGAGCGACTACGATAGGTAATCACCGTCGCGGCAATACCGGCCCGATCGCGGCCATATTTTTGGTAAATATATTGAATGACTTCTTCACGCCTTTCGTGTTCGAAATCAATATCAATATCGGGTGGCTCATTGCGTTCGGCGGAGATAAATCGTTCGAATAATAAATCCAGACGACTGGGGTCAACGGCGGTGATACCGACGCAATAACAAACCGCAGAATTGGCCGCACTGCCGCGCCCCTGACATAGAATATGTTTGCGACGGGCGAAATTGACAATGTCATGAACCGTCAAAAAATATGGCGCATAGGAAAGCTGGTCAATCAGCGCCAATTCATGGTGCAGGGTTTTTTCTAATTTGGCGGGCACGCCGTCTGGAAATCGCGCCGCCGCGCCTTCCCATGTGTACTTTTCCAATAAGGCCTGCGGCGACAAACTCGCATCAAACGCATCCTCAGGATATTGATAAGCCAGCTCATCAAGCGAGAATGTGCAGACCTTCAATACTGTTTCAATATTGCGCAAAGCATTTGGATAAGCCTCGAATAAACGTTGCGCTTCCGTACTTGGCTTCAAATACCGCTCAGCATGAGCTGCCAAACGATAGCCGGCTTCTTGCAATGTGCAATGGTGACGAATACACACCACCACATCTTGCAACGGGCGCCGCATTGGATTGTGATAAAGCGGGTCAAAACTGGCAATCAGCCCGGCCCCCGCCCAATCGGCGAGAGCGGCAATTTGGCCAAACCACGCCGTATCATCAGCCCCGTAAAGCGGCACTAAAAGCGTGTAAACATGGTGACTGCTGGCCGCCAGAAGCGCCACACTATCGCGGAATGATGCGGCCAGCTCAGGCGGAGGGACAATCAGCCAGCAAAATTTCTCCACTTTTGCCAGCTTCAATATGTCGTCGATATATAATAGGCATTGGCCCTTGCCGGCCCGCCGATTGCCGCGCGTCAGACATTGCGACAAGGCACCATAAGCGGCGCGATCATGCGGATAGGCAATCACTTCAAAACCACATTGCGTTACCAAACGGGCGCCCGGCACAAAGCGCAAGCCAATGTCACGGGCCGCTGCATGGGCACGCACCACGCCAGCCAGTGTGTTGCGGTCGGCTAGGCCAATCGCCTGATAGCCCAATGTCGCCGCTTCCAGCACCATTTCTTGTGGGTGCGCCGCCCCACGCAAAAAACTAAAATTAGAAATCGCTGCCAGTTCAGAAAACCGATTGCCTGTCGCTTCATCCATCAGGCAAACACCCCATGCATGAACCATTTGGGCTGTTGGGTTTCGCGCTCATATAGGCCATCACGATAGAGCCAAAAACGATAGCCATTATTATCTTCAATGCGAAAATAGTCGCGCGTCTGGCGGTTATGACTGCGCGATTTTGTGCCGAAGACTTCTTGCCACCATTCAGGGCTAATGCGCTCTGGCCCCTGAGCGGCGACCACTTCATGCAACACCCGGCGCCAACGAAAGCGAAATGGCGCACCTTCTGGCACCTCGGCAATGACCTCAATCGGTTCTGGCGCGCACAGCATAAAAAGCGGGCGCGTGTGAATACTCGGCGAGCCATCAAAGGCCAGTTTTGATGGTGGCTCGGCGGCGGCTAATATTGGAATAAAGTCGACCGCGCGTTCTGGAATATAAGACGGCTGCGCCACAGGACGCACCACGCGCTGCGGGCCCAAGCGCCCGATCAAACGGTCGATCAACTGCGCCAAAGCCGATGCCGCCGGTGGTGTATGACTTCGCCCTTGTAGACCCATAGCGGTTTGTGGCGGGCTGATCGGCGCCGTCTGGCTAGCCACCAGCAGCAACTTTTCAACCCCCAACCCAATATCCACTCCGCTGCGCAAGCGTTCCAACCGATCAGCAAACAGCCGCGTCATATGGCTCGGCGCAGCAGACGGATGCGCCAAACGCAAAGATAAGGCCATTACCGCATTATCGGTACGGGTCAGCACCAAATCGAGCCGTTGCGCGCCCTGCCCGGCGGCTTCTAATTTGATCGCTAGCTGTGCACAAAGCGGCGTCAGCAAATCGGCCAAAGCGGGCAATTGCGTGATGCCTTGTGGCAATAATTTTTGCACCAGAAACTCTGGCTCTGGCACACAAGGGCTTAGCGCCTCGCCGGCATGACCAAATGCCTGTTCCATGCGCATCACCGGCAATGGTCCGAAGCGACGGGTCAAAGCAGGACGCGCGAATTTTGCCAATTCTGACACCTTATCCAACCCAAGCCGTCGGCATAAATCGAGATGTTGCGGCGTCAATCGCAAAGCGGCAGGCGGCAACTCAAGCATGGCGTCAGTTTCTTGCTGCGGCGGCAAAATCACTGCTTCGCGCTGGCGGCGAAACCGCGCCAGCCCCCAAGCTGCGCCAATCGTGCCCGCCACAGCCGCGTGCACGGTTATGCCCCGGGCCTGAAAACGCGCCTGTATGTCAGCCAGCATGGCGCGTTCACCGGCAAATAAATGCGCGCAACCGCTGATATCTAATAACAAGCCGAACCCATCCGCCGGACTGTCGCCGGGAGCGTCATAGCCGACCCAAGGCGTATAGCGCTGCAACCATTTGGCGGTTTTTTCTAATTTTTCCTGCGCCGCTGGCCATAATACAGGGGCGGTTTGCAAATCGGGCACTAAAGCGCGGGCATCGGCAAGCGACATATGAGCGTGCAAACCAACAGCTTCTGCCAATGGTGTCACCGCCACAACGCGCTGGGTGTTTTTCTGCTTATCAACCAGAACAAATGGCCGCGTGGCATCAAATCCGGCGCCATAGCTTTGCACCAGCCAATAGGGAAACCATAAAGACACAATGCGCCTTCCGGTCGCTTGCGGCTTGAAAGTAAAATCACCAATTGGTGTCTTTGGAGGCTCTTGTGGCGTCAAATCTGTCATCACTCACCGCCTTAATTTGTCGCTAACTGGCGCGGTTCAGCGACAATTTCTGGTGTCTTGGCGCCGCCATCCGCGTCGCTTTGTGGCGCCGCTGCGAACACTTGCCACCCCTGTGTCGGCGGCGTCTGACGATAGCTGCTACGCAGACGGGTAAGCGTTAGCTGCCAACCATTATTAGCGATGGCTTGCACTTGCCAACGACTGGCCGCCGCCGAAGCGGTACCCGCTGCACTGGCACCCAGAGCCATAATCAAGGGCCGGTCGACACTGCGCGCGGTCATCGACAAACGACGGCTAAAGGTAAAATTTGGCGCTTCTTCGGTGCTGGCCAGAATAATACAACCAATGGCATCACAGCTCAGCGCTTCCTCGCCTGCCCACATCAACTCCGGCAGGCTGACACCATCCAGATAAATCAAATCATCGCGGGACATTAAAGCCGGTGCATAGGGCTGGCCGGTATCGCGCACGCCGGCATGGGTCTGCCCATAGAGCAAAGCAGTTTGCGCACCACGAAACCGCGACGCAAGATGATGCGCAAAACCCAGCGCCGCTGCCATATCACCCGTGCGTGCGGCGATAATTTCATGCACGCCCCCTAAAGCCAGCCCGCCGCCGCTCACATGGGCAGTAAGATAAGTATCAATCGCGTCAAAGCCCGTGGTGATATGTGCGGCAGATTGGCTAAGCGGTTCAAAACGCTCTATTTTTTTGCGTAGTCGTACAATTTTTTGGCGATTCAGCGCATTAATCTGTGGTCTTTTTTCCGCGTCATCCATCTGGCGTGCCTGCTATATTTGCTTTTTTGTTCTTTTTTTGTTCTATTTTAATGACGCGCTAGAGTCAAGCCTCCCGACAGAATTTACAAAACTTTTACCTGATTAGCGGATTTCCGCCGCTCCCCAATAGGTGTAGCCCAACACGCGCGGTGTCGATGGCACATACATTTGATCCATATCGGTGATTTTGAAACCACCCTGTTCAATCAAATGCGGAATATCACGATTGATATTGCAGCCGCCGGCAATGTGTCCCCAGACACCATTAAGACGGTCTTGCCATTTGTTAATGGCCGCATCTGGCGCGCGCCCATGCTCAGAAAAAATCAATTTACCACCAGGCTTCAAAACACGGCGCATGCCTTGCATGGCGGCCAATGTGCCGGGGATTGTGCACAGTGTATAAGTCAACAAAACTGTGTCGACACTATTATCTTCGAGCGGAATTTCTTCGCCCGGCAGATCAATGAATTCAACCGGAAACGGTGCCGCATCGGCCAAAGGTTTGGCCCGCGCAACCATTTCAGCAGCTGGTTCAAGACCAAATACCATGTCTACTTTTGAAGGGTCGTAAAATTCCAGATTGAGGCCTGTTCCCATGCCAATTTCCAGCACGCGGCCTTCGCAATGCGGCACAACTTTTTCGCGTTGCTTACGCACTGGCTTGGTGCCGCAAGCGGTGTTCAGAAATCGTGGCAATACATATTTGTCATACAAGCCCATTGGTCACCCCTTCTCAAAACTCACTGAAGAAGAATGACATGATAAAAACATAGGTCAAGATGCAAAAGTTTATCCGGCGACTAAGGCGGCGTAATCATCCATGAGGTTTTTACTGATGTCACCGGGGGTAAAGCGATAGGGGCCAATTTCAGAAACTGGTGTCACCTCAGCCGCCGTGCCGGTAATAAAACACTCGCTAAAGCCTTCCAATTCTTCCGGTAAAATCGTCCGCTCGACAATAGCGAGACCACGCGCCCGCGCCAAGTCAATGACTGTGCGGCGGGTAATGCCATCAAGGAAGCAATCCGGGGTTGGCGTATGTAGCGCATTGCCGTCGACAAAAAACATATTGGCACCGGTTGCCTCCGCTACATGGCCGCGCCAATCCAACATCATCGCATCGGCATAGCCTTTGCTTTCGGCTTCGTGTTTTGACAGGGTGCAAATCATATAAAGGCCAGCGGCTTTGGCATGGCAAGGCGCGGTTTCAGGTGATGGACGGCGATATTTAGCCATATCTAGGCGAATGCCTTTGAGGCGCTCTTCAGGATTGAAATAAGATGGCCATTCCCAAGCCGCAATGGCAACATTAATGCGATTATTCTGCGCCGAAACACCCATCATTTCTGATCCGCGCCACGCAACGGGACGCAAATAACCATCGCGCAGCCCATTGGCCTCGAGGGTCTCTTGGCAGGCGCGGTCAATTTCGTCGATTGTGTATGGAATTTTGAAGCCCAGCTCACCAGCCGAATAAAACAAGCGTTCTGTGTGTTCGCGCAGTTTGAAAATCGACCCGCCATAGGCGCGCTCTCCCTCAAAAACGCATGATCCATAATGCAAACCATGGGTCAGCACGTGGATTTTTGTTTCCGCCCATGGCGACATTTCGCCATTCATCCAAATGAAGCCGTCACGCTGATCGAAGCTCACACTCATATTTAAATCCCCGCAGGCCAATTTTATTTTGAAACCAAGGCCATGAATGATGCTAGTATTATCAGTGAAAGTGATTTATGTCAATAAGGCTGACATATTTCACTCGCTTCTGTTCAGCCTTATAAGGGTCATAATGACGCGTCAAAAGAACACCCAAGACAATGATTTCAACGATGCCATTGAGCTGATGTTCTTTGCCTATCGTGACTTTATCGCTGACCCTGATGCTTTGCTGGCAGCGCATGATTTTGGCCGCGCCCATCACCGGGTTTTGCATTTTGTTGCTTCCAATCCGGGCATTTCCATTGCTGATTTATTAGATATTTTGCGCATCACCAAACAAAGCTTGGCGCGGGTTTTGCGCGAGCTGATTGATAATGGCTATATTGAGCAAGCGATTGGCCAAAATGACCGCCGCAAACGGCTCTTGCATCTGACCCCCAAAGGCCGCGACTTACACGGGCAATTGATTGCCCCGCAAATCAGCCGGTTTGATGAGGTGCTCGACAAAATTGGCGCGCCGGCCTTTGAGCAATGGAAAAAGACCACCCGACTTATTATAAATGCTGAAAATCGCGAGGCCATTGACAATCTGATTGCCCGCTCGCGGCGCGAAATAAAGGCCCGCCCTGCCAGAGATAAGAGTGAGTAAATGGCTACGATAGACCAGCTCAATGAAACCACGCCGCATGTGCTCATCGTTGATGATGACACGCGCATTCGGAAACTATTGCGCAAATATTTAGCCGATAATGGCTATCGTGCCACCACCGCCGCCGACGCCCGCGAAGCCTATGAAAAAATGGTCATGCTGAGTTTTGACCTCCTGGTTCTCGACGTTATGATGCCGGGGCTTACCGGCGTTGAATTCACTGAGAAATTGCGCAAGGAACAAAATACCGTGCCGATTTTATTGCTCACGGCGCGGGCCGATGTTGAGCATCGCATTGAGGGGCTGGCTGTGGGGGCTGATGATTATCTGCCCAAACCCTTTGACCCGAAGGAATTATTATTGCGCATTCAAAATATTTTGCGGCGCAGCGCCAGCGACGAAGCCGTCATTGAGCCGCCAGAAGAAGTGCGTTTTGGCGCCTTCACCTTTCGTTATGACCGTGGCGAATTACTGCGCGATGGCACGCGAGTGACGCTAACCACGCGCGAAATAGAAGTGCTGCGTTGCCTGACCTCTGAGCCTGGGCGGATTGTCTCGCGCATGGAATTGGCCGATGGCGAAGATATTTCTGAGCGCGCCATTGACGTGCAGGTCAACCGATTGCGTCGCAAAATTGAGGCCGACCCGCGCGACCCGCTATATTTACAAACCGTGCGTGGCAGCGGCTATGTGTTGAGGACTGATTAGATTATGTGGTTCTCTCCTGCGGCTTTTTTGAAAACATATATGCCAACCGGCCTGTTCCCGCGGTCGCTGTTGATTATTGTGATGCCGGTTGTGCTAACACAAATTGTTGTCGCTTTTGTATTTATGGAACGGCATTGGAATACCGTGACCCAAAGGCTTTCCAGTGCTGCCGTCAGTGATATTGCTATTCTGGTTGAATTGCGGATGCGCGAACAAGGCAGTGACAGCGAATTGCTCAGCCAAATAGCTGGCGACACTTTCTCTATGTCGGTGGCTTTTTTGCCTGGCGAAAGCCTGCCTGAAACCGAAACTGCGCCGATTGTCGCCCTCTTGCATCAATCATTATCGCGCGAATTAACCGAACAAATCGGCCGCCCATTCTGGCTCGATACAGTGACCTATGACAATTACGTCGATATTCGCGTGTTGCTGCCTGGCGAAGTGATGCGCGTACTGACCCAGCGCAAACGCGTTTATGCCACCAATTCGCATATTTTCATGATCTGGATGGTTGGCACATCGGTGATTTTGCTAATGGTCTCGGGCGTGTTCTTACGCAATCAAATTCGTCCAATCCAACGCTTGGCTGAAGCCGCCGAAGAATTTGGCAAGGGTCGCGATACACCTGAGTTCCGCCCAGCCGGTGCCTCGGAAGTGCGCCGCGCCGCCGCCTCTTTTATTGAAATGCGTGACCGTATTCAGCGGCAAATCGAGCAGCGCACCACCATGCTGGCCGGGGTCAGCCATGACCTTCGCACGCCCTTGACGCGGCTTAAATTGCAAATGGCAATGATGCCGCAAATCCCTGATGTTGAAGAATTAAACAGCGATATCAGTGAAATGGAAGACATGCTTGATGACTATCTTGCCTTCGCCCGTGGCTATCAGGGCGAAAGCACCAGCATCGCTGCTTTGGACCCATTTTTGAGCCAAATCCACCGCGATGCAGAACGCCGTTGGCCGGATGTACAAATCCGTCTCACCGATACACTGCAGGCCAATGTGTCGATGAAGCAAAATGCTCTGCGCCGCTGTATCACCAATTTGATCAATAATGCCTGCGGCCACGCTAAATTGGTGCATGTTGCCGCCAAACTCGACGGCCAAACACAAATGCTGCATATCACCATTGATGACAATGGCGTTGGCATTCCAGAAGACCGTTTGGAAGATGTGTTTCGCCCGTTTTATCGCTTGGATGACGCGCGCAATACGCAAATGGGCGGCACGGGGCTTGGCTTGGCTATCGCCCGCGATGTGGCGCGCAGCCATGGCGGCGATATTGTTCTGCAACGAAGCGGCTTAGGCGGTCTTCAGGCGCGGGTTTCTATACCGTCTTAATCATCATCTTTGTCAAGATCGGCCAATTGGCGATTGCGCAGGGCGGCTGCTTGCGTGGCTTGGCGCATCAAGGTTCCAAGCCCACCGGTTTCAGCCATGAGCACATCAAGGGCAGCTTCTGTCGTGCCATTGGGCGAGGTGACGTTGCGGCGCAATTGCGAAGGTGATGTGTCCGATTGCACCATCATGGTGGCTGCGCCGACGATGGTTTGACGGGCTAATTGCAACGCCATTTCCTCACTCAAGCCAAGCGATACGCCAGCCGACATCATGGTTTCGGCCAAATAGAATACATAAGCAGGGCCAGAGCCGCTGATAGCAGTCACGGCATCCATTTGTTTTTGGCTGTCCAACCAAACGGTTTCACCAACCGCCTGCATCAGATGGCCAGCATCTTGCTTTTGCGCTACGCTCACGCCATCACTGGCAATCAGGGCCGTCATACCCAAGCCAATCGCCGCTGGTGTATTGGGCATGGTGCGAACAATCACATCATGGCCGCCCAATAAGGCACTTAAATGCTCAATTGATTGACCCGCTAAAAGGGAAATAACCACGGTTGAGCGCCGCACAGCCGGTATTAGATCGGGTAACACGCTGTCCGCCATTTGTGGCTTAATGGCCAAAACAATAATATCAGGCATTGATTGTTCGAGTTGCTCAGCCGTTGGATTAACGACAGCAACAGACGCCGCCAAATCATCAGACGGGGCTGGTTCATTCACCATAAATTGCGCGACCCCAAAGCCAGCCGCTAACCAGCCCTGCAACAAAGCCGACCCCATTTTGCCGCCACCCACTAAGAGGATGCGCTGTTTTAATAAACTGTCTGGTATCATTTTAGGCATCGCCGCGGGTTTCAAACATGCTGCTTTCGAGCGCCGCACGCGGCGAATGACCCGCCCAAATCAAGAATTGAAAAGCTGGAAAAAACCGCTCGCAGGTATCGATTGCGTGGTTGATCAATTCTTCGCATTGGCCTTCGGACAGACCATCACCACTCACAAACATCGTATTGCGGAATAAAATCGCACCATCGGCTGACCAAATATCAAAATGGCCAAGCCATAATTGCTCATTAATCAGCGCCAATAATTCATGTATTTCGATACGTTTACCCTGTGGCGCGCGGGTGTCGAGCACGCAGGCCAAATGCAAGCCACCCAAATCGGGTCGCCAGCTTATCGCCAAATGATAGTCGCAATGATATCCGCCAACACACACATTCATATCGTCTTCTGTGCCGCGCTCAAATGGCCATTCGCGGCTCGCGGCAAGTGTCTCGATCAAATCAATCGGGTGCTCAGCGTGGGTTTCCGTCATCAAAGCTGTCGACATATTTGCCAGTCCATCCTATCAAAATACTACATGTGGTGGCCGAAAAACCCCGACCTACGACATAACAGTGTCTGATTCACCGAGTCGATAAAAGAGCAAATTCGAGAGAGATGAAGTAATCCACGGGCAAATGTGCCATCGCTGATTTTTCAGCGATTTTTATTTTTTCTTTGTCAAAGTGTCGAGAGCCTCACGCAAAGCAAGGTTTTCTTCGCGTGCTTTAATGGCCATATCGCGGACCAGCTCAAATTCTTCGCGAGTTACAAAGCTGCCTTGGCTGATCATCCGGTCGATACGCGCGCCAATGGCTTGATCAATTTCCTCACGCACGCCTTGGGCAGCAATACCCAGACCGTTAAAAACACTGGTCAAATCATCGACAATTTTGGCGCGTGTGTCATTCATAGAAGCAAGTTCCTCCAGCTCGTGTTATATTGCAAGAGAAAATTGCCGGTAATTAGGACGTCGTTATGAGCTTTCCCGATATTGATCCAATTATTTTCCAAATTGGCCCCTTTGCCTTGCGCTGGTATGCGCTGGCCTATATCGCCGGCCTAGTGATTGGCATGCGCTATATGATGATGATGAGCGCGCGTCCGGCGCTTTGGCCGGGCCGACCATTGATCAGCCAAGATGATGTCGGCGATTTGCTGCTATGGGTCGTGCTTGGCGTTATGTTGGGCGGACGGCTGGGCTATGTGCTGTTCTACAATCCGACCTATTACCTCGCTAACCCACAGGATATTCTGGCCGTTTGGCAAGGCGGCATGTCATTTCATGGTGGCGCCGGCGGCGTATTTATCGCGGTTGTCGGCTTTGCCTATAAACGCCAGCTTGATTGGCGCGCGCTCGCCGATATGACCTCAGCCACCGCGCCGATTGGATTGTTCTTCGGGCGTTTGGCGAATTTCATCAATAGCGAATTATGGGGCCGCACGACAGATGTGCCATGGGCCTTTGTTTTTCCCAATGGCGGACCTCTGCCGCGCCACCCCAGCCAGCTATATGAAGCGGCTCTTGAGGGAGCGCTGCTCTTCACTGTCTTAGCTGTGGTTTCGTGGCGCTATAAGGGGCTGTCGCGCCCCGGGCTTTTGACCGGCCTGTTTTGTATAATCTATGGCGCCTCGCGCTTCTTTGTCGAATTTTTCCGCCAGCCTGATGCTCATATCGGCTTTATCTGGCAATGGCTGACCATGGGGCAGTTATTGTGCATTCCATTTTTGCTTGTCGGTCTCGGCTTTATTCTTACGGCGCGGCCACGGTAACGTTGTATGTCAGCGCTGCGTGATCAATTAATTGACGAGCTTGCCCAGTCTGGCCCGATGACGCTGGAAGCTTTTATGGCGCGCGCGCTAACGGATGCGACGCATGGATATTATGTTCAACGCCAACCATTTGGCCGCGCCGCGCCCAATGGTGGCGATTTCACTACCGCCCCCGAAATAAGCCAAATGTTTGGCGAACTGATTGGCGCTTGGTGCGCTGATTTATGGCACCGTATGGGCCAGCCCGAGGCCTTTTGTTTGGCCGAGCTGGGCCCCGGACGCGGCACATTAATGGCAGATGTAATGCGAGCCGCAAGTGTCATACCAGGCTTTACAAAAACCACGCAGGTGCATTTCGTCGAAATCAGCCCGACGTTGCGCCAATTACAAAAAGAAAAACTGCCCAACGCCCATTGGCATGATGATATCAGCACATTGCCCGAACTGCCGATGATTGTTCTTGCCAATGAGTTTTTCGACGCCTTGCCAATTCAGCAATACCGCAAGGACAAGAATGGCTGGTTGCCGATTATGGTCGACCAGCGTGAGGGGGCTTTGTGTTTCATCGACGGCGCGCCGCTGACCGAGGCCGAGCTGCCGACGCAGGCTCTGCCATCGGCGCAAATTGGCGATATTGTCGAAACTTGCGCTGCCGCCAATCATGTGATGATGCGTCTGAGTAAGCAGTTGGCGACACACGGCGGCGCCGCGCTGATTATTGATTATGGCTATGCTGAAGCGGCGGCTGGCGACAGTTTTCAAGCGCTGCAAAAACATCGGTTTGTTGACCCCTTGGCGGCACCGGGCATGGCGGATTTAACCGCCCATGTGAATTTTGCTCAGTTACAAAAACTCGCCACACAATGCGGTTTAACCAGCCCACCTATCTGCCAGCAAGGCGCGTTTTTAACGGCGCTGGGGCTAGACATAAGAGCGCAATCGTTGATTCAATCGGCACCCGAAAAAGCCGGTCAAATTGCCGCCGAACGTGACCGCTTGGCGGCCCCCGATCAAATGGGACATTTGTTTAAAGTCCTCGCCGTGGCCAATCAGGACTGCCCCCCTTTGGCGGGATTTGCCCCATGAGCCGCCTGTCCCCCCTCGTCGCAGCGGCGTTTGAAACAGTCGACCACGGCCAGCCGATAGCGCATGGATTTTTCACCCGTCAGGGCGGGGTTTCGCAAGGCCTATACCAATCACTGAACGTCGGCCAAGGTTCAGATGATAGGCCGGAAAATGTCACCGAAAATCGCGCCCTGATTTGCGCCCATTTGCGAGCAGAGCGCTTATGCACGGCCTATCAAATACACAGCCCTCGCGCCGTCTATATGGGCGCTAATGACACGCAAGCCCCCGAAGCCGACGCGTTGGTCACCGATCAAATCGGCCTTGCCCTTGGGGTGCTGAGCGCTGATTGCGTGCCGGTGCTTTTTGCCGATCAAACGGCGGGCGTGATTGGCGCCGCCCATGCCGGTTGGCGCGGGGCCCATGACGGCGTAATTGAAAATGTGGTCGCCCTCATGTGCACACATGGTGCGCACCGAGAGAATATCACCGCCGTCGTTGGGCCAGCGATTTCACAAGCCGCCTATGAAGTAGGGCCGGAATTCAAAAGCCAATTCGCCACCACCTACCCTGATGATCAAGATTTATTCATCGCTTCGCAAAAACCAGATCACGCCATGTTTGATTTGACCGGTTTTGTCATGCGGCAAGTCGCTAGAGCCAGGGTCAGCGGAAGTTTATTGGATATATGCACCTATCAGAATGAAGCTGATTTTTTCTCTTACCGCCGCACCACACACCGCAGCGAGGCCGATTATGGCCGCCAGATGTCGGCCATATGTTTGCAATCATGCCGCTAAGCGACGGGCAAGACACACGCCAACGGGGATAAAAGTAAATCAAAAATTGCGACTCTCTCGCAGCTTTGTTATGCAAGATGCATAGCGATTCTGGAGACATTTTGATGAAAATCTTATCAGGCAATAGTAATTTACCTCTGGCCAATGCCATCAGCAAATATCTCGATGTGCCTTTGGCCAAATGCGAAGTGCGCCGCTTTGCCGATAATGAAGTGTTCGTTGAAATACACGAGAATATGCGCGGCGAAGACGCTTTCATCATTCAGTCGACTTCGTTTCCGTCAAATGACCATTTGATGGAATTGTTGATTATTATTGATGCTTTGCGACGCGCCTCCGCGAGACGTATTACGGCGGTTGTTCCCTATTTCGGCTATGCCCGCCAAGACCGCAAACCAGGGCCTCGCACCCCTATTTCAGCTAAGCTGGTGGCTAATTTGATTGAGTCAGCGGGCGCCGACCGAGTGCTGACGCTCGACTTGCACGCCGGCCAAATTCAAGGCTTTTTCGACATCCCAACCGATAATCTTTTCGCAGCTCCCGTCTTTGTAGAAGATATTAAAATGCGTTTCGGCAAAAATGAAATCATGGTCGTTTCACCTGACGTTGGTGGCGTGGTGCGTACCCGCGCGCTTGGCAACCGCATTGGCGCCGATTTGGCGATTGTTGATAAGCGGCGCGAAAAAGCGGGGGTGAGCGAAGTGATGAATATCATCGGCGATGTGGCTGGCCGCCATTGCCTGATGGTCGATGACATTGTCGACAGTGCCGGCACATTGTGCAATGCCGCCGATGCCTTGATTGAAGCCGGCGCCACCTCGGTGTCAGCCTATGTTACCCATGGCGTCCTATCTGGCCAAGCGGTCGAGCGGGTCAATAAGTCAAAGCTTGAAAAATTATTGATCACCGACACAATCCAACCGACCGAGGCAATTTTGCAGTCCGATAAATTTGGTGTCATTGAAATCGCCGAGCTGATTGGCGAAGCGATGCGGCGCACATCGGATGAAAACTCTGTTTCCAGCCTTTTCGACTAAAACCAGCCTTTTCGATTGAATAAATTCGTGTGCTTGCTATAACCCGCGCACAGTCCGATTTTGCACCCCTGGAGGAAAGTCGGTTTGACCATTATGGCATGGGTCATGGTGGGAATTTTAACATCAATGGAGACACATTATGTCAGACATTATTTCATTTACCGCAGAAAAGCGGGAACGGGCCGGTAAGGGGGTCGCTCGTGCATTGCGCCGTGAGGGCTTAGTGCCGGCCGTGATTTACGGAGACAATAAAGAACCTGAAGGGGTTTCATTGTCGCGTAAAGACTTTACCAAATTATACAATACGGGCCGCTTGATGAGCACATTGCTCGATATCGAAGTCGACGGCAAGAAAACACGGGTTTTGACACGTGACTTGCAACTGCACCCTGTGCGCGACGATATTATGCATGCCGACTTTCTGCGCCTCAGCAAAGGCACGAAAATTGCCGTTGAAGTTCAGGTTATCTTCTTAAACGAAGATACATGCCCTGGTCTGAAAACCGGCGGCGTGTTGAACGTTGTGCGTTATACCGTCGAACTCAACTGCCCTGCCGACTCAATTCCAGATTCAATCGAAGTTGATTTGGCTAGCGTGAACATGGGCGACAGTGTGCATATTTCCGACATCACGCTGCCAGACGGCGTGGTGCCAGTGATCTCTGATCGTGACTTCACCATTGCAACCATCGCCGTACCGGCTGGTGGCGCCGGCGACGATAGCGAAACCGACGGCGAAGAAGGTGATAAAGCAACATCTGAAGATGCAGCTGCAGAAGATGAAGACGGCGGCGAAGAATAAGCCTGCCTTTCTGACATCTAATGCATCTCCCACTTAGGGAACTGACATGCTTTTATTGATAGGCCTTGGCAATCCAGAGCAGAAATACGCAAAAAACCGACACAATATTGGTTTTATGGCGATTGATGCGATTGCTGAGGCCTATTCTTTTAGCAACTTCAAAAGCAAACACCATGGGTTGGTCGCAGAGGGCCAGATTAATGGCGAAAAAACACTTTTGCTTAAACCCACAACCTATATGAATAAAAGCGGTATCAGCGTTGCCGACGCCGTCAATTTTTACAAATTAACCAGCCAGCAAATCGTCGTTTTCTATGATGAGCTGGATTTGCCAAGCGGTAAATTGCGCATGCGTAACGGTGGTGGCCTTGCTGGTCATAATGGTTTGCGCTCAATCAATGCGCATATGGGCGCCGATTTCCGTCGCGCCCGCCTCGGCATTGGTCACCCAGGCGATAAAGCGAAAGTGAGCGGTCATGTTTTGGGCGATTTTTCCAAACAAGACCAGCAATGGTTAGAACCGCTACTTAGCGCTTTAACACGCCATTTGGATTACCTCGTCAAAGGTGAAGACGCGACCTATCAAACACGGGTCATCGAAGATATGAAAGCCGCTCTGCCAGAGCTTGAAGCGGATAAAACTGAAACAAATAAGGACACAGAATAATGGGTTTTCGTTGTGGCATTGTTGGCCTTCCTAATGTCGGTAAATCGACGCTGTTTAACGCATTGACCAAAACCGCCAGTGCCCAAGCGGCGAATTTTCCGTTTTGTACCATTGAGCCAAATATTGGCGATGTCGCCGTGCCCGACGCGCGGCTCGACCAATTGGCGCAAATTGCGAAATCAGCGCAGTCGATACCCGCGCGTTTGAGCTTTGTGGATATTGCCGGTCTGGTACGCGGCGCTTCTAAGGGCGAAGGGCTTGGCAATCAGTTTCTCGCCAATATTCGCGAAGTCGACGCCATTGCCCATGTCGTGCGGTGTTTTGAGGATGGCGACATCACCCATGTCGAAGGGGTTATTGATCCGCTAGCGGACTCGGACACAGTGGAAACCGAATTAATGCTGGCCGATTTGGAAAGCCTTGAAAAACGCGAGGTCAATTTGCGCAAGAAAGTTGCAGCGAAAGATAAGGCCGCGTCGGCTGAATTAGAGCTCGTTGAATTGGCTCTAGCGGAGTTGCGTGAAGGCCGCCCTGCCCGCAAAGCGATTGTGCCGGACGACCAAAAACTAGCCTTCAAGAACCTTCAGCTGATCACCTCAAAGCCGGTGATTTATGTCTGCAATGTTGAGGAATCCGCCGCCGATAGCGGCAACAGTCTTTCCGCCAAAATGCAGGAAAAAGCCGCTGCCGAAGGCGCCGAAGCTGTGATCATCTCGGCCCGTATTGAAGAAGAATTGGCGCAGCTGGATGATGATGAACGGTTGGAGTATTTAAACAGTCTGGGGCTTGAAGAACCCGGCCTCAATCGCCTAATCCGGCAGGGTTATGAACTTTTGGGCCTGATCACTTATTTCACCGCCGGCCCCAAAGAAGCACGCGCCTGGACCATTCGCAAAGGCATGTCAGCACCGCAAGCGGCCGGCGTCATTCATACTGATTTTGAGCGCGGTTTCATTAAAGCCGAAACCATCGCCTTTGACGACTACACAGCCCATAATGGCGAGGCCGGTGCCCGCGAAGCCGGACGCTTGCGCCAAGAGGGCAAAGAATATTTGGTTAAGGACGGCGACGTCTTATTATTCCGCTTTAACGTCTAAAACAAAAAACCCCGCCTTGTTACCAAAGCGGGGTTATTTTTTGTCGATTTAGACCTTAGTGCTGGTCTGCCCAAATCTTACGCATTGAGAAATACATTAAGCCAGCGAAAATGGTCAGATAAATGATCACCATAATGCCAGTACGCTTGCGCGCTTCTAACTCAGGCTCTGCCGCCCATGTCAGGAACTGCACAACATCGCTCGACATTTGCTCAACCGTCGCTGGTGTGCCATCGCCATACTCAATAATGTCTTCCAGCAACGGCGATGGCATAGCAATTTTGCCACCGGCCATATAGGGGTTGTAATACAGGCCTGGACGCATTTCGACACCGTCAGGCGCCTCGCTATAACCCGTCAGCAGCGCGTGAAGGTAATCGGCACCACCTGAACGGGCTTTGGTAATCAAAGACAGGTCTGGCGGATAGGCGCCACCATTAGCGGCGCGGCCAGCGTTCTCATTTGGATAAGGTT
This sequence comes from uncultured Rhodobiaceae bacterium, assembly GCA_937876775.1. GTDB lineage: Bacteria > Pseudomonadota > Alphaproteobacteria > RS24 > RS24 > JAHEGN01. The sequence goes on along the minus strand of CALEFA010000063.1, from coordinate 49,814 downwards.
CAACAAACCGATCTTTTGGCAAAGCCGGACGTTCGAACATATCGCCGTAACTGTCAGGGCCATCTTCCACTGTGTATTCGGCGGCAATGGCTTTGACTTCGGCTTCACTGAACTCAGGCCCGCCGTCTTGTGACAGATTGCGGAAACTGACTTGCGACAGCCCATGGCAAGAGGCGCAAACCTCTTTATAGACTTGGAAACCGCGACGCAGCGCATTGCGATCAAATGTGCCCGTTGGGCCGTTAAAGCTCCAATCCATCACTTCTGGATGTTTGGCGTCGCCCGCCGCATGGGCAGGTGACAAAAGTCCGGCAACCAAAAAGGCACTGGCGGCTAGAGTTTTCAAAGTTAAGTTCTTCATAACGATTTTCCTCTCAAAACCACTATTCGGCCGCTTGCGGTGCTGCAGGTAGCACAGCTTCGGAAATACTTTCCGGCACTTCTTTGGGTTTCTCCACCAGACCAAGAATAGGCAGGATGAGCAAGAAATGAGCGAAGTAATAGACGGTGCCAACACGCGCCAACACAATGTAAACACCTTCAGCCGGCTGCGCACCAAGGTAACCCAAAAGCAGGCAGTCGAGGATGAACAATACGTAGAACTGACGGAATAAGGGACGATAACGCGCTGAACGCACTTTTGATGTATCAAGCCAAGGTAGCAGGAACATAACAAAAATTGCGCCGAACATCAGCACCACACCGCCGAGCTTATCTGGCACAGCGCGCAAAATCGCGTAGAACGGCAGCAGATACCATTCCGGCACAATATGCGCAGGTGTCACCAATGGGTTGGCCGGAATATAGTTATCGGCATGACCCAAAACATTTGGTGCGAAGAAGATGAAATAGGAGAACAGGATGAGGAACAAGGTCAGCGCGAAACCATCTTTCACCGTGTAATACGGGTGGAATGGCACTGTATCTTGCTTGCCTTTCACTGAAATACCGACCGGATTATTATTGCCGGGCACGTGCAGCGCCCAAATGTGCAGAACAACGACACCAGCAATCAGGAACGGAATGAGGTAGTGCAAGGAGAAGAAGCGGTTCAGTGTTGGGTTGTCGACTGAGAAGCCGCCCCACAACCAAATGGCAATGTTTTCACCAACCAATGGAATGGCACCAAATAAATTGGTGATCACAGTGGCGCCCCAGAGGCTCATTTGTCCCCATGGCAATACATAGCCCATAAAGGCGGCAGCCATCATCAGAATGTAAATGATCACACCCAAAATCCACAGCACTTCACGCGGCGCTTTGTAAGAGCCGTAATACATGCCGCGGAACATATGGATATAAACCGCAATAAAGAACATGGAAGCACCATTGGCGTGGATATAACGCAACATCCAGCCATAATTCACATCGCGCATAATGTGCTCAACTGAATTAAAGGCGAAATCGACATGCGGCGTATAATGCATGGCCAAAATAATGCCGGTGATGATTTGCGTGACCAAGCAGAAGCTCAAAATGCCACCAAACGTCCACCAATAGTTCAGGTTCTTCGGCGTTGGATAGTCGACGAAACTATCATGGGCCAATCGCAAAATGGGCAGACGTGAGTCGAGCCATTTAGAAACGCCATTGCTGGGATTATATGTGCTTTCACCGCTCATGATTTTTCCTAACCAATTTTAATGCGTGTATCGCCTACGAAATCGTATGGCGGAATTTCAAGGTTCTTCGGAGCTGGGCCCTTACGGATACGCCCTGAAGTGTCATAATGTGAACCATGGCATGGGCAGAACCAGCCATTAAAGTCGCCTGCTTGACCAAGCGGCACGCAACCCAAATGGGTACAAATACCAACCATAACCAACCACTCATCTTTGACAACACGGTCGGCGTCATTTTCGGGATCGGGCAAATCAACAACCGAAACCTCGCGGGCAACACCTACTTCGTCTTGCGTACGACGGCGGATAAACACCGGCTTGCCGCGCCAAGTAACAGTGATGCTCTGGCCGCTCTCAATGGCAGAAAGATCAACTTCAATAGATGACAATGCTTTTACTGAAGCATCTGGGTTCATCTGATCAATCAATGGCCATACAATATTGGCCGCGCCGATAGCTGCGAAAGCACCGGTGGCCAAGTATAGAAAGTCGCGCCGTGTTGGTTCTTCTGTGACTGGAGTGTGTGCGTCAGTCATCTTTATCTCCTTATTGCCCCTAATAGACCTGCTCTTTATAAACAAGCTATGAGAGTCCGCAAACTAACTGCTACAGGGCAATCTCTGAATGTGTCACCATGACGCATATATTAACCACTGGCAATCGCCGGTGGAACTGTTTAAGCCATTGGTAAGGCTAGATTATTTTTAGGGTAAGGCAAGTGGCTCAATGACGGACATAAAACCCGATGCGAATCTCTGGGACGCGCGCAAAAACTCTGCAGCCAATTGGTTTGCCAGCTTACGCGACGAACTATGCACCAAACTCGAATCACTCGAGCCAGAAGGGGCGAAATTCGTGCGTAAACCATGGCGTCGCGGCGACGGTTCGCAAGACCTCGGTGGCGGCGAAATGTCGATGTTACACGGCACCGCCTTTGAAAAAGCTGGTGTTCACATTTCTGTTGTACATGGCGAATTTTCTGAAGATTTCAAATCACAAGTCGATGGTGCGCAAGACGACCCAAGATTCTGGGCGGCCGGCATTTCAGTGATTATTCACCCCAGTAATCCGCACGCCCCGACGGCGCATATGAACACACGTATGGTGGTGACCACCAAAGGGTGGTTCGGCGGCGGCGGCGATTTAACGCCAATGATTGACGCGGCACGCGCGGCAGATCATATCGACACACAAGATTTTCATGCCGCCTTTAAGTCAGCCTGCGACCAGCATGATGCGAGCTACTACCCGCGCTTCAAAGAAGAATGCGATAACTATTTTTACCTGCCGCACCGCCAAGAAACGCGCGGTACAGGTGGGATTTTTTACGATCACCTAAACAGCGGCGATTGGGATGCTGATTTTGCCTTCACTCAGGATGTCGGCAGGGCGTTTGTTGATGTCTATCCGCAAATTGCCGCCCGGCGCATTGATATGTCATTTGACGAGGCTGACCGCGCGGCGCAACTAAAACGCCGTGGCCGCTATGTTGAATTTAACCTGCTGTATGATCGCGGCACCATGTTCGGGCTTAAAACCGGCGGCAATGTGGAGAGCATTCTGTCATCCATGCCGCCAATGGTGATCTGGCCTTAGTCAGCCCTGCGCCAGCCGCGCCTTCAATTCAGCCTCGACCTCATCGGCCGATGGAAAGCCCTGCGCCACCCACCACGCCTCAACCGCCTTAGACATGGCGCCCATTTCTGGCCCCGCTTGCATGCCAGCGGCCTGCATCATCGCGCCATTGAGTGGAAACGCCGGCCTGTCGAAGCTCTGCGCCGCCAGCAACGCCTGCTGCCACACACCCGCCTGTTGTTGATGCCGATCGCACAGCGCCAAATGCGCCTGATCGCGCACGCAAGCGACGCCGTCGAAATACAGTGCTGCCGTTATGTCTTCCATGTCCTCGGCGATATAACGGCTCGGCGTCATCGCCGCTTTCATGCGCGCCATAAGCTTGCCCGATAGGCGTAAGTTTTGACCCACAATCTGAGCCGAAGGCCAATCTGGCAGCACCGCCATCAGCCGCAGCAATGGGTCATCACTGCGCTTGTTCATGGCCTGCAGACGCGGCAAATCATAGGCTGCTTCTAGGCCAAAAATTGGCGCCAAAAGCTGGCATTGCGCCATGCTTTCAAGCGCCGCGCTGGCCGCTGGCAGCGCAAGAATTTTCAGCATTTCGCTTTGAAGACGTTCGCCGGAAAGCTGCGCCATATGCGCCCCCGCCGCCTGCACCGCCGCTAAAGCCTCGGCATTGATTTGGCGCTCAGCTGCAAGCTGAAAATGAAAGCGGAAGAATCTCAAAACCCGCAAATAATCCTCGGCAATTCGCTCCGACGCCTCGCCAATAAAACCAATTTTCTGGCTTTGAATATCGGCGAGCCCCAAATCAGTTGGGTCGTATATCGTGCCGTCGGCATCACAATAAAGCGCGTTGATTGTCAAATCGCGGCGCGCCGCATCGGCCTGCCAATCTTGTGAAAAAGCCACTTCAGCATGGCGCCCATCTGTACGGATATCAGCCCGCAAAGTGGTGATTTCAAATAAACGAGCCGCGCTTGGGCCGTGCATCACCGCTGTAATGGTGCCATGGGCTAAACCGGTTGGCAGGGCTTTGATACCGGACTTTTCGAGACGGCTCATCACCTCATCGGGGGTCAGGTTGGTTGCGATATCGACTTCTGTATCGGCACTGGCGACCCCCAATAGACTATCGCGCACACAGCCCCCAACAGCGCGTGCCGTGCCGCCGTCTACATTAAGTAGGCCAAGAATTTGTTGTGTATCTGGCCGCGTCAACCAAGCTGGCGCTGACAATTTGTGATGCGCGTCGGCCATCTCGCTTATTCAAACCGCCCGGGCACAACCCGACCATTTTCAAGCTGTGGTGGCACATATTGCGACTCCGGCGCATCACCCGATGTCAGGCGAATGTAAAACAGGCTGAGCAAAACCAGAATCGCGCCAAGCACGGCGCATAAGGCCCAACGACGCTGGGTTTCAACCTCAGGCCGTGCCCGTTCCAACCACAAAGACCAAAGCCATGCCAGTATAAATGGCATAGAAAACAGAAACAGGTTCCAAAGAATAATCCGTATCATGGCTGTAACCTCCGGCTCATGTGCAACAACATGCCAGCTGTTGCGCCCCAAATATTATAGCCTTCATATTGCAGGGCATAATAGTGCCTTTGCTGGCCTTCCCACTCAATTTCATGGGCCTGATAATTACCAGCATTCAATAACAAATGAGCCGGCGCTTGAAAAATATCTGCCACTTCATTTTTATCGGCTTGCAAAACATAGCCCTGACGCACGGTTGCCACCACCGGCAGAATGCGAAACCCTGTTCCGGTTTCATATGTGTCGAGAAAACCGACAACATCAACGTAATCCGGGTGCAGACCAATTTCTTCATGCGCCTCGCGCAAAGCCGCCGCCACTGGTGTTTCGTCGCCATCTTCGACCTTGCCACCGGGAAACGCCACCTGCCCCGAATGTTTGTCGAGATGGTCAGCCCGTCGCGTCAAAATAATATGCGGCTCATCATCATCGTCTTGCAAAATTGCAATCAGCACAGCAGCAAGCTTCAACGGTTTATCAACCGCATCGCGGGTGTCACCATTAAGATTCATATCGCCAATTTGGCCGCGCTCGTGATGCAAAATATGAACCGGTGGCAGCTGTTTATCGACTCCCGCCAAAATTCGATCGATCAATGGCAAATTCTGCGTCCGGCTCATTCAGCGTCTCGCACGACATCGGCGGCACCAATCGGGAAAAACACGCCATGGCTCCAAACGCCAAAGGCGTCGCCTTCAATTTCAGCCACTTCAACCAATTGATAAAAAACCGATCGGCTGATCAAAGCTTCAAGGCGCGCGCGCACATGAACATAGGGTGACGGCTCGTCAGTTTGCGGGTCAATCTCAAAGCGCAAACCATGGTCGGGACCAGCTTCGGTGAAATCGCCAACATTGGTTTCAAAACGCAAAACCTGCTGTCGACCGGTGCCGGTCACATGCAGCAAAGTGGCGACGAAAGGGGCGTCTTCAATCTCAACGCGGATTTTCTCAGCCGGTGTTACTAAATAATGCTCGCCGTCTTTGTCATGGCGCAAAATAGTGGAGAAGAGACGAACCAGTTTTTTCCGCCCAATCGGCGAATTATCGTAGTACCACTGCCCGTCACGCGCGATGCGCATGCCAATATCGCCGCAATAATCAGGCTCCCACAAATGCACAGGCGGCAGGCCTTTTTCACCATTTTCGGCTTTTTTGGCCTGCACAATGACGCTTTGCAGAGGATTTGATGGTGTGTTGTCAGACATTGAGCACTCCCGCTTTAGCGGTAAACTAGCACAAATCTGGTGCAGGGCGAACCATGCCGGTCAGTTGCGTCAATAAGTGCTCATCGCCGCGCACCAAAAGCCGATTGGCATCAACCGGCCCCGGCATCGCAATATCGGCATTGGCAATGGCAAAGCCGACGCGCTGGTAATAGGGCAAATCGCCAACCAAAATAACCACCGGAAAGCGCGCGCTATCAATCAGCGCCAGACTATGTTGCATCAATGCAAAGCCAACGCCCTTACTTTGCAGCTCAGGATTAACCGCCAGCGGGCCAAGCAGTAAAGCTGGCTGCGCGCCAATGCGAACTGGCCAATAGCTGATACTGGCTTGCACCCGCCCCTGTTCGTTGAGGCAGACAAATCCATAAGCATCAATTTGCTGGTTGGTTTCGCGCAAACGTTCAGCCGTGCGGGTCAGTCGCCCGGGGCCAAAACATTGGTCGAGAAGTTGCTCAATACCAGCTTGATGCTGCGCTTGTGTTGAAATTATTTGGGTCATGATGAACGTCCTGCGATGGGCCCCATATCATTTTGCTGATCGAGTAGGGAACGATTGAATGCGTGCGAAAGCAAACCGGCAAAAGCCAGTTCGAAGCCTATCGTCGTCGCAAAAAATCTATCACGTCATCATTTCCTTATACTGAAGTGCCATGAGCTAACATTGCCTGAGGCTTTTTGTCTAGCGCTTTGTTATCGCTGCCCAATCAGGCACCATAGATAAAGCCGATATAGCTAATATAAAGAGCCACGCAAATGCCACCCTCGAGACGGCTCATGGTGCGGCCCGTTGACATAAAATAGACCCCTAAAATAGCGACGCCCAGCATAACCCAGACATCACGATTGGCCAATACATCGGAAATCGCCAAAGGCGCCAGCAATGAAGTGCCGCCGAGAATTAGCAAAATATTAGAAATATTACTGCCGATGATATTGCCGACAGCCAGTCCGGCTTGCCCGCGCAGGCTGGCAACAATCGACACAGCCAATTCTGGCAATGAGGTGCCAATGGCGACAATGCTCAGGGCAATAACAGCTTCCGAAACACCAAACCCGCGGGCCAATTGAATGGCACCGGTGACCATTAAATCGGCTCCCCAGATAATACCAATAAGGCCGGCAATCAGCACCGGCACAGCCAGCCATAAACCACCGGGCAGAACATTCTCTGTCAGATTTTCGCTGGCTTCTTTATTGCCTTGGCTTTCGCTTTGCGCACCGCGATAAAGAGCGATCATATAGACCAGCAACGCCAGTAATAGCCCTGCCCCCATCAGCGCGCTAATCATGCCCCAATAGGCCATAGCAACCAGCAGAGCCGACACCATAAGCATAACCCGACCATCGCGCTTCAGCGTTTCACCTGAAACTTGAAACGGGTTGAGCAGCGCCATAACCCCCAGCACCAATAGGATGTTGGCTATGTTACTGCCGATGACATTGCCAATGGCAATATCAGCCTGACCGACCAGAGCGGCTTGAACAGATACGGTAAACTCAGGCGCCGACGTGCCCAGCGCAATAATCGTAAGGCCGATAATCAAAGGAGGAAGACGGAAAGCTAGGGCGGTTGTGACGGCGCCTCGGATCAAAGCCTCGCCCGACAAAGCCAACAAAACAAGTCCACTAAGGAGTAAAGCGACAGATGATTCCATAGACGTGTCTTAGCACAGCTTTCAAAACCGAGTGGTAAAATTTGGTAAATTTTATTTTAGGAAAAATCCACTTTCACAGAAAATTTTTATGCTCTAGCCTAGTTTCACTATTCACAATCATTTTGAGTGAGGGAGACAAAATGGCTTGGAACTTTGGTGATATACTCGACAGAATTATACCTGTTATGCCGCAGGGGCATTTGGCGCTTGTGCACGGTGACCGCGAAATTACATGGCAAGAAATGGGCGAGCGCAGCAATAATTTGGGCCGCAATCTGCTAGCCGGTGGAGCCAAAGCTGGCGACAAAGTTGGCTTTTATATGCGCAACCGCCCTGAGTATATAGAACTGCTGGCCGCCTGTTTCCGCGCTCAACTAACGCATGTAAATGTGAACTACCGCTATGTAGCCGACGAAGTTCACTATATTTTTGACAATTCTGACGCCACAATAGTGGTTTATGGTAGCGAGTTTCGTGACAATATTGAGCAATTGCGCCCGCGCTTGCCGAAAGTCAAACAGTGGGTCGAAGTTGGCGAAGAATCTGATTTGCAAGATGGCATTATCGCCTATGAAGATCTGGCGACCAAAGGCGACGGGAGCAATTTAGATGTCACGCGCAGTGGTTCGGATTTGTTGTTCCTCTACACTGGCGGCACCACTGGCATGCCAAAGGGTGTGATGTGGGAGCATAATGCGCTGCGCGAAACCCAAACCATGGCCCTGCGAGCGCTTGGCGAAGTGCCCGAAACACTGGATGCGTTGGCTGAGAAAATTGCCGAAGAAGGTGGCGGCGATGTCTATATCCCCGCCTGCCCGCTGATGCATGGCACTGGCCTGTTCACGGCAATGGCGGCGATGATGAATGGTGGCACTATTGTAACGCTAAAAGCGGCTTCACTGGATTCCCATGAATTGTGGGAAACCGTCGAACGTCGCCGCGTATCAAGCATGGCGATTGTTGGTGACGCCTTTGCCAAACCTATGCTGGCGGCGCTGGAAGAAAATCCCGGCAAATACGATGTGTCGAGCGTGGTGTCGATTATTTCATCGGGTGTAATGTGGTCGATGGAAGTCAAGCAAGCGATGCTCGACCATATACCACAAGCCCTGTTGACCGATAGTTTTGGCTCATCAGAGGCGGTTGGTTTTGGTAGCTCCATCACCGCCAAAGACATGCCGGTGAAAACCGCTAAATTCACCACCAATGATTTTTGCAAAGTATTTGACGAGAATGATCAAGAAATCCCGCGTGGTAGCGAAACGCCGGGCTTCATCGCCTTCGGTGGCCCCATTCCCTTGGGCTACTATAAAGACGAAGAAAAAACCGCCAAAACTTTCAAAACCATCAATGGCCAACGGTTCTCTATTCCCGGCGATTATTGCTTGGTCTCAGAAGACGGCGAGCTGACGCTTTTGGGGCGCGGATCAGTGTGCATTAACTCAGCCGGTGAAAAGATTTACCCTGAAGAAGTTGAAGAAGCCTTGAAATTGCACGATAGCGTTGAAGACGCTTTGGTTGTTGGGGTGCCCGATGAAAAATGGGGGCAAGCGGTAACCGCAGTTGTGAAAATGGAAGACTATGCCGCCTTTGATGCAGACGGGCTGAAAGCCTTTGTGCGCCAAAAACTGGCTGGCTATAAAACGCCGAAGCATATTTTCACCAATGGCCCGCCATTCCGCGCGCCCAATGGCAAGGCGGATTATAAAAGCGTTACCCAATATGCGGTCGGCGAAGTGGAGAAACTTTAATGACACGCTCAATTGCCGTATTTGGTGAAATGGGGGCAAAATATGCCCCCATTATCGAACAAAGGGTCGCTGGTTTTGAAGGCGACTGGCGGCTTGATGTTTGGCCTTGCAATGATGATCTAAAGGCCCGCGATGCAATTATTGCCGCGTGTGAAATCGCCGTTATCAGCGCCGATTTTATTCTAACAGCAGGAAATTTTGGCGCCTTAATGGCCGCCCCCAATCTGAAGTTGATGATTCAACCTTGGGTCGGGACGGATTGGATTGACCCAGGGTTTTTGCCGGAAGGTCTTCTGGTTTGTAACGCCGGTGGTCATGCCGTGCCAATGGCCGAACATGTGATGGGGGCCATGCTGGAACATGTTCTCGAACTACGCGCCCAACACACGGACATGCATAATGGCCAGTGGCGTCGCGCCGGTCGCAATTCAGCGCCCGACGCCCGTCATGGCGATTTATCTGGCAAAACCTTGGGTATTTTAGGCTATGGCGAAATTGCCCAAGCGGTGGCCGAACGGGCAAAGGTTTTCGGCATGCATATTTGCGCTGTTGCCCGCTCTGAACGCGCGCAGGTGCCGGAACCGCTTGACTGGATTGGTACGCGTCCAGATTTTGATAAACTATTGCAAACCAGCGATTTTATTGCCGTCACCTGTGATCTGACCGACGAAACGCGCGGCATGATAGACCAAGCGGCTTTTGATATGATGAAGCCAACCGCTTATTTGATTAATGTCGCACGTGGCGAAGTGGTTGACGAAGACGCTCTATTCGGCGCACTGAAAAACCGTAAAATCGGCGGCGCGGCGCTCGACACTTGGTACCGTTACCCACAAAATGTGGTCACACCGGAAGAAGACCCAGATCGCGGCGGGCCCTATCAGGGGTCAGCACATGATTTCTTGTCGCTCGATAATGTACTGCTGACTCCGCACAGCGCGGCGCACACAAATGGTGCTGATTTGGGACGTTATGTGTCGATTGCCGAGACCATTGAAGCCTATCAATCTGGCGCCGACATGAAGCGATATGTGGTAACTGGTTTGGGCACTAATCTCGACGGATTTCAAATGCCTTAATGGCATGACCTGTCAAACGACTACCAAAACGCAAAAAATATGCGGCCAGATGCCACAAGCGAAATTACTTTGCCTTGTGCTGTTTAGCTTGCCCGCGACGTTTGCCATGATAAACTGATGCTAGTTTTACAGGAGTAGATAATGACTGATCTCGACACATTCCGCGCGGAAACCCGCGCTTGGTTGGAAGAAAACTGCCCAGAATCAATGCGCACGCCTATGCCGGAGCGCGAAACACCGTGGGGCGGTCGCAACGCTGACTTCCCAAATCCAGACACAAAAATATGGCTCGACCGCATGGCATCACGCGGCTGGACAGCCCCTGAATGGCCGGCCGAATATGGCGGCGGCGGCTTGTCGAAAGATGAAGCACGCATTCTGCAGCAAGAAATGTCTCGCATTAATGCCCGCACACCATTGGCCAGCTTTGGCCTTTGGATGCTTGGCCCAGCCCTGCTGGAATTTGCCAGCGAGGAGCAAAAGAAGAAATATCTCGGCGAGATTGTGCGCGGTGAAATCCGTTGGTGCCAAGGCTATTCCGAGCCCGGCGCGGGTTCTGATCTGGCTGGCCTGCAAACCAAAGCCGAAGACAAAGGCGACCATTATTTGGTCAATGGCCAAAAAGTTTGGACCTCTTACGCCGACCAGTGCGATTGGATTTTCTGCCTCGTGCGCACCGACTCGAGCGTCAAGCATGACGGCATTTCTTTCCTCTTGATTGATATGAACACACCAGGCGTTGAAGCGCGGCCGATTAAACTGATTTCCGGCGCCTCACCGTTTTGTGAAACATTCTTGACCGATGTGGTTGTGCCAAAAGAAAATCTAGTTGGTGAACTGAACAAAGGTTGGACAATTGCCAAACGCCTGTTGGAACATGAGCGGACAATGATTTCCGCCATGGGCATGGGCGGTGGCGGTGCTGCCTCAATGGGCGGCATGGAAGCTATGGCGAAAGAAAACTTTGGCGAAGATGGCGATAAAATTGCCAATCCAGCCATTCGGGAAGCGGTGACCAATCATAAGATGGACCACCAAGCTTTTGCGTTGACCTTAAAACGCGCAGCTGACGAAGCCAAAGCCGGCCAAGGCATGGGGGCAGCAGCCTCAATGTTCAAATATTACGGCACAGAGCTGAACAAACGCCGGTTTGAGCTATTGCTTGATGTTATGGGCACGCAAGCCTTGGGCTGGGAAGGCGAAGGCTTTGATGCCCGTGAACTTTCCATCACTCGTTCATGGTTGCGCTCAAAAGGTAACTCAATCGAAGGCGGAACATCGGAAGTGCAGTTGAATGTGATTGCAAAACGCGTGCTCGGTCTGCCCGACGCCTAAACCATTATCCCGAACATTAGGAGACAACCATGGCTCTCGTGCTAACCGAAGAACAAACCATGCTGCGCGATATGGCGAAGCAATTTTTTACCGAACAAGTGCCGGTCACCAATCTGCGTAAACTGCGCGATGAAGAGAGTGCTGATGGCTATGATAAAGCGGTCTGGCAACAGATTGTCGAGCTTGGCTTTGCTGGAATTTTAATTCCCGAAGAGCAAGGCGGCACTGGCTTTGGCCCTATCGGCCTTGGTATTGTCATGCAAGAAGCTGGCCGCACATTGGCCGCTACGCCGCTGTATTCGACGGCCATTTTGGGTGCCGGTCTAATTCTGGCAGCGGGTTCCGACGGACAAAAAGCCGAGCTTCTGCCGCAAATTGCCGGCGGCGAATTATTGACAGCTCTGGCTTTGGAAGAAACCGCCCATCACAATCCTAAACAAGTGGCCATGACAGCCGCGCAAGATGGTGATCAGATTATTTTGTCTGGCCAAAAGAATTTCGTTATTGATGGCCATATTGCCGATAAGTTAATCGTTGTCGCCCGCACCAGTGGCGCCGCTGGTGATGCCAATGGCCTGTCAATGTTCTTGGTCGATGCCAAAGCCAAAGGCGTCACCGTCACCCGCACGCATATGGTCGATAGCCGCAATGCCGCCATGGTCAGTTTCGACAAAGTCAGCATTCCGGCGCATGATGCTTTGGGGCCTTTGGGCGCCGCCATGGCTGAATTGGAAAGCGTGTTAGACCTTGGACGCGCCTGTATTGCGGCTGAAATGCTTGGCGGCATTGAGGCCGTGTTTGACACCACCCTTGCCTATCTTAAAGAGCGCAAGCAATTTGGTGTGATTATTGGCACTTTCCAAGCGCTGAAACACCGCGCGGCAGAAATGTTTTGCGAAGTTGAGTTATGTCAATCAGTGGTGCTGGATGCGTTATCAGCCCTTGATGAACGCCGCAATGACGTGCCTCGCGCTGTCAGCTTGGCGAAAGCACGGCTTGGCGATGCCGCCCGATTGATTTCCAATGAAGGCGTGCAAATGCACGGCGGCATTGGCATGACAGATGCGGTTGATATGGGGCTATATTTGAAACGGGCCCGTGTGCAGTCGCAATTGCTTGGTGACACCAACTTCCATCGCTCGCGTTATGCCGAATTGGGCGGCTATTAATTTTTTTTAATTGCCTGATATTATCTGGCGCTTTTTTGCGTTATAGATATATTTCCTGAGACCCCTTTAAGAGGATTTTAAATGGCCGACGATGCAAAACAACCAGAACGCATTACCGTTTTAGCGAAAGAATTTACGCCAGCCGCCATGGAATTTCATCGGCGCAATATGAGTGCACGGGGCTATCGTATGGAAGGCCAGATTACCTCGCGCCGCTATATGATGATTGATGGTCCCGGCGAACCAGCCGATTTGTTCGACGGACAAGAGTATTATGCCGTTACTTTCGTGCGCAAAGATGCGGACGCTTCGTAACGATTAGTTGAGCAAACTGCGGCAAAACAGCCAAAACCAATGAAACAATGGTTTTTGGCAGATAATTGCGCTAAAAATGGTCACCTCGACGGGAGAGATAATGGCTGTTGATTACGAGAAACACCTAGAAAAAGCGCTAGCTTCTTTGCATGAAGAAGGCCGCTATCGTGTGTTCACTGATCTGGCGCGCAGAGCTGGCGATTTCCCGCGCGCGATGAACCATTCAACCGAGCCGCCGCGCGAAGTGACCGTTTGGTGTTCCAATGACTATCTTGGCATGGGGCAGAATGATCAGGTTATGACGGCAATGAAAAACGCCATCGACACAATGGGGACAGGTGCTGGCGGAACGCGTAATATTTCTGGCAATCACCACACAATTGTGACGCTCGAAAAAGAATTATGCGACCTCCACAATAAAGAAGCCGCCTTGGTGTTTACGTCAGGCTATATTTCCAATGAAGCGACTTTGTCGACATTGGCCAAATTGCTGCCGGATTGCATTATTTTCTCAGACGAACTCAATCATGCATCAATGATTGAGGGTGTGCGTCAAAGCGGCTGTAGCAAGCGCATTTGGCGGCATAATGATATCGCGCATTTGGAATCTATGTTGCGTGAGGCTGACCCCGATCGGGCCAAGCTGATTGCCTTTGAAAGCGTTTACTCGATGGATGGCGACGTTGCGCCGATTGCAGAGATTTGCGCTTTGGCGGAAAAATATAATGCTCTGACCTATCTCGATGAGGTGCACGCTGTTGGCATGTATGGTCAACGCGGTGGCGGCATTGCCGATCGCGAAAATCTGATGCATCGGGTTGATATTATCGAAGGCACATTAGCCAAAGCCTTTGGCGTCATGGGCGGCTATATCACCGGCAATTCAAGCCTGATTGACGCCATTCGGTCATTTGCACCAGGGTTTATTTTCACCACCTCTCTGCCACCCGCCATTGCCGCTGGTGCCATTGAAAGTGTGCGTATTTTGAAACAAGCCAATGACGTGCGGGCCCGCCATCAAGACCGCGCCGCGCGTCTGAAAGAAATGCTTACCCAAGAAGACCTGCCGGTTTTATTGAGCGAAACCCATATTGTGCCGATTATGGTTGGCGATCCAATATTGTGTAAAGCCGCTTCTGATCGTCTGCTCAATGAGCATAATATTTACATCCAACCCATTAACTACCCGACTGTGCCGCGCGGCACCGAACGCTTGCGCATCACCCCAACACCCTTGCATGACGATGTCATGTTGGAGGAATTGGTCAGCGCAGTGAAAGAGGTATGGGAGCATCTTGGTATTTCACGCGACGTGCCAATGCCTATGTCATTGTCAGCCGCGCAGTAAGCTGTGTTGACTTGATGTTACCTAATTCTCACCCACAAGTTGCTTTTGGTAAAACGGGTCTTTTGCTGGTTAACCTCGGCACGCCCGTGACACCGGACGCTAAAGGACTGCGACCCTATTTGAAGCAGTTTCTCAGCGATCGTCGGGTGATTGAAGCGTCACCGCTGATTTGGCAGCCGCTGTTGCGCGGGATTATTTTAAACACGCGACCACGCAAGTCTGCCAGGGCCTATGCCAAAATATGGCGTCAGGAAAGCAATGAAAGCCCATTGCGCTATTACACGCGCCTACAGGCTGAAAAACTACAAGACGAGCTTGGCGAAACAGTGGTCGTTGAGTACGCCATGCGCTATGGCAGGCCGTCTATCGATGAAAAATTGGCAGCCCTGAAAGCCGCTGGATGCGAGCGCATTAGCGTCATGGCTCTTTACCCGCAATATAGTGCCACAACCAGCGCCAGCGTTTATGATGAGGTGTTCCGTAGCCTGTTGAAAATGCGCTGGCAGCCAGCCCTGCGAACAGCAGCGCCATGGCACGACCACGCTGCCTATATCGATGCTTTAGCAACATCTGTGCAGGCGCATATCGACCAACTCAATTGGACACCCGATGTCGTCGTTGCCTCATTCCATGGCCTGCCGCAAAGCTATTTTGAGAAGGGTGACCCCTATCATTGTCATTGCGCCAAAACTGCTCGCCTATTGCGTGAAAAACTAGGCATGGATGAAAACCAGTTGAAGCTGACGTTCCAATCGCGCTTCGGACCGACCCAATGGCTGCAACCTTACACCGATAAAACAGTTGTTGAGCTGGCAGAGAATGGCACGAAGAAAGTTGCCGTTGTCACCCCTGGGTTTATTTCCGATTGCGTTGAAACATTGGAAGAAATCGGCATTGAGTTGCAAAAAGATTTTCTGGAAGCTGGTGGCACACATTTCACCACCGTGCCGTGTTTGAATGACACCCAAGACAGCATTGAATTACTGGCCCTGTTGGCCCGCAAAGACCTGTCAGGTTGGATTAACTAATCAATAATACACCACCGATAGGACGCAAGTTCATTGACGCTTGCATCGGTTTCGGGCAGGCTAACTGCGTAAGGTAAGATCATGTTCGATTGGGTTTCACTTGTCGGCGGGCCTTTGTCGTTGATAGACGGCACCGCTATTGCTATTGCGTCATTCCTAACTGTTTGGCGTTCGCGGCGTCGTGGTCGATTGGTCTTGCTCTCAAGCTTCATTGGCCTATTTGCCATAATTGGCGCGGCAATTGTTCAAGCCTATATGAAGGGTAATGCGTTAGACGTCGAGACGATGATTGAATCCGTCGCTTCTATTCGTTTGGGTCGGATCATTCTATTCAGTCTTTTATCTGCGCTTGCTATTAGTATTTGGCGCATTATTTTCAACCAAATCGGCCAAAGACGGCTATTTTCTAAGAAGTAAAATCTATGCCTCAAGCTATGTTTTCACGCTCCCTGCGCGCCTATACCGTTGGCCTGCTTACCCTCATTTACACAGCCAATTACGTCGATCGGCAGATTGTGGCGATCTTATTGCAACCCATCAAAGAGGAAATGCTGCTGTCAGACACCCAGCTTGGCCTTTTGAGCGGACTGGCTTTTGCTATTTTTTACGCCACTTTGGGCATTCCCATCGCCTATATGGCTGACCGCTATTCGCGCAAGAAAATTATCATTTCAGCGCTGACATTATTCTCCATCATGACCTACGTCTGTGGTTTGGCGCAAAATTACACGCAATTATTATTGGCGCGTATCGGTGTGGGCGTTGGAGAAGCCGGCACTAGCCCCCCCTCACACGCGATGATTTCAGATATGTATGAGCCAAGCGAGCGCGCCGGACCGTTGGCGATTTTTGCCCTTGGTATTAATATTGGCCTGTTTATCGCCTTTCTCGGCGGTGGCTATATCGCCCAACATTATGGCTGGCGCGCAGCTTTCCAGCTGGTCGCCCTGCCCGGCTTAGCGATTGCCGTCTTGGCTATTTTCACCTTGCGCGACCCACCGCGTGGCATGAGTGATAAAACATCGGACGCAGTGGCCAGTGCCAAAGCGCCAAGCCTGAAAGATGTGTCGCTACATATGTGGCGCACCAAATCAATTCGCCAACTGACCATCGCCACGACATTAATTATCACCATTGGCTATGGCGGCATCGCATGGATACCGTCTTACTTACACCGCATTCACGGCATGAGCAGCGCCGAAATTGGCTATACTCTGGCCTTTATTATCGGCATTGGCGGTGGGCTTGGCACCGCTATTGGGGGCGCAGTGGCCGACCGGCTTGGCAAAAAAGACGTACGTTGGAATGTCTGGATTATCATGATCACCGCCATCTGCACCATGCCGTTTTCAATCGCCGCCTATTTATCCGACTCGGCATTTTGGGCGATCATTTTGATGATTCCGCCAGTAAGCGTCGGGGCACTATACTTCGGCCCGTCGCTGGCCATGCTGCATACATTGGTGCGCCCAGATATGCGTTCCAGTGCCTCGGCTATCACCCTTTTCATCAATAATATTATCGGCCTTGGTATTGGGCCGCTGGCCATCGGCCTGATCAGCGATGGGTTGACACCGACCTATGGCGACAAAGCCCTGCCCTATGCCATGTCATTGATGGCGTTGATTACCCTTTGGGCCTTTGTCCATTTCTGGTTTGCCGCGCGCAGTTTGACGCAAGATATTGCCGACTCGCAAAAGGCCATGAGTGCTGAGTGAATGCTCAAATTGAAACGCAAATTGCTGATTTCTATGGCGGTTCTGGCCCTGCCGTTTAGCACCGCTTCGGCCACGGTCAAGAAACATTATCAGGCGCAATATAAGGCTTATGTCAGCGGTCTTAAGATTGCCAATATTGACGTAGAATTTAAGTTACCGACCGGCGGCTACCATTTGTCGGCCAACGCTCAAGCGGCCGGTGTTGGCCGGTTGTTTTCTTCTTCTTCTGCCGAAAGCCATAGTTTTGGCCAGATTACAAATGGTCAACTTGAGCCCGTGGGCGTCAGCATTGCGTGGAAGCAAAGTGATGAGACTAAAAAATCTGAAATCGGCTACACCGATGGCGCGCCATCTCAGTTTTATTCAGACTATGTGCTGCCGCCTGAGCGCCAGCCTAAAACGCCTGTGGCACTTGAAACGGTCGGACGAGGCACCAATGACCCGTTTCTAGCCATGCTCGGACAGATTAACGACAATGATTTGAGCAGCGTCTGCCGTCTTCCCAAACGTCTGTTCGACGGGCGCCGACTGGCTAATCTTAGGCCGCAAAAAATGCAACTCATTGCGGCTGATGACCATGGGCTTGCTGTCGCCGGCCCGGTGGTGAAATGCGAAACGAAATGGTTGCCAGTGGCTGGCTATTCGGAAGAAAGCATGCAAAACGCCAGTGAATTTGACACATTTAGCATTTATTTCGCCCGTATTGCTGGAACCGATTATGCAGCGCCAGTGAAAGCCGTGACCAGCACACGTTATGGCCGTTTTACGTTGGTTGCGGATAAGTTTTTCACAGCCGCAGAAACAAAATAACACGAAAAATTGGCCTTTGGCCTGCAAAGACCTATTTCCTAATCATCACATAATACGCAACACAGGGGTGTTTTGATGATTGGAACAGTAAAATGGTTTAATGCCGCCAATGGTTATGGCTTTATTACGCCGGACGATGGCTCTGACGACTGCTTTGTGCATGTTACGGCCTTGCAAGCGTGCGGGTTGAAGCAATTGGTTGAAGGCCAACGGGTGCAATATGACATGCAAGAAGGACGCAATGGCCGTTTGGTCGCTTGCGATTTGAGCGTCTTGCCAAATGATATGAGCCAAGCAGCGGAATAAGTCTATTAGACTTGCCTTTTAGCTCGATTTGAGCGAATAATCCGTCGTAGAGGACACTATGGCTAAAATTGAGATTTACACCACCCAGACGTGCCCATTTTGCACTGCGGCGAAGACCTTGCTACGCGAAAAAAACGCCGCCTTTAGCGAAATTAACGTCGGAACCGATCGTGCTCTGCGCGACGCCATGATGGCGCGCGCCAATGGTAAGCATACGGTGCCTCAGATCTTCATTAACGATAGGCATATTGGCGGTTGTGACGACTTATATGCGCTTGATGCGCAAAATAAGCTCGACGACCTGCTGATTTCTTAGCTTTTAAAGCCCTGACATCAAGCGATGGAAAAACCGAACCGTGTCGTTCAGAGTTTTCACACCAATACGCTCATTAGTGCCGTGAATCGTGCCCAAATCACCAACCGGCAAAGCCATGTAGGTGAAGCGGTAGTGATTGGACGTCAGATTGCGATAATGACGGGTATCGGTAGCCGCCACCAATAAACGCGGTGTGATAACAATACGTTCAGGTGCTGCCGTGTCACGAATAGCGCTGGTGATTTGATCCCAACCATAACCTTCAGTCGGCGATACCGGCGATGGCCCCATGCCACGCTGACCTGAGGTGTCGAAATCGACGCTAACGCGCGCGTCATCAATCACGTCGATAACACGCTGGCGCACCGTATCGGGTGTTTCACCGGGCAAAATACGGAAGTTCACCTTGGCCGTCGCATCAATCGGTAAAACATTGGCCTTGATGCCACCGGAGATAACCGTTGCCGCTGTTGTGGTGCGCATACCGGCCTGCGCCTGCGCGTCATTGGCCAAGCTGGCCATCACAACAGGTTTGAACAGCCACAAATTCTTCATAACCATGCGGTTGACCAAGCCCATTTCATCAGCCACCGATTCAAGGAATTGTTGCGTATGTGAAAAATCACGCGGGAATTGATTGGCCTCAAGGTTGGCAATGGCTGCGGCCAGAATACCAATCGACGATTGTTTCGGAGGCACAGATGAGTGACCACCGGCGCCGCGCGCTTTCAATTCCAGCGTTACAATGCCTTTTTCGGCTGGCGCAATAATTGCCAAAGGGACGTCGACACCGGGCACAACGCCGCTAGTGACCAAGCCACCTTCATCAATCAAAAACTCGGCCTCAACACCACGGCTTTCGAGCAATTTGGACATCTCCAGTGCTCCATCAATGCCGCCCTGCTCTTCGTCATGGCCAAAGGCGAAATAAATCGTGCGCTGCGGCTGCACACCGGCGCGCAACATATTTTCAGCCGCCTCCAGAATACCAATAATATTAACCTTGTTATCAAGCGTGCCGCGTCCCCAAATGTAGCCATCGGCGACTACACCGGCATAAGGTGGTTGTTTCCAATCCCCCTCTGTGCCGGGAATGACTGGCACGACATCAAGATGGCCCAGAAGTAAAACTGGCTTTTCTTGCGGCGTGCTGCCCTGCCATGTGTAGAGCAATGAATATTTATTGACCACTTCGCGTTTCAATGAGCGGTGTACCAAGGGGAATTTATCCGCCAAGAAATGGTGGAAGGCGATTAATTCTTTGCTGGAAGTCGGCTTATCACGACCAAAGGAAATGGTCTTATATTTCACCGCGTCGCTCATCAGGCTCGTGACCCGCGCCTCATCAGGGGCAAAATCAAAGCCAGTGCCTGTTGCCTCGCTGGTTGTCGGCGAAAATGTCCGGATTAAGATGATGGCGACGAGAACCGCCAGAATAGCCAGTAGGCCTTTTACCCATTTACTTTTCATTGTCTCCCCCTATCCACGCGATATTTCTGTCAGCGCGTGTCTCTCCAACGATAATACCACACCTATACTAACCATAAAGGTTAATAAGGACGTTCCGCCATATGACACCAGCGGTAACGGCACGCCAACGACCGGCGCCAGCCCCATAACCATAGCCAAATTGACGACAATATAAAATGAAATCGAAACTCCAATGCTGGCACTCACCAGACGCGCATATTGGCTTCTCATTTGCCGCGCGCATTGGAAAATGAAAAATAGCATAAGCATGAACAGCAGTAGCAAACCCAAGCTCACGAAAAACCCAAGCTCTTCAGCGAAAATCGTGAAAATGAAATCTGTGTGTTTTTCCGGCAAGAAGTTCAACCGGCTTTGCGTGCCTTCTACCAAGCCCTTACCCCAAAGCCCGCCAGAGCCAATACCAATTTTCGATTGAATAATATGATAGCCGGCGCCCAATGGATCACGGTTGGGGTCAAGAAACACCAGCACGCGCTCTTTTTGATAGGTCAGCATATTTTGCCAAACCAAAGGAATAGCGGCCAAAACCGCAAGCCCGCCGCCGATAAAATAGCGCCGCCGTACGCCAGCCAGAAAAACCACGCTGAGGCCAGTAACCGCCAACATAATCATCGTCCCCAAATCAGGTTGGCGAAAAATCAGCAAACAAGGCAGGCCAATCATCACCAGTGGTATCAGCAGGTTCATAGGCCGTGACACATCGCTGTGGTAAACCGATTGATAAAACCGCGCCAAAGCCAGAATAAGCCCCAGTCGGATAAACTCCGACGGCTGTACACGAGCCACGCCAAAATCTAGCCAACGCTGTGCCCCCATAGACTTGACGCCAAAGAACTCGACCCCCAAAAGCATCAGCAGCACAATTGCATAAACCGCATAGGACAATGAGAAAATGGTGCGCACACTGAGCGCGGCAATCACCAACATAACCAACAGTCCGAGCATCAAACGCCCCGCGTGGCGCCAAGCCCACGGCGAAAAATCGCCTCCTGCCACTGAATATTGCAGCAAGACACCCGCCATACCGAGCAAGAGAACACTTATAACTAAGGGCCAATGCACGTCGAACGAAATTGGCCCCGTTGCTTCGCGTCTGCCGCCACTATTGAACACGCTCATGCGGTCACCTGTTTGGCTTTTCGCGCCGGCATGCTGAGCAACTGAGCCATAATATCGCGGGCAATCGGTGCTGCCACAGCCGCCCCGCCGCCGCCATGTTCAACAACCACAGAAATCGCATAGCGCGGGTTTTTAAAGGGAGCATAGCCAACGAATAAAGCGTGATCGCGCAAATACCATTCCAAGTCTTTATTCGCCACCACACCCGTTTCGCGTTCAGCCAAGGTGATGCGACGCACTTGCGATGTACCGGTTTTTCCAACCATGCGCTGGCCATTGATCAAAAGGCTGGAGCCATAGGCCGTACCATCGGCAGTATTGACCGCCTGATACATGCCCGATTGCACGAGCGCTAAATGCCGAGACGGCAGTTGCAAATCGACCTTGCTGGCCTCATCGCTGTTTGCCGCGTCTCCCGCCGCTGGCACCGACACGCGCGGCCGCACATAGACCCCCTTGTTGGCCAAAGCAGCTGTCATCACCACCAATTGTAAAGGCGTGGCCAGCAAAAACCCTTGGCCAATGCCGGTAATCACGGTTTCACCGCCGCGCCAGCCAGCATCGAAATTAGCGCGCTTCCAGTCACGCCCCGGGACAATGCCGGTTTTTTCGCCACTCAAATCAATGCCAGTCGCCTGACCAAGGCCAAAACGGCGGGCCATTTTTTCGATATTGTCTATGCCAGTGCGCACAGCGATATCATAGAAATAGACATCGCAAGACTGCGCCAATGCCGCCTCTAAGGTAATGTCGCCATGCCCTTCATCTAACCAGCAGTGATATTGCTCATTGGCATAATTGTGAATGCCCGAACATTTTATCCTCTCATTCGGTGTGATGACGCCAGCCTCTAGTGCCGCCAAGGCGACAATCATTTTGAAGGTTGAGCCCGGCGCATAAAGCCCGCGCAAAGGTTTGTTCAATAAGGGCTTGCGCTCATGCACCAGCATGGCTTCCCAACTTTTGGAATCTATGCCGCTGGATAATTGATTGGGGTCATAAGAAGGTGTCGACACCATGCACAAAATGTCGCCATTGTTAACGTCCATCACCACCACAGAACCGCTTTGCTTGCCAAGCCGCTCCGAGGCGAATTTTTGCAATTCAACATCAATGGTCAATTGCAAATTTTGCCCGCTCTCAGCAGGACTTTGCGATAATTCGCGCACCGGACGACCCAAGGCATTGACCTCGACTTGACGAAGACCGGCCAAGCCACGTAACGCCTCCTCATGGCTGCGCTCAATACCGGTCTGCCCAACCATATCATTGGCAATATCGCCAAACTGATCAATGTCTTTGGCAGTTTTAGCGCCGACATAACCGATCAGATGGGCCGCCGCCGCGCCATAAGTATAGACCCGCTTTTCGCCGACGACAGGCTCCACACCCGGCAAAAATGGTAACTGACTATTCAGTTTCGCGAATTGCTCCCAGCGCAAATTATCGGCAACAGTGATTGCCTTAAATTTTGGTAGGCGGCGAACACGGTTTTTGACTCTCCTGACATGGCCATCTGATAAGTCCAATATGCGCTGCAGTTCACCCAGCGTCGCCGCAAGGTCAACCGCACGTTCGGGCACAATGACGACACTCAAATTGCGATCATTCTCCGCCAGTGAAATACCATAGCGGTCGCTGATGAGGCCACGTGAAGCAATGACGGAAGAAATATTGACCCGATTGGCATCAGCCAATGTCGCGTAGGTCTCGCTTTGGGCAATTTGCAAATATTGCAAGCGTCCAATCAACACGCCGAACAAACCGAGTTGAGCCGCGCCAATAATCAGGCTGCGTCGAGAAAAGGAAAGTTCTTCTTCAAATTCTTCCGACATTAATAAGCCCCAAGCGGGTCGTCATCCTGGCTTAGCCAGTCAAACGCCAAATTAAACAGAGGAAAAGCCAGAACGGTTAAGAGCGCGCCAAGCATGGTAGCCGCGAAACTCGGCACTACAGACAAGCTCAAAACCGCCAGCACATAAAACACTGTATAAATCAGGAAACATAGAAATCCGAATGTCGCCCAGACCGTATTATATGCGGCATTATATAAAAGTTGGCGCTGCCCTAAAACTAAAATAAAAAACACGCAAAACAAGAAGCTCCAAAAGCCAATCGGTGTGTCGCTCGTCACATCTTTGAGAACACCAAGCAGCAAAATAGCAATCGGCGCGAAAAACCCCTCACTATAACGGGCCAAAAAAAGCATCGGCACGAAGACAAAGCCAATATCCATATTGGTTAACCAATCGCGCCCTAGCGGCACATGTTCGGCAACAATCAGTAAAAAAATAGCCAGCAAGGGCACCCATGTTTGCAAAAAGCGACGCGCCGGTGTTGTTGTCGCGGCAACCATTAGCGGCCCCGCACTGGAGTCGCGACATCAGGGACGGCCTCAGACAAAACCAAGCGCACATGCACAAGCTGATCTAAGTCATCGTGCAATTGCACAAATGGTTTGCCATGCTCATCAAGCGCCAACTTGCCAACAGGCAGACCAATCGGCATTTCGCCGCCATCGCCAGAGGTGATGATGGTATCGGCATTTTGCAAATCAGCTTTGCGCGGCAAGAAAGTTAAAACCGGTTGGCTTTCATTGCGCCCCGATAAAATCGCTCGCACATTGCCGGATAAGGTCACCACAGGAATATGACTATTCAAATCAGTGGCCAACAGAACCCGGCTCGAACGCGAACCAACAGAAATGACGCGCCCGACCAGACCGCGCCCACCCATCACCGCTTGGCCAATGGCCACCCCGTCTTCTTGGCCGCGATTAACAACCAAGGTCTTAACAAAAGGACTGCGTAAATCGGCAACCACACGGGCGCCGATCACTTTGGCCTCGGTTTCAATTGGCATCGACAGCAACTGACGATATTGCGATAGCAAAGCACTATCGCGGGTCAGGGTTTCAATATTCTCGCGCAGCGATTGATTTTCTGCCAGTAGATCCGCATTTTGCTGGCGCAAATCCATCAACTCGTTCATATTTTTGCCAGCCGCACGCATCTGATCAAATGGCCATGCGACCATCCGAAAGACCGGCATTAATACGTCGAAACTCTTCTGCCGCAAATCAACAATAAGCGGGTCGTTTTTCGGCAAAACAAAAAGTAGAAGAAGAGCCAAAAGAGCGCAAATAAAGGCGATACCAGTCCCCGTTAAAAGTCGCTTCTCGCCTTTTCGGGGCCCAAAACCTGCCAATTTAGCCTCTTCAAATCCAATGCCCTAATAGGCAGCTGATAATACATGCTTCATCACTTTAATGTGCTCGAGTGCGCGCCCGGTTCCCAGCGCCACGCATGAAAGAGCCTCATCAGCAATCGACACCGGTAGACCCGTGGCCTCGCGCAAAATCGCATCCAAATTATGCAACAAAGCACCGCCGCCAGTCATCACAATGCCTTTGTCAACAATATCAGAGGCCAATTCAGGTGGCGTTGCTTCCAAGGCCACTTTCACGGCGTCAATGATGGCGCTGACAGGCTCAGACAAAGCGTCACAAATTTCGCGCTGTGTGATAGTCACCTCGCGCGGCACGCCATTCATTAAATCACGGCCTTTAATTTTCACTTCCGCACCTTCTTCACCTGGCGCCATCATGGCTGACCCAACTTCTTTTTTAATCCGTTCAGCCGTCGACTCGCCAAGCAATAAATTATGGTTGCGACGGATGTGCGCGATAATTGCTTCATCCATTTTATCGCCACCAACCCGCACTGAACGCGAATACACAATACCGCCCAATGACAGAACCGCCACTTCCGTGGTACCGCCGCCAATATCAACCACCATGGAACCTGTTGGTTCAGTTACTGGCAGACCCGCACCAATCGCGGCGGCCATTGGCTCTTCGATTAGGAACACCCGACGAGCACCAGCTGACATGGCGCTTTCCTGAATCGCACGGCGTTCAACCGCCGTCGCCCCAGAAGGCACGCAGACAACAATCTGCGGATGGGCAAATGAGCGCCGATTATGAACCTTGCGAATAAAATGTTTGATCATTTCTTCGGTCACATCAAAATCGGCAATCACGCCGTCACGCATCGGGCGAATGGCCTTAATATTGCCCGGCGTCCGGCCCAGCATTAATTTTGCCTCTTCGCCGACCGCCAAAACACGTTTACGCCCTTGATGTTCAAAAATAGCGACCACGGATGGTTCGTTCAAAACAATCCCGCGACCTTTTACAAACACCAGCGTATTCGCCGTACCCAAATCAATGGCCATATCGGCAGAAAACATTGCAAGCAAACTGTTAATCATACTTTTCCCTATCTTTGCATCAGGCCGACATTGTGTCGGGGGCCTGCTTTTCGCGTTTGACCAATAATTTGTTCAAAGCGCTAATGTAGGCGCGAGCTGACGCCACCATTGTATCTGTGTCAGCGCCCCGTCCAGTCACGGTTTTGCCATTCTCTTCCAAGCGCACGCTCACTTCAGCCTGCGCATCTGTGCCTTCCGTGACCGCATGTACTTGATAAAGCTGCAATACAGCCTCATGCGGGAACAAAGCTTTAATGGCGTTGAAAATGGCATCAACCGGCCCATCACCAGTGCTTTCCACTTGCGAGGCTTGGCCGTCAATATCTAAACCCAAGTTGGCGGTTTGCGGGCCCTCAGAACCAGCTATCACCGACAAAAAGCTCAGCTTAATCGTATCAACACCCTTGGCCACTTCATCGTCGACCAAAGCAACAATATCATCATCAAACACGTTTTTCTTACGGTCAGCCAAATCTTTGAAGCGCGTAAAGGCCTCTTGCAATTGATTATCACCCAACTCGTAGCCCAGTGTTTTGATTTTCTCGCGAAAGGCATGGCGCCCCGAATGTTTGCCCATGACCAGAGAAGTCTGAGAAATGCCGACACTCTCCGGCGTCATGATTTCATAGGTCTGATTATTCTTCAGCATGCCATCCTGATGGATACCGCTTTCGTGGGCAAAGGCGTTTTGCCCAACAATCGCTTTATTATACTGCACCGGAAAAGCAGTGACGGCAGATACCAATTTCGAGGCGCGTGCCAACATGGTGGTTTCAATGCCCGTCCATTGTGGCATCAAATCGGCCCGCACATTCAAAGCCATGACAATCTCTTCCAAAGCCGCATTGCCAGCACGCTCACCAATACCATTGATGGTGCATTCGATTTGCCGCGCACCAGCTTGCACGCCAGCCAAAGAATTGGCCACCGCCAGCCCTAAATCATTATGGCAATGGGTCGAGATAATCGCCTTATCAATATTCGGCACTCGGTTGCGCAGCATGGTAATGGTCTCAACATACTCTTGCGGCATGGTGTAGCCCACTGTGTCAGGAATATTAATCGTCGTGGCGCCCGCTTTAATGGCGGTTTCAACAACGGCGCATAAATAATCGCGATCAGTGCGGGTTGCATCTTCCGGCGACCACTCAACATTGTCTGTATAGTTGCGCGCATGCTCGACAGAAAACGCTACTGCCTCCATCACATCTTCCGGTGACATTTGTAGCTTATGTTTCATATGCACCGGGCTGGTCGAAATAAACGTATGAATACGTGGGTTTTTGGCATGTTTCAGCGCTTCACCGGCCCGATCAATATCCTTGGCACCAGCCCGCGCCAGACCGCAGACTTGCGCATTCTTTACCAGCTTGGCCACTTCCGTGACGCTTTCAAAATCGCCATTTGAAGCAATCGGGAAACCAGCTTCAATAATATCGACACCCATTGTGTCCAATAATTCAGCGACTTGCAGTTTTTCTTCCAATGTCATGGAAGCGCCCGGCGACTGCTCGCCGTCACGCAATGTGGTGTCAAAAATATAAACTCGATCGTTCTTCGATCCGTTATTTTGTTGTTTCTGTGTCATTTTTCATCCTTCTCGAGGTGTTTTTCAAACGGTCTTTTGCTTTTCCTTAAACCCCCTGAGAACGCGTCGTCGAGACCTGTCCGAACTCAGGGGCAGATAAGAAGAAGGATAGGTAGACGAAGGGTTAAAGGGCGTGCACCAATAGCTTCAGCAGCTGAATGTGCCGAGCTTTGAGTTTTGAATGTGCGCTCACAAACCACCATAGAAATCACTCTCTTAATAAATGAGCATAGCCCATATCTCTGTTTATCCAAGGAAAAAAGCGTTGGCAAGCAATTTTACCTTGCCTTAAACGCCCGCCAACAATCGGGCATTTGCCTGCACTTCGGCAATCAGGAAATCCATTACCGCGCGCACATGACCAAGACGCGCCAAATCTGACCGCGTTAGCAACCACAACTCTAAGGCACCGAGCAATTCGGGGCCGGCTAAACATTGCACATTAGGCAGATTTTGGGCGTAAAAACATGGCAAAGCGCCAATGCCTGAACCGGCCTGAACAGCGCCGGCACGTGTCATCGGACTACCCGAACGCATCACCACATTGCCGGCGCGTTCGGCCCGCGACAACCACCAAATCGGCCCAAATGGCCGGTCTTCTTCCGAAAATCCAATAATATCATGGCCTGCCAGATCGCCGCTTGCCGGCACTGGGGCGTGGTTTTTGACATAATCATCATGCGCATACAGGCCATAGCCAATATCAGCCAGTTTGCGCACCAACATATCCCCCTGAGTGGGACGTTCGAGGCGCAGAGCAATATCAACATCGCGCAAACCATTCATCACCCGTGGCGCTGAACTGGCACTCGTGACCCGCGCTTCAGTGACAATATCTAGGGCGACGTCAGGCATTTGAGCGGTAAATCTGGCAATGGCTGGGCCTAAAAGACTGCCGCCAATCATCTCACTAGTGCTCACCCGCACCACGCCGCGATAGTTTTCCGAACCGGCCTTAAAGTCGCGGCTCAAAGAAGTCAGCCGTTGGTCGACCGGCCCCAATGTCTCGAGCAATCTTGTGCCGTCCGGGGTCAACTCATAGCCCGAACGCAGACGCTCAAACAGCCGCGCATCCAGCGCTTCTTCAAGATTAGCGATACGGCGCAACACCGTTGTGGTGTTGACGTTCAACGCGCGCGCCGCAGCCGACAAGCTACCAGCGCTGGCAACCGCCAAGAAAAACCGCAAATCATCCCAGTCCATTTGTCTCATATTTGCAATTATATAACTGCAAATATGCATTACTGCAATTACGCACAACCAGATTTGCTAAATTTCATTGGTGTGCATTTCGCTGCCTAATAATTTGTCGAGCGACAAGGTGCCGGGGCCACGTGTGAAGATAACAAAAAGAACAGTTACCCAGAGTAATCTTTGATCAAAAATTAACCCGTCTGAGGCGGCGTCGAACAAAGCGCCAGTGGTGGCCGCATCCACCCCGTGTCCGTAAATATCGGTCAGCGTTTGAACCACAATAAAGCCAATCATCCCGAATGCCGCCAGTCGAGTAAACAAGCCGACAACAATCAGAGCCGGCAGAACGAATTCTGCATAAGTGCCCAACAACACAATAAATGTATAAAAGCCGCTCAATTGCGTTGCATCATAGGAAACAGCTTCCGTCGCCACTGGAAAAATTTGGTAATAAGCGCCAATGCTCGGCTGCCATAAGCTTTCGCCGATTTTGGTCATCGCCGAGGCCCAGTAATAATTCATTAAGACCGCGGCAAAAGCAAACCGCGCGACAAGCGGCAACAGCCAAGGTTCAAATATGGCATGTATTTGCCGCGCTATAGTTTGGTTAAGTCGAATGATAAAAGTCATGGAGGCTCCTCTTATTGTGAAACAATCAGCTTATGTTCCAGTAGGTGAATAAAAATGGTGTCAAAATCAGAAAGCGATAAATGGGCTTCAATCATCGCGTCACCAATCGAGCGTTGGTCAGCGAGAAAGGTCAAAAAACGGTGCTGCTCGGGCGTCAAAAGCGCGACTTGAGCTGTGTAATCATGGCGATAAATCATGACAGTCTGGCCGCCCACACTGTCGAAATCTGGCGCAGCGGCCTCTTCACTCAAAAATTTCCAAAGTTCAAAAATTGACCAAGGGGACGTCAGAATATGCACGCATGGGGCAAAGCGCAGACGCAGATTAACCAAATCATCCGGCGCCAAAGCGGTCAGTCGATCCGTCGCCATCGGCTCATGCTCTGGTGCATAAAAGGCTTGCTGCATGGCCCACTCAAGACGCGCCACATCGCCAATAAAGGCAAGGCTTTCAAAGGCTGAAGAAGTGTCCAGAAAATGCGCCAGAGTGGCGCCAAATTCAGACAATAGTGGTGATGAGGGCATCTCTGCATCGAGATAATAGCCCATCAGGCTTTCAAAGGTTTCCTCGCCCAAAAGCTGCCGTAAGAGCGGGAATTTATCGCGCAGAACCTGCCGCAAGCCAAAGGCCACATTATTGCGGTAAACAGCGAAACGCGCGGCCGCATCTTCGTGCCGGCCGGTAACGGAATGGCGCAAACTTGCCGGTAAAGAAGCGTTTGGATCAACCAAAGCGGCGGCAAATTCGCTATAAAAATTCTCACCGGTGCGCTTCATACTTTGGCTCATGCTGGCACCTTGGCATTTACGGCGGACGCCAGAACACGATTTGCACGCTGCACTTCTAGCCGCATGTCAGACCATGGCGGGACATTATTGTCGCGCTCAATCAGCGTTGGAAAAGGGCCAATGTCATGGCATAGCTGCTCGAACAGTCGCCACACATCTTCGTCAATCGGCGCGCCATGATTGTCAATCAGCACCTCATGACCCAGCGCATCGGTGTCGCGGTAAAACCCTGCTAAATGGATTTCACCGACCACATCATAATTAAAATTGTGCAAATAAGAGGCCGTGTCCCATTGCTGATTTTGCGCCGAGACATAGACATTATTCAAATCCAATAACAAACCACAGCCAGTTCTGGCAGCAAGAGCCGACAGAAAATCAACTTCGCGCCAAACACTGCTGTCTATTGTTAGATAGGCGGATGGATTCTCAACCAATATCGACCGCCCCAAGGCCTGCTGCACCATGTCAATGTGAGCGCAAATACGCTCGAAATTGAGATCATCATAGCTGATTGGCAATAGGTCGTTGAAATACACACCTTGGTGCGACGACCAGGCAAGATGTTCGGAAATTTGCACTGGCTGTAGCCACGCTATCAGCTGCTTAAAAGCTTCAATATGCCGGCCATCAGGCGGCGTCTCGCCAGCCAATGACAGGCCGACGCCATGCACGCTTATTGGATAATGTGCCGCCAGAGCCTCTAATTGAGCCCGCGTTCCACCATGAACCGTCATGTAATTCTCGGCGTGCACCTCAAGCCAAGAAAGTTCCGACGGACATTCCATCAATTCAGAAAAGTGCCAGGGTTTGAACCCAACCCCGACACCTCTTAAACTTTGTGTAACTTGCGTCATTCAACCCCCAATCGGGCGATCTGCAAGCGTTTAGCCTGGATCACGCATCAATGGCTCAAGCGAACCATGCCGACGCTGCCCATTGGCTTGATCGGGCAAGGAAATTTTTTCGCATTTTCCACGCGGCTTTAAAATCCAAGCATTGCCCTGATAGTCAACCTTAGACGTGCCCGCGCAAACCGTTCCCGGCCCAGCGGCGCACAAGTTTTTTCCCGCCTTGGCAACGCCATAGCATTTTTCTTTCGCTTTAGCGGCCTCGGCGGGGGAGGAGACAGACATTGTGCCCAATGTCACAGCGATAGCACTTGATAAGGCAACTAGAGTTAGAGAGTTTTTCATTTTTGTGACTTTCTTTTTTTTATTGATCACGCATTAACTATGCCCTTGAAACTGCAGAAATCGCAAGCAAAAAAACAAAAAGGGCCGCCAAATGGCAGCCCTTTTATCAATGGCACAATTCGCCAATTAGTTTTTTGCTTGGTCAACCAATTTATTGGCCGAGATCCATGGCATCTTTGAACGCAGCTCAGCGCCAACTTTTTCAATCGGATGAGCCGCTGACTGCGCACGGAATTCTTTAATTTCTTCCTGACCACCTTGCATCCAGCGATCGGTAAACTTACCGGTCTGAATATCTTCGAGAATTTTCTTCATCTCTGCTTTGGTGTCGCTGGTCACAACCCGTGGGCCGGACACATACTCACCAAATTCGGCGGTGTTTGAAATTGAGTAATTCATATTGGCAATGCCGCCTTCATAAATCAGATCAACAATCAATTTGACTTCGTGCAAGCATTCAAAATAGGCCATCTCCGGCGGATATCCTGCTTCTGTCAGTGTTTCATAGCCGGCTTTAATCAGCTCAACCACGCCGCCGCACAATACAGCCTGCTCACCGAACAAGTCAGTTTCACATTCGTCACGGAAAGTTGTTTCGATGATCCCTGAACGACCGCCGCCAACGCCGCAAGCATATGACAGAGCCAGTTCACGCGCTGTGCCTGATGCATCTTGCGCAACCGCAACCAAACATGGCACGCCGCCGCCTTTGAGATACTCACCACGTACTGTGTGGCCAGGGCCTTTCGGGGCGCACATTGATACGTCCAAATCGGGGCGCGCTTTAATCAGTCCAAAATGAATGGCCAAGCCATGGGCAAACATCAACGTGCCACCCTCACGGATATTATTGGCAATGCTTTCGGCATAAATATCTTTTTGCAATTCGTCAGGTGTCAAAATCATCACCACATCAGCCCAAGCAGCCGCATCGGCAATTGACTTGACCGGCACGCCCTCGGCTTCTGCTTTTGCAATAGAGCTTGAGCCGTCACGCAAGCCGACACAAATATCGGTCACGCCGCTGTCGCGCAGGTTCAGCAAATGTGCATGTCCTTGGCTACCATAGCCAATTACCGCCACTTTTTTACCTTTAATCAGTTCACCATCCGCATCGCGGTCATATAGCATTTCCATTTTTTGCTCCTTAAGTAATCTCAAACTCTAATAAAATTCGTGTGCCTACATTCGCTCTGGGCCGCGGGCAATCGCTGCCACGCCAGTGCGCGACACTTCTTGCAATCCCAACGGAACCATGAGGCCAATAAAGGCGTCAATTTTTGCCGTATTGCCGGTGATCTCGAAAACGAAACTTTCCGGCGTGGCGTCAATTACGCGGGCCCGAAAAGCTTCCGACATACGCAAAGCTTCGACCCGATCATTGCCTTTTCCCGCTACTTTAACCAAGGCCAGCTCGCGCTCGACACTATCGGTTTCAACGGTCAAATCAACCACACGGTGCACCGGAACAAGGCGCTGCAATTGCGCTTTGATTTGGTTAATCACCTGTGGTGTCGCAGTTGTCACAATGGTAATCCGCGACATATGCTCGTCTTCGTTGACTTCGGCCACGGTCAGACTGTCGATATTATAACCGCGACCAGAAAATAGCCCGATGACGCGCGCCAAAACGCCCGCCTCATTGTCAACCAATACGGCGATTGTATGTGTGTTAATTGGCTGTTCTTCGCTCATAATTTTAACATCCCGAATGTCACGTTTTGAAACCCGACGGCTACCATCTCGCTTGCGTGCTTCTATAGCGCATCAACCAAGCCGTTGAAAGCCCTGTTTGCTGATTGCTAAACCATTGCCTTGCCAGCATCAGAGACTTCAACGTCGAGCCCCTGATCATCGGCCAACAACATTTCATTATGTGCCGCCCCTGACGGAATCATTGGGAAGCAGTTTTCATCTTTGGTCACAATGCAGTCAAAAATAACCGGGCCGTCCGTGGCTATCATTTTCTTAATGGCATCATCCAACTCATCCGGCGATTCAGCGCGAATACCCGTAGCACCATAGGCCTCAGCCAGTTTTACAAAATCAGGCAAGGCTTCTGAGTAAGAGCTGGAATAGCGCCCACCATGTAGCAATTCCTGCCACTGACGCACCATGCCCATATATTCATTGTTCAAAATGAAGATTTTAATCGGCAAACGATATTGAACCGCCGTCGACAGTTCCTGCATGGTCATTTGAACCGAGGCTTCGCCAGCAATATCAATAACCAATGATTTCGGATGCGCCACTTGCACGCCAACCGCTGCCGGAATGCCATAGCCCATGGTGCCCAGACCACCCGATGTCATCCACCGATTGGGGTCTTCAAAGCGATAATATTGCGCCGCCCACATTTGGTGCTGGCCAACTTCGGTGGTGATATAGGTGTCCTTACCCTTGGTCAGCTCATATAGCCGTTCGACGGCATATTGCGGCTTGATGGATTTTTTGTCTGGCGTATAGGCTAGGCATTTGCGCGCCCGCCAACCTTCAATTTCGGCCCACCATTTTTTCATCGCAGCCTTATCTGGCTCGCTGGAGCGTGATTTATAAACCCGCAACATATCCTCGAGAACATGCGCAACATCACCAACAATGCCGACATCGACCATGACGTTTTTATTGATCGACGAGGGATCAATATCGATATGAATTTTCTTCGAATTTGGCGCGAATTTTTCTAATAAACCGGTAATCCGATCGTCAAAGCGGGCACCAATATTGATCATCACGTCGCAATCATGCATCGCCAAATTAGCCTCATAGGTGCCGTGCATGCCCAACATGCCCAACCACTGCGCGTCAGCCGACGGATAACTGCCCAAGCCCATTAAGGTCGAGGTAATCGGAAAACCGGTGAGTTTGACAAACTCGCGCAACAACTGGCTGGCTTTCGGGCCAGAGTTAATCACCCCGCCACCAGTATAAAACAGAGGCTTCTTAGCGCCGGCGATCAAGTCAACCGCTTGTTTAATCGCCTCCATATCGCCTTTGATTTGTGGCTGATAGGTTTTATGGCGCACCGTTTCGGGCTTCACATATTTGCCAAGCGCGAATTGTATGTCTTTTGGAATATCGATAACCACAGGCCCCGGGCGCCCAGAGGTCGCCACATGAAAAGCCTCATGAATAATGCGCGCCAAATCATCAACCGATTTGACCAAATAATTATGTTTGGTACATGGCCGCGTAATGCCGACGGTATCAGCTTCTTGAAAGGCGTCATTACCAATTAAATGTGTCGCCACTTGGCCGGTGATGCAAACCATTGGAATCGAGTCCATCAGCGCATCTGTCAAACCGGTCACGGCATTGGTCGCGCCGGGGCCAGATGTCACCAGAACAACGCCGCATTTGCCGGTTGAGCGCGCATAGCCTTCGGCGGCATGGGTTGCGCCCTGTTCGTGGCGCACCAGAATATGTTCGACATCTTCCTGCTGGAAAATCTCGTCATAAATTGGCAAAACAGCGCCACCAGGATAGCCAAAAATATGCCCAACGCCCTGATCTTTCAGCGCTTTTAAAACAATTTGCGCGCCTGTCAGTTTTTCACTCATGGTCTCTCTCTCATTGCTTCGCGTGCCGACCCAGCCGACATCGTTAAACCTGTCAAAATGCAAGAGAGGCCCGTTGCGGACCCCTTTCACCTGCCGAAACTAGCATGGTTTAACCAGAGGTCAACCCTATTTTTGAAATAAATGAAAAGATTTTGTCCATTTTATGTTCATAATCTTGCTCAGAAAAGCTATTCCACGAAATCATTTGATTGCGAAACCATGTCATTTGCCGTTTGGCATAGCGTCTTGTCTGCTGTTGCGCCTGCGTGGTCGCTTGCTCAAGCGTCATGTCGCCAGCCTGATAAGCCATTAACTCGGCCACGCCGAGAGCTTTCATTGCCGGCAAGTCTGGGCTTAGCTTGCGCGCCGCAAGCGCCGCAACCTCATCCAGCGCGCCCTGTTCTATCATCGTGACAAACCGTCGATTGCAGCGCTCATAGAGCCAACTGCGCTCTGGCATCAACAATATTTCAACCACTGGAAAATCCAACGGCGATCGAGTCGGCTGCTGCTGCCAGTGCGACAGCGGCAGCCCCGTCGCCTCGAAGACTTCTAAGCCGCGAATAATCCGTTGGCCATCTTGCGGCTGCAAGCGGGCTGCCAGAGCGGCGTCGCATTGTTGCAATTCAGCATACAAAGCCTTTGCCCCCTGCTGTTTTAGCCTTTGTCGCAAACCAGCCCTAATTGGCGCTGGGGTTTCAGGAACATCAGCCAAGCCATCGCTCAGTGCTTTGAAATATAGACCCGTGCCGCCAATGACAATTGGCACTTGCTGTTTGGCATGAGCCTGCGCAATGGCCGCCAAGGCCGCGCTTTGCCATTGCCCAACGCTAAAGGCAGCGCTGGGGTCAATATGGCCATAGAGATGATGCGGCACGCGGGCCATATCGGCAGCACTGGGGCGCGCCGTCAGCACCTGCAATTGGTCATAAACCTGCATACTATCGGCGTTGATAATACATCCGCCCACAGCTTCAGCAATGGCCAGCGCAATTGCTGACTTGCCGCTGGCGGTTGGGCCTGCGATAAACAGGGCGCGCGGAAACGAGGTTTTCTGTATCATATATTCATTCTTATAGGGTTCGAGCGAATGACAAAACATATTCTGGTGCTAACCGGTAAACCGGGAGCGGCTTATTTCTCACAAACGGCTCTCACCGCATTAGCGCAAGCACTGCCGCGCTTACCGCAGGCCCAGATTTTGAGCGCCGATGCGGTGGAGTATGCGCTGGATACGGATGCGCCTGACCTTGTCGCTGACATGCGCGCCTATGCGCAAGATTTGCCGTTTGACGTTAACCTGTTGGCCGCTGAAGGGCGCCGCAAGCAATTGCTGGTAGCCGATTTGGAGTCGACGATAATCGAGCAAGAATGCCTCGACGAATTAGCCATCTATATTGGCAAGGAAAATGAAATTGTCGACATCACCACACGGGCGATGCGCGGCGAGCTAGATTTTGAACCGGCTCTGCGGGCCCGCGTGGCCATGCTGAAAGGCATGCCAGAAAGCGATTTGCAAAAGCTTTATGACGAGAAAATCACGCTCATGCCAGGGGCAGCGACATTGCTAGCCACCATGCGGGCGCATGGCGCCATTTGCGGCATGGTATCGGGCGGCTTTTCGTTTTTTGCCTCGCGCATTAGTCAGCGCATCGGCTTTCACCGGTTTCGGTGCAATGATCTGGTCATCACCAATGGCATATTGGATGGCACAGTGGTCGAACCAATTTTGGGTCGTGCGGCGAAAGCCGACATCATGCACGAATGGTGTGCTGAATTGGACTTTGATGCCAGCCAAGCGCTGACCGTCGGCGATGGGTCAAATGACTTGGCAATGTTGGCAGCAGCCGGCATGGGGGTTGCATTTCGGGCCAAACCAGCAGTAGCCGCGGCCGCCACAATCACAATCGATCATGGCGACCTCACGGCATTATTATATCTGCAAGGCTATGGCGCCGACGACTTCGTTACGGCCTAACGCTTATTTGCCAACCGGCAGAGCGATAAAGCGACGTGCTTCGCCGCTCTCGACGAAAATCAAGACGGTTTTCTTATCGGCTTTGCGCGCTGCCTCGACGCCTTTGACGACGTCCGCAGCGGCTTTCACCTTGTCTTGATTAAGTTCTACGATAACGTCACCGACCCGCAAGCCGCTCTCATAAGCGTCACTTTCAGCGTCAATATCGACCACGAGCGCACCTTCAACCTCTTCTGATAGGTCATATTTCTGGCGCTTCTCATCACTAATATTTTGCAAGGTCAGACCAGCAATTTCAACATCACCACCCCTGCCCGCACCCTTGTTGGGTGACACAGCTCCCGCCGCATCGGCCTGCTGCTCATCCAGGCGACCGGTAACCACTTTCAGGGTTTTCTTGCTGCCGCGCCGCATCACTTCGACTTTTACAGACTTGTCGATTTTGGTTTCAGCGACAATACGCGGCAAGTCGCGCATTTCAGGAATTTTACGGCCATCAAAGCTCAAAATCACATCGCCAACTTGCAGCCCGCCTTTATCGGCAGGGCCATCTGGCGTCACTTCAGACACCAATGCGCCAGCGGTTTCATCTAGCCCAAGGCTTTCAGCCAATTCATCGGTCACCGCTTGAATGCGCACACCCAACCAGCCGCGACGAGTTTCGCCGAAGGCCCGCAATTGGCCGACAACATTTTCAACTAGATTAGACGGAATGGAAAAACCAATGCCAACCGAGCCGCCAGATGGCGAGATAATCGCCGAGTTCACACCAATGACTTCACCATCCAGATTGAACAGCGGGCCACCGGAATTGCCCTTGTTAATCGCCGCATCGGTTTGAATGAAGCTGTCATAAGGGCCGGCATGAATGTCACGCTTAATGGCGGAAATAACGCCCGCCGACAATGAGCCGCCAAGACCAAACGGGTTACCAATGGCAATCACCCAATCACCAACCCGCGATTTCGAACTATCGCCAAGCGGCACGAAGGGTAATTTGCGTTTGGTTTTAACGGTCAGAACCGCCAAATCCGTTTTTGGGTCGCGGCCAACCAGAGTGGCGTCTAATTTCGTGCCGTCTGACAGCGTCACGACTATTTCGTCGGCGCCTTCAATAACGTGATTATTGGTAATCACCACACCGTCTTGATCAATAATGAAGCCAGAACCCAGTGACGATACTTTGCGCTTGGGTTGCGGGCGTGGCGGACCACCGGGCTGGCGTTGGCCACGACGGAAAAACTCCTCAAAGAAGTCATTAAACGGCGGCATGCCCTGCTGGCCACCGCGCGCTTCAACCGTTTGAGTGGTCGAAATATTGACCACAGCGGGCATTAATTTTTCTGCTAAATCGGCAAAACTATCAGGCCGCGCCCACACATCACCAACACTGGTCAGTAAAATTGCCACGCTAAGAAAAGCGCCATAAATCGCGCCGAACGCTTTGTCTTGAAGAATAGAAGTCATTGTCACACCTTAACTGATTAGCCAAACTAATAACACACCGAGGGACAGTGCCGCCAACCCGCCAATTCTTAGCTGAGAATCACTCACTGTTTCAATCTGCTTCATCATAGATCGCAATAATGTCGGAAAAAGGGCATAGAGTGCCCCTTCAAATGCCAGCACCAAACCTAGTGCCAGACATAGCTTTGCCAACATTTCCCGCCCCTACTCGACGACTGGCGCAACCACATCCGCGACAATTTCCGGGCACAGGGCACCGCTTAAACTACCACCATCTTTGATAATCTTGGCCACATCAACCCGCTTACCGCGCTTCACCGTACCAGTTTGACTGGCCGCCAATACGCTATTTGGATCTTTCAAAAATTTGAAGAACGCATTATCGGGGGACAACACCATGGTCGTGCCAGCTTCCTGTAAGGCACGCTCATAGGCTTGCATGGAGCGATAGAAGGCGAAAAAGTCAGGATCTTGTCCGAATACTTTGGCAAACACGCGGTTACGACAGCCATCGCCCTGACCGCGAATAATCTCACTATCGCGGGTCGCTTCAGCCAATAGCACGGTTACTTGCTTGTCGGCTTGTGCTCGGATAGCGCGTGAGACTTCCTGACCACGCGCACGGAATTCTGAGGCCTCCTGCTCACGTTCGGTTTGCATACGCCGGTAAATCGCTTGGCTGTTGGCGGCTGGCAAATCGGCCCGACGAATACGCACATCGACAATCTCAATACCAAAGTCTGAGGCTTGTTCGTTCACAAAATCGCGAATACGCAGCATTAACTCATCACGCTTATCGCGAACCACGGCCTGAAACTCTTCTTCACCCAAAACCGAGCGCATAGAAGACGAGACAGTAGCGGCCAAACGCGAACGGGCACGGCGTTCATCGCGCAAAGATTTGTAGAACTGCAGTGGATCAACAATCCGATAGCGGGTGAAAGCATCAACCACCAAACGCTTTTGATCGGAAGCAATCAGCTCTTCAGCCGGTGTATCCAGATCGAGGATACGCTTATCGATAAAAATCACATTTTGTACAAATGGCACTTTGAAGTTAAGACCCGGCTCGGTGATAACCCGACGCGGATCGCCAAATTGCAGCACCAGGGCTTGCTGTGTCTGGTGGACGGTGAAAAGCGACGCTGAGGTGATAACACCAATAGCGACGAGCAGAATAAGGCTAATAATACCTAGTGAACGGTTCATTATTTTGTCTCCTGCTTGCGTTGTAGATTATCCAATGGAAGATACGGCACCACGCCGGAGCCACCTTCTTGGTCAATAATAATTTTGTCTGCCTTGCCAAGCACACGCTCCAGAGTTTCAAGGAACATACGTTGGCGCGTGACGCCCTCAGCATTGCGATATTCGTCGTAAATTGAGGCAAAACGCGTGGCTTCACCATCGGCCTCAGCCACGGTTTGGGCCCGATAGGCTTCCGACTCGCGGCGAATACTGACCGCTTCACCTTGCGCTTCTGGCACCACGCGATTGGCATAGCTATTGGCTTCATTGCGGGCTCGTTCTTGGTCAGCCCGCGCCGCTTGCACGTCACGGAAGGCATCAATAACAGCGGCAGGTGGGTCAACTTTTTGCATCTTCACCTGCGTAATGCCAATGCCGGCACCATAGCTGTCGAGGGTTTTTTGCATCAACGCTTTGACTTCTTCCTCGTTTTTCTGACGCTGTTCGGTCAGAACCGGTTGAATATCATTTTGCCCAATAATTTCGCGCATGGTGCTTTCAGCAACAGCTTTTACTGTGCCGGTTGGGTTTTGAATATTGAACAGAAAATCTGGCGCATCATTGATAACCCAGAACACTGAAAAGTCGACGTCGACGATATTCTCGTCACCAGTCAACATCAGGCTTTCTTCAGGCACATCGCGTGACGCAACAGGTGCGCCGCGACGATCATCCGCACTGGCACGCATACCAATATCGACCCGATTAACAATCGTGACCTTCGGTGTGAAAGCGGTCTCAACCGGCCATGGAATGTGGTAATTCAGACCTGGGCTG
This sequence comes from uncultured Rhodobiaceae bacterium, assembly GCA_937876775.1. Lineage (GTDB taxonomy): Bacteria > Pseudomonadota > Alphaproteobacteria > RS24 > RS24 > JAHEGN01. The sequence continues at coordinate 9,704 of CALEFA010000063.1, read as the reverse complement.
GTTTGCGCTTGGAACTTGCCAAAGCGCAACACAACGCCCTGCTCGTCTGCCTGCACACGGTAAAAACCGCTGAGGCCCCAAATCAACACCAGACCGGCGAGAATGAACAAAATACTCGACCCGCCACCGGATCCCGGGATGAGGCGACGCAGACGTTCTTGCGCTTTGCGGATAACTTCATCGAGGTCAGCTTCGCCTTGGCCGCGACCACGACGCGGGCCACCGCCATTATTGCCCCATGGGTTTTGGTTGTTTCCAGGTTCATTATCCCAGGCCATGCCTGCATCCTCCGTATCGCGCTCATGCGCTTTCAATGCTTCCAATGCGAAAGTTGCACACACCGACTTGTGATGTTTTGCAAGCAGCTTATATATGCAACACTCTCTCTCACCCAATGTGGGTTGTCAGAGCCTCTGTTTCAAGTGATTCCCACCAATTGGGACGTTTATTTAAGGAATTTTTTGCCAATGTTAGAAGAAGACGACATTCGACACGCCCTCAGCCAGATTCACGGTGCACAAGAAGCCCAAGATATTGTTACCGCCGGGCGCGTGCAAGGGGTGGTGATTAAGTCAGGAAACATAGGCTTTTCGCTGGAAGTTGGCGGACTGGCGACAGAAACACTTGAGACCTTGAAGAAACAAGCGGAAGAAGCGGTCGCGGCCATCAAAGGGGTTTTGTCCGTGACCTGCGTCATGACCGCCCACAAAGCCGCACCGGCGGTTGAAGCTAGCAAACCGGCTCACAAACCGGCCAGCGAACCCAATCGCGAAGTGCCGGAAGTGTTTGACCGTATTGGCGCCGTTATCGCTGTCGCCTCGGGCAAAGGCGGGGTTGGCAAATCGACCATTGCCGTCAATTTGGCTCTTGCCCTGCAGCAGGCTGGCAAGCGCGTGGGGCTACTAGACGCAGATATTTACGGCCCGTCGGCACCTCAATTGCTGAACATCACCGAACGGCCAGACGTGACCGATGAGAAAAAACTAATTCCGATTGATCGCCATGGGGTCGCCACCATGTCGATTGGCTATATGGTGCCCCCCGAACAAGCGATGATTTGGCGCGGGCCAATGGTGCAAGGCGCCCTCATACAAATGTTGAACGATGTTGAATGGCCGGAGCTCGATATTCTGGTGTTGGATATGCCACCGGGCACGGGTGACATTCAATTGACCATGGCGCAGCGAATTCCGGTTGCCGGTGCGTTGATTATTTCAACCCCGAGCAGCCTTGCTTTGGCCGACGTTAAACGCGCCATTGGTATGTTTGAAAAGGTTAATATTCCGGTGCTCGGCATGGTCGAAAATATGGCCTATATGCAAGCCCCAGACGGTAGCAAATTATTCCCATTTGGTGAGGCCGGTGGCGAGGCAATGACGGCGCAAACCGGCTTGCCGTGTTTGGCCAGTCTGGCGCTTGACCCAGCCATACAAGCGGCCAGCGAGACTGGCACGCCAGCAACCGTCGCCGACATGGCCGGCTATAGTGGCCATGCATTCGCCGCCCTTGCCGATGCGGTGTTGACGCAATTAGCATCTAAAGGAAGCGCCCAATGAGTGATAACCAACCAAAAGCCTATAAGTTTTTAACTGGTACTGATGATGCGGTTTTCTGCCAGCGAGTGTCCGACGCTTTGCGCGACGGATATGTGCTTTACGGCCCACCAATTATGCAAGTCGACGCCAATGGCGAACGACATTGTGGACAAGCGGTGGTGTTGGCTGAAATGGCCGCTACTTATTCAAAAAATTAAGCGCCAATCCGGCCGTATCCCAAGGCATCGACACCAAACGACCGGTCGATGACAAAGTCATATAGGCGGTTTTCAAATCTTCGCCGCCAAAACAAATATTTGTGGTCATCGGATCATCGGTGGCGACATGACGGATACTGCCATCGTCGGGATTGATACGGCTGATACCACCATTAACAATCGTCGCCACACACACTGTGCCATCGGCCTCCACTGCCATACTGTCAAAAAAACAAAGGCCGGCAGGCGATGCGATAAAAGTTTTTGAACTGGTGGCGGCGGGTGGTGCCAATTTGCCGGGGCTGGCAATATCGAAACCCCAAAGACGCGCGCCTTGGGTCTCGGCGACATACAGCCGGGTTTCATCAGGGCTTAAAGACACGCCATTCGGGGTTTCAATGGGAAATAACATTTGCTCAATATGATTGCCGTCGATGGTGGCGTAATAGACCGCGCCCCGATCTTTCAAACGCCCAGTCGACTTGCCCAAATCAGTGAACCAAAACCCACCCTGCGCATCGAACACAATATCATTCGGGCCTTGCAGGGGCACGCCATCGCAGGCCTGATAAAGCACCTCAAAAGTGCCCGTGCTCAAATCAACCCGCTCAATGCGCCCGCCGGAATAATTATCTGGCGCGTCGCCCGGGAAGATACGCCCACCTGATCTGTGCCAGTCAAAACCGCCATTATTGCAAACATAGACCGCGCCATCAGGCCCGATAGCCGCGCCATTCGGGCCACCGCCCAAATCAGCAATCACGTCAATCCGCCCGTCTGGCAACACACGGCTCAACGTACCACGCGCAATCTCCACCAAAATCACCGAGCCATCATCCATCGCAATGGGGCCTTCAGGAAATTGTAAATCTGTCGCAATGGTTTGCACGCGCTGCTCCTTAAATTTTGACCAAGGTCACAAAACTATAGGCGGCGCTATTGTTTTCGTCAGCCGCAAAAGATTGACGCTCGGTTTCGCGCCAAGCGTCGGCATTTTGCAAAGCAAAAAACGTGTCGCCATCAGGCGAAGCATGTACTTGCGTGAGATGAATAATGTCGGCCTGCGCCTCAAACGCTTTGTAGATTTGCCCGCCACCGATAATCATCACACGGTCACTGTCAGCCATGTCCAGAGCCGCTTGTGGCGTCTTGGCCTGCACCACACCATCGGGTAAATCGAGGTCTTGGCTGCTGATGACAATATTCAACCGGCCAGGCAAGGCACTCCCCAAAGACAGCCATGTGAGACGCCCCATAATAATCGGCAGTCCCATTGTGATCTGTTTGAAATGTTTCAAATCAGCCGGCAACCGCCAAGGCATATCGCCCTGATGTCCGATAACACCATTTTCCGCCACGGCGACAATCATTTCAATACGCATCCGCTAAACCGCTATCGGCGCAGCAATATGAGCTTGTGCTTGATAGTCCAGTAATTCGAAATCATCAAAGGTGAAGGCAAAAATATCTTTCACATCTGGGTTGATTTGCAAACTCGGCAACGCCCCCGGACGCCGTTGCAATTGCAGGCGCGCTTGGTCAATGTGGTTGAGATATAAATGCGCATCGCCCAGCGTGTGGACGAAATCACCGACTTGCAAATCGCAAACTTGCGCCAACATTTGTGTCAGTAGCGCATAAGACGCAATGTTGAACGGCACGCCGAGGAAAATATCAGCCGAGCGCTGATATAGCTGGCAGGATAATTTGCCATTGGCGACGTAGAACTGAAAAAGGCAGTGGCACGGCGGCAAAGCCATATCGTCAACATCGGACGGGTTCCATGCGGTCACAATATGCCGGCGCGAGTCTGGATTGTTTTTCAACTGTCCAATTAATTGCGTTATCTGGTCGATATGCTGCCCTGTTGGGGTTTGCCAACTGCGCCACTGGCGGCCATAAACAGGGCCCAAATCACCATTCTCATCGGCCCAATCATCCCAAATGGACACGCCATTTTCTTTCAAATAACGAATATTCGTGTCGCCTGAAAGAAACCACAAAAGCTCATGAATGATGGATTTCAAATGCAGCTTTTTGGTGGTCAAAGCCGGAAAGCCTCGGCTCAAGTCAAAACGCATTTGATGGCCAAACACGGAGAGCGTGCCGGTGCCGGTTCTATCTTCTCGCTTTACGCCCTTGTAAAGCACACGATCAAGGAGTTCGAGATACTGTTGCATGCAGGCATTGTCGCCGATTCTTTAATTACTCTGCAATCGGTTTTCACTTCGACCTGTTATTTTGCTGTGAAGAATGTTATAGCTTTGGGGTCGGTTTACCGACTATGGCGATACACGGACTTCGTAATAAACCATTCGGACCCGGGGGCAGTACCCGGCGCCTCCACCATTTTCTGCCAGTTTATGGGGGCGAACCAGGATCGACGAGGGCGTAAAGGATGTATCCGTCGCTCGGCATGGTACCATCGTTATCGGGCCATTATGATAGTTGCAAATGACAACTACGCGGAAGTAGCAGTCGCTGCATAGCAGCGCCTAAACTTCACTTAAAGTCCATCTCCGTCGCAGGAGCATGGCGGGGTTCGGAAGGCACCTGGCAACAGAAGCCTTCCACTTTTTTGATGGCCAAGGAAGAATTCAATAATGTCTGAAGATAAAATAGATTATGCAAGTCGAGCACAAAAAGCGTTATTGAGCGTGGTGCGCGACGTCATTGCAGAAGCGGCTGAAAAGGGCTTGATTGGCCAGCATCATTTTTACATTACCTATCGCACACAAGATGACGGCGTGGTGATGTCTGACAAATTACGCGCCGCCCACCCCCTTGAAATCACCATTGTTTTACAAAATCAGTTTGAAGATTTAACGGTCGAAGAAGATCATTTTTCTGTGCGTCTTAGCTTCAACCAACAGCCAGAAACACTGGTTGTGCCATTTGATGCGATTAGTAAATTTTACGACCCCTCGGTGGCTTTTGGCCTGATGTTTGAAGATGAAGACTTTGACGCCGACGAAGATTTGGATGACACCGCATTTGACGATGACGAAAGCAGCCTGTTCGTCAGCCAAGCCAGCAGTGATCAAGAGACCGACGAAAAGCCGGTCGGTGAAGTCATTAGCCTCGACAGCTTCCGCGACAAGTAACAGCTAAATGAGTGGCCTATATTGGCGATAGCGTCGAGCTATGCTATTCCCCTTGCAGATTAATCTATGAGCGGAGATGCCCGATGGCTGATACACGTATTGAAACCGATAGCTTTGGCCCTTTAGATGTGCAGGCCGATCGGTATTGGGGCGCGCAAACGCAGCGTTCTCTGGGCAATTTTAAAATTGGTGGCGAAACCATGCCCCTACCTTTGGTGCGGGCGCTGGGCATTGTAAAAATGGCCGCTGCCAAGGCCAATATGAAACTGGATAATTTGCAAAGCGACATTGGCGCAGCGATTGTGCAAGCTGCAACCGAAGTGGCGGAAGGTAAATTGAACGACCATTTTCCTTTGGTCGTATGGCAAACGGGTTCCGGCACGCAATCGAATATGAACGCCAATGAAGTGATTTCAAATCGGGCAATCGAGCTTATGGGTGGTGAAATGGGGTCGAAAACGCCTGTTCACCCAAATGACCATTGCAATTGCAGCCAGTCATCCAATGATACATTCCCTACGGCTATGCATATTGGCGCCGCTGAAGAAGCCGCCAATCGCCTGATTCCAGCGCTACAGCATTTGCACGCCGCTCTGCAAAGCAAGTCCGAGCAATGGGTTGATGTGGTGAAAATTGGCCGCACGCATTTACAAGACGCCACACCGCTGACGTTGGGGCAGGAATTTTCTGGCTATGCGACACAGTTGAAATACGCCATTGAACGCGTCAAAACCTCCCTGCCACGGCTTTTGGCGCTGGCTCAAGGCGGTACGGCGGTTGGCACCGGTCTGAATGCAAAGCCAGGTTTTGCTGAAGCCTTTGCCGCCGAAGTGGCATCGTTCACCGGTCTTGAGTTTGTTACCGCTGAGAATAAATTCGAAGCTCTGGCGGCCCATGATGCCTTTGTTGAAATGTCAGGCATGTTGAACACGATTGCCGCTTCATTGAATAAAATCGCCAATGATATTCGCTTGCTCGGCTCTGGCCCCCGTTCGGGTTTGGGCGAACTGAGCCTGCCAGAAAATGAACCAGGCTCATCGATTATGCCGGGTAAAGTCAACCCAACACAATGCGAAGCCATGACCATGGTTTGCGCCCAAGTAATGGGCAATCACACAACCATCACCATTGCTGGCACGCAAGGGCACATGGAGCTTAATGTGTTCAAGCCAGTAATGGCTTATAACCTTATTCAGTCCATGCGCCTGTTGGGCGATGCTGCGGTCAGCTTCACCGATAATTGTGTCGTCGGCATTGAGGCCAATGAGGCGAACATCCGCAACCTAATGGAACGCTCGCTTATGTTGGTGACAGCCTTGGCCCCGAAAATCGGCTATGACAACGCCACGACGGTAGCCAAAACAGCGCACAAGAACGGCACCACTTTGCGTGAAGAAGCTGTCGGTGGCGGTTTCGTAACGGAAGAAGAGTTTGATGCCATTGTCCGCCCCGAAGACATGATTGCGCCGAAATAGCCAATAATGGAAAAACCCCAGAAACGCTCAATTGTCATCGCTGGTCACGCAACCAGCTTGTCCTTGGAGCCGATCTTTTGGCAAACATTGCGACAAATGGCGGAAGAAAAATCTGTTTCCCTGCCAGTTCTGATTGCCGACATTGACGCCAGCCAACGCCCCGCCAGCCTGTCCAGCGCTTTGCGTGTTGCGGCGCATCATTGGCTGCTTAATTCGTCGCGCTAACCGCCGGCAATTGCCCAACCTCTTGCGGTGGGAAGGGTTCCGGTTTTTCGATTAAGAGTTCTGGGGTCGCGACATCACCTTGCAAAGAAAATTCCAGCATTTGGCTGCGCCGCTCGCTGGCAAAATCAAACATAAAATCCAATTGCCGTGACATGAGGTCGAGACGGGTTGATAATTTGCCTTCTTCTTGCGGCGGGGCAAAAACAATTTCTGCGGCGCCGGTTTCAAATATCCCATCGCGCAGAGAGAACACGCCGAGGCTACGCTCAAAATCACGAGCCAGCGCGGGCGTCCCCCGATTGGTCAAATCCTCCATTGCTGGCAAAGCAAGAAAACTCAGCTGGCCATCATTGGTCTCAACATTGGCGGCGCCCGACAGGCTGGCGATCATTTCCATAGCGGAGCGGCCACGCCCGCGCGCTTCAAATGTGCCACGGGCTTCCGCATCGACAAAAGGCTGGCCGTATAATGCGGTGAAAAACGCCGCAAGGTCGAGGTCAGTAAACCGCGCCGATAAATTAAACAAAGGCGTCAGATCGCCACCTTCCGCCTGCAAGCTACCCGATACCTCACCACCCAATGCCGCGATTTCAATCTCCGGTGCCTCCAATACGCCGTCGCGCACCTTTAAACGTGCTTCTGCGGTCTCGATTGGCACACGCCCAAATTTGGCATTGCGCAACCTCAAATCCAAATCGGCATTACTTTGGCCAAGCAAAAACCACTGCATAGGCTCTTGTGACCAGCCGTTCTCTGCCGAAAATTGAGGAAGAAATGAGGTGCCGTCAAAACCGTCCAACAGTAAATTGGCGCGTAAAAGTTTTTTGCCATCGGCCACCGAATAGAGCCCCTGCCCCGATATGGTGCCATCATCCCAAGCCATATTGAGGCTGGAAAAACCGATTGCATCCTTGGTCACGCTAACTTGCGTCTTGCCGTCAAACGCCAACGCCGTCGTGCCTTGCCGCGAATCGCTAATAAACGGCAATATATCGGCGCCACGCGCCTGCAATAATCCCTCAAGACGGCGGCCGGTGGAGTCGGGACGAATGGTGGCCGTCAGGGCAAATTCATCATCTTGCAAGTTCAAATTGCCGTTTAGTGACATCACAACCCCGGGCTGTGCTTCCGTGTTAACGCGCAGCGTTCCACGCGCGTCATCGCTGAACTGTTGCGGCATATTTAACCGCGCCGCCAAATCATTGGCCTGTCCACTTAGAGCCAGCTTCACCTTGCTACCCGCGACATTGAAATCCAAGCCACGGTCAGGGCTGGTGACATCCAGAGATAGATCGACGTCGCCCAAGCGGCCGCCAGCCATAAGACGAACATTTGGCCAATTCGCCGCCGCCCGCGAAGACAAGCCCCATGTTGCCTGAAGCTTGAGCGGGGCTTCGACATTGACATTAAATGGCGACAGTCGGGTCATAACGGGAGCAAAGAGCGGTTCAGCAAAGTCAGTTGCGAGCGACAATTTAATATCGCCATGGGTTTGCCCATCGTGCTCTAGTTTGCCCTCAATATTAATTTCCGCGCCTTCATAATCGCTCAATAGTATTTTTTTGATGTACAGAGCCCCCTCTCTCGCCGAGCCGAGAAATGTCAGCGGCCCCATATCGCGGACATCGGCATAAAGCCGATCGACCTGCAAGGACACATCAAAGTTAGAGCTTTTCGTATCCATGCCGGATAACGCAAACGCCTTGCCGATATCAAGGTTGGGCAACAGGCTAGTTGCCCGCAAATCATTATTGCCAGCTGAGGCCAGCCCCCAATCGGCAAGATCAAGCCGACGCATGCGCAAATTGATTGTGCTTGGCATTTCCGCGTCATTTGGCAAGGTTAAGTCAAGGTCAATGCGATCATCGCCCAAACGTCCGGCGAGGCCTGACAGGGCGAATTTCTCGTTTGACCAGTCTACATCGGTGACAAAACTCAAGCGTTGCACGCGCGACTCATCGACGTTCTCAATAAACAATGAAAAATCTTGGTTGGTAATTTTGCCCAACCAAATCAACATGCCCAATGTGTCTGAACTGCGGGCCGAAAAACTCCCATTGAAAGCTGGCCCCTGTTCGGCGTAAACCACATCGCCAGCGCCCAATAGGGAGCTATTAAAAGGCAAATCGGCGCTGATACGCTCAAACCGCAAACGGTCTTTTAGGTGGCTTACAGAAAGCAGTAAATCGCGACCATTCTCATCAGCGAAAGCGAACCGGTTGGCTTCAACACGCAAGCGACCGGTCGCGCCATCAAGGATATCTGAACCGATGGCTAGGAATTCTAAAACATCCTGCTGTGGTGCATCTGTGTCCAGCGCGCTGACCTGCGTTAAATCAATGAACCCAGTTGAAAGGCGCGCTTCAATATGCGGGGTTTGCTGATTTTCATTGGCCCAGAATAAAGACAAGCGCGCACGAAAAGCGGCGCCCAATGCCTGAACTTGTAAATCATCAGAAACAATATTGACGTTATTCATCCGCAGCAGGCCGGATAGTTCAGTATTACGCCCCGATGACGCAATTTGCAGCCCCAGACTGTTGGCCAATAGATTGGCTAAATTGGCGCTTGATTTCAGATTGACCTCACCGACGGCCTGCCAATTTTCTTCGCCTCGAATAAAACCGTTAAACTCTAAGCCGTCCCCATCGTCGCTTTGCGCCCGAATAGTAATCGTTGTGCGCGGCTGGCTGCTACCCAGGACCACGCTCAGACGCGTCGTCGGGCCGTCAAGCGGGCGATGCTGCAAGCTGAAACGCCGCCCAATTCCGAGTGCCTCACGCCCCAATTGCGCATCAAAACGCTTGAGCTCCCAATGCCGCGGCGGATTGACGCTGCTCAAACCAGCTAATGTTAAGTGGCCGCGCACAATATCAATCGGCGGCAGTTCGGCATCGACAAAACGGCCAATGAAACCAGCCGAATGATTATCAATTTCGAGATGAATTTTAGCGTCTTGTATGGTTAAGCGGCCAATGGAAATTTTGAAGTCAGCCATGCCGCGCCATGATAAATCAATGACAGCACGGTCAATATGCGCAGATTTTAGCGCTCGCACGGCGTGGCCCTCAGACTGACTATCAAGCTGGCTGTCAAGCTGGCCCTGAGCCGCGCCAACCACGTCAATATCATGCAGAAAGACTTGCG
>CALEFA010000062.1 GCA_937876775.1 uncultured Rhodobiaceae bacterium | reverse complement strand
GTGTTCGCAAAGCCGAAAGCAGCGATGAAAAGGCTGAAATTTTGTATCGTGGTTTTACCAGTCGCGATTTTGAGCGACAGTTTCACCTCGCTGACGACGTTAAAGTCAAAGGAGCCGATATGGTGAACGGATTGCTGTTAGTCGATCTGGTGCGTGAAATTCCCGAAGCCGAGAAACCACGCAAAATCGCCATTGGACAAAACCTCAAAGCCGCATAAAGCGCGGCCCTCCGACAATGCTCCTCGCCCCGACCAGCGTCCTCCCCGTTGGTCGGGGTTTTTTGTCGCCAGCGATTTATTTTTGCCTTAAGTTAGTTACTTATTTTACTGAGGTGGTGCCGATGGCCAGTTTGAGATCAAAATTCTATGCCGCTATGTTGCGTAAATTATTGCGCGGCGGGCTTTTACCCAATGGCCAGCAAGGCTTGCGTTTGGCGCGCGAAAGAATGGACGGTGGCGGCCCATTGAGCGCGCTAACCCGCGCAAAACAGCCAAAACGAACCGAGACCATTAATGGTTGTTACACCGAATGGCTCGGCGACCCAAAGGCAAAGACGGTTTTGTTATATTTACACGGCGGCGGCTATGTCATGGGCAGCCCCGCAACCCACCGCTCTATGGTCAACCAATTATGTGCCTACGGCGGCTTTCAGGCACTGGTACCGGATTATCGTTTGGCGCCTGAAAACCCGTTTCCGGCGGCGGTGGAAGATGCCGAAGCGGCCTATGATTTTTTGCTCGATAAAGGTTTCGCGCGAGAAAATATTCTTCTCGCCGGTGATAGCGCCGGCGGCGGTTTGAGCATGGCCTTAATGCTCACCTTGAAAGAGAAAAACAAGCCACAACCTAAAGCCGTGGCCTTGTTGTCGCCATGGGTTGACCTGATGGTTACCGGCGACTCGCACACCGAACGCGCCGACCGCGACCCGATAATTGATGTGTCGCGCATTGGCGAGGCGATTGACTTTTATCGCGGCGACACGCCCGCCGATCACCCGCTTGTTTCGCCTCTTTACGCTGATTTATCTGGCTTGCCGCCGATGTTTGTGCAGGTTGGCACGGAGGAAGTATTGTTCAATGACAGCACGCGTCTGGTCGACAATGCCAAGGCTGCTGGCCTGTCAGCCGATTTGGAAATTTGGCAAGACATGCCACATGTTCACCAAATCGCTTATAAGCTCGTGCCAGAATCGCGCGCCGCTTTGAAGTCGATTGCGCTATTTTTTCGCCGTCAGCAAGCCTAGACCGCCGAAAACGGCCTAGCTGAACTGCGACATCTCGGCGCGATTTTATCATCGGGTTGAAAAACCCCTGTTTTCCGGCGTTTGGGTAATTATTTTCTGTAAATTAGGTCAACAACGTTGACCAATTTACTTGAATTTTTACCCCACTTGCCATTATAGTGCCGTCTGGCATCGCGACCGGGGTTCAGCCAAGGCGCGATAAAATGAGTGCTCTGACGATAAACCAGAGTTTTAAGACAATGATAAAGCCGACGCTGCCTTTCTAGCCAGCCAAGCTTTGCGACGAGTGGAGAAGGCAGCATGAAAAAGCAGCCCCTTAATAATTTGTCATCGCCCGCGTCAACCGCGCGCAACGGCTTGCCCGAACGCCAAGGTCTGTATGATCCGGCGAATGAGCATGACGCTTGCGGCATCGGTTTTGTTGCCAATATTAAAAATGTCAAAAGCCATGACATCGTTCGCGATGGTTTGACCATTCTCGAAAATCTTGAACACCGTGGTGCCGTTGGCGCCGACCCAAAAGCTGGTGACGGCGTCGGCATGTTGCTGCAAATTCCCGATGGGTTTTTCCGCAAAATTTCAGCTGATCTAGCTTTCGACCTGCCGGCCGAAGGTAAATATGGCGTTGGCATGATTTTTCTGCCGCCAGATGATGCATGTCGGGCACAAATTGAAGCGCTGGTCGCCAGTCATATTGCCGCCGAGGGTCATGTGCTTCTGGGCTGGCGTGATGTGCCGGTCGACAATAGTGATTTGGGCTATTCGATTGTGCCCACCGAGCCGGTGATACGCCAATTCTTCATCGCCCAAGGCAATGACGCCGACCAAAGTGTCTTTGAGCGCGACCTGTTTGTTATCCGCCGCTTGATTGAGCTGAATGTCGCCAAAGCCCAAATGGCTGAAGCCAAGAACTTCTTCTATATTCCGTCTTTGTCGTCCTACACAATTCTCTATAAGGGTCTGTTGTTGTCGAGCCAGCTTGGGCCGTTTTACCATGACCTGCGCGACCCCGACACCA
>CALEFA010000061.1 GCA_937876775.1 uncultured Rhodobiaceae bacterium | reverse complement strand
GCTCTGGTTTGAATAGGCCGACGCGTAAATCTTCGGCCGTATAAATTAACTGATCTTCAGCAAACAGACGTGCGTGGCCAATGCCCATGGTTAGACGGCCGGTCATCATCCGTTTAATGTCGATTTCATAGCGCACCAATTTCACATCAGGCATCACTTGGCCGGTAAATTTAACTTGTCCGGCCCCCAAGGCGCGTCCTTTACCAGGATTGCCGCGCCAGCCAAGGTAAAAGCCGATTAACTGCCACATGGCGTCGAGGCCGAGGCAGCCGGGCATCACCGGGTCTTCGCGGAAATGGCAGTCAAAGAACCATAGATCTGGCTTCACATCTAGTTCAGCAATAATCTCACCCTTGTCGAAGGCACCACCATTGTCGGTGATTTTTGTGATGCGATCAAACATGAGCATGGGGGGGGCTGGCAGACGGGCATTGCCGACGCCAAACATGTCACCATTGGCACAAGCGATGAGGTCGTCGTAACCATAAGAATTTTTACCAGACATGAACTCCACTCCCTCTCTATTCGCGTCCCGCACAAGCTAACATGCCGCCGAAACCAGCCCAAGCATATTCGACGCTTGACAGGGCGCGGTCAGACACTTATTTATTGGAATGATTTTAACTAACACTAAGTGTGTCGATATGCGTGACTCAAATCTTTCGGATAGCACCATGCGTGACCTCAGCGGCAAATTGCGCACCGCTGGCCTGCGCACGACCAAACAGCGTCTGGCTTTGGCTGATTTGCTGTTCTCTGGCGGCAATCGCCATGTCACGGCTGAGATTTTGCACGCCGAGGCGCGAACCAATGGTTTGGCCGTGTCGCAAGCAACGATTTACAACACGCTGAACCAGTTTCACGAGGCGGGTCTGCTGCGTGAAGTGATTGTCGAGCAAGGCCGCAGCTATTTCGACACGAATTTGAGCGACCACCATCATTTTTATGTCGAAAATGAGAGCCGGTTAATCGATATAGACAATCAAGATATTGCCATTGGTGATTTGCCGCAAACCCCGACTGGTTTTGAGCCAGTGGGTGTTGATGTGATCATCCGCCTGCGCCACAAATAATTTATTTAGAATAATTCTAAAACACCTTGACTTCCTGTCTGTCGCTACCTATCTTCCTTGATAGTTAGGGTCGTTGCCCTATCTCACAATCGAAGGCATGTTGCCTTTCGATTATTCTATAACTCTTAAACTGGGAGACGCTCATGTCACTCGCACAATCAAAAACCCTAGAGAATCTCAAGGCTGCTTTTGCTGGCGAAAGCCAAGCAAACCGTCGTTACCTCTATTTCGCGCAAAAAGCCGATATTGAGGGCTACAATGATGTTGCCACTGTTTTCCGCTCAACTGCGGAAGGCGAAACAGGTCACGCCCATGGTCATTTGGAATTCATGGAAGAAGTTGGTGATCCAGCAACAGGTGAGCCAATCGGTTCAACTGAAAACAATCTGAAAGCCGCGATTGCTGGCGAAACGCACGAATATACCGATATGTATCCAGGTATGGCGCGCACCGCTCGCGAAGAAGGCTTTGATGAAATTGCTGATTGGTTTGAGACCCTTGCGAAGGCTGAAAAGTCACACGCTGGTCGCTTCCAAAAAGCTTTGGATTCAATGGACTAATAAAGCTAAGTCCCGGCCTTCGTTTGGAGGTCGGGATTTTCTTTGACTTTTTACCGAATAGGATAGACCGATGAAAGAAGGCAGCCTCGACGCACCAACACGCCATCCAATTGATTGGCATAGCGAAGAATTTTATGACCGCGCCGCGCTCGATGATGAGCTGCGTCGCCAATTTGACATTTGTCACGGCTGCCGCCGGTGCTTTAACCTATGCGATAGTTTCCCGCGCCTTTTCGACTTGATTGATGACAGCGAAAGCGGCGAATTGGATAGTGTCGACAGCAAAGATTTTCCACCAGTCATTGATGCCTGCACCATGTGTGATATGTGCTTCATGACCAAATGCCCATATGTGCCGCCGCATGAGTTCAACCTCGATTTCCCGCATTTGATGCTGCGCTACCGCGCCGTCGAATTAAAAGAAACCGGCAAAGTGCCTTTCGTGCAAAATCAACTGGCACAAATGGATCGCAATGGCACCATGTTGGCGCCGGTTGCACCTTTGGCCAATTGGGGATCGAAAAAAGGCAATGCGCTGACCCGCCCGGTCATGCAAGCCGTCACCGGTATTGACAAACAAGCCGAGCTACCAAAATTCGCCGGCAAAACATTCTTGAAAAGAGCCGCAGAAGCGGTTGCGCAAGGGGCGTATGACGCCAACCCAAACGGCCCAGCCAAAGGCCGCGAGGCCGTCTTATTCGCCACATGTTCGGTCAATTACAACAACCCACAAGTCGGTGAAGCGGCCGCCAAAGTGTTGGCCCATTTGGGGGTCAATGTGACCACTGAATATCCCGGCTGTTGCGGCATGCCATATCTTGAGCAAGGCAATCTGGCGAAAGTCGCCGAACAAGCGGTCAAAATCGCCGCTGCCCTGCGTCCGCTGGTGGATGCCGGAAAAGATATCATCACCCTGACCGCCAGTTGCGGTTTGATGTTCAAATTTGAATGGCCATTGATTGTGCCGGACAATGAAGACGTCAAAGCTCTGAGCGCGGCGACCAAAGACATTTCGGAATATGTCGTCTCCATTGCCAATAAAGAAGGCTTGGCTGATGGCCTGATGCCTCTAAATGGCGGCACAGAGAAAATTGCCATGCATTTGGCCTGTCACGCACGGGCGCAAAATGTTGGGCCAAAATCGGCTGAAATGCTGCGCTTCATTCCGCAAGCGGAAGTCAGCATTATTGAGCGTTGCTCGGGCCATGGCGGCACATTTGGCGTGATGAAAGAAACCCGTCCTTTGGCGGTGAAAATTGGCAAGCCGGCGGCCCGTAATGTCGCTAAGGCAGAGCCTGACACGGTCTGTTCAGATTGCCCTCTGGCGGCCAAACATTTGGTGCAACTGGTCGAAGATATAAATGAAAACACGCCACCAGAAGCCAAACATCCTATTGAAGTTTTTGCCAGCGCTTATCAGCTGGTTTAGTAAGGACACAACATGACAACTCCCAAAACCCTCACCAAAAACGACATTTTGACACTCGAAGAATATCTGCCGGTGCGCGATCAATTGCGTCGCGACATTGTGCAGGTCAAAAAACCGCGGCGCATCGAAATCGGCCCAGATGCCACCTTCTATTTTGAGAATTACGCCACCATGAAACAGCAAATTCAAGAAATGCTGTACATTGAAAAGGGCGGCGACGAGCAATTGATTGATGAGCTTGAGGCCTATAATCCGATGATCCCGCAAGGCAATGAATTGACCGCCACGTTGATGTTCGAAATCAATGATGAAGTGCGTCGCGGCAAAGTGCTGCGCAGTCTCACAGACGTTGAGCTGACCGCCTATATTGAAGTTGATGGCGAGAAAGTGTTTGCCGAGCCTGAGCAAGAAGTCGAGCGCACGGCGGCGGATGGCAAAACCTCATCGGTTCACTTCCTGCATTTCCGTTTCCCAGATGCGCTGATTGCCAAATTTGGCGCCGACGATACACGGGTGATTTTGGGCATTGGCCATGAAAACTATCCGCATATGAGTGCCCTAAGTGCCGAGACCAAAGCCTCACTGGCGGCTGATTTCGACGCTTAATTTTCGGCGCCTCTCAGCTTCTCTAGTCTTCTGTGAAGTCAGAGGCGTGCAGGCCCCATAATTTGTTTCTGGGTAGCCATCCGTCATAGTCGCCTATGGCAATCTCGCACCAGCCTTGGCTGCATTGCGTGACTTTGCCCAAAGCGCCATCGCCAATATAGGCGCGGGTGCTGGCACCTGTGTCTGGGCGCGCTTTCAGGGCAATGGCATGCGGCCCGCTTTGCACAATCACCCGATGGGTGCTGCGCAACAGGCGCATATGCATCCACCCCTCGTCGCCTTCATGGTCGCGGATTTGCCGCCAATTGCCATATTCGGCGACAATCTCCAGCGGAATGCCGAGCCCTTGATACTGCCACAGCAGAGGATATTCGGCGCCCGGCCCGCGACGCACATTAGCCTTGGCTTCGCTGGTCGCCACAAACCGCGGCAAAAACAAGCCGCTTTTGCCGCGTGTGCGCTGTTCCGCCAAGGCCCCGCTCGATAGGGCAATGGTCGCCAGCATCAGGCACAAACCCAAGCTCAGCATCGACCGCAAAAGCGATTTTTCAGCGAGGCGTCGAATCAATAAAACAACCATGCCTCAGTGATACAAATTTGCGCCCCACACAGCAAGCAGACGCTTTGCGCCATCGTTGTAATCTGGTAATCTGAGTTGTATTTCTTAGGATGAACCATGCCTCACTCACATACACGCGTTGGCGTTACGCGCCGTTTGCCGCGAGAGATTGAAAGCCGCATGTCGGAGCTTTTCGACGTGACTTATAACCACGACGATAAGGCCCTCGACCGTGCAGGTTTGGCGGCGCTGATGGCCGATCACGATGTTTTGGTGCCGACTGTCACCGACCGCATTGACCGCGCGCTGATTGAGAATGCCGGCCCGCGCTTAAAGCTCATCGCCAATTTTGGCAATGGCACAGATAATATTGATATTGATGCCGCTCACGAGCGCGGCATTATCGTCAGCAACACGCCTAGCGTGTTAACCGATGACACGGCAGATATGGCGATGGCGTTGATATTGGCCTTGCCGCGCCGTCTGGTTGAGGGTGACCGGATTATGCACCAAGAGGGCGCCTTCACGGGTTGGTCACCAAACTGGATGCTGGGGCGCCGTTTGGCCGGCAAGAAACTCGGCATTATCGGCATGGGCCGTATTGGTCAGGCCATTGCCCGTCGCGCCACCGCTTTCGGTCTGAAAATTTTCTATCACAATCGCAATCAGCTGCATTGTGACATTGAGAGCCAATGCAATGCGACCTATATCGACACGCTCGATCGGATGTTGCGCGAGGTTGATATTATCTCGGTCAATTGTCCCCATACGCCGGCTACTTATCATTTGCTTTCGGCCCGCCGTCTCGCCCTTTTGCAGCCGCACGCCATGGTGGTCAACACCAGTCGCGGTGAGGTCATTGACGAAAATGCCTTGGCTGACCGCCTAGCCGCCGGAGAGATTGGCGGCGCGGCGCTTGATGTCTTTGAGCGCGAACCGGCGATTAACCCGCGATTGCGCGCTTTTGATAATGTGATTTTACTGCCGCATATGTCTTCAGCGACCATGGAAGGGCGACAAGGCATGGGCGAGAAAGTGATTATTAATATTCGTTCGTGGGCCGACGGTCACCGCCCGCCCGATCGGGTCTTGCCAAGCGCCGCCGATTTCTAATCCTGCTTGCCATTGTTCGGATTTTTGGGATCCCAGTTTAGTTTGACGGTGCGCATGGCGCCGCTCAAGCCATCATAAATCAGCAAACGACCGGCCATACTATCGCCGGCACCGGTGATTTCCTTAATCACCTCTACCGCCATCAAACTGCCGATGACGCCGGTCAGGGCGCCGATAATGCCAGTGGTGGCGCAGTCTTCTTGTGTCTCCGGCGCCTCTGGCACCAAAGAGCGATAGCATGGCAAGGGCGTGCCCTCGGCGTCGCTCAGCCACGCCTTGAAGCAACTCACCTGCCCGTCGAAACGCCCAACGGCGCCGGAAATAAGAATTTTGCGGTGCTCATAGCACGCGTCATTGATGATAAAGCGGGTGGCGAAATTGTCACTGCCGTCGACCACTACATTGTAATCGGCGATGAGTCCGGCAATATTATCGGCATCCACCCGCCGCTCATGCGCCACAATATTGACATGTGGATTGAGCCGGTTCAGCGCCTTTGTCGCGACCGCCACTTTGCTATGGCCAATATCGGTTTCGCTGAAAAGTGTCTGGCGCTGCAAATTGGACAGGCTGACCACATCATCATCAACCAGCCCCAAAGTGCCAATGCCGGCAGCCACTAAATATTGCGCCACCGGATGGCCAAGCCCACCGACACCAATCAATAAGACTTTGGCATCTGACAGTTTTTGCTGCCCGGGGCCGCCAATTTCTTTCAATAAAAGATGGCGTTGATAGCGTTCGATTTGCCGATCATCGAGACCCATTTGGCGACTATAGGCCTTCGAACAGTGCCGTCGACAAATAGCGTTCGGCGAAGCTCGGCAGAATAATCACAATATTCTTGCCTTGCATATCAGCCCGACTGGCCAGCTCTAAAGCGGCGGCAACAGCGGCGCCAGAACTAATGCCGCCGGGAATGCCTTCCGTGCGAGCCAAGAGGCGGGCGGTTTCAAATGCCGTTTCATTGCCAATGGTGATGATTTCATCGATCAAATCTTTTTCCATATTGCCCGGCACAAAGCCCGCGCCAATGCCCTGAATTTTATGCGGGCCGGGAGCGCCACCAGACAAAATAGGGCTGTCTTCCGGCTCAACCGCAATCATCTTCAGGCCCGGCTTACGGGCTTTCAAAACGCTGCCAATGCCGGTGAACGTGCCACCTGTGCCAACGCCGGAAACAATCACATCGACTTCGCCATCTGTGTCGTTCCAAATTTCTTCCGCTGTGGTGCGGCGGTGGATTTCAGGATTGGCCGGATTGTTAAACTGCTGTGGCATTACCCAATTGGGGTTTTGCGCCAGCATTTCTTCGGCGCGCCCAATCGCCCCTTTCATGCCCTTGTCAGCAGGGGTCAATTCCAGTTCGGCGCCCAACAGCAGAAGCATTTTGCGGCGTTCAATCGACATGCTTTCCGGCATGCACAAAATCAAACGATAGCCCTTAGCGGCGCAAGCAAACGCCAGCGCAATGCCTGTATTGCCTGATGTCGGTTCAACAATCACACTATCGGCTGACAATTTGCCCTGCGCTTCCAGCGCTTCAATCATCGCCACACCAATGCGGTCTTTGACGCTGGCAATGGGATTGAAAAATTCCAGCTTGGCGAGAATAGTGGCTTGAGCCCCATGTTCACGCATCATACGATCGAGGCGCACAATCGGCGTATTGCCAATGGTTTCGGTGATTGAGTTATAAATCCGGCCGCGACCAGCTTTCGTTCCTTCGGGATTTTCAGTTTTCATCGTTTGCTTCCTATATTGTAAAGTCTGAGTTCTGTACCGGCGACATATCTTGACCTCTGCGTTGCGCATCATCGCATAAATCCGCAATGGTCAAATCGCCGATTTCCTTTTCAATGGCGGTGTGCAATCGCGCGCACAACGGCTGAATAACGCTCTTGCCAAGATCGGAATGCGATATCGGCTCATTTTCTTGTTCTTCCAAATCATTAATGACAGCAATAATATCGCGCACGCTGATGCGGCGGCGTTCACGCGCCAGACGATAGCCGCCACGCGGGCCGCGCACGCCGCGTAGAATATTGGTCCGCACCAAGGCTTGCATGACTTGCTCCAAATAACGTTGCGGCACCCCTTGGCGGGCGGTTATTTCCCGCGCTTGCACCGGATCGGGGCGCGCATGAATGGCAACATCAAGTACCGCTTCGAGCGCCAATAAGGCTTTGCGCGACAGATTCATCATTTTGCGGCCCCTTTGGCATCCGTGCCGGTTGAGCCAAAGCCACCGGCCCCGCGCACCGTGTCGGATAAGGTGTCGGTTTCTTGCAGTTGCGCCTGCACCACGGGGGCGATAATCATTTGCGCAATCCGCATGTCGCGGGTGATGTCGAAATCCTCGTCACCGAGATTGATAAGAATGATTTTCAGCTCGCCACGATAATCACTGTCAATGGTCCCCGGCGTGTTCAAGACGGTAATACCATTTTTCGCCGCCAGTCCCGAACGCGGGCGAATTTGCGCCTCATAACCGGCTGGCATGGCCATGCTCAGTCCGGTTGGCACCAACACCCGTTGGCCCGGCTTGAGGGTTACGGTTTCGTCGGCCGCCAGCGCGGCGCGCAAATCCATACCGGCCGCTTCGGCGGTTTCATAAGCCGGCAATTGCAGACCTTCACCATGCGGCAATCTTTTGATTTCAATCAATGGGCCAGTCATCCCTTGTGCTCCTTAGTGGCTGCGAAATAATCAGCAATATGGGCGGCCAGTTTTGCCGCCACGGCGATTTTTGACATCGCCTCCCATTGCAGGGTTTGGGTGGCCGTCAAAATGTGAACCTGATTATCGTCGCCGCCCATCACCCCACCGGCAATGCCGCTGTTTTGACTAACGTCATTGGCGACAATCCAGTCACATTTTTTGCGCGCCAGTTTTTCACGCGCATAAGTCGCAATATCATTGGTCTCCGCCGCAAAGCCGACGACCAATTGCGGGCGTTGTCTGTCTTCGGCCGACAATGTCGCTAAAATATCGGGGTTTTCGACCAGTTTCAGGTCATCCAAGCCCGATTTGGTTTTCTTAATTTTTGCTTCTTGTGCTTCGGCTGGACGCCAATCGGCAACGGCGGCGGCCATAATTGCTGCGTCGACCGGCAGGCAAGCTGTGCAGGCGTCGAGCATTTGCCGCGCCGTTTCAACCCGCTTAATGGTGACATTTTTCGGGTCATTGAGCGCCGTTGGCCCACTGACCAAATGCACATCCGCGCCTAAATGCGCCAACGCCTCGGCCAGCGCATAGCCCTGTTTGCCGGATGAGCGATTGGCGATGTAACGCACCGGATCAATCGGCTCATATGTCGGCCCGGCGGTGACCAATATTTTGCGACCGGCCAGAGGTTTAGCCGTCGTTAATGGCGTGTCACGGGCTGGGGTTTGCGCCACCATGGCATGAACCGCTTGGGCAATCTCGGCCGGTTCGCTCATCCGCCCCAAACCAAATTCGCCGCACGCCATATCGCCTTCATCGGGGCCGATGATGCCAATGCCGTCGTCGGTCAATTGCGCCAGATTTCTTTGCGTGGCGGCGTGTTCCCACATGCGCACATTCATCGCTGGGGCAATCATCACCGGCTTATCGGTCGCCAAAAGCGCCGTGCTGGCCAAATCATTGGCCAAGCCTTGCGCCATTTTGGCAATCAAATCGGCAGTCGCGGGCGCCACCAGAATAATATCGGCATCGCGCGATAATTGGATATGCCCCATTTCCGCTTCATCGGTCAGGTCAAACAGATTTTCGTAAACCTTGTCGCCCGATACGCTGGCCAGCGACAGCGGCGACACAAATTGCTCGGCTGCGGCCGTCAACAAACAGCGCGTTGCCAAGCCCTGCGCCTTCAGTTGGCGCACCAACTCGGGCGCTTTATAGGCCGCAATGCCGCCCCCAATTATAAGAAGAACGCGTTTTTGATCCATCATCTCACCTGGTTTCCAGCACTATAACCGGCTTTTGCCCTATTTACCACAAAGCTATGTAAAAAAAATAATTTACAGTTTTATACTAGACTTAAGACCGTCGCGGCGGCGGCCAGTGCCAAGGCTGACCAGCTGACGATTTTGGTGAGGCGGCCGGTTTTTGCTCGCTGGCCTCGGCTGGCACCTTGCTCCGCCATGGCTTGCAAGGCGGCGGCGCCACGTTCGGCTTGTGCCAATGTATCGGGCAAGCGGCGCAAGGCGCGCAGCGTCCGTCCGGCATTGTCATTTATATCGCGCAAAATCGCTTGCGGCCCGAGTTGGTTTTTCAACCAATCGCTGACAATCGGCTCAGCCGCGTTCCAAATATTCAATTTCGGGTCAAGGCCGCGCGCCACCCCCTCGACCGTGACCATGGTTTTTTGCAGCAGGATTAACTGCGTTTGGGTTTCCATTTGAAACTGTTCCGTGACCTCGAATAATTGCGTCAGCAGGCGGGCCATGGAAATATTATCGGCGTCTTGATCGCGAATGGGTTCGCCAATTGAGCGCAGGGCTTGGGCGAACTCGTCAACATTGTGATGCGCTGGCACATAACCGGCTTCAAGATGCACGGCCGCCACTTTGTAATAATCGCGGGTGATGAAACCGTGTAAAATTTCTGCCAGAAAACGCCGCGACGCGCTATCAAGCCGACCAGTAATGCCCAGATCAATACCGACGATTGTGCCATCGGCTTTAATCAGAAGATTGCCCTGATGCATATCGGCATGGAAAAACCCGTCACGCAGGGCCAGCGTTAAAAAGCTCTGAATAAGCCGCGTGCCCAAAGCCGGTAAATCATGTCCGGCGGCGCGCAGGCCGGCAATGTCGGCGGCGCTGGTGCCATCAATCCATTGCATGGTAAGTACGCGGCGGGTGCTGGCTTCCCAGACCACGGCGGGCACGGTGAAGTGTTTATCATTTTGCGTATTGGCTGCCATTTCAGACAGCGCGGCGGCTTCCATGCGCAAATCGGTTTCACCCTGAATCGAGCGCGACAGCAATTCCAGTGCTGCCACTGGCCGCAGGCGGCGCACGCTTGGCATCAGCCATTCGACGCATTTGGCCAGCGCCAAAAACACTGCCAGCTCGCGGGCCAAAGTGATTTCAATATTTGGCCGCAATATTTTAACCGCCAGTTTTTCATCGGCCTTATCTGGCCGATGTGCTTGGTGCACTTGGGCGATGGAGGCGGCCGCCAGCGCCGGCCCCGGCTTGCTCATATGCTGGCTATAATCACCCAACTCATCGACTAAAATCTTGTCCACCAGCTCAGCGGCAAAAGGCGGCAATCGGTCTTGCAAATGTCCAAGGTCGGCAGCCATGGCGTCGCCAATCACATCCGGTCGCGTCGCCAAAAACTGCCCTAATTTGATATAGCTAGGCCCTAGGCGACGAATAAAATCAGCCAATTCATGCTTACCCTCTTGGTCTTTGAAGCGGCGCGCGCCAAAGGTGAACAGACGGCGGAAAATTCTCACAGATAGCGGCGCTTGGCGGTGGAAACCGTCCGGCAAAAGCGCCTCTTGCGCCAGCAAAAGCCGCATCATGCGCAATAATTTAATCAGTCGGAACACAAACATTGCCTAAATCCGCCAGCCCGAATGCAGCGCCGCAATGCCACCATTCAGGCGCTGGAATTGGCAACGCGCGAAACCTGCCGCCGCCACTTCTTCCATAAATGCTTCAGCTTTGGGAAACTGTCGAATGGACTCGATGAGATATTGATAGGCCGACGCATCGCCGGTAATCGCTTTGCCCATTGGCGGAATGACGTTGAAGGAATAGGCGTCATAGAATTTCTGCGCCAACTTCAGCGGCATGTGTGAAAATTCCAGACAGACAAAACGCCCGCCCGGTTTCAAAACCCGATAGGCCTCCGCCAAGGCACGGTCGCGATGGGTTACATTGCGAATGCCAAAGGCGATGGTCACATAGTCGGCGCTCTGGTCAGCCACTGGCAGAGCCTCGGCCGTACCGGTGATAAAATCAACCTGGCCAAAACCATTGTCGCGTCCGCGTTTGGCGCCGACGCCAACCATTTGCTCATTGGCATCAACCACTTGCACGCTGATTTGTGAGCTGAGCTTATCGGCCCGCTGACAGGCCCGAAAGGCAATATCACCGGTGCCGCCAGCCATATCAATCAGCCGCAAAACCCCATCCGCATGCGGGCGGATATGCAGGCTATCGACCAGCCGCTGTTTCCACAGGCGATGCAAACCAGCCGACATCAGGTCATTCATGATGTCATACTTATCGGCGACAGCGTCGAACACGCCGCGCACAAGCCCTTGCTTGTCTTCTTCATTGACGGTTTGAAAGCCAAAGCTGGTGGTGTTCTGTGACGGTTCCATAGCCTCTTCCCAAATTACGAGGCGACGATAGCCGAAAGCGCCCACTATTGCCAGTCTTGGCTTAAGTCTTTGCTGATGGTGAATCTGCCTGTCGGGCTGGCCCGTTGGGGCTCTATGTCGAGGCTGTCATTTTGCCGCCATTGCGGTATGATGCGCCATGCCAGAGTTACCAGAAGTTGAAACAGTGCGTCGCGGATTAGCCCCTCATCTCCAGGGGCGCGAAATCACCCGAGTCCAGTTAAACCGCAAAGACTTAAGGTTCCCGTTTCCGCCGGACTTTGCCGATCGGTTGCAAGGTGCGCGCATTACGGGTTTCAACCGCCGCGCGAAATATCTATTGGCCAGTTTGCAAAAACCCAATAACACCGATTTTTATTGGCTCAGCCATTTGGGCATGACCGGTCGCTATCGGCTGTATCAAAACGACGGGATGGCACTGGAGCCGGGCCAATATGCCCATGATGTATCTCAGCAGACGGCGGAGAAACACGTGCATGTGCGCCTTACCCTCGACAATGGCAGTGTGCTGACCTATGCCGACCCGCGGCGTTTTGGGTTTATGGATTTGGTCGACGGTGGGCCTGACAAGTCGCCGTTTTTGGCGCATCTCGGGCCCGAGCCCTTGAGCAATGACTTTCATGCGGCGCATATGGTGGCGGCCTGTCACCAGCGCAAAAGCCCGATTAAAAATGTTCTGCTTGATCAGCGCGTGGTGTCGGGACTTGGCAATATATACGTTTGCGAGGCTTTATTCATGTCGGGCATCAGCCCCAAGCGCTTGGCCTGCAACATCGGCATGGCGCGGTTTGAGCGTCTGGTACCGGCGGTGCGTCAGGTTTTGCAGGCGGCGATTGACGCTGGCGGCTCTACCTTGCGCGATTTTGCGGCCAGCGATGGCGAGCTGGGGTATTTCCAGCACCAGTTTCGGGTCTATGATCGGGAGAATGAAGCTTGTTCGGCGGCTGGCTGCCATGCTAGCGTGAAGCGCATTGTGCAGTCGGGGCGATCGAGCTTTTTCTGTTCCGCTTGTCAAAGATGATCTACCAAAGATGATTGAAATGAACCAAATGACTGTCCTCTCCCGCTTTGCTTTTGCCCTGATGTTGGCTTTTGCGACTGCGCTTTTGGCACCACCACCAGCTATGGCTGAAGACAATTATTTGTCGGCCGCGCCAGATATTCCCTTGGCCGCGCAATTGAATGAAAACGTCGATGAAGTGTTGGTTTTCGATAAGCCGCAGGGGCGCATCATCCAAATGAGCGCCACCTATAACAGCTGGTTTTCCAAGCCAGCGGCGGTGAAACAATTCTATCGCTCGAATTTACCAAATTTGGGTTGGCAAGAGGTCACCTCAAAGGCTGACGATCACTTGACTTTCCAGCGCGAAAGCGAAATGTTGCAAATATCGTTTACCGCAGAGACGGTGGTTTTTAACCTCACCCCGACGCCCTAGCGCGGCTCTGCTTTGTTTTGTTTAACTGGTTTTAAATTGGGGACACACTGATGAAATATGAAAATATTCTTTCTGAGAAACGCGGCGCGGTTGGCCTTATTACCCTGCACCGCCCGCAAGCCTTAAACGCCCTTTGTGGCGCGCTGATGGATGAGGTCACGCACGCCATTCAAGGTTTTGAAGCCGATGATGAGGTCGGCTGCATGGTGTTGACCGGCTCTGCCAAAGCGTTCGCCGCTGGTGCTGATATTAAAGAAATGTCCGGCAAGACCTATGCCGATGCGCTGAACGCGGATTTTATTTCAGCCAATTGGGAAGCCGCCGCGCGAGCCCGCAAACCGATTATTGCTGCGGTGGCTGGCTATGCGCTGGGCGGTGGCTGCGAGTTGGCGATGATGTGCGATTTCATTATTGCCGCTGATACGGCCAAATTCGGCCAGCCGGAAATCAACCTTGGGGTTATTCCTGGCGCTGGCGGCACGCAACGCTTGACCCGTTTTGTTGGTAAATCCAAAGCCATGGAAATGTGCCTCACCGGTCGCATGATGGATGCCGAAGAAGCCGAGCGCACGGGGCTGGTCAGCCGCATTGTGCCAGCTGATGATTTATTGACCGAGGCGATAAGCGTGGCTGAGAAGATTGCCGAGAAATCACGCCCCTCTGTTTTGATTGCCAAAGACTGTGTGAATGTCGCTTATGAGACGACATTGCGCGAGGGCGTGCATTTTGAGCGCAAGGTTTTCCACTCGCTGTTTGCCTTTGACGACCAGACCGAAGGCATGCAGGCCTTTATTGAAAAACGGGCGCCGAAATTTACCAATAAATAGGCGGTTGACCTGTGCCATCCGGCACCTTATAACGCCCAGATTATAGGCTTTGCATAAATCGCGGGCCAAACAGATGAGTTTCTAAAGAAACAGGAAAGATATTATGGCTAACACAAGTTCCGCCAAAAAAATGGTTCGTAAAATTGCCCGTCGCACGGCGCTCAATCGCGATAAGCGCTCACGTATGCGCTCTTCTATTCGTTCGGTTGAAGAAGCAATTGCCAGTGGCGATAAAGACGCAGCCCAAGAAGCCCTGCGTTTGGCACAGCCATTGATTGCCAAAGCGGGTCAAAAAGGTTTGGTCCACAAGCGCGCTGCATCGCGCAAAGTGTCGCGTCTCGCAAAGCGCGTTTCGACGGTCGGTTAATCCTCTGTCACAAAGTAAAAAATAGGGCGTCCGTTCGCGGGCGCCCTTTTTATTTGCCCGAATATCGAAGATCAAAATGGGCGCCACAAAAAATATGACAACTTTGTGAATTTTTTTTGCTGTTCTTGTTTCCTTCCCGTTGCGCCATCGGCAGCTAGTTTGTATCGTCAATTTTAGTCAAGGAGTCGGTTTATCAGCACGTTTTTTGCGGCAAAAATTGCTTTCAAAAAAAATGCATTGTAAAACAATCGACTAGACTTCGGAGGAGATCAGATCGCTTACTGGGCTTGTTCCAAAACCACATTTGTTTTGGAATTGGGGGTGCTCGGAGAAAATAAGTGAGCAAGTTTATCCAAGACCGGTTCTCGGTTGGGGTTTGAACAGCGGGATCTTAAAAAAATAAATGGCTGAGGCCGCCATGCGCATGTGCGCACCGGTGCGCCGCGTAAAGTAGAGTAGGGATGACAGGCATGAGCGAGCGCGATGGTAAGGTTCTTCCGGGGGAAGACAAAAAAGGGGCAGATTCCTCTTCAGCGCAGCTGACCGCCTCAACTCAAACTCTTGAAAGCAACGCCGCATCATCAGAACTACACGAACAATGGAACCGCGTTCGCTCGCGTTTGCGTGCTGAGCTCGGCGAAGCGACATTCAATAGCTGGTTCAAATTACTTGAGGTCTCAGGCGCCCAACGCGGCCGCGTGACCTTGCGTGTGCCAACCGGTTTCGTCCGCAGTTGGATTGAAGCGCATTATTTGGCGCGCATTCGCCAGCATTGGCAGGCGGAAGACGAGAGCGTGAAGCGGATTGATATTGAGATGAAAACCGAATGGGCGCCATCGCAAGAAAAACCAGCGCCGCGCGAACAAAAGGCCATGCCAAGCCGCATGATGCCACCAAGCTTAGCGGTCACAGCGGCGCGGACACCAGTCGCGCCAGTTGCCGAGGCACAGCCTTTACGCGATGAGGTCGGCGCACCGCTTGATCCGCGCTTCACCTTTGATAATTTTGTCGTTGGCAAGTCTAATGAACTGGCCCATGCGGCGGCACAACGCTTGACCCGCTCTGACTCAGTGGCCTTTAACCCGCTGTTTCTATATGGTGGCGTTGGCCTTGGTAAAACCCATTTGATGCACGCGATTGCCTGGGAAATTCGCCGCCAAGACCCGTCACGCACGGTGCTTTATTTATCAGCTGAAAAATTCATGTATCAGTTCATTCGGGCGCTGCGTTTCAAAGACACAATGGCCTTCAAACAACAATTCCGTGAAGTTGACGTGCTGATGATCGACGACATTCAATTCATCGCTGGCAAGGACTCCACGCAAGAGGAATTCTTCCATACTTTCAATGCATTAATTGACCATAATCGTCAGGTGATTGTGTCAGCCGACCGGTCGCCGAGCGACCTTGAGGGCATTGAAGAGCGCATTCGCTCGCGCCTTGGCTGGGGTCTGGTGGCCGATATTCATCCAACCGATTATGAATTGCGCTTGGGCATTTTGCAGTCGAAAGCCGACACGCTGTCAGCCCGCGCAGAGAACGCTTCCATTCCGCAACCGGTTTTGGAGTTTTTGGCTCAGCGTATTGTCAGCAATATTCGTGAACTTGAAGGCGCGCTTAATCGGGTTGTTGCTTATGCATCTTTCGTCGGTCGGCCGATTTCCTTGGAAATGGCGCAAGACGTGCTACGCGATTTGTTGCGGGCATCCGAGCGCCGCGTCACCATTGACGAGATTCAACGTCGTGTGGCGGAATATTTCAACGTCCGAATGGGCGATATGCTGTCAGCCCGTCGGGCCCGCTCAGTAGCGCGCCCACGGCAAATTGCGATGTATTTATCAAAGCAATTGACGACACGTTCTTTGCCTGAAATTGGCCGGAAATTTGGTGGCCGTGACCACACAACTGTGATCCATGCGGTGCGCAAAATCGAGCAATTGCGTGAAGAAGATGCGGCGCTTGATGAAGATGTTGATTTGTTGCGTCGGATGCTTGAAAACTAGGCCAAGCAAGGCGTAGGTTTCAGCAAAAAAAAGTCCCGTTACGAGGCAATTCTGCTATAGTTTACTCAGAGATTCGTTGAATTTTGACGCGGTGATTCGCGGCCCCTTGCGGCCATTGGCGGTGCGCCAAATAAACGAAATTTATTATCCTAGAGTGGTTCACTAGAACCGCTTGTCCAGCCGAGTGAGGGTCGCATGAAAACAACAATTGAACGCAGTGCTTTGCTGAAAGCTCTCAATCATGTCCAAAGTGTCGTGGAGCGTCGCAATACAATCCCGATTTTGTCCAATGTGCTGCTTGAGGCAGACAATGGGTCTCTCGGCCTGACGGCAACCGATTTAGAAATTGAAATGCGCGAGCGCGTCGAAGCTGATGTTGCGCAAGCCGGTGCGATTACGGCGCCAGCCCACATGCTTTACGATATCGTCCGCAAATTGCCAGATGGCGCGCAGGTCGAGTTATCGACTGATGAGACTGGTGGCCGCTTGCTTTTGATTTCCGGCAAATCGTCTTTCGCCCTGCAAACGTTGCCGCGCGAAGATTTTCCGGCCATGGCGCAAGATGAAATGCCTGTCGCCTTTGCCCTGCTGGGTGGCGATTTGCGTCGGCTGATTGAGAAAACCCGCTTTGCGATTTCGCAAGAGGAAACCCGCTATTATTTGAACGGTATTTATTTGCACGCGCTGGAAGACGACGGCCAAGCGCTGTTGCGCGCCGTTGCCACAGACGGTCACCGTCTGGCACGCGTGCAAATGGCTCAGCCAGTTGGCGCTGCTGATATGCCGGCAATTATTGTGCCGCGCAAAACGGTCAATGAAGTGCAGAAACTTTTGGAAGAAGAAGCTGGCGAGGTGTCCCTGCAGGTTTCCGAGACCAAAATCAATTTTGCGTTTTCAAACATTGTGCTGACATCGAAATTAATCGACGGCAAATTCCCCGATTACACCCGCGTCATTCCGCTGAATAATGACAAAGTTCTGGCTGTCGACGCCAAAAGTTTCGCGCAAAGCGTTGATCGCGTCTCGGCAATTTCCAGCGAAAAATCGCGCGCCGTTAAACTGTCTCTCGAAGGCGGTCGTTTGAGCCTGTCGGTGTCAAACCCGGATAGCGGCAGCGCTTCTGATGAGTTGAGCGTGAGCTATCAGTCAGAGGCGATGGATATTGGTTTCAACGCCCGCTATTTGATGGACATCACCGGTCAATTGGACGGCGAGTCGGCAACCTTTGAACTGGCAGATAGTGGCTCGCCAACCATTGTGCGCGATGGCGAAGACACCAATGCGCTTTATGTGCTGATGCCGATGCGTGTGTAATGAGTGAAGCGGTGCCGATGGAGCAAGCGCGTGCGGGCCTAAAGCCAAGCAGCGCAATCAAGGCGCCGCATTTAACTCGCTTGCGTCTGACGCAATTTCGTTCGCACCACACACTCGATATTCACTGCCAATCGGGCACAGTCATTTTGACCGGCGAAAATGGCATTGGCAAAACCAATGTTTTGGAAGCCATTTCCATGCTCGCGCCAGGCCGTGGTTTGCGCAGTGGCCAGCTCGACGATATGACGCAAAATGGTCAAGCTGGCTGGCATGTGCTGGCCGATGTCGATGGCCCCACCGGTCCGATGCGGGTCAGTGTTGATTATCAGGGGGATGCCAGCGGTCGCCGTTTGCGGCTTGATGGCGAGACCGCACGCGGCTTTGATGTGATTGGCGACATGCTGCCACAATTATGGCTCACGCCGGCTATGGATCGCCTGTTCAGCGACGCCGCCAGCGGACGGCGTAAATTCCTCGACCGGTTTGCCCAAACGCTCGACGCTGGTTTGTCGCGGCATTTGTCGCATTATGAAAAAGCCATGCGCGAGCGCAATAAACTGCTGCAAACCAATGGCACATCGTTCAGCCAGAATAGCTGGCTCGACGGTTTGGAAGACACTATGGCCTTGCAGGGTGTGGCCATTGCGGCGGCCCGTTTGTCGGCGCTTGATGTTTTGGCGCAGGGGTTAACGCAAATGCCAGATAATGCGTTTCCGCGCGCCGAAGTCGCCTTAGAGGGGGCTTTTGAAGCGGCCTTGCGCGATCAGTCGGCGCTTGAAGTTGAAGACCAGTTCCGCCACCAGTTGCGCCAAAGTCGGGGCCTCGATGCGGCCGCTGGTCGGACATTAGAAGGCCCCCACCGCAGCGATCTGCACGTCAGCCATCTGGCTAAATCCATGCCCGCCTCGGCCTGTTCAACCGGCGAGCAAAAGGCGCTCTTGGTTGGTTTGATTTTGGCACAGGCCCGCAGTGTGGCGTCGCGGTTGGGCGATGTACCGATTTTACTTCTCGATGAAGTGGCCGCCCATTTAGACGCCCATCGGCGCGCCGCTTTGGCTGATATTTTATCCGACCTTGGCGGGCAAAGTTGGATCACCGGCACCGACATGGAAAGTTTCGCTGCCTTTGGCGCCAACGTCAGCCATGTTGATTTTGCCGGTTTGACGGCAACCACATCCGAGGCCTCCCGCATTTAACGGCGAAGCCGCCAGAGCATGAAAGAGAAAATGATGAGTGATAGTGAAAATCTTGAAAATGGAGCCGCAGACAGCGCCGAATATGGCGCCTCCTCCATTAAAGTGCTGAAGGGTTTGGAAGCCGTACGCAAACGGCCGGGCATGTACATTGGTGACACGGATGATGGCACTGGGTTGCACCATATGGTTTATGAGGTCGTTGATAATGCAATTGACGAAGCTTTGGCCGGTCACTGCGATACCGTCTCAGTGGCGCTGAATGCCGATGGCTCGGTTACGGTTTGCGACAATGGGCGTGGTATTCCAACCGAAATGCACCCGGAAGAGGGTATCTCGGCGGCTCAGGTGATTATGACGCAATTGCACGCTGGCGGTAAATTTGACCAGAACAGCTATAAGGTTTCCGGTGGTTTGCACGGCGTGGGTATTTCGGTGGTCAACGCACTGTCAGATTGGCTTGATTTGACGATTTATCGCGATGGCAAAGAACACACCATGCGTTTCACCCATGGCGATGCCAGCGAAGATTTGGCGATGGTTGGCGATTCCGATCAGACCGGCACGAAGGTGACTTTCCATCCGTCGTCTGGCACTTTCACGATGACCGAATTCAATTTTGAGACTCTGGAACATAGATTGCGCGAATTGGCGTTTTTGAATTCCGGCGTGGCGATTGTCTTGGAAGATTTGCGCGGCGCCGAACCCAAGCGTGTCGATTTATCGTTTGAGGGCGGACTTGAAGCTTTTGCCGAATATTTGGACCGCAATAAGACCAATCTCATCGACAAGCCCATCACCCTGCAATCAGAGCAAGACGGTATGTCTGTCGAATTGGCTCTGTGGTGGAATGATAGCTATCACGAGACGGTTTTGTGCTTCACCAATAATATTCCGCAGCGCGATGGCGGCACGCATTTGGCGGGCTTTCGTGGCGCGCTGACGCGGACGGTGAATAATTATGCCAATCAATCGGGCATCGCGAAAAAAGAAAAAGTTTCGATGACGGGCGATGATTGCCGCGAGGGATTGACGGCGGTGTTGTCGGTCAAAGTGCCGGATCCAAAATTCTCCAGCCAAACCAAAGATAAGCTGGTGTCGTCGGAAGTGCGTCCGGTGGTTGAGAGCGTGGTCAATGAAGTGCTTAATAGTTGGTTTGAAGAACACCCAACCGAAGCGCGCTTGATTATGCAAAAAGTCGTTGAAGCGGCAGCGGCGCGCGAAGCCGCTCGCAAAGCCCGTGAGCTAACCCGCCGTAAAGGAGCATTGGATATTTCCAGCTTGCCCGGCAAATTGGCCGATTGCCAGACCCGCGATCCGGCATTGTCTGAATTATTCATCGTCGAGGGCGATAGCGCTGGCGGTTCGGCCAAACAGGCGCGCAATCGGTTCAACCAAGCCGTCCTGCCTTTACGCGGTAAAATTTTGAATGTTGAACGCGCGCGTTTTGACAAAATGCTATCGTCCGCCGAAATTGGCACGCTGATCACCGCGCTTGGTACCGGCATTGGGCGCGAGGATTTTAATATTGAGAAGCTGCGTTATCACAAGATCATCATCATGACCGATGCCGATGTTGATGGCGCGCATATTCGCACGCTGCTGTTGACCTTCTTCTATCGCCAAATGCCAGAAGTCATTGATGGGGGGTATTTATATATCGCCCAGCCGCCGCTTTATAAAATCCGCCGCCAAAGCTCGGAAACCTATCTCAAGGACGAAGCCAAGCTGGAGGAATATTTGATTGAAACCGGCATTGGGGAGGTTGCTCTCACTCTGGCTTCCGGCGAGCAGCGCGTGGGCGCTGATTTGGCCGAATTATTGCATCAGGCGCGCAAAATGCGGTCTATTCTGGCGGCCTTACCGTCGCGCTATCCGAAATTCATCATTGAGCAAACCGCCATTGCCGGTGCGCTGACGCCAGAAATTTTATCGAAAAGCGATTTGGCCGAACAAAGCTCGCAATATATCGCCAGCCGCCTCAACCGTATGCTTGACGAAGTTGAGCGTGGTTGGGAGGGCCGTCCATCGGGTGATGGCGGGCTGACCTTTAACCGCGTCCTGCGCGGCGTGCGTGAGGAGGTCAATATTGATGGCCCGCTCATCGCCTCGGCAGATGCCCGTCGCCTCGACCAAATGGCGCCTGATTTGCAGGCCGTCTATCTCGAACCAGCGCAATTGACGCTGAAAGATAAAACCATCCAAGTCGGGTCGCCGACGCAATTATTGGAAGCGGTTTTGGCGCAGGGTCGTCAGGGCGTGTCACTGCAGCGTTATAAGGGCTTGGGCGAGATGAACCCAGACCAGCTTTGGCAAACCACCCTCGACGAAAATGTCCGGTCACTGTTGCAAGTGCGGGTGCAAGATGTTGCCGAAAGCAATGGCCTCTTTGAGCAATTAATGGGCGATGTTGTTGAGCCGCGCCGTGAGTTCATTCAAACCAATGCGTTGGCGGTTGCCAATCTTGATATTTAAGTACCGGCGGTCTTAACCGACGGTCCGCAAGGGGCGTGTCATTAGCCAAAAGCCAACCAGCTCGAGACGCGGATTTTATCGCATAGCCTATTGGGCTGTTGTGCTCGGTCTGTGGGCTGGCATCGCTTTGGCCGGTGTGGTTTTTTACTATGCCCTTGATTTGCCAGACACCGATGATCTGTGGAAAGTCTCGCGCTCGCCTGAGGTCAGTATTTATAGCGTTGATGACCGTTTGGTGGCGCGGCGTGGCCGGCGCGGGGGGCAGGCTTTGCGCTTCGAAGACTTGCCCGACCATTTGGTCTACGCCGTTGTATCCATTGAAGACCGCAGGTTTTTCAATCATTTCGGCCTCGACCCGCGCGGCTTGATGCGCGCCATGTGGCACAATCTCAACTCGGGTCGTGTCACTCAGGGCGGTTCAACCCTGACCCAACAATTGGCCAAAAATGTGTTTTTGACGCCTGACCGAACCATCAAACGTAAAGTGCAGGAATTACTATTGGCGTTTTGGCTTGAGGCCCGCCTAACCAAACAGGATATTCTGGCGCTCTATTTTAATCGGGTTTATTTCGGCGCTGGTGCCTATGGGGTGAAGGCGGCGGCGGAGACTTATTTCAATCGGCCGGTGCAAAGCCTGACGCGCGGCGAGGCGGCGATGCTGGCTGGTTTGTTAAAAGCCCCGTCGCGCTATGCCCCAACGCGTAACCCCGACGCAGCGCGCCAGCGCGCCCTACTGGTGATTAACGCCATGCGTGAAACCGGATTTTATGACACGGTGACGGCGCAAGAAGTCGCTGCCGAGCAGGTGAAGATTGTCAACCGCAGCAGCGATGCGGCGCATTATGCTGTTGATTGGACGCTTGGCCAATTGCCAGATTTCGTTGGCCATCCGCGTTCAGACCTTGATGTGTTGACGACGATTGACCCGATTATTCAATTGGCGGCAGAAAAAGCCATCAACAAAGTTCTGCGCGCCCAAGGCGAGGCGCGCAATGCTGAGCAAGCGGCTATGGTGGTGATGACGCCTGAGGGGGCCATTCGGGCCATGGTCGGTGGCCGGTCGTATGAAAAAAGCCCGTTCAACCGCGCCGTGCTTGCCAACCGCCAGCCTGGCTCGGCTTTTAAGCCAATTGTCTACCTCGCCGCTTTAGAGGCCGGCCTGTCGCCGGACGATCAATTCATCGATCAGCCAACGTCGGTCGGGGAATGGTCGCCGAAAAATTATGATGAAAAATATCACGGCCCCATGACCGCCGCGCAATCTTTGGCCCGCTCTATCAACACGGTTGCGGTTCAAATCAGCGAGCAGACAGGGCGTCAGAAATCCATTGATGTGGCCCGGCGTTTGGGCATATCCAGCCGTATGCGCCCGCATCCGTCGATTGCGCTGGGCACATTTGAAGTTAACCTGCTTGAGCTGACCACGGCTTATGCGCATTTCGCCAATGGTGGCCGCCAGACCATTCCCTATGTCATCAACTCGGTGACCACCGGCAGCGGTGCGGTTTTATACGAACGTATGGCTTCAGTACCCTTGCCAGTGTCTGAGCCGCGCCATATTGGTACGCTCAATAAAATGCTGCGCACTGCGGTCGATCAGGGCACCGGACGAGCGGCGCGCATTAAAGGGTTGGAATTGGCCGGAAAAACCGGCACCTCACAAAACTGGCGCGACGCTTGGTTCATTGGCTATAGCGGTAGTCTGGTGGCTGGCGTTTGGGTTGGCAATGACAATGGCGCATCCATGAATCGGGTCACTGGCGGTGGGTTGCCGGCGCAAATTTGGCATGAATTTATGGTTACCCAAAAAGCTCTGTTAGACGATGTGGCATTGCCAGCCGGCAAGCCGTTCAGTCGCGGGCTTGGCGGCCTGTTCGATTGGTTATTCCGAAACTAGCGGATGAGCTTGTCCAAAGCGGCGGCAATTTTCTCGGCCGGCGTGGCGTGATCAAAATGCGCGACAAATTGATTGCTCCCGTCCATCAAATAGAAAAATGAGCTATGGTCCATCATATAGCTATCGGCTGGCTTGCCCGCGTCGGCGGCGACTTTGGCGGCATAGACGCGATAGGCTTTAATGGTCTGGTCAATCTGCGCTTGCGAGCCGGTCAGACCAATAATACGAGTGTCAAAATATTTCAAATATTCTGCTAAAGCTTCCGGCGTGTCGCGCTGCGGATCAATGGAGATGAACAATGGCTGAAGCTGTGCTGCTTTTTTCGGCGCGCTGGCGGTCAACTGCTCAACCGCGGCGCCCATAATATCTAAAGCCATCGGGCACACATCGGGGCAATAAGTAAAGCCAAAATAAATCAGCATATAGCGTCCGGCAAAATCGGCTTGTGTACGGGTGGCGCCGCTCGCGTCAATGAGGGTGAAGTCGCCGCCGACATCGACGCGGTTCTGGCTCAATTGAATTTCTTGCGATGGTGCGCTGCGCTGCATTTCAAAAACCAGCAAACCGAGCACCACCAGCAGGCCAAGGCTGGTAATAATCAGGCTTAGACGACGCGCGGTGAGTTTTTTCTCGCTCATTTGAATTCCCTGCAAATCATGGTCAGACGATGGTTATTCTAGGCTCTTGCCCCAAAGCCATTTTGGCGGCTATATCATGGATATGTATTATCACCTTATCTCGCACTTTCGACAAGCAGGACGCATGGTCGCGGTTGGCGCCAGCCATGCCGCACTTTCGGCCTTGATGCTGATCACGCTTTTGTTCAGCCAGCCGAGCCGGGCGCAAGAGCTGCCTGCTGTTAATGACTTGCCCTTCATTGAGGCGGCGCGCGCGGGCGATGTTGAAACAATGGAACAATATGTGCTCGTCGGTAGCACAATTGACCAGCTTGGCTATGAGGGGAAATCGGCTTTGCATATTGCGGCTGAGTGGAACCAACCGGCGGCGGTGAATTTTTTGATCGAGAACGGTGCTAAAATTGATAAGCGCGCCCGCGACCGCCACACGGCGCTGACCTATGCGGTATTGCGCCAGCGCGACATAATCGTTGACGCTCTGCTGGCGGCTGGGGCTGATCCCAATCGCGATGGCTATAATTATGAAACACCGCTGATCACCGCGGTGAGGCTCAATAATAAGATCATGGTAAAGGCCTTGCTGGCGGCCAAGGCTAACCCAATGATTTCCGATAGCACCGGACGCGACGCCTTTGACTGGGCGCGCCAAGGGCGTGGTCAACAAATTCTGGCGTTGCTCAATGAAGCGGCGGCGCGCTAATGGCCATTAATCAGGATATGCCCTCTATGGATAGTCTAACAGTGCCCGTGCCAGCTTTGTCGCTGCGCCTCAGGGTGCAAATATTCTTGCGCTGGTTGGCGGTTATCGGCCAGCTGGGTGCCGTTCTTGTGGTGTTTTTCGGCTTTGGCTTTCCGCTGCCCTTGGTCGAGCTGCTGTTGGTGATTTCGCTATCGGTGGCGCTGAATATATGGCTGGCCTTGCGCTTCCCCTTTTCGCATTTGCTGACCCGCACGCAGACGGCGGGCTATTTGGCCTATGATTTGGCGCAATTATCGGCCCTGCTATATTTGACGGGCGGCCTGATTAATCCTTTTGCGCTGTTATTCTTGGCGCCGGTGACAATTTCAGCCAGCCTTTTGGACGCGCGCACCACGGCGATATTGGTGGCCTTCGCCAGCTTGCTGGTCACCGGCTTATTGTTCTTTTATCAACCCTTGCCATGGCAAGGCGCGCCGCCACAAATTCCTGAGCTGTATCGTATCGGTCTGTTTGCCGCCCTGCTTTTGGCGCTGGCATTTATTCCGTCTTATGTATGGCGTGTGAGTCGCGAGGGGCGGCGCATGTCAGCGGCCCTCACCGCGACGCGCAGTGTTTTGGCCCGCGAGCAGCGCCTGTCGGCACTTGATGGTCTGGCTGCCGCCGCCGCGCATCAGCTGGGCACGCCTTTGGGCACGATTGTTTTGGTCAGCGGTGAGTTGAAAAATAGTAAAGACCTGCCCGAGGCGCTGCGTGAAGACGTGCATTTGATGCGCGAGCAAGCGTTGCGGTGCCGCGAAATTCTCGCCTCCCTGTCGAGCGAAGAAGACCATGATCCAGTCATCTCAACCCTTTCCATGCGCGGTTTTCTTGATGAAGCAGTGTTGGAAGTCGGGCTACAAGATAAGAAAATTCACATTGAATGCCGCGCCAATGGCACATTGGCCACGCCTGAGCCGCGTTTGCAGCGCCGCCCTGAGCTGATTTACGGTCTTGGCAATATTATTGAAAACGCCAGCGAATTTGCCAGCGGTCATGTTTGGTTGCGTGCCACCTATTCCGCCCAACAAGTGGTGATTGAGGTCAGCGACGATGGGCCGGGTTTTGCGCCCGATATTCTGGCGCATTTGGGCGAGCCATATACCAGCTCGCGGCGGCATAGCGGGCGTAAGGAAAACAGCGGTGAATTTGGCTTGGGACTTGGCTTTTTCATTGCCCGCACGCTTTTGCAACGATCCGGTGGGCAAATCAGAGCCCGTAATTTGCGT
The DNA here is from genome assembly GCA_937876775.1 of uncultured Rhodobiaceae bacterium. Taxonomy (GTDB): domain Bacteria; phylum Pseudomonadota; class Alphaproteobacteria; order RS24; family RS24; genus JAHEGN01. The sequence goes on along the minus strand of CALEFA010000061.1, from coordinate 43,897 downwards.
CCGCACGAAGCGGCCGAACGGGCTGCCAGTCTAGATAATCGTGGCGATACCAATGCCGCCAACAAAGTAAGCGCCACAGGTGCTTGCGTGACCATAAGCTGGCCGCGCGAGCGTTTGGAACGGACGCATTGAAATTCTACATAGCTGACATATATACTCAGTGAACGTAGAGAGAGAGCTCAAAATGGCAGATAAAATGGACACAGAGCCAGTAAAACCAGACCTTCTGATTGTTGATGATGATCAGCCATGGCTTAGCCGTTTGGCCCGCGCCATGGAAACACGCGGCTATGAGGTGCATTGCGCCGAGTCGGTGAAACAGGGCATTCAACTGGGCAAGCAAATCAAACCAGCTTTCGCGGTTGTCGATATGCGTCTGGAAGATGGCAATGGTCTTGATGTGGTGCAAAGCCTGCAAGCCGAGAACGCCGATGCGCGCATCATCATGCTAACTGGTTATGGTAATATTGCGACGGCGGTTGAGGCGGTCAAACGCGGCGCTGTTGATTATCTCGCCAAACCGGCTGATGCCGATGAAATTCACGCCGCGCTCAGTGCCGACGCCGAAAATAAGGCCTCACCGCCTGAGAACCCAATGTCGGCCGACCGCGTGCGTTGGGAGCACATCCAGCGTGTGTTTGAATTATGTGATCGCAATGTTTCGGAAACCGCGCGTCGGCTGAACATGCATCGCCGCACCTTGCAGCGCATTTTGGCCAAACGGGCGCCGCGTTAATCTCGGCTTTTCTGCACCCCATTGCTGGGTCGCGGGTCAGATAAACGCGCCCATCGAAAACTGCCGATACGGGCCAGCCGTCGGGTTAACAAAGCGCGTCGGGCTGGCGCTAATTTACCGGCCTGACAATCGCCGGCGCCCTCGCGCATAATTTCTGCCCCATAGCTATCAGCCAGTATAAAGCCAACCTGCTCGGGCAGGGCGTCGGTCGGAAAATCTGGATCAACCGCGAAATAGAACCTGTCGCAATAGTCGAGATAGTGCTGCCATTTTTTATCGCTTTGATAATCGGCCAACCCGCTCTTGATTTCAATAATACATATCTCGCCTTTGGCGGTCAGCGCCATCAGATCGGCTCGTTGATAATTCGGCAGCACAACTTCCGGCAGGCAAGCGGTGTTTTGGCTGGCCAATAAGCGGGTGACGCCACGCTGAATGGCTAGGGCTGCCTCGGACTGTCGGCCATCTTGCAGCCATGCGTCTGTTGCGGTGATGTCATCTTGCAGGCTCATAAAGGCGTTTTAGCAGGCTTTTAGTGCCCCGCATAGGGGCGATAAACCCTCGCAAATGCTCAATTTTTGGCAATTTTTACAAAATTCACGCGGCATTTGGTCCCGCAGCTCAAAATCAGAAGATTTCGCTTGAAAAAACCTCGTCAATTGTTGAGACTGCAGGCTTGAGTGAAGGCCCGTCGTGGGCCGAATTTGAGCTTCGGGAGGGCTTAATGGTTCCAGCTTTAGAAAATTTCGTATTCCGTTTCCGCATCTATATTTTGGCTGTGTTTGCGGCATTCACCATTTATGGCGGATATTACGCAACTCAGCTGAAAATGGACGCGGGCTTTGAAAAGCAGCTGCCAGCCGGTCATGAATATATTCAGACCTTTCAGGAATATCGTGACCGCTTATTCGGGTCGAACCGGATTATCGTTGTTCTGAAAGAACGTGACGGTCAGATTTGGAATAAAGATTATTTCCGTACCTATAAAGATCTGACAGATGCGCTGTTCTATCTTCCAGGTGTTGCGCGTCACACGCTGACATCATTGTGGACACCGAACTCGCGTTATTTCGAAATCACCGAAGACGGCTTTGTCGCCGATGACGTGATTCCGGGTACGATCACGGTTGATAATCTCGACAATAAATGCGTATCGCGTTTGAAAACAGCCAGCCTTGCAACAACTTGTATGCCAGCTCTTGAGATTATCGAGAACAACGTCATACGCGGTGGTTTCGTTGGCCGTCTGGTCGCCAATGACTTCTCAGCCGCCATGGTGCGGGCTGAATTGCTTGATATTGACGTGAAAACCGGCGCGCGCCTCGACTATTTCGATTTGGCCGATAAGCTGGAAAGCGAAATTCGTGACAAATTCGAAAACGATAAATACGAGATTCAAATTATTGGTTTTGCCAAATTGGTGGGCGATATCGCCGATGGTGCCGGAACTGTGGTGCAATTCTTTATTGTCGCCCTGATCTTGACCATTATGTCGGTTTATATCTATGCCCGCTCAGCGGTGCTGACCTTCCTGCCGGTTTTCTGCTCTTTGACCTCTTTGGTCTGGCAGTTCGGTATCTTGAACCTGCTCGGTTATGGTCTCGACCCATTGGCCGTCTTGGTGCCGTTCTTGGTGTTCGCCATTGGTGTGAGCCATGGTGTGCAGCAGATCAATTTGATTACCGCGGAAATCTCCGCCGGTAAATCAAGTGAGGAGGCGGCGCGTGCGTCCTTCCGTGGTCTGTTGATTCCTGGCTCAATGGCTTTGGTGACCGACCTTGTTGGCTTTGGCACATTGATTTTGATCCCAATCCAAATGATTCAAGAATTGGCGATTACCGCATCGATTGGTGTGGCGCTGAAAATCTTGACCAATTTGGTGATGTTGCCAGTACTGGCAAGTTACTTCCGCATTGAAGAAGGCTTTGTAGAGCGCGCCAGTAAAGCGCGTGCCACACGGGTGAAACTGATGCAGAAATTGGGGCGTATCGCCAATCCGAAACCAGCCATTGCTATTTTGGTGGTTTCAGCCATCTTGTTCGTCACGGCTTTCATTCAAAGCCAAGATCGCCATGTTGGCGCCTTGCACGCTGGGTCTCCTGAGCTCCGCGTTGACGCCCGCTACAACCAAGACAGCCGTGCGATTGCCGAGAAATTTGCTCTTGGTCTGAACTTGCTGACAGTGATTGTGGAAACCCCACGTGAAGCCTGTATCAACTTCTCATATATGAAGTATCTCAATGAGTTTACTTGGTATCTGCGCAATGTTGAGGGCGTGTCACTGGTGTTGTCACTGCCATATCTGACCCGCCAATCAAGCTCCGGCTTTAATGAGGGTAATCTGAAATGGCAAGCGCTGCCGCGTAACAAATACGCGCTGGTGCAGTCGCAGTCTCCTATTGGCACCTCAACAGGTCTGCTCAATGAAGAGTGCACATTGCTGACGCAATTGGTCTTCTTGGACGATGCCAAAGCAACGACGATTAGTGGTGTGACCGATGCGGTTAAAGAGTTCCGCGCCAATCACCCATCGCCGATTGCCAATTTGAACATTGTCACAGACCCGCCAATGCGTGACATTGGTGACATTGATTTGGGCGTGCGTTCAGACATTATCGATGATGGTGTGAACTCGGCTTTGTCGATTACCTATGAAATCGACACTGACAACCCAGAAGATCTTTTGGCTCAGGTAAAAGCGCAAGGCATCAAAATTGAAAGCTCCAAAGTGGTGCCAGTGGCCATTCGTTTGGCCTCAGGTAACATGGGTGTGCAGGCAGCCGTCAATGAAGAGATTGAAGTCTCTGAATTGCCGATGATGATTTACGTATATATCACCATCATTGCCTTGGTTATTCTGACCTATCGTGACTGGCGCGCGACTGTGGCGTGCTGTGTGCCGCTGACATTGGCCACCTTCATGGGCTATTGGTTCATGGAAGTCTTGGAAATCGGTCTGACGATTGCCACCCTGCCAGTGATGGTGTTGGCTGTGGGCTTGGGTGTGGACTATGCGTTCTACATTTACAACCGCATCCAGTTCCATTTGTCGGAAGGCCTTGATGTGACTGAAAGCTTTAAGCTGACACTGAATGAAACCGGTATGGCTGTGGTGTTTACCGCGCTAACACTGGCCGTTGGTGTGTCGACTTGGGCCTTCTCAGCCCTCAAGTTCCAGGCCGATATGGGTCTGTTGCTGACCTTCATGTTCATGGTGAATATGATTATGGCGGTAACAGCGCTACCGGCTCTGGCGGTTGTTCTGGAAATGATTGTCCCACGCAAAGCGCCACCGAAAGCGCCTTCAGGGGCTCTTGCGCACTAATATAGCGTAAGCTCAAAATAAAACCCCGGCATGGTCTCCATGTCGGGGTTTTTTATGCCCTGCGATAAGGGTGTGATAGGGGTTAGCTGAGCCGATGCCCCAATAGGGCTTCCAGTTCGTCAATCGCTGGTGCCGCTGCTGCCACTTTAATGGTCGCCATGCCAAGCGCCCGCGCTGGTTTGAGATTAATCCCCAAATCATCTAGGAAAACACAATCCTGCGGTTCGACGCCAAGCTTGTCGCAGGCCATCAGATAAATCGCTGGATCGGGCTTGCGTACGCCGACCACTGAGCTTTCAATGACATGTTCAAAGCGCGCGAGCACCTGCTGAATTTCCTCTGCTTTTTCGATATTGCGTGCCATGCCGGCGCCAGAGCCGGTTTTGACGTTATTGGTGATACAGGCAATGCGGTAGCCATCGGCTTTCAAACGGTCGAGCACGGCGACCATTTCAGGGCGCACATCGCCGGCCAAAAGGGCGAGGACATCGGCGCCGCGCACGCTATGACCTCGGGCTTCGGCTTCTTGCAAAAACGCGGTGTCGAATGCGGCGGCGTCTATTTCGCTGCGCTCGAAAAGTGCCCATGCGTTATCATCTGGATTGGTTGAATTGATCGAGCGAATGAAGTTTTCTGGTAACCCATTGGCCGTTTCATAGCGGTTAAAGGCTTCAAATGGGCTGGAGGTTATCACCCCGCCGAAATCCCAAATCACTGCTTGAAAAATTTTTTGCCCGTCGCTCATCGCCAACCCCTTTTATCAAATGCTCTGCACCATAATAGAAATCGACGCTAAGAGAAATACAATACCGACTTAATCGGCTTGTAGCATGGCGGCGGCTTCCTCGCGGAGACCGCGCATGGTAATTGGCAATTGCGCGAGCATGAACACGCCGGTCGCTGGCGCCATCACGAGCACGCGGAAACTCACCCAATCATCATCGCTGAGGCCGCGCCATGCCAATTCATTGGCGATAGTGGCAAGTGCAAAGAAAAGACCCCAGCGCAGGCTTAGTTGGAACCATACCCAATCGGGCAGGTCAAACTGGCTTTTGAAAAACTCGCGCATCATTGTGCGGCCGGTTAGCAGCCCGCCCAGTAAGACGGCGGAAAAACAGAAATTGAACAAACTCGGCTGGATTTTAATATAGATCTTCTCCTCAGCCATAAACGCCGCCACTGTCAGCACTGATGAGACGATGGTGGCAAATATCACAAAGCGCGCGAGGCGCCTTTCGACGGCCCAGATGTAAATAATAAGGAGGGTTGACACCAAGACCGCCGAAAAGGCCGCCATATACAGTCCATAGAATTGATTGACTGTAAAAAACGCGGCCAAAGGCGCTATTTCGCCGAACATAGAGCCGAAACGCATCTTCGGACGGTTTGGGGAGGAGCTCTGAGTGTTCATGGTCTATATACGCAGCCCATGAACACTTAGATCACCCGTGGTGTTATTATTTTTAACCCTCAGTCACCAGGTCATTTTTCAAATGCCGCCCGGCAAAGTAAAAATGCAAAGCCGCCCAAATATAGAATAAAGAGCAAATCAGCAACGCATAGCGCAGCGACTCTTTACCAAACTCAGGGTTCAGCAAGTCAGAGACAATGCCGACCATTTGTGGGCCAAAACCTAGGCCAATGATATTAATGATAAACAGTAAAATACCGGCGGCGGTCGCCCGCATGCGCAATTCGGAAATCCCTTGAGTTTGCGAGAAAGTCGTCGCTTGGTAGAAATTACCCAAAGTGACGGGAACAACCATCGCCACCAGCGCGATAAATGAGCTTTCCGAGGTGAAGACAAAATAATTCGCTGGAATGCAAATCAGCAAGGCTATGGCGCTAATCCAGACATACCATTTCGGGTCGCGGGCGCCGAATTTGTCGGCCATATAGCCACCTAGAAAAATACCAATAGCGCCGGGAATGCCGAGGATTAGGCCGAACCACAAGCCTATGTCTGCGCTGCCCATACCAAATGAGCGCGACAGAAAAGCCGGCGCCCAAGTGACAAAACCATAGCCGACAAAGGCGGTCAGGCCAGCAGCGAAAGACAAATGGCGGAAAGATTTTTTCTTCCATAGATAGTTCAAAGTCTCAACAACGCCGGGCTGGGTGCCGGTATCGGTGCGTTTTTCAGCAAAGCCGCGAGCCGGTTCGTGCAGGGTGAAGCGGACAATCACCGCTAAAATAATGCCCGGCACGCCGACCACGAACAGCGCCGAACGCCAGCCGAAAGCTTCTTCCATGGCGCCGCCAACAAATAGGCCAAACATAATGCCCAAAGGAATGCCCAGAGAATAAATGCCCAAGGCCGTGGCGCGTTGTTCTGCCGGATAATAATCGGCAATCATTGAGTGGGCCGAAGGGCTACAGCCCGCCTCGCCAATGCCGACCCCAATGCGGGCCAACAGCAAATGCCAGAAATTCAGCGCCAAGCCAGATAGGGCGGTAAACAGGCTCCAAACCCCCAGCGAAGCGACAATCAAATTGCGGCGGTTGCTGCGGTCAGCGAAACGGGCAATGGGAATGCCCAAAGTGGCGTAAAAAGCGGCGAAGGCAAAGCCGGTTAGCAGACCCATTTGCGTGTCAGACAGATTGAGGTCGTTTTTAATCGGTTCGATGAGAATCGACAAAATTTGGCGGTCAATGAAGCTAAATGTGTAAACCAGAACCAAAATCGCGAGCGCATAATGGCGCGCGTTATAGGTTTTTTGTTGTTCTTGCGTTAAATCCATTGAAAACCCCTCCCAAGGTATAGCCCTCAAAACGGGCACTCAACTTCACAAAGCCTAACAAAAAACCACTGCGAACCAAGTAAAACTTTTGCCTTTAAGGCGGTTTCTTCTATCTTAATTTCACGGTCGCCTTTGGCGCGCCATTTTGATTAGGGAATATGCCATGACTGCCAATTCTGCGGCGCAAGAGGCCGGTTTTGCGCTTCTAACCATTCGTCGGCTCCTCGTGCCTACGGCCTTTGCCGGATTGGTTTCCTATCAGGCTTTATCGGTTCTCCCGCTGATTGTCGGCGGGCTGATCGACCATCGCGGTTTCACTGCCTCGCAAGCGGGTATGGTCGGTAGTCTGGAAGTTTTCGCCATGGCTGGCACGGCCATCATCCTGTCGCCGCGGATCAATCGTATTCAGCGGCATTATTGGGCCATTGGCGCCAGCCTAATGTTGGCTCTGATGCAGTTTCTGTCGGCTTCGCCGTCGGCTGAGGGCTGGTTCTATGTTGAGCGCTTTATCGCTGGCATGTCATCCGGCGTGTTGGTGGCCATATTGGCTGCCACCATTCCGCTAGCCCGCAACCCTGAACGGCTGACAGCGCTGATTATTCTTTTCGATTCAAGCTGCACCATGGGTCTTTATCTGGTCATGCCAGGTTTGATTTTGCAATATGGGCTGACCGGTGCTTATGGGTTCTTGGCCGTGATGACGTTGTTGCTGACACCGCTGTTTTTACTGTTACCGGCTAGTGGGCCGGCGCCGACACCGCTTTCGGCTCCGATGCGCAAAACCGCTTGGCGGGTGGTCGTCTATTCCATGTCCATTTCCATCGCCGCCACCGCCCTGTGGTCTTTCACCGAGCGCATGGGCGTGTCCATCGGCCTTGAGTTGACGACCATCGGACAAGTGTTTGCGGGCAGCATTCTTATCGGTCTCGTCGGGGCCTCAACCGCCGCCTTTATCGGCCAAAAAATTGGCAGTTTCTGGCCCATCATCATCGCTTCACTGATTAATGTCGGCGCCGCCATTGCCATGCCGCAGGTCAGTGCGCCGTTGGTCTTTGTTGTCTTATTCTGCGTTTTGCAATTATCCCAGCAGTTTAATGACCCGTTCCGCACCGGCGTCACCGCCAGGCTGGATGGCGAGGGCCGTTTAATTGGTCTGTCGGCTGGCACGGGGCTTTTGGGCGCCGCCTTTGGGCCGTTTCTGGCCGGCTTCATTGTTGAAGATGGCGGCTTTTACCGCTTGAGCTATTTATATTTGGTGCTGGCGGCGATTAGCTTTACCGCTTTCTGGCCAGTTTTATGGCGCGACCATCATCGTTAAGCTTGCGCCCAGCTTTCACAGGGGTAAACTCTGGCTAATGTAACAGGAGAATATGATGAGTAAAAATAGAGAATTCGACATTATCGTCTATGGCGCCAGCGGATTTACTGGCCGTTTGGTGGCTGAATATATGCAGAACCAATATGGTCGCAGTGTGAACTGGGCCATGGCTGGCCGGAGTGCGGAAAAATTAGCGGAAGTGCGTGATCTGATTGGTGCCGACCCGCAAACCCCTCTGGTGGTCGCTGATGCGGCGGATCCGGCAAGCGTGCGCCAAATGGTGTCGCGCGCCAGCGTGATTTGCACCACCGTTGGCCCTTACCAGCTCTATGGCTCTGATATTGTCGCTGCTTGTGCCGAATTGGGGACAGATTATGTCGATTTATCCGGCGAACCGGGCTGGATGCACGAAATGATTGGCGCCCATGATGCAGCGGCCAAAGCCTCGGGCGCACGGATTGTGCACTCATGCGGCTTCGACTCCATCCCGTTTGATTTGGGTGTTTTGTTTTTGCAAGACGCCGCCAAAGCAAAGTTTGGCGAAACCTGTCCCCGCGTCCGTGGGCGCGTGCGGGCCATGAATGGCGAGTTTTCTGGCGGCACGGCGGCTTCTCTCGGCGCTACCATGGAAGCCTTGGGCAAAAATCCTGAATTACTCCATGTTTTGGCCAATCCGTTTTCATTGGCTAACGGCTTCCAAGGCCCGGCCCAGCCCGACGACAGCAAGCCAGTAGAAGATGACGTGCTCGGACAGTGGGTTGCCCCATTTATCATGGCCGCCATTAACACCAAAAATGTTCACCGCTCCAATGCCCTCATGGGCCACGCGTATGGCGAAGACTTTTGCTATGACGAAATGATGCTGACCGGCGCCGGTGATGAAGGCAAAGCAGTTGCTGAATTTGTCGCCAGCACCAATCCATTGGAAGGCCCCGATGTGCCTCAGCCGGGTGAAGGCCCGTCCAAGGAATCGCGCGAAGCGGGCAATTACGATATTCTGTTCCACGGCACCACTGCCTCAGGCGACACAATGAGCGCTTGCGTCGGTGGCGACCTTGATCCGGGCTATGGCTCAACCTCCAAAATGATTGCCGAAAGCGCCATGTGCCTGTTGCAAGATAGCGATGGGGTGGCTGGCGGCGTGCTGACCCCAGCCCCGGCTATGGGCCAAAAATTGATTGCTCGTTTGGTGTCAAACGCTGGTTTGTATTTCAAAATCGAGGGTTAAAATGGACTTCAGTCGGATTGACCCAGAGTTGCACGATGGCTTGAAAATGCTGCAAGCAGCGATGCCATTGGGCGCGAATTTGGCCGATGATTTGGCCGGCACACGAGCCGCCGCCAGTGCCCGTAATGGCATGATGATGGCCGATTTTACTCTGCCGGATGATGTGGTGCTGGAGGTGGTGCGTTTTACCGGCTCTGACGGTCATCAGGTGGACATGCGCATGATGCGGCCGAAACAACCGGCGACCACGCCCATGCCACTGTTCTATTGGATGCATGGCGGTGGTTATATCCTCGGCTCGGCCCAACAAGACGACCCCTTAATGGCGCGTTTTGCGAGCCAGCTGGGGTGTGTTGCCGTTTCGGTTGATTATCGCCTGTCGCCGGAAACGGCGTTCCCCGGCCCGCACAATGATTGCTATGAGGGGCTGGTGCACTTAATCGACAAGGCCGCAAATTTCCAAATCGACAGCCAACGCATTGCCATTGGCGGGGCCAGTGCCGGTGGTGGTTTGGCCGCCGGTTTGGCCTTGCGGGTGCGCGATGAGGGGACGGCGAAACTGGTTGGGCAAGTGCTGCTCTATCCAATGATTAATGATCGCAATGTCGCGCCGCCCTCGGCGACGCTTGAGAACACGGCTGTCTGGTCGCGCGAAGGCAATCTATTTGGTTGGACGTCTTATCTCGGCAAGACCCCAGGCGGCGACGATGTGCCAGCCTATGCGGCTGCTGCACGGGCCGAAGATTTGTCTGGTTTGCCACCAACTTATCTGCCTGTCGGCGAGCTTGATTTGTTTCTCGACGAAGACATTGATTACGCCCATCGCCTGTTAAAAGCTGGCAATGCCTGCGAATTACACGTCTTTCCGGGCGCCGTGCACGGCTTTAACGGCTTCATGCCCAATGCGCGTATTTCGCAAATCTGCAATCAAGAGATCGCCAGTTTCGTCGCCCGCGTGCTGGCGTAACTGGCAATCGCACCATGGCGGATACGGTAAAACTGGCTTTATATGGCCCGCAGATTTCAACCTTTGTCCGGTGCTGCACAACGGTCGCGCACGAGGCCGGCATCAGCTGGCAGTTGCATGCCACTGGCACGGGCACCAAAGAAAGCGCCGCCCATCACCCGTTTTTGCGCACGCCGGCGGCCTATATTGACGGTCTGCATTTTTATGAAACGCTGGCCATCACCAGCTATATCGACAGCCAGTATAATCAACGCCGGCTGCAACCCATGGCCCCTGAAGCCGGTGCCCGTTGTCTGCAATGGGTTGGCATTATGAGCAATTATGTTTTTCCAATCATCGAAGAGAGGCTGGTTCTGCCGCGCCTTGTGGCACCGCTGATGGGGCGGCAGGCGGATGAAAACTTAATCGCTGAGGCCTTGCCCAATATTGCCTATCACATGCAGGTGGTCGACCAGCGTCTGCTGGAAGCGCCGTTTCTCGCTGGCACTGAGGTGTCGCTGGCCGATATTTTCATGTATTGCGTCATCGAAAGCGCCGCCATGACGCCGGAGGGGGCTGATATTTTATCGCGTCTACCGGCTTTGAGCGCATGGAAACAAGTCATTGCCGTGCGCCCTGCCGTGCAAGCCACCCAATGGCCAGACCCGTCTGATCTAAACAGCGGGTGATAAGCGTTAAATCGCGCCGAGGGTTTTTTGCGTTACATCCCACAGCCGCGACGCCAGTTCCGGATCAACCGCCCATGGTCGCACGCCGTCAAAGCTTGGTGAGTCAGCCGCCACGGCTTCGGCGATATTGCAATCTTCACAATACACCCCGCCAAGACCGGCAAGTTTCGGACTGGTGGCCGCCCACAGGCTGGTGCCAGCCCCCAGAGCGGGAGTTTTAAAACCGGCGGCGGCGCGTTCGCTTGGCTTACCGTCTTCATCGGTCCACCCCAGGGCTACCATTTCCTCATTAGGCAAATGCCGTTGCAGCGGTGTGAAAATACCGCCCGGATGCACGCTGAAAGCCTCAAGGCCGCGATCGCCATAGCGATTGTGCAATTCCACTGCCAGCAATGATTTAGCGGTTTTTGACTGCCCGTAAGCCTGCCATTTTTCATAAGGCCGTTGGTTGTAATGCATGTCATCAAAATCAATACCGGAAATGCGGTGACCAATCGAGGACAGCGTCACCACGCGGGCGCCATGGCCGGCGGTCAGGGCGTCGAGCAGGCCGGTGATCAGGGCGAAATGGCCAAAATGATTGACGCCAATTTGCCACTCCCAGCCTTGCGCCGTGCGCTTTTCGGGGCACGCCATAACCCCCGCATTGGCAATCAGAATATCAATATTGTCATGCGCTGCACGAAAGGTTTCGGCAAATCGTTTGACCGAGGCAATGTCGCTCAAATCCATCGAGCCAATTTGCTCCGCCGGCAAAATGCCTGCAAGCGCCTGAATGGCTCGTTGGCGGTCACGGGCTGGCACATGCACATGCGCGCCAGCCTGAACCAAGGCCCGTACAGTTTCTAGGCCAATGCCCGAATAGCCGCCTGTGACAACAGCATTTTTTCCTGACAAATCTATTCCTTGCAGAATTTCAGATGGTTCAGGCCGAGGCCCAAATCCGGTTTCAATAGGTTTTTGATTGGCTGAAATTGGCATGGTGTCTCCTTTAGCTTCACCAAAACCTAGCAAGCCAAGGCGCCCTTGCCTAGCACCTATTGCGTGTGAACGCGGATACAGGCGGCTGACTTTTGCGCTGTTTCAACATCTGGGCCGAGCACCACACCGAGACGCCGGTAGGGTCGCGCCACCGGTTTTCCGAATAAACGAACATCACAATCAGCAACCGCCAGCGCGTCCTCGACGCCGGAAAAATGATAAGCGCCGCGGGCATCCTCGGCCGCCAAAATCACTTGGCTGGCACCCGGTCGCAACAGGCGAATGGCCGGAATCGGCAGCCCCAAAAAGGCACGCGCATGCAGGTCAAATTCGCTCAGGTCTTGCGTATACAGTGTCACCAGACCCGTGTCATGGGGCCGTGGGCTCAACTCGCTAAACACCACCTCGCCCGATTTGGTGATGAAAAACTCGACACCAAATAAACCCGCCCCGCCCAAAGCATCGGTAATCTGGCGCGCCATATCTTGCGCCGCGTCAATGACGGCTTGCGACGACTGGGTGCTTTGCCAACTATATTGATAGTCGCCGCGCGCCTGCACATGGCCAATCGGCGGGCAAAACAGCGTGTCGCCGCTGTGTTGGCGAATGGTCAAAAGGGTGATTTCATAATCGAAATCAATGAATTCTTCGACAATGACCCGTTGCCGGTCGCCGCGCATGCCATCGAGTGCATAGGCCCAAGCAGCGCGCAATTCGGCGTCATTGCTGGCCGTGCTTTGGCCTTTACCAGATGAGCTCATCACTGGTTTAACCACCACCTTGCCGCCAATCTCAGAGGCTCGGTTCAGCAAGTCTTGCTCTGACTCGGCATAGGCAAAACGCGCTGTGCGCAAACCGAGCTGCGCCGCATGATCGCGGATTTTGTCGCGGTTCATGGTCAGGTCAACGGCCTTGGCCGAGGGCACAATCGTATAGCCTTGTTGCTGTTTTTCGACCAAAAGCGAGGTCGCAATGGCTTCGATTTCCGGCACAATATAATCTGGTTGATGGCGTTCAATTACCGCATCCAAAGCGCTGGCGTCGAGCATGTTAAACACCTCAAAACCATCCGCCACCTGCATGGCGGGAGCCGCTTCATAGCTGTCGCAGGCGATGATTTCCTGCCCCAAACGCTGCAAGGCAATGACCAGTTCTTTACCAAGCTCACCGCTGCCAAGAAGGAGAATTTTTGCCATAGCGCGGTCCGCGATTAAAGGATAATGACCAAGCCCTCATTCGGGTTCATTTTCCCGACGACGACATCATTATAAACCTGTGTGAAAGCGTCGAAGCCAGCAATATGCGTTACCTGCATCCAGCTTTTGCTCTGTTCGGCGCGGCGGGTCATAAAGGCGTCTGTGCGCGCATTATAGCCATCTTGCCCCCAGTCGCCGATGCGCTTTTGAATATGCGATGGGGCGAAGAAAAAGCCGCTGCGTTCGCGGATGATTTGCGCCGCCAGCGGATCTTTTGGCGTGTCGCGGTCTTCCCAATGGGTCATGCCGACATTAATGCAAGTGAGCATATGATCGCCCAAAGCCCCGTGCACCGTGCCCAGCACCACGCGATTGCCCGACATATCGACCATGACACTTGGTTTGCTGGCATCGACTTGCTCTAGCTCGTCATAGCTGATGACCTGATCATAGCAGCCAAGGCTTTCGACAAAGGCACGATTGCTGGCTGACGTTAGGCCAATGGTTGACGGCGCGTCGGCATCATCGGCCAGACCTTGGGCCAGGCCAATGGCGGTCTTGCTCGAAGCGCTGACAATAATCACTTGCTCGGCCCGGTGGTAACCGGCGTCTTGCAAGGCGTCGCACAGGCAGAAAGACGTCACATAAAGTGGGTTCAGCAAGGCCCGCAGATCGTCCATGTTCGGGTCATAATTTTGTTCGCCCGACATTCGCAAATAATTATTGTAAACTGGCGGCAGCTCAGCCCGATGCGGCGCCCCATCCATAAATCTTTGCGGCGATAATTTTGTCGGCGTCAGGGTTAAAAAATCAGCCGGTGGGAAATAACCATAGAGCCGTTCGCCAATATCGAGACCAGCGACTTTTGAGGCGGTAATTTCGGCAAATCCCCAGACCGGTAGGCAGCCCCATTCGCCACTGTCATTGTCTTGCGCTGGAAAAAAATGCCAATAGCCAATGCTATCGCCAGAAGCGCCATAGGTCACATTATTGGCGGTAAAGGCAAAGCGATCAATGCGCACAAGAATATCGCCATCTTTCAGATTGGCCAAAGCGGCGGCCTGATCGGTGGCCACCAGTCGGCTTTTTGTTAGGTCGGTTTTACAAGTCTGAAATTCGCTCACGTGAGGCTCCCTTATTTATCCAGTGATGCGGCGAATTTTTGCAATTTTTCCACCGCAGGAAAAGCATTGTCTCGTATGCGCTTCATTATGTCCATTTTTTCAGCATCATTTTTATCAATACTGGCAATTGATTTGGAAAAACCATCCAATCGATTGTCCCGAATCCAGGCACGCAAATTGGCGTCTTGCGACCAGTTAAACTGGTTCATCATCATCGCCAAGGTCATCGGAATAAAATCGACGTCCTGATTGGGCAGCGGCACATGGGCGCAAAGCCGGTTCTTTTCTTCGTCGCTGTCATAATTGGCTTCGACATAGGCAATCATTGAGGCGCTAAACGCCGGTTGATAGGCCCGAATCGGTTGTGGCGTAATCACATTGCCCTGAAAAATCGGCACGATCTCTTTATGCTCGAAAGACCGCGCCAGACTGGCCGAACAGTCAATATGTAAATGCTGCGGGCTGGTGGCTATTTCGCCCTGCGTCAAAACAATCCGGTCTGTCTCAATGGCGCTCACATGGCCCATGCGGACAATATTCTTAATCCGCCGCAATTGTGCCAATTCGGCTTGGCTGATGGTCGCGGCATGAAACATAGTTGGGCGCACATTCGGGTCGAGGCGCAATAAATAACCGCAGGCTTCAAGTCGGTCGAACATATCGTCAATCGACTCGGCCCGAGCAATCGCTTCGAACTGGCCGGCTTGGGTGCTGATAATCGTCTCAACAAAGGCTTCGCTGGGCTGCGCATTGGCCCGGTCGAGCAGCCACGCATCGCGCGAGATAATCCATTGAATGGTGTCGGCATCGACCCCCTGCTGCAACAGCCACAGGCACGCATCAATGGCGGTTTTACCGCCGCCAATCACCGCATAACCGGCTGGGCTGGCGGTGACTTTCGGCAAATCATTGATCGGCATGAAGCGCACGCCCTCGGCAATATCAAAATTCGGTGTATGGGTTGAGGGCACAGAAATCGTCATAAATGTGGCGTCGACTAAATGCGTATAATCGACAGTAAATTCTTCACCGCTCAATTTATGATTGAATTGCCCATTGCCCGTGTAATCGCACATGGGAAAATACCGCACCCGTCCGCTGGCCAAAAACCGTTGCCGCATCACCTCATCAAAATAGGCCGATACTTCTGCCCCGCTGGCCAAATCGCCGAGCCCTTTATTGAGGCCGATCTGGTCGATGGTGCCACGGCTCAATTCAGTTGAGCTGACGCCAAAAAACGATGACGGTTGGTGCAGGGTGACAAACGGATAGGCCACATTCCAATGACCGCCGGGCATTGCATAGCGGTCGACGATAATAATATCGGCGTCTGTTTCGGTCAGCAAACTATCGGCAAAAGCCATGCCGACAACGCCGCTGCCAATAATTAAATAGTCAGTTTTTAGACCCTTGCTCATCGGTTTTTACCCCCTGTTGTATGACAGAGAGATAGGTCAGTTTCGGCCCAAGTCCATGCGTCACTATTTATGTGTTTCCATCAATTCAATCAAAACCCCACCCATATCTTTCGGGTGCAGGAAGATAATCAGCGTGCCATGGGCGCCAATGCGGGGCTCACCAAGCACGCGAACGCCTCTCGCCAGCATTTCATCGCGCGCCACATGAATATCTTCGACCTCATAGCAGACATGATGCTGGCCACCGGCCGGATTATTCTTCAAAAATCCGGCAATCGGGCTGGTTTCGTCATATGGTTCGATCAGTTCGATCTGCGAATTTTCAACATTTACAAAACAAACCCAAACGCCTTGTTCGGGCAGCGCGAATTTCTCGCCAATTTCCGTCGCACCCAGAACATCGCGATATAGTTTCACACTGTCATCAATAGATGGGGTGGCGACACCGACATGGTTCAAACGTCCAATCATGTTTCTCTCCTCTGCATCAGCTATTATGGTTTCTTTACACGTCACTGCTCGATATTTGGCAAGTATTTTATCGCCAAATGAGCCTATGATAAGGCCACAAAGACAGCTGGCAGGAAAGTGGTGCGGCGGTGCAGCAAAAAACTCTTCACGGTATTGAGGTCGACATCACCTTCAAGCCGATTAAAAACCTCAACATGCGCCTTTCGCCAGCCGATGGGCGGGTGCAGATTTCAGCTCCCTTAGGCATGCGCCTGCAAACCATTGAGAATTTTATCGGCGACAAAAAATCATGGATTGAAAAACACCAAACCCGCCTCAAGGCGCGTCCCGTTATGCCCCCCAAAACTTATATGGATGGCGAGCGGCATCAATTATGGGGCGAGGATTACCGCCTCAATCTAGTGCCAACAACCGGCCGCCAGCACATGAGCTTGGCGCGCGACCAGATATACGCGCATATACGCGATGGGGCGACAGCGGCTCATATTGAGGCGTTGATGGAGGGCTGGTATCGGCAAAATCTGCGCCAAGCCGCGATGCCGATGATGGCGCAATGGGCCGAGCACATGGGGGTGGCGCCAAAGGGTCTTTATGTGCAGCGCATGAAAAGCCGTTGGGGCAGTTGCAATATCCGGCGTCACACCATCCGCCTCAACACCGAATTGGTGCACAAGCCGCATGACATGTTGGAATATGTTGTGGTGCACGAATTGGTGCATTTGTTTGAGCGCTATCACAATGCGCGCTTCTATCGGCTGATGGATAAATTCCTGCCCGATTGGAAAGCCAAGCGCCAACGCCTCAATGGGCGCGACATTGAGCGCGGTTGTTAACCCAGATCCAGCCTGTGATATGATTAGTCTTTATCGACCTGCCGTATCAGCGCGCGGGCGCCGACATAAAGGATAATCGGTGCCAGGAAAATGCTCGGCACGCCCGGCAAAAAGCCGATAATGCTTAACCAGTCACTCTGGCCCAACTGGCTATCACCAAAGGTCAGCGACCGATTGCCGGCAGCATTGCCAATCCAATAGAAAAGCGTGAACGACCACGCCACATAGATCAGCCCCCAAGCGAAAAATCGGTTCATGGACTGGCTCAGCGCCAATTTTGGCAAAGCCAGCGCGACAATGACCACCAACATGCCATTGGTAATGCCGCCGCTATGGGCTCGCACCCAGCCGTCAGTGGTGCCATAGACTGAAAATTCAATAATTTTTCCGGGCCAAACTTCCACCCCGCCGACCAGATTGAAAATCAGCATAAAACCGGCCAGCATGGCGACAAACATCACCATGAAACCATTGGCAATCATCAGTTTTTGATATCGTTCCATCATCCCCTCCCGGAAAGACTAAATTTTTTCAAATGGTACTGGCATCGCCGGATGGCGCGTGTCGATTAGCGGAATCGGCGCTTCGGCTGGCAGTTGGGCATAGCCGCGCAACCATTCTTTCATATACGCCGGATCGGTCTCCCCGCGCGGGTCATGTCCCGGCAAAAGCGCCCGCAGCATGAATGGCCCGACATTATAAACCATGCCGGATAATTCACGGATAATCTCGAACCATGTGCGCGGCTGTTTCAGCTTGCCGTCTTTGCGCAAGGCCGCCATCATCGCCACCAAACCCAGCCCGACCACATGGAATGAGCCATGGAAAACGCCTTTGAAGCGTGGCCAATAGCGGCCCGAATAGGCGCGATAGGCGTCAATGGCGACCGTTTTATGCTCGGTCTCTTCGATCATATGCATCAGCCAAAACGAGGTGATATGCGGATCGGCATTCTTGAACAGGGTGAGACGTTTTTTCAGCATCCAACGGGTGAAGCCATTGGTCATGCTCTCAAAACCGGCAGAATAGGCAAGCCGCTGTTCAAGGTCGCGGTTCATGAGCTGTTTCCAGCTTTTATCAAACCGTTCCTCAACCGCCGCCAGCTCTGGATAGCCATTTGCTTTAATGAGTTCATTGAGCCGCCGGTGACATTTATAATGCTGACTTTCCTGCCCGCAAAAACCACGAATGTCTTCGCGCAATTCTTCGCATTCAATATGCCGCGCCGCTTCTTTGCCGGTCTTGACCAGAAACGGCTCCAAATAGGGCATGGTCAAAGACATGCCATTGAAAAAATGACTGCGCACAGTTTTGCCCGGGATCCATTTCGGATTCAGCGTGTCGGGGAACGCGAACGAAAAATCACGGATGACAATGGACTCGACGGATTTCGGCTTGTAGTGATAGCCCATAGCTGTTTCCTCTCAATATTCTCTTAAAACTGTGCCTTTTTTACTGAAAACTGTCAAATGCGCGCGCGCTCGCGAAAAAAGCAATAAACTGCTTGTGAGATGGCCGATGTTTCGACATATTCGCGCCAACCCAAAGATTGATTTATCCTCCTATGCTCGACATTAAAGACATCACCTACCGTATTGCCGGACGCACGCTTTTTGAACAGGCGTCTTTGTCGATTCCATCGGGCCATCATGTCGGCCTAGTCGGCCCCAATGGAACCGGTAAATCAACCTTGTTCAAGCTGATTGCCAAAGAGCTGGAACTTGATGGCGGTGAGATTTCGATGATGTCGAACACGCAAATGGGCATGGTGCGGCAGGATATTCCTGATGACGACACGCCGCTGATAGATGTGGTGCTGGCCGCCGATACCGAGCGCGCCAGCCTATTGGCCGAACTGGAAACGCCGATTGATGTCGAGCGTATGTCGGATATTTACATGCGCCTGGCCGATATTAATGCCTATGAGGCGCCGTCGCAGGCGGCGATTATTCTTTCCGGCTTGGGCTTTAGTACAGAACAGCAAAGCCAGCCGATTAGCGATTTTTCTGGCGGTTGGAAAATGCGCGTAGCGCTGGCGGCGGCCCTGTTTCGCAAACCGAATTTGCTCTTGCTCGATGAGCCGACCAACCATTTGGATTTTGAGGCGATTGTCTGGCTGGAGAATTATCTCAAAAGCTATGAGCATAGTTTCATCATCATCAGCCATGATCGCGAAACATTGAACAAAGTGGTGACACATATTGCTCATTTGGATCAGCTGAAACTGACGCTTTACACCGGCAATTATGATCAATTTGAGAATGCTCATGCCCAAAAGCGCCTCGGCCACCAAGCGTTATTTGAAAAACAACAAGCCCATAAAAATCGCATGATGGCGTTTGTTGACCGTTTCGGCGCCAAGGCCAGCAAAGCCAAACAAGCGCAAAGCCGTCTGCGGGCGATTGAGCGTATGGACATGGTGGATGCGCTAATTGCCGAGCGCGCTACCTCTTTTAAGTTTCCGCAGCCAGAGAAAATCTCTTCGCCAATTATTACCATTGATGGTGCCGATGTTGGCTATGAGCCCGGCAAACCGATTTTGCGCAATATTAATCTCGGTCTCAGCAGTGATGATCGGGTGGCGCTTTTGGGCGCCAATGGCAATGGTAAGTCAACGCTGGTGAAACTGATTTCTGACAATCTCTCAGCCATGGTCGGTGATGTGCATCGCAGCGGCAAATTGCGTATCGGATATTTTGCGCAGCACCAATCCGATGAGCTGGACGAGCAATCAACACCTTATGAAGCCATGCGCGCCGCCATTGGCGATATTGCCGAGACCAAGTGTCGGGCTCTGCTCGGCCAATTCGGTTTTGACAAGGGCAAGTCGGACACAAAAATCATGAAACTATCGGGCGGGGAAAAAGCCCGCCTGCTATTTTGTATGATGAGCCATGATGCGCCGCATATTATGTTGCTCGATGAGCCAACCAACCATTTGGATATTGACGCGCGGCAGGCGTTGATCGAGGCCCTCAATGGTTATGAGGGCTGCGTGATTTTGGTGAGCCATGACCCACATTTGGTCGAAGCCGTGGCAGAACGATTATATCTGGTCAAAGATGGTGGCGTCTCGGCATATGATGGCGACCTGCAAGCCTACCGTGGTTTGATTATGGACCAACGCCGCCAAGAGCGCGCC
This sequence comes from uncultured Rhodobiaceae bacterium, assembly GCA_937876775.1. GTDB lineage: Bacteria > Pseudomonadota > Alphaproteobacteria > RS24 > RS24 > JAHEGN01. The sequence goes on along the minus strand of CALEFA010000061.1, from coordinate 23,749 downwards.
GATGCACGCAAAAACAAAAAAGCCAAGCAAGCCGGCCCAGTCGAGACCAGCCCGCCTGCGGCTGCCAAAGGCGACACAAAAAAGGCTGCCAAGCTGGAAGCACAATTGGAAAAATTATTGCAGCAGAAAGCCGATTTGGAAGCCGCGATATCAGATCCTGAGACAATTGAAAATGAGCCGTTATTGCAAAAGGTTTTGGCAGATTATGCGGCTGTCGAGAAACTAGTCGATGAGGTCGAAACGGCCTGGATTGAAGCCCAAATTTGACCGCCAACAAGCGGAAATAATTCAGCAAAACCAATAGCTTGTAAAATAGTTTGTCGGCCGTAATTTTTTCGCTTTGAGATGGCGAATTTTGGGCGTATAGCGAAAATTAATAACACAATAATTAACTGTTTTTCTTTATTGAGGCCGCTATGGTTGACACTGTTTTACTTGCTCAGGCTACGTCTTTGGTCTTTGGCACTATTCTTGCTGCTCCTCTGCTTGCCAGTGTCAGCACCAAAGCCCGTCATTGGGGTTTTATGGCGATGATGTTTGGCACATTGTCAGCTTTGGTTGTCCATGTCGCTTTGTCTCTATGGTTGTTCGCCGGTGCCAGTGTGTTTTGGTTCATCATGAGCGTGCGCGGCTGGCTGAACACGCGCGAAAATCCCCCCGTCTCCTAAGCGACTAATTGTCAGAAAACCGGCGCCCATTGCGCGGTGCGGCTAAACTGATTGTTGATGGCGCGTTTTTCTCTTACCCTATAGGCTAGCGCCTGAAAGGCTAAATCGCCTAAGGCGCTGCGGTAGGGAGTGGTGAGACATGAGTGCGGCAAATAGCCAAACATCGGGTGATTGTGAGGCGGCGATTATTGCCTTGCAGGGGCGTTTTGGCACCCAGCTAACGCGGGCAGATGCCTTGCGCCAGCAGCACGCCAATACGGTCACAGGCCTTGAAGAACAATGGCCCGATGCGGTGTTGTTCGCCCAGTCGCGCGACGATGTTGTGGCGGCGGTGGAGATTTTGGCGGCTCATAAATGTCCGGTGATTCCGTTTGGTATTGGCACTTCCTTAGAGGGGCAGGTGAACGCGCCACGCGGTGGCGTGTGTATTGATTTGTCGCGCATGGACGCGATCGTTGAGGTAAACCAAACCGATATGGTGGTGCGCGTGCAGCCGGGTGTGACACGCCAGCAATTAAACGAATATTTACGCGATACGGGATTGTTCTTCCCCATTGACCCGGGCGCCAATGCCACTTTGGGCGGCATGGCAGCGACGCGTGCGTCGGGCACAAATGCGGTGCGCTATGGCACAATGCGTGATGCGGTTATGGGGCTTGAAGTGGTGCTGCCCAATGCTGGCCTTATTCGCACAGGTGGACAGGCCAAGAAATCAGCCGCTGGCTATGATCTCACGCGACTGATGATTGGCTCAGAGGGCACGTTGGGCATTATCACTGAATTGACCATTCGCCTGCACGGTATCCCAGAAGTGATTGCCGGCGGCATTTGTTCTTTCAATTCAATTGGCGACGCTTGTCGGGCGGTGGCGACGACCATTCAAAGCGGCATCCCGGTAGCGCGCATTGAATTGCTCGACACCATGCAAGTGCGCGCTTGCAATGGTTATTCGGGCTATGATTTTCCTGAAACCCCTTTACTGCTGCTCGAATTCCACGGCTCCAGACAATCGGTTGAGGAACAATCAAACGCATTCACCGCCATCGCAGAAGCCGAAGGGGCCGGAGAATTCATTTGGTCGAGCGATACCGATGAGCGCAATAAATTATGGCAAGTGCGCCATGACGCTTATTGGGCGGCCTTGTCGCTTATTCCTGGCAGCCAAGGTCTCACCACCGATGTTTGTGTGCCGCTGTCGCGTCTTGCCGAATGTGTGGAAGCCACTCAGGCCGATATTGAAGCCGCTGGTTTGACGGCGCCGATTGTTGGTCACGTTGGTGATGGCAATTTCCATTGCCTGCCGCTGGTACCACCAGATCAGCCAGAGAAGCTAAAGGCGATTCAAGAATTTTCTAAACGTCTGTCGTCGCGCGCCCTTGCCATGGGCGGCACATGCACGGGTGAACATGGCATTGGCCAAGGCAAAATGGATTATCTCATCGAAGAAATCGGCGAGGCCGTGGGTGCCATGCGAGCGATTAAACAGGCTTTTGATCCGGACAATATTTTCAATCCGGATAAAATCTTCAGCCGTTAGTCAGCTCGCCGCCGCAATAGACAATCGCTTCAATCTCGATCAATGCGCCTTCCAGCACCAGATCTGACACCACTGTGCTGCGCGCCGGATACGGGCCGGCGCCGAAATACTCGCGATAGGCATTGTTATAGCCAGCGAAATTGGCCTTATCGGTAATCCACACGGTAGTTTTGACAATATGCGCCATGCTGGCGTTTTGCGCTTTCAGCAAGGCGTCGATATTGGCCAAACATTGGGTGGCTTGCGCTTCAATGCCGTCGGGCAGATTGCCGTCAGCGTCAAAAGCCAATTGGCCCGATAGGAATAAAAAGTCACCGGCTTTGCCAAATGGCGACATTGGGATGGCGGATAATGGGCTGGCAGTTTCGGTCATAAATTGGCTCTCCAAAATGGTTTCGATTGACATACAGATATAGAATAGATTTATCATTGCGTTTAGCACCAATCGAAAATCTTGGGGAGGGATTTATGCGTATTTTTGTGGCGTCATTAGGTACGGAGACAAATGTCTTTTCGCCTTTGCCGACAGGTAAACAAGATTTTATCGATATGTATTTCTTTCGCGATGGCGGTCTTACCCGACCACCCATGGTGTTTAATTCGCCCATGCATGTATGGGCTCGGCGGGCGAAAGAAGATGGCCATGAGTTGATTAGTTCGCTGGCCACTTTCGCGCAACCAGCTGGCCGCACTGTGCGCCATGTCTACGAAGAGTTTCGTGATTTGATTTTGGATGATTTACGCGCCGCCGGTCCGGTTGATGTGGTGCTTTATGTGATGCATGGCGCCATGCAGGCCGAGGGGTATGATGACTGCGAAGGCGATCTATTGGCGCGCACCCGTGAAATAGTCGGGCCGGCGTGCATTCTTGGCTCGGAATATGATTTGCACAGCCATTTGACCGAGGAGATGATGCAGCAATCCGATTTGTTGATTTTCTTCAAACATTACCCGCATGACGATATTGATGATCGGGCTGAAGAATTATACACATTGGCCATGGCCGCGGCGCGTGGCGAGGTTAAGCCAGTGATGCGGCAGTGGGATTGCAAAATGATGGGTCTGTATATGACCCCACTTGAGCCAATGGCCAGTTTTGTTGCGGACATGAAAGCGGAAGAAGAAAAGCCGGCGGTGTTGTCTTTATCTCTCGTGCATGGTTTTCCCATGGGCGACATGCCTGAAATGGGCACGCGCATGTTGGCGATTTGCGATGGCGATGCCGATTTGGCTCAGCAGATAGCTGAGAAATTTGGCAAACGAATTTGGGATTTGCGAGAAAATTTCCGGACTGAGTTTGGCGGGGTTGAAGACGCGTTGGATTATGCGCAGACCACTAATAATTTGCCTCTGGTATTGGCTGATACGGCAGATAATGCAGGTGGCGGCGCGCCATCTGATGCGACCTTCATGCTGCATAGTGTCATTAAGCGCGGTATGAGCGATGTTACTTTGGGCATTTTCTGGGATCCAGGTGTTGTCAAAATCTGCCAGAGTGCTGGCGAGGGCGCGCAATTGAATATATGTCTTGGCGGCAAGCATGGCGAAAGCTCCGGCCTGCCAGCTAATATCTACGCTAAAGTGATGAAGATCACCGACCAGTTGACCCATGCCATGGGCGACTCGGAGGCGCAGTTTACGCTGGGCAATCTGGTGTGGTTGCAGATTGAAAACAACGTCAATATTTTAGTCAATGACTTGCGCACGCAAGTGTTCAGCCGCAAGCCGTTTTTCGATATTGGCATCGATCTTAATGCCATGCGGACGATTATCGTGAAGTCGACCAATCATTTTTATAACAGTTTTGTGCCGGTTGGTAAGGAGATCCGTCACGTTGCTACGCCGGGCGCTATGAGCATGGATTTAATTAATGCGCCTTATCAAAACCGTGATGAAAATTTTTGGCCAAAGGCTGAAAATCCACACGCCAATCAGTCATCTTAGGTCGATAGTTTCATGTCACACTCCACCTTAAAACAAGGCGTCACTCAATGGCGTGGCTATACGCTGCTTCTGCTGACGCTGGTTTATACCTTTAGTGTTCTCGATCGTTTTATTCTCGGTATTTTATTGCCGCAGATTAAGCAGGAATTATTGCTCAATGATGCGCTTTTGGGGCTGCTGACTGGCGCGGCATTTGCCATATTTTACGCCAGCCTCGGCCTGCCCATTGCCCGACTGGCAGATCGTTATGGGCGTAAACATATTATTGCTATTTGTCTGGCGATTTTTAGCGTGATGACCGCTGTCTGCGGCATGGCCAATAGTTTTCTCGGGCTGTTTCTTGCCCGCGTTGGCGTTGGCATTGGCGAAGCAGGCACCACGCCTGCCGCCACTTCGATTTTGTCGGATCTGTATAATAAGCAACAACGCGCTGGGGCGTTGGCGATTGTTTCGGTCGGAGGCAATATTGGCATTCTGATTGGTTTCGTTGTCGGCGGCTTTGTTGCCGCCCATTATGGCTGGCGGGCAGGGTTTTTTGTGATTGGGGTACCGGGTGTGATATTGGCCTTGGTGTTATTTTTGACCATGCCTGAACCAGTGCGCGGCGCCGTTGATGGTCTGGTCGAGGACGACACCAAAGAGGTTCCCGATTTGCGCACCACATTGGGCTTTTTGCTGCAGCAAAAAAGTTTTGTTTGGATTCTGGCTGGCCTGACGCTGATGGTTGGCTTGAGTACGACGACCATTACTTGGTTGCCCTCTATGCTGACCCGCTCGCATGGCATGGCCGCTGATCAGGTAGGCGTGACTTTGGGTCTGGCGATTGGTCTATTGGGGCCGATCGGCACGGTTTTATTGGGGGGCTTTTTGGCCAATCATTTGTCGGTTCGCGACCTTCGCTGGGGCGCTTGGTTGTCAGCCATTGGCGCTTTGATTCTGGTGCCTTGCTATGTTTTCCTATCGCTGGCCAATAGCGGCACGATGGCGATGGCGGCGTATTTTATACCGGCGGTTTTGGGGATTTTCTTTCAAGGCCCGAGTTTGGCTCTCTTGCAATCGGTGACACCGGTGACCATGCGTGCCACGTCGGCAGCGATTGCCCTATTTGTTGCCAATATGATTGGTCTGGGTTTGGGCCCGCTCAGTGTCGGGCTTTTGAGCGATGGGCTCAACGCAAGCTACGGGGTTGAAAGTCTGCGCTATGCGCTGTTGATTGTGCCGGGCATGGCCATGATTGCTAGCTATGTTTACTGGCGCGGCAGCTATTTTATCTTCGAAGATATCAGCAAAGCTGACGCTATCAGTCAAAGTTAGGCGAAAATACTGAGCCGTTGGCGCTTGTCATAGGCGAAGGGCGCTGGATTGATTTCCGGTTTTCTGCCGGCAATCTGGTCGGCCAGTAAGCGCGCCGACCCCACCGCTTTGGTCCAGCCTAAATGGCCATGGCCGCAGTTTAACCATAAACCCTGCATCGGTGTCGGGCCAATAAATGGCCGGCCATCCGATGACATCGGTCGCAGACCGCACCAGTTCTCGGCTGTTTGCCAGTCTAGTTGTTCGGCCACATCAGGCAATAATTGTTCAAAGAATTGCCGCAGCATGGTCACCCGATGCGGATCAAGCTGGCGATCCATGCCAATAAATTCCGCCATGCCCAGCACCCGCAAATGCTGGCCCAACGGGGTCACGGCAATATGCAGGCTGGCGTCAACCAGAGGATGCACCGGTTGTGCCGCGGTTAGCTGATCGGCCTTGAGGGTAATCGAATAACCTTTGGCTGGACGAATCGGCAATTTCACTCCCAGCTGGGCGGTCAATTTCGGCGCGCCGACACCCGCACATATCACCACTTGGCCGAACAGATCTTCCTCGGCCAGGCGGACGCCAACAAGCTGGCCGTTTTTAACCAGAAGCTGTTTGGCGGTGGTGGCATATCTGATCTCGCCACCTCGGGCGATGGCGTGCTCGGCCAGCTGCGCACAAAACAGCCGCGCATTGCCAATGCGGTCATCGGGAAATAACAGGGCGCCACTTATCGGCGTTGTTGCATTGGCCACGGATGGCTCACGCGTTAGCAAAGCGTCGCGGTCGAGAAGCTGATGGGTGAGGCCTTGCGGGGCAAGAAAATCAGCCAGACGCAGAGCCGCCTCACGCTCCTGCGGATTACGGAAAATTTTCAGCGTGCCGGGGGCGGCATCTTCGAATTTAAGACCCAGAAACTGCTGCAAAGCATCTGTTTGCCGCGTTGAGTAATTGGCCAGATCAAAATTTGCTTGGGTGATGGCAAGATGGCGCGACAACACAGAATTGCGCAAAAACTGCATGCCCCAGCCAAGCAAAGCGGGCACTTGGGCCAGATGAAGTTTAATCGGTGCATTGCGATCAAACAAAGAAGCCAGAAGCACGGGCGCGATATTTGGCGTGTTCCATGGGTCTGGCAGGCTTGGGTGTAAGACGCCACCATTGGCATAGCTGGTGCCTTGCGCAACCGTGCTTTCGCTATCAATAAGAATCGCCGGTATGTTGCGGCTAACCAATTCGTAAAGTGTGGTCACGCCAGTTAGGCCACCACCAATGATGATGATTGGTTGTTCTTTACTCATACCAATTTCCTTGCGCGATCGGCGCTTATGGCTAGGGCTTTGGGCTAATTGACTTGTCTTTCTTTATCGCCCCAATAAGGAATACGCAAATCTCTTTTAAGCACTTTGCCGGCGCCGGAGACTGGCAGTGGCGTATCGCGCAGAGTAATTGACCGTGGCAATTTATAATTGGCAATCTGTGGGCGGCAATGTTCGACAACTTCATCAACGCTCAGCGTTGCGCCATCTTTCGGCACAATGATGGCATGCACTGCCTCGCCCCATTTATCGTCGGGAATGCCGATCACCGCCACTTCGGCTACCGCCTCATGGGTTGAAATAGCGCTTTCGACTTCGGCTGAAAATACATTCTCGCCGCCGGTAACAATCATATCTTTGATGCGGTCAGCGATGAAAATAAACCCATCTTCATCCATATAGGCGCCATCACCCGTGTGCACCCAGCCATCGACCAAGGTGGCGCCGGTTTGCTCCTCGAGTTTCCAATAGCCCTGCATGACCCCCATATTGCGGGCAACGATTTCGCCTACTTCGCCGGTTGCGACGCGATTGCCCTGCTCATCGACAATTTTGATTTGCGTGCCCGGCGCGGCGCGTCCGGCGGACCGCAGTTTCGACTTCTCGCTGCCCAGCACATGAAATTCCGGCTGAAGCGTTGAAATAATCGGCGCCAGCTCGGTTTGCCCATAGCCTTGAACGATTTTCAAATCCGGCATGCGTTCGATCAGTGTTGTCAGCAAGCCTTCTGGCATGGGCGAGGCGCCATAGAGCAAATATTGCAATGAACTGAGACGTTTCGGGTCGAAATTCGGGCTGTTCAGCAACATGCCAATCATTGTTGGCACCAGAAGGCCGTGGGTAACCTGATGGGTTTCAATCGCTGTCATCACCGCGTCAACATCGAACATGGGCACATATACATGGCAGGCTCCCATGGCTGACATGCCGCCACCCGCTGCGCCATCGGCCAGATGGAACATGGGCGCAGCATGCAGATAGCGTGACTCGGGTTCGCCGCTCAGCATTTTTGCAATCACCAGATTATTATACCAAATCGCCCGATGCGGCAGCATCACGCCTTTGGGAAAACCGGTTGTGCCCCCAGTATAATAAAGACCAGCCAAATCTTCACCCTGCCGCTCGGCATCGGCGCAAGGTTGGTGATTGGCAATCAAATCCTCATAGGCCAGCATGCCTTCTGGCGTATCATCATCGAGGTAGATGATGGTTTTCAAATGCGGACAGTCATTTTGAATCGCCGCAACAACTGGCGCGAAGGCCTTGTCGACGAAAAGAATATGCGCTTCTGAATCATTTAGTGAATAGGCGTTTTCTATCGCCGTCCAACGCACATTCATTGGCACCACAGCGACACCCGCCCACCAGCAGGCATGGTAATATTCGCTATAACGGTCGGAGTTTAGTGCCAGAATAGCAACGCGGTCATTGGGCTTGCCGCCCAAGGCACGAATGGCGGCGGCCAAGCGGCTGACCCGATCTCGGTGCGCGGCCCAGCTTTGTTGTCGCTCGCCGAAAATAGTGGCGGTGGCATTAGGGCGCGCGTCAGCGGCCGCGTGCAGAAATTGTGTAAGTTGCATGATTTCCTCCAGACCAAATTTTACAGTCTAGAGCCTATTGAAAACATTGTGTCGGTTCAAGGGCTACCCGCTGATGAGCATACAGGCTAGTCAATTTTCTGTCTTATGATAATATTTCTAGGGAGCTTTAGGGAGGGGATATCCGATGCATATGAAACCAGAATTGGCGGCGGCCCTTGTGGCACCGGAAACCTATAAAGATCTCGATCGACTTCATGAGCTTTTCACCGAATTGCGCACCACCGCGCCGGTCGCTTTGGCCGCTCCTAAGGGCCATGAGCCTTTTTGGTTTATCTCCAAATTCGCTGATGTGCAGGCAATTGAAAGTGACAATGAATTATTCCACGCTGGCGATAAAGCGACAGTGCTGGTTGACGAGGTGACCAATCAATTAACGATTGAAGAAGTTGGCTCGCCGCACCGTTTTTTGACTCTGGTGCAAATGGATGGCGAGAAACACAAGGCCTATCGAGATTTAACCGCCTCTTGGTTTGGCCCGCGCTCGCTGCGCAATCTTGAGCCGCGCATTCGTCATTTAATGGGGCAGACGATTGAGCGCCTACAACAGGCCGATGGGAAATGTGACTTCGCGCCTGATATTGCTCTGCGTTATCCTTTGCGGGTGATTATGAACGTGATGGGGGTTGAGGATGAGGCTGAAGACATGATGCTGCGTTTGACGCAGGAAGTGTTTGGCAGTAGCGATTCCGAGGCCAATGCCACTGGCAAGATTTATGAGACGCCGCAGCAACAGCAGCAGGCGCTCAGCGAAATTTCCATGGAATGTTTTGCTTATTTTTCAGCCCTCACGGAAGCGCGCCGCAAAGACCCGAAAGACGATTTGGCCAGCCTGTTCGCCAATGGGCAGGTTAACGGCGCGCCGTTGGGGGAAATTGAAACCTTTGGTTACTATACCATCACCGCCACGGCGGGCCATGACACAACTTCCAATTCAACGTCGGCCGGCATGATCGCGCTGTGCGAAGATCCATCGCTTCTGAAAAAATTGCAGGATGACCCATCGTTAATTCCCGGTTTTGTAGAAGAGAGTATTCGTTGGGAGTCGCCGGTCAAACATTTCATGCGGTCGCCAACGCGGGACACGCAAATTCGTGGTATCGACATTAAGAAAGACGATTGGATGATGATTAATTTCGCCAGCGCCAATCGTGATGAAGATGTTTATGAAAACCCATTTGAATTTGACATCACTCGCAAGCCGAACCGCCATATGGCTCTCGGCTACGGCGCCCATGTGTGCCTTGGCCAGCATTTGGCGCGTTTGGAAATGCGAATTTTCTGGGAAGAGCTTTTGCCGCGCTTGAAATCTGTCGCCCTGACCGGCCCGGTTAAACGTGTCGGCGCCAGTTTTGTCTCTGGCCCGTTTTCAGTGCCAATTGAATTTACACTAAAAGACTAGAATTACGGCTAGTTTGAGGGCTGCTCATCTGTGGCGCGTGAAAATCAAGTCGGACGCTGCGATACTGTGCTAGCCTAAAATTCTCAAAAGGAGCTTGTTATGAAGTCAATTGTTGTAACCGGTGTCTCGACTGGCATTGGACGTCAAATAGCGGCCACTCTGGTGGCCAATGGTTTTCGCGTGTTTGGCTCTGTCCGCAAGGCGGCTGACGGCGACGGTCTGATTGCTGAATTGGGCGAGAATTTCGTTCCGCTAATTTTTGATGTAACCGATCGTCAGGCGGTAGACGCGGCGGCGGCTCACGTTGAAACCCTATTACAGGGTGAGAAACTGGCGGGGCTGGTCAATAATGCCGGCATCGCCGTTGTCGGCGCGATACAAAATCTGTCGCCGGAAGAGTTCCAAACCCAATTTGATGTCAATCTCATGGGTGTGTTTCATTGCACGCAAGCGTTTTTGAATGCGCTTGGTGCCGATACATCGCGCGGCGGCGAGGCTGGCAAGATTATCAATATTAGTTCGGTGTCAGGGGCTGTCGGCATGCCATTGATGGGCGCCTATAATATGAGCAAATTTGGTCTTGAAGGGTTTTCCGAGGCGCTGCGACGCGAGCTTATGTTGTTTGGCATTGATGTGGTGGTGATTGCCCCGGGGCCGATTAAAACGCCGATTTGGGAAAAATTCGACGCTGATGATTTGCTGGCGCGGGCCAGTAATTCGGCTTTTCAAAAGCCATTAGAAACGATGCTGAAAATGACCGGGAAAATGGAAAAATCCGGATATGCGCCAGAGGTGATTGCCAATCGGGCGCTGGAGATTTTTCAGGGCAAGGCGGCGAAAACGCGCTACACGCTGGATGCGCAATGGGTGCAAAACACGCTCTTGTCGCGTTTACCAAAACGCCTAGCCGACCGGATGATTGCCAAGCAAATGGGGTTAAATAAAGACTAATTTTTACGCCCACCGATAATAAAAATAAAACTGATTTGGTACCCTTGACCAATTCACTCTTGGCGGCCTATGGGCTGAACCCTAAATCTTTCGCCTTCACCTCCCTCTAAGGTCACATTCGCAGGATTACCGACTTACCATGTTCATGGTATTTCCCTAGCGTTTTATTCAGCCTAGATTTGAAAGTAGAAGTGGGCTGACCTCAGAAAGCGATATGAAAATCAATCATTTAGCTAAAGCAAACTCTGGTAACTGGGAATGTTCGTCTCGAGTTTGAATGAACGGAGCGATGCGTTTCCGATGTGTGTAAAGTGAGGAGGAGGTTAAAATTGTTTTTTATTGGCCGGTCATTCTCACGGATAGGTATCTTCATCCTCTCGGGTATGGTTCTCACGATACAGCTAGCGCAGGCGGAAATGCCTATGTCTTTGGATGACCTGCTTTTGCGCGTGGACGCAAATCCGTCTTTTCAAATATCTGAGTCGAAGGTCGACGAAGCTTCATTCCAACTAAGCGTGGCTCAATGGGCGCGTTATCCGTCATTGACCTATGGGATGAAGAATCGCCGCGAAGGTACCCGTGAAACTACCGTCACAGTTGAGCAACCCATATGGTCTGGTGGCGCTATTGTTTCGGGAATTAAGGCCGCCAATTTAGATTTTATATCCTCCCAAGCCAGCGCTCTAGAGACTAGGCAGCAGGTCATCAGACAAATAGGCACTAACTATATTTCTTTGCGTCGAGTTTCAGAAAAATTAGATCAGGTTAGGGCCAATATAGCGGAGCTAAGCAAGCTCGAATATACGATCAATAAACGCGTCAAAGGGGGGGTGAGCCCGCGTTCTGACAGGGTCACAGTGCAGGCGCGGATTTCGCAGGCCAAATCGGAAGAACAGCAGCTGATCGGGGAAGCCGGGCGCTTGCGGGAAAACCTTACGGCACTAACCGGACTCTCCGTCGGCGAGGTACGCAAGCTCCAATGCCTTGTTCCAGAGGGGTTGTCGGTAGATATCTTAGAGCGCGACGCGGCGCAAATTTCCCCTGAATTGGCGCGTTTGAGGGCAAAAAGAGAGGCCAATATGGCTCTTATATCTCGTGCTCGGGCAGAGTTATTACCGCGTTTGGTCGTCGGGGTGGAGCACGTCAAAGAAGAGGATACGAGTTTTCCTCGGGATGACACGACCACCTATTTCGCCGTGCGATATTCGCTGGGCGATGGCTTGTCGAGCTTGTCCAAAATGAATCTTGCGCGGCAAGAAGCCGAAACACGTTCTTTCGAAATCAAAGAGGCTGAGCGCAATCTACGTGAAGAGATGGCGACCTTATTGGTTGACTACAGGGCGACGCATTCACGCCTGCCGTCACTAACTGATTTGGTGTCATCCAACCTTCGGCTTATTCAATCTTATTTGGCGCAATATAAGGTTGGACGCAGAACATGGCTCGATGTTGTGAATGCCCAGCGTGAGTATAACCAGTCTTCAATAGGCTTGATTGAGGCTCAGAACTCTAAATGTGAAGCAGCTTTTCTTCTCGGAGTTTTGAGTGGCAAAAATTTTGTGAGTGACAGTACGTTATGAGTGAAGAAAAGATGATCAATGATGAAGATCAAACAGCGGCCATGAAACATGGCTGGGCCGTTGTTCTAAGCCGCTATGCAGGTTTCCTCGGCCATGCAGTGCCGTCATTCCGTTTGGAAGCGGCAGAGTTTTCTGTCGATGGCATTGCTTTATCCGAACTGGAGCCAAAGTCTGCCGTTGAACAGCTATGGAGAACGCGCTTCACTCATGCCATTGCACAGACTGTTGATATTCTTGACATCCATAATGTTGACTTCCCCCTGTTATATCTGGAGGCGGAAACCAACGAACTAATTTTGCTGAGAGGGGTTGCGGGCAAAGGTAGGTATTTCGTCGAGCGAGCCGACAGACACACATTCGAAATTACTGGGGAAGACATTCTAGGGACATCCGAGGGTGTTTTTGCTTTGCCACCAATCGATGGTTTATCGGCTGCTGATTCTAATCAGCGTTCTGCAACTCAATGGTTTGTTGCGTCTATGTTGGCCTATCGCTCAGTATTTATCGAGGCGCTCTTTGGTGGCCTATTGGCGAGTTTTGTGGGTCTTGGTGCGGCCATGTACACAATGCAAGTATATGATCGGGTGGTGCCGACGCAGGGCTATTCAACACTCACTGTGCTAACCATTGGTGTCTTGGTTGCTATTCTGTTTGAACTCATTATTAAGCAGGCTCGCGCTTATATGGTGGATCGAGTTTCCAAAGCAATCGACCAAGACCTGAGCGCTGTATTTTTCGGCAAGGCGCTGGATATTCGCTTAGACGCGCGACCGGGAACTATTGGCACTTTTGCATCGCAAATTCGCAATTTTGAATCAGTCAGGAATTTTCTAACCTCCTCGACTTTGTTTATGTTTGCCGATGCGCCTTTTGCTATTTTCTTTATCGGGGTGATTGCTCTGATTGGCGGCAAGGTTGCCCTGGTTCCTCTCATTGTCCTGCCCATTCTCTTGATTGTCGGGCTGCTCTTCAGAAAGCCTATTGAGCATTACAGCAATCAGAATATGGAAGAGTCGCACAAGAAAAACGGTTTGTTGATTGAAGCGATCGACGGCATTGAATCTTTGAAAGCAGTGAACGCGGATTGGAAAACATTGGCGAAATGGCGCACGCTGACCAGTATTACCGCTACTAGTGAACTTAAGTTGAGGTCATTATCGTCGCTTTCGAGCAATTTGACGCAAACGTTTCAGCAAATTAGCTATACAGGAATCGTCGCCTCTGGGGCGTATTTGATAACCATTGGCGAGCTCTCTATGGGCGCACTTATCGCTTGTTCAATTATTGGAGGGCGGGCGCTCTCACCTTTATCGCAAATTCCGTCACTTATTGTGCAGTGGCAGCAGGCTAAATTGGCGCTGGCGAATCTGGATTCAATCATGGCGCTTCCGGGCGAGCGGGCGACAGATATCAGATTGCTTGTTCCAGATGAGATTGTTGGGAATCTTCAGCTCAAGAATGTAAGCTTCGGATATGACCCAGACGGGCAAGCGGTTTGTGTCGATGAACTGGTGGTTCGGCCAGGCGATCGATTGGCCATTCTTGGTGCCGTTGGATCCGGGAAAAGTACGCTTCTCAAATTACTCGGTGGTTTTGTCGAACCACAAGAGGGCCAAGTGCTGATTGATGATCTAGACATGTTCCATGTTGCGCCAGAAATCATCCGCGAAAAAATTGGTTACTTGCCTCAAGATGTTCGATTGTTCAGTGGCACGTTGCGCGACAATTTATTGCTTGGGCTGCCGCTGGCAAGTGACTCCAAAATTTTGGAAGCCTGTCAGGCCACTGGTCTTTCACAAGCGATAAAATCTCATCCTAAAGGCTTGGATCTGCCTATTTCGGAAGGGGGGAAAGGCCTTTCTGGCGGCCAAAGACAGTTGGTCGGCATTACCCGAATGCTTTTGGGCAAACCCAGAATTCTCATTATGGATGAGCCAACCGCTTCAATGGATACGCAGACTGAGGTCCGCGTTATGCAGCAATTGTTCAAAAACATGCCTGACAATCACACCATTATTGTGGTGACGCACAAGCCCGGTTTACTTCCAAATGTCAATCGCGTTGTCGTTATGAATGAAGGCCGGATCGTTATGGATGGCCCAAGAGAAGCGGTTCTCGGTGAGATTAAGGAGCGCGTCGAGCAACAAGTTAAGCTCAGACAAAATCAAGGGGAGAAGACTGCGCCCAAAGGGTCGGATGGTGATCTATCATGAATTGGCTTTGGTTAATTTCGCAATATAGCGACCGGTTCTCTACTGAAGATGTTCGCATGGATATTAAAAACAAACGGCTGATGATCAGATTGGCGACACTCATGCTGTTGGTATTCTGGATTTGGGCATCATGGGCTGAAATAGATCAAGTGACCCGTGCTGAGGGCGAGGTGATTGCCAGCTCTAAAACCCAAATTGTTCAATCTGAAGAGAATGGCTCTATTTCGAAACTATATGTTGAAGAGGGCGGCTTTGTTCGACAAGGCGATGTGCTGGCTGAATTGAATAGTATTGAAGCGGAAGCGGCTTATCTTGAAGCGCGGTCGAAAAGATTTGCTGTGGCGATAACATTGGAGAGGCTGGCGGCGGAAGTTTTCGGCACGGCGCTCGACTATGGCGAAGAGTTCTATCAGTATCCTCAGTTTGTCGAGAATCAGCAACGTTTGTTCGCCAAACGCAAACAGGCGCTGGAAGCAGAATTAGGTGCTCTGAATGAAATGGAGTCTTTAGCCCGCCAAGAACTTGCTTTGAATGAGCCCTTGGTTGCTGAGGGCCATGTTAGTGAGACCGAAGTTCTGCGACTGAAAAGTAGAGTGGCTGAGCTGGAATCTCAGCAAACAAACCTCCGCAATCAGTTTTTCCGCGATGCCCAGGCTGAGATGAGCCAGTATCAAGAGGAATTGGCGGTAGCAGAGCAGGCTGCAGTGCAACGTCAAAAACGGCTAACGATGACCAAACTAATTTCGCCGGCGGATGGGGTTGTTGCCAATATTCGGGTGCGAACTAGCGGTGGTGTGGTGCGTGCATCCGAAGAGGTTATGCAAATTGTGCCGGTTAATGATGTGTTGATTGTTGAGGCGAAAGTGTCGCCGATAGATATTGCTTTTTTGAGACCGGGCCTTCCAGTAACGGTTAAAATATCTGCCTATGACTATACTATATACGGCGATTTCCAAGGGGAGTTGGTCTACATTAGTGCCGACACGCTTTTGGAAGAGCCGCAAAGAGAAGAAAAACCCTCCTATAGAATTCGCGTTAAAACCGACACCAATCGGTTTCATGGCAAACTCGGCGACAATTTGAAAATTCTTCCTGGGATGACCGCCACCGTGGAAATCATTACTGGGCAGAGCACAGTGATGTCTTATCTTATAAAGCCGCTTGTTAAAACCTTCTCAGAATCTCTTGGGGAGCGTTGAATTTGATTGATGGGACTGGAAAAAGTATGACAGTTTCGACTATCGGCCGTGCTGATAGTGATGAACGCGCTTTGGCAAATGACCAGTCTGTTTTGGCATTTTTGCGCGCGTTCAGTGAGTTGGAAGCGGCGCCGGAAAACACTGATCTTATGAATGTTCAGGCAGAAGGCTTGTTTTCCCAAGATGTCGTTTTTATTGAGCGAGCCGATGGCCAACAGTTCATGGAAATGGCACAAGCGCAGATTGGTGTTGGCAATATTGGTCAAGACGCGCCGAGTGAGGTAGGCAAAGAACAGTCCGTAAAAGAAACAAAGGAAATCCCTGATCTGGATGAGCTTTGGGGGGAAATTAAAACTCTACTTGACCCCGATCCTTTGCCAGTTGTGCCGCCGCCCGTACCGGCGCCTACGGTGCAGGTTGAAGTGTCATCTCCAGAACCTGACGAGGAGAAAATTAAAACGACTGAAAATGAAGAAGTAAGCTTCTTTGAAGAGGGATGGTTTTTGCCCAATTGGATTTGGGCACCAAGTTTATTATTATTTGCAGTGGGCGGCTCAGGCGGTTCCTCAGCGTTCCCGACTGTGGTTGAGCCGGTTCAGCCTATTGTGAACAGTGTTGCGATTACCAGCGCTGAGGGGGAAGAGAATGGCTATCTGAACGTCAGCGATGTTGTCACCGTTACGGTAATTTTTGACAGTTCTGTCGAGGTCAATACGTCGGGCGGAACCCCCAGTGTTACTTTGACAATAGGTAACTCGACCAAGCAAGCCAGTTATGTATCGGGCACTGGTTCTGCCAGCCTGTCATTCAGCTATACGTTAGAGGCGGGATTAGAAGACACTAATGGCATAAGCATTGGCGTCAATGCGCTGGCATTGAACGGCGCCCAAATCGTCGCTGCCGATGGGGGGGGATCCGCCATACTGACACATTCAGCGGTGGCCGATAACGCTGATTATAAAGTAGATAATACAGCGCCGACCATTACAATTACGATGCCTATTGAGGGCGATGACCGTGTTAGCGCTGCTGAAGATGGTGATGTTGTCGTTTCCGGCACCACGGATGGTGTTGAAGATGGGCGTACGGTTACGATTACATTTACCGATGAAAGCAATGCAACAATTACCAAAACAACTAATGTTTTGAGTGATGCATGGACGCTTGCTGGAAGTGAAGCTGATATCAGCGCTCTAGATAATGGCACCATTACAGTGACCGGCACAGTGTCTGACGAGGCTGGCAATTCTGCAACGCCCGCATCTGCAAATATAACATTAGATACATTAGCTCCCACTATTCTCAGCAGCTCGCCGAGTTTTGGCTCTTATTTAAATGCCTCTGAGGATGATAGCGACGCCAGCTTTACTGTTTTGACTGCGGGTGTGGAAGACGGCCAAGTTATTACCCTCAGTTTTGGTGCTGATACTTATACCGCCACAGTTACCAATAATGCCGCCAGTGTTACTTTACCTGCTGCCGCCTTGCAGGCGTTCAGCCCGGGCACGATTGCTTACACATTAGATGTATCGGACTTAGCCAACCAGGCGGCAGATACTCTCAGCGCCAGCTTCACTTATGATGTGGCCCCTCCTGTCGTTGCCGCTCTGTCATCTGATGGAACTGAAGGCGCGGCAAAAATTGTTTTCACGATGAGCGAGGCAATAGATCCGCTTTTTTCTCCATTAGGGTCTGACTTCACAGTTAAAGTTGGCGGTGTGGAGAATGATGTGGATGACGTGTCTGTTTCTGGGCAGACTATTGAACTAACGCTTGCAAGTGGGTTCTCGTCCGGGTCTTTGGTTAATGTTGTTTATACTCAGCCAGACGCAGGGGCAGGAGATGTTGTTCAAGATTTGGCCGGAAACCCAATGTCCGGATTTGCCAAGGGTGTTCTTTCTGATGGTTATATTCGGGGTGCGCAAATCTACCTAGATGCTGATGCCGATGGTATTGCTGATGCATCTGAAATTCTGGCGGGAACCGTCACCGATAGGGTAGGTAACTTCTTTATCTCTAGTGACGCCAATCCAAATAATTATGCAATCATTGCGGTCGGTGGGGTCAATGTCGATACGGGTGTAGTGAACACCACCCCGCTCGGCGCACCGGCAGGATCCACTGCGGTCAACCCAATTTCAACTCTGGTGCAATCGGTTATTTCTAATGGCGATGCCTCAGATGCGACGGCGGCCTCGGCAATTATTGCCTCTGCATTGGGTCTTGAGGCTGGTACCGATTTGACCGCCTTTGATCCGATTTCTGAGATTAACTCAGGGACTAATCCTGGCGCTATCGCCGCACAAAAGGCGGCAGTACAGATTGTGATGATTGTTGCCTTGGCCGCTGTTGATGACAATGCAGATGCGGCGGCATCTAAGGGGGGCGCCATCTTGTCTAATATCGCCTCTAGCATGGTGGCGGCGGCAAGCAGTCAATCGGTTATTGATTTTTCCTCGACTGAGACGATTACTAGCGCCATTGGAGATGTGGTTGTTTCGGAAGCTGTTCAAAACACCATCTCGTTGGCCAATACAGCTGTTAGAGAATTGCCAGAAGATACTTCTGTGCTGACGAATATAACTAAACTCCAAAGTGAGTATTTGGACACGATTGCGCCAAATGCGCCGACCGGGCTGATTGTTGATTCGCCAACCAACAACACAAGGCCAGATGTTCGTATTTCTTTGGACACATCAGATCAAACTGGGCGTGCAGTTGTTGCCGGAGACACCTTGTTTCTTCTAGATGGGGAAACACTATTAGAAAGCAAAACGATTACATCTGACGATATGACGCGTGGATATGTCGATTTGATTTTATCGGTTGTCGGAGGCGATAGCTATAATCTATCTGCCTACCTAGTGGACCAAGCCCAAAACCGTAGCGAGATGTCGGACGACATTCGCTTGCTGTTGATTGATACAACGGCACCGACGACACAATTGAGCACGTCGGTCGACGGCTTATCACCGGGCACCAGTGTGCAAATGACTATCGTGTTTGATGAAGAAGTGGTCGGTTTCAGCCTTGAAGACATTTCCTTAGAAGCCGGGCAAGTCAGTAATTTGAGCGCACCAACCTTATTGGCGAATAAGTCTGTTCGGTATACGTTTGATTATACGGCTCCGGTTGTCGAGCAAGACTCATTGCAGATAACTCTACCGTCTGGCAGCTATACTGATTTGGCGGGTAATGTTGGCTTGGTCAGCAATACCATTGACTTAAGGGTCGATAGCCCGCCAAGCGTCACAATAAGCAATGACCTTTCGGGGGTTGCTACTGGACCGGTTGTTTATAGTTTTAATTTCAGCGAGGCGGTCTCTGGGTTTTCACAAGATGACATCACATTCAGTGGTGGCACTGGGTCAGATTTTACCATTCTAAGTCCGGCTCTTTATACCTTCACTGTGACACCGACTGCCAATAGCACAACGCCTATTCTTGTCAGTCTGGCTGATAGCGTTGCGGTTGACGCATCCGGGCAAGGTAACAGTTCGGCCAGCGCAAACGCTCAAACAGTAGATACGGCAGCCCCCTTAGCCCCTATTGTCAATTTTGTAGCAGTTGATGACGAAATATCGGACGACGAAAAAACCGCAGGCGTTGACGTTAGTGGCACGGTAGAAACTGGGGCCGAGGTGAAAATTATTTTCTCTGGTGAGGCACGTGTTGTTCTGGCGGATCAGGTCACTGGCCAATGGTCCTATAGTTTTTCAGCAAATGATTTTTCGCTCATGGGTGAAGGCGCAGAGACGCTCACGGTGACGGCGACGGATGAGGCGGGCAACGAAAGCAACGCGACTGTCAAAAATATTGTGATTGATACAAAGTCTCCCGTTTTCGGCCTTGGGCAGACCTTCGCAGCCCTTGATTTATATAGCTATTACGCAGACGCTGATCCGTTTGTTGTGTACCAAGCCAGCGTAACCGCTCTGTCACGTGTCACCTATTCCTTAGTTGATAATACGAGCCCGTTCAGCGTGAATGCGAACACAGGCAGTGTTTTCTTTGACCCCGATTCAGAAGCGGCCGTGATTGATAATTTCATTGCCCGCCCGATTTATGACCTAGATGATACTTATAGCCTTACCCTGCGCGCCACTGATTTATACGGCAATTTTAAAGACCATAGCTTTCAGTTCTCTGTGCTACCGCGCGTGAATGCACTTGCTATGTTGCAGGCGACAACGGGCGATATGCACGCCGTTATTACAGATCAACTGGATGGCTTTCGGGTTGATTATGTGTCCCCAAGTGTCACCCAAGCGTTCCAAGCCGATCTCCATTTCGACGCGAATGGCGGTGAGGCTTTGACAGCCAATTGGCACGCTTCATTTAGTGATAATATTTATTCAGTTGATCTCTCGAGTTCCGGTGTTGCGTCCCCTCGAGGAGAAGATGATCCGCTGGTGTCTTACGTCCAAAGTGGCGCAAATGGAGAAGGTGTTGTGCGCATCGGTGCCCTTACTTGGGTTGCTGAAAATGCGGTTCAGGCGAATGAAACTCTTCTTTCCTTAGATGTCACTGAGACTGATAGCCTTTTCCCAACTTGGATTGTGCTCGATCAGATTATTCTAGAGGGTACGCCGCAAACTGACGATTGGATGGTAGAACTGGTATACGGCTCTTTCATGCCGGACACTGTTCTTGGGTCGTCGGAATCAGAATGGTTCGATATTATGGGCACTGTGTCCATCTCCTCGGGTGATGGTGCTGACATACTTTCCTACAATTATTTCACCCCGTCGCAAGACGTGGCGATAACTGACTTTACGTCTGGCCAAGATATTATTGATTTTAGTCCGGCAATGAATCGCCTGGGTTATGTTAGCCAGACTGGGGTGGATATTTCAGCAGCCGATAGTCAATTGCGTGTTCATATTGTCGAGGCGGAAATAAGCGATACGCTTTTAGCTCAATTGGCTGAAATTCTTGAACTTGATACAGCCTCAGCCACATTGGCGGCGCTTGATGTGGCTGTGGAGGCCGATGGTCTGGCCGCGAATACAACCGCTGCCGCCTTGCTTGATAATGCTTTGGTTGGTTTCTTCGATCAAGGCGCGGAATCTCTTTTGGTTTTCGCTGATCTGAATGCGACAGCCGGTGTCACCGAAATCGCGACCACGACATGGTCTTTAGCCAGTCAAATTTTTGACCCGGAAGACGTTAATGTATTATCCAAAATTGTGCTTTAGAGTCGTGCCAAATTTCTAATTTGCCAATATAAGCTGGACAATAGCCCCGCCGTCTTGTGGTTCGATAGAAAATTCGGCTGCAATACTCTTAGATCTACGCCGCATATTGGCAATCCCACGTCCCATTCGACCGGAGGCAGAATAGGTTTGGCCACCTGAATTGGCGATTTCGATAGTGAAATTGCCTGCTTCATTTTGAAAAGCTTGAATGGAGAGTTCTTTGCACTTAGCGCGGTTGGTGGCGTTGTGGATTGCTTCTTGGAGAATCCTAAAAATCTCCATGTTATTGTGAGGGTCATCGGTGGTGTAATTAAGCAACGCCAACGTGTTCCATTTCACATCCACTCCTATCGCCCTTAAGGGTACCATTATCTGCTGGCTAAGGGCCGAGCAGGTTCTAAAAAGTGAGGCTTCTGGTTCGTCTGTATCGGTCTCCATCATGACACGAATTTCATTAATGGCGTTTTTGGATAATCTACGTACCGTCTCACTGTTTTCTGAATTCTCAAGCTCAGAAACTGCATGGATATTGGACAGATAACCTAAAACCCCATCGTGAAGGTTGCTGTAGAAGCGTAATTTTTCTTCCGCTTTAACCTTCTCACGCTCAAGTATGGTCCGTGCCTGAAATTCCGATTTCAGCTGAGTAGACTGATCATACAAAGCTTCGCTCAGTAGCTGATTATTTTTCTCAATCACTCGTTGGGTGCGCTCATTGTCTAGAACTGCAATGATTGCGATGACGACGAAGAATGTTAGAAAACTAATTTGCGTCAGCAGCACATTGTCATTTACCAACCCTACGCGTTGGAGATAGTCATGGCAGAAGGAGACGGCGAAGCTGAACATGGCCATTGCGAAGGCATAAATTTCCATTTTCCTCTGTGTGTTCTTCGCTTGCTTAATACACTTATATGTGGCCCACAGGCAGAAGCCGAGCATCAAGGGAACGGAAAAAATAAAATTAACCAGTCGCAGGTTCAAAACATCTAAAGCGCCTAGAGCCAATGCCGTGATGCTCACGAGACCAACCAGACTAAAGAAGCGCTTAGCTATTAGATTAATATCACCATCCCCCAAATATTCGACATATTTTCCTGAGGCGAGAACCATCAGCGGACCCAATAAAAGTAAGGGTTGCCAGTATGAGGAAAAGGTGGCGCTCACACTCTCTATTGAAAAGATTTCAAATAATATCATGCAAGTAATGACAAATACGAGGGAACGAAATTCTTTTTTGAAACTCCTAGTCAGGGCAAGAATTAAAAGAACCAGTAAGGTGAAAATGAGGGCGCCAGCATTCGCAAAGCCCATCATTTCATAGTACATGAAGTGGTTCTTCAGGGCTGACGAAAAATCATCGGCGTCACCGAAATAAGCATAAGATATTCGCAATGCATTGGTGGCATTGCGAGACATTTCCATTTTGATGGGATCGCCTGAGGCATAAGTGGTTGGAAGTTTGATAAGCAATGGCTGAACGAAGACGGGTAGGTCTTTGATGTTGCGACCCTCTGTGTCAAAAAAAACTTCTCCATTATGCGATAGCTTTAAATTTCCATAGTGGAAAGAAAAATACACATGGCTTGGGGGAACCTGATTGCGCGCTTCTGCAGGAGGGAGAAGGGTCACGCTAAGCGGTTTTTCTTGGGCGCTATCATCAAAACCGACAAATTTAAAAATTGGCAGGGACAGCTGTTGCCCGCTCTGGGATTCTATCGCCGTCTCAACTTTGAATTGGTACTGCTCAACCTGCAAAAATGCATGCGCCAATAGAAAAAGTATCATGGGCAAAACAAGCAGCGGAATTATGATTTTGGCGTCTGATTTGAAGACTTGTGTAATCACTTTAGAATACCTTTGTCGCGGGCGGCTGAAAGAGCTTCCGTTCGGTTATGTGAGTGCAGCTTGCGGTAAATGTTTTTCACATGCACTGGCAAGGTGTTCTCAGAAATACCCAAGTGATCTGCCGTTTCACTATAAGAAAGACCCTTGGACAAGACCTCTAGCACTTCAACCTCGCGGTTGGTTAATGCGTCTTTTTCGCTTGGACTAGGAATGTTTGAACGGGTGTGACCTGTGGTGGACTGGGGGGCTTGTATGGTTGAAACAATAAGTCGCGCGATAGATGGCGAAATTGGCGATTTCCCATCGAGGGCGAGCTGAATGCTGTGCATGATTTCGCTCGCGTCATCATCTTTGTGTAAATATCCGACCGCACCAGATGTGACAGCTTTGATAACAGTGGTTGCGTCTGAGCTAGACGAAATGGCAATTGATAGACATTCTGGGTTTTTTTCGGATAGAGCACTTATGCTTTGTGTGCCTGGACCATCTGGCAGGCCTATGTCTGCCAGCAGAATATCCAGATTTTCTAGCTTGTTGCTTCCAAGAAAGCTTGCGTTGTCGCTATAGCATTCAACAGTATCAACGATGGAAGAGGCACGCAATATTCTGGATAGGCGTTGTTGGATGATGGCTTCATCTTCCAAAATTGCAATTTTCAATGGGCGTCTGGCTTTTACATTTTGGGGCAAGACCTCTCCTCTGTACTCAACAGCAACACACTAGTCAGTCATACTTGGTTTTGACGCGCCCGTGAAGATAAAAGGCGAGATACTATGAACATGGTATTTTAGTCTGTTGCGTTTGTGACTAGGATTTACTCGAAGTTTTAGGTGTAAAGCCATATTTTTCTGGCGCTGATTGGCGCCAATTATTGGAGAGTCAAAATGACCGTTATTGTAAGTTCTATTGGGATTTCCGCGACGAATGCGCTGAACGGTTATCTGAATGTCGGTGATGTTGTTTCAGTTACTGTTGCAATGGATGAAGCGA
>CALEFA010000060.1 GCA_937876775.1 uncultured Rhodobiaceae bacterium | reverse complement strand
TTTCGCGCCCATATTGAAGCGGCGCGCCTGTCTGGCCTGCCGCTGATTGTGCACGCGCGCGACGCCGATGAGGATACCGCCGATATTATGGAAGATGAAATGGGGAAGGGGGCTTATCCGGCTCTGATACACTGTTTCACCGCCGGCCCCGAACTGGCCCGACGGGCGTTGGATATGGGCTGTTATATCTCCATATCCGGCATTGCCACCTTTAACAGTGCCAAACAATTGCGCCAAACAATTGAGACCATTCCGCTGGAGCGGCTGCTGATTGAGACAGATGCGCCATTTTTGGCGCCCGTGCCGCATCGTGGTAAGCGCAATGAACCCAGTTTTGTTGCCGATACAGCCGCCGCATTGGCGGCGCTGAAAGGCGTCAGTGTCGAACAATTGGCGCAAGCGACCAGTGATAATTTCTTCACACTTTTCACCAAAGCTGACCGTGTCGGTTTTGACCAGAGAGCCGTTTAATGGCGCAGGTTTTTCGTATTTTGGGCAGTGGGTCTTCAGGCGGTGTGCCGCGTATTCACGGCGATTGGGGCATTTGTGACCCGGAAAATCCGAGAAATCGCCGCACACGCTGTTCGCTTTTGGTCTCGCAAACCAGCGGCAGCGGCCAAACACAAGTGCTGATTGATACTTCGCCGGATATGCGCCAGCAGTTGATTGATGCCAATGTGCGCCAGTTAAACGCGGTTTTATATACCCATGATCACGCCGATCAGACGCACGGCATTGATGATTTACGCGCCATGGTTTACGCCAATCGCCAACGTATCGACGTGTGGATGGACGCGGCGACGGCAAAGACGCTGACCGCGCGCTTTGGCTATTGTTTCGAACAATTGGCAGGTTCGGAATATCCGTCAATCCTCAAGCACAATCCAATAGCCAGCGATTTAGCGCCAATTGTCGTCGACGGCGACGGCGCCGCGCTGACCGCCATACCATTTCGCCAGATTCACGGCCGTATTGATAGTCTCGGCTATCGCATTGGTAATGTTGCATATTCCAGTGATATTTCCGATTTGCCAGAGGAGAGCGCGGCGGCGGTTGAGAATCTCGATTGCTGGATCATCGACGCCTTGCGCCGCGACCCGCATCCCACGCATTTACATTTAGATAAGACGCTTGAGCTCATCGAGCGCTTCAAACCGAAACAGGCGGTTTTAACCAATTTGCATATTGATATGGATTACCAGTGCCTGTGCGATGAATTACCGCCGCATATTCGGCCAGCCTATGATGGGATGGAAATTCTCATCGATTGAGCGTCGACTTGGAGATGGTTAATATTTGTCATAATGTTTATTATGCGATAAATCCTCGAAGTTAATCTACCCCCAAACTGCTGCTTAGGAGCCTCACTCTCCGCTTCACTCAACGACGAACTCTGGCATAATACCGTCAGAAAAGGATGTGGAATGGACGATCAACA
>CALEFA010000059.1 GCA_937876775.1 uncultured Rhodobiaceae bacterium | reverse complement strand
CGCTTTATGGTCTCAACGACCGTGGCATTATCGCCGAGGGCATGAAAGCCGATTTAAACGTCATTGATTTCGACTCACTGCAATTGCATGAGCCGCAAATGGTGCATGACTTACCAGCCGGTGGGCGCCGCCTGATTCAGCACGTCAGTGGCTATCGCTACACGATTGTCAGCGGTGTGGTGACTTATGATGACGGCAAGCCAACCGGCAAAATGCCAGGAAAATTAGTGCGCGGACCGCAACAAGCAAGTGAACAATGCCTCGCTGCCGAATAATCATATAAGCAATTATCAACATATTAAACGGCCGCGTCTGAAAATGGCGTGGCCGTTTTTTTACGAATCCCATAATATGTCGGGAAATTTGGACGCTGAGATGACTAATAAACCAAGCAATTCGCCGAAAAGATATGTTAATGATTTGCGTCGTTTGGACTATGTCCAAAATCAGGTGCATCAGAAAATTAGCTATGGCCCGCTGCCGTTGATTATCGCTGGTGTGTTTTTGATAGCCGCTGGCTATCTCGGCTATGTCAATCTTGATGTATCAGCAGAAAATGTATTCATGCTTATCGCCGCCGCTTCTATTGGCGGATATATGGCGCTGAATATTGGCGCCAATGATGTTGCCAATAATATGGGGCCAGCGGTTGGTGGTCGTGTGTTAACCATCACCGCAGCGGTTCTGATTGCCGCTGTGTGCGAAAGCGCTGGTGCGCTTTTGGCTGGTGGCGATGTCGTCAAAACTGTCGCTAAGGGCATTATTGACCCGGGCAGTGGCGTCGATGTTGGGGCTTTCCGCAATCTCATGTTGAGCGCGCTTTTGGCCGCTGCTTTATGGATTAATTTGGCGACCGTGCTCAATGCGCCGGTGTCGACAACCCATTCGATTGTCGGCGGCGTGCTCGGTGCTGGCATTGCGGGCGCTGGCTTTGGTTTGGTCAATTGGGCGACAATGGCAAAAATCGCTGCCAGCTGGGTTATTTCACCGTTATTTGGCGGTCTTGCAGCGGCCGCTTTGCTGTTTTTCATCAAGGTCAAAATTCTGCGCGTCGATGAGCGATTAACCGCCGCCAAAAAATGGGTGCCAGTGTTGATTGGCCTCATGGCTGGCGCCTTTGTCGCTTATATGGCGATGAAGGGTATGAAAAAAATCTGGAAACCGTCGCTTAATGAAATTCTGATTTACGCGGCGCTGGCCTTTGGCTTGGCTTGGGCCGCCGCTGTGCCCTATATCCGCAGCCGCGCCACCGCGCTGAGCAATCGCAAAAAAGACATTTACACTTTGTTTAATCTGCCCTTAGTCATTGGCGTATCGCTATTGTGTTTTGCCCATGGCGCTAATGATGTCGCCAATGCGGTTGGCCCGCTGGCGGCGATTGTTTCAACTTTTACCGCCACCAGTGTGGAAGCCAAAGTCTCGGTGCCGTTTTGGGTGATGATGATTGGCGCCGCCGGTTTGGCCTTGGGGCTATTCTTGTTTGGGCCAAAATTAATCACCACGGTCGGCGAGAAAATCACCCGTTTGAATGCGCCGCGCGCTTATTGTGTGGCCTTGGCCTCAGCCGTTACCGTACTGATTGCCACCGGTTTTGGTCTGCCGGTCAGCTCAACTCATATCGCTATTGGAGCTATTTTCGGCGTTGGCTTCTTGCGTGAATTCATGGAAAACCCGAATAAAAAGCGCATGAAACCGGGGCATAAATTGAATAAAACTGCCGAAGATGCATTCAAAAACATTAATGTGCGGCTCGGGCGCAAGCTGGTGCGGCGGCGTTTCGTTGTTTCAATTGCCGCCGCTTGGGTGATTACAGTGCCCGCCGCCGCCTCGGTTGCGGCTACGATATTTTTTGTTTTGCAGTGGCTAACAGCCATGGCTTAATAGCCGTAAACTGGTTAATCAACGAACGAAAATCTTTCCGATCGGTCACCCGATGGGCTTCTTTCAGCAGCGCCCAATGGCGTTCGCGTTTGCTTTTCTCTGGCCATTCATCAAGCTGCTCAGTCACCAACATCGGATAATAAGTCACGGCGGTTTGCTCAATAGCGCTGGCTGAACTTTTGTCAATAACGGCGGTGATGGGGAAGTTTTTCAATATTTTCCCCTTCAGGCCGGCCTCCTCAAAGGCTTCGCGTTTGCAGCCCTTTTTATGCGATTCTTTTGGCTCCAAATTGCCCTTGGGTAGAATCCAGCGGCCGCGCTTTTGCGAGGTCACAAACATAATGGCCAGGCGATCGCCATCAATGGAAAACGGAATGACACCAATTTTATGTTGCATGGAAAACCTCAGAAAACATTTGTTCGACAAAGTTTATACACCCCACCGCCAAGGGGCAAGGCTGACTGTCCTGATTAGGGGAAAATGATGCTGCAGCCCGTGGTGATACGCGCTTCTAAATCTCGGTGCGCTTGCGCCACATCGGCCAACCGATAAGTCTGGTTAATATCGACATTAATTATCTTGCGCGCCATTAGATCAAACAACCGATTGGCTGATTTTTGCATCCAGCCGGGGCGAGCAATATGGGTGGCCAGAGTAGGGCGG
>CALEFA010000058.1 GCA_937876775.1 uncultured Rhodobiaceae bacterium | reverse complement strand
TATGAAATAAAGTATAATAATACTATTTTATATATTTAATCATATTATTAATGCGCTTCTTCCCAGTTTTTTGCTGCTTTTGCATCAACAATCAACGGGACGCTCAGTTCTAATCGCGGTAAACAGGCCGTTTCCATGGTTTTTCGCACAATGGCAATTAAGTCGTCGGCTTTCTCTTCAGCGACTTCAAAAATTAACTCATCGTGCACTTGCAATAGCATGCGCGCTGCCGTGAGATCATAATCAACAAGCGCCTTTGGCATCGCAATCATGGCGCGACGAATAATATCTGCCGCCGTGCCCTGGATTGGCGCATTAATGGCGGCGCGCTCAGCAAAGGCACGGCGCGCTGGTATTTTGGCATCAATCTCGCGCAAATGAATCTTGCGGCCAAACAAAGTGGTGACATAGCCTTGCGCTTTGGCTTCGGCTTTGGTGGCTTCCATATAGTCATGAATGCCTGGGAATTTTTGGAAATAGGCTTTGATATAGTCGCTAGCTTCGCTACGACTAATGCCCAGTTGATTGGCCAAACCGAAAGCCGATATGCCATAGATGATACCAAAATTAATCGCTTTGGCACGACGGCGAACGTCGCCCGTCATTTCAGCCATTGGCACACCAAACATTTCAGACGCCGTCATCGCATGAATATCCAACCCATCGGCAAAGGCTTGCCTCAGACTTCCGATTTCAGCGATATGCGCAAGAATACGCAATTCAATCTGGCTGTAGTCGGCACTCACCAGAACATGATCTGGAGCCGAGACAAAAGCCGTACGAATACGCCGCCCGTCCTCCGTGCGAATGGGGATATTTTGTAGATTCGGGTCAGAAGAGGACAGCCGCCCCGTGGTTGTTGCGGCTAAAGAATAGGAGGTGTGAATGCGTCCGGTTTCGGGATTGATAAATTCCGGCAGCGCATCTGTATATGTCGATTTCAATTTGGCCAGACCGCGCCAATCAAGAACCCGCGCCGCCAAATCATATCCCTCAGCGGCTAGGCCTTCGAGCACTTCAGCACCAGTTGCATAGGCGCCCGTCTTGGTTTTCTTGCCACCCGGCAGAGCCATTTTGCCAAACAGGATATCACCCAATTGCTTAGGACTGGCAATATTGAAACGCTCTCCCGCGAGCTGATAAATCTCATCCTCCATGGCCGCCATTTTCTGGGCAAACTCACCCGACAGGCGTGACAACACAGAGCGGTCGACCAAAATGCCTTCACTCTCCATCTGCCGCAAAACCGCCACCAACGGCCGCTCCGTCGTCTGGTAAACACCAACCATATGCTCGGCCAGCAAGCGCGGTTTCAAATGATGCCACAAACGCAGCGTTACATCCGCATCTTCCGCCGCATAGGGGGCGGCTTTGTCAATCGGCACTTGATCAAAGGTTATTTGAGCCTTGCCGCTGCCAATGAGCTGTTTAATCGATATCGGCTCATGGCCTAAATATAGTTGCGATAATTCATCCATGCCATGGCCATGGGCGCCGGCATCAAGCGCATAAGACATCAGCATTGTGTCATCGATTGGCGCCACCGCGACCTTGTGGCGGGCAAAAATTTGCAAATCGAATTTGGCATTTTGAAGCACTTTTAACACTGAGGCATCTTCCAACAATGGTTTCAGAATTGCCAACGCCTGTGCCGTTGCAATTTGATTGGGCATTTCGTCGCCCAAATCCAACCCGTCCGAAACCCCGTGAGTCAGCGGAATATAACAAGCCTCACCGGGCGCCGTAGCCAATGAAATACCGACCAACCGACACTGCATGGTATCCAAACCATTGGTTTCCGTATCCAGTCCAATGACGCCAGCCTGATAGGCCCGCGCCACCCAAGCGTGCAATTGCGCTTCTTGCGTTACCGTCTCATAAACCGCTTCGGATATAGCTGGCATTGGCGCTGGCAAGCTATTGGCCATCGTCAGGGAGCCCGCACCTTGTGGTGATTTTTGCCCGCCCATTGGCGCCTTACTCGCATCCTCTGCATAAGCCGAGACCAAATCTGATGCCGCCTCAAACGCCTCGGCATCAAATGAAAACCGGTCGGCCAAACGTTTGGTTAAAGTGTTGAATTCCAGAGCTTTCGTAAAGCCAATCAGTGTGGCCGCATCAGGTGGCGTGAGCGTCATTTCCTCAAAACCGACGGGTAAAGGCGTATCTTGTTTCAAGGTTACCAATTGCCGGCTAATGCGCGCCTGTTCGGCAAACTCAATGAGGTTTTCGCGCCGCTTGTTTTGCTTAATTTCACCAGCTCGCGCCAACAAACTATCGAGATCGCCATATTCCTCAATCAAAAGCGCCGCCGTTTTAATACCAATGCCGGGCACGCCGGGCACATTGTCAACACTATCACCGGCCAGCGACTGCACATCAATCACCCGCTCTGGCCCGACGCCAAATTTCTCCACCACCTCAGCCGCATTGATCTTTTTGTCTTTCATCGTATCGATCATGTCGATATTGGGGCCAACCAATTGCATCAAATCTTTATCTGAGGAAACAATCGATATATGCGCCCCATCGGCCGCCGCTTGTACGGCATAGCTGGCAATCAAATCATCGGCTTCGAAACCAGACATTTCAATGGCCGGAATGTTGAACGCCCGCACAGCTTCACGAACCAAAGAAAATTGCGGTATTAAATCTTCCGGTGCCGGCGGCCGGTGGGCTTTATATTCGGGATAAATATCATTGCGAAAGGTCTTGCCGGAGGCGTCGAAAATCACCGCCAAATGCGTTGGGCTTTCAGCCGCATCCATTTCATTAAGCAATTTGACCAACATATTGCAAAAGCCGGAAACCGCCCCCACTGGCAAACCATCTGATTTTCGCGTCAATGGTGGAAGCGCATGATAAGCACGGAAAATATAACCAGATCCATCCACCAGATAGAGGTGGTCGTTTTTGCCAAGCTTTGTCATCCGTTACCTTTGGTCAGACTGAGTCGTATCAGCTAATCTAGCATTGCTGCATCAAATGACAGGCCCTAAATCGCAGTTTCGGCGTTTATTCCCCAGAACAAAAATGCTACACCTGTTGCCTAGGAGAGTTTCATGACAAATTCAAGCCATCAGTCGGCATTAGCGCTCAGCGTGCGCGATTTGCAAAAGACCTATAAGGCGGCCGGCAATCAACCCCCAAAAGAAGCGTTAAAGGGCATTAATTTAGATGTGCCGCGGGGTTCTATATTTGGCCTTTTGGGGCCAAATGGGGCGGGCAAATCGACCTTTATTAACATTCTCGCCGGTCTGGTAATGAAAACATCCGGCAGCGCATCGATTTGGGGCTTTGATATTGACCAAAATCCGCGTCAGTCGCGCGCCTCTATCGGTATTGTGCCGCAAGAGTTAAGCATTGACCCATTTTTCACCCCCGGTGAAATCATGGATTTGCAAGCTGGCCTGTATGGCGTGCCGCGCAAACAGCGCCGCACCACAGAAATTCTTACCGCTCTTGGCTTAGACGATAAAGTCGATGCCTATTCGCGCACGCTTTCAGGCGGTATGCGGCGGCGGCTGTTGGTTGCCAAAGCCTTGGTGCATAATCCGCCAATTCTGGTCCTCGACGAGCCGACAGCCGGTGTCGACATCGAATTGCGGCGTCAATTATGGGATTATGTTCTGGAGCTGAACAAGCTCGGCGTGACGATTATGTTGACCACGCATTATCTCGAGGAAGCGCAAGAGTTGTGCGACACGATTGCAATTATTGATAAGGGCAGTTTGGTGGCTTGTGAATCAACCAGCGATTTGCTGCGCCGCATTGATAACAAGACCTTGCTCATTCGGCCAGCCACAGCGCTCACCAAGGCCCCCGAAATTGCCGGAGTAAACTGCCAAATTCTCGAAGATGGGCGGTTGGCTGTACAATATAACCCCGGTGAAACGCCAGCCGGACATGTGCTGAACCAAATTGCCAATAGCGGCATAGAAATCGCCGATCTGGACACTGAAGGTGCCGAATTGGAAACCGTCTTCATGAAATTGACCGGCTCACACGCTGCCTAAGCGCCAACGCCAGTAACACGAGGGACATATGCGAAACTTCGAAAATCAGGTCATTGTTATTACCGGTGGAGCAACGGGTATCGGCTTTGCCTTAGCTAAAGCTTTTGGAGCAGATGGCGGCAAAATTCTTATCGGCGAGCCGCGCGCGGACATGTTGCAAGAGGCGGTCGCACAATTAACGCAAATGGGCATCGAAGCCGACAGCATGGTGCTCGACGTCACCGATAATGATGCGGTTGAAGCCTTTGCAGATTTTGCGTGGCAGCGTTTCGGCAAGGTCGATATTCTATTCAACAATGCTGGCATTGGCGCGCCACGCAGTTCGATTGACAAAAGCGACATGGATGCTGTGCGGCTTGTTTTTGATGTCAATTTCTTCGGCGTATGGCACGGTTGTCGCGCTTTCAGCCGTCGCATGATCGAACAAGCAACGCCGGCTAAAATTTACAATACGGGTTCAGAAAACTCTCTCTTCGTGGCCGTGCCCTATTCAGCGGCTTATATTGCCACCAAACACGCCGTATTGGGCTTGACCGAGAGCTTGCAGCACGATGCTCCGGATTTCATCCATTATGGGATCATTTTCCCCGGCTTAGTTAGCACCCACATGACAGCTGGCAGCCCAATCGCTGACAGCGCCATGGACGCGGACAGCTTCGCCGCCATTGTCAAAAAACAAGTGGAAGCCGGTGAAACCTATATTGTCTCACACTCCTATAATGTAGAACGCATCGCCCCACGGGCCGAGGCCTTAGCCAAAGCCTATGCGACCTATGCCCCGCGCTATGATGGCGATGAAGAATATGATGTGCCGTTGTTGATTGAACAGCTTATCGCGGCACAGAAAAAAGATTAAGCATTTTGTCCCGCGACATAGCCTGACGACCACGCCCATTGGAAATTATAACCGCCCAAATGGCCGGTCACGTCAACCACTTCGCCGATGAAATAAAGCCCTGGCTGATTTTTTGCCTGCATGGTTTTGGACGATAAGTCATTTGTGTCGACGCCGCCTAACGTCACTTCCGCCGTGCGATAGCCTTCTGAACCAGCTGGCATTAACTGCCATTGGTTGACCGCCGCCCCCAATTTTTCCAACGCCTTGCCCGACACCTCAGCCAAGCGACCGGCCAAGCCCTGATCGTCGCATATGCTCTGCGCCAGACGTTTGGGTAAAATCTCAGCTAGGGCAATGACCACGCTTTCTTGTTTGGCGGCCTGTTTGCGGGTCAATAAATGCGCCGTTACATCGTGGGCTGGCGCCAAATTGACACTGACCGGCAAGCCCTCGCGCCAATAAGACGAAATCTGCAGAATCGACGGGCCTGATAAACCGCGATGGGTGAACAGCATGGCTTCGGAGAATTGCTTTTTGGCACAGCTGACAATGGCATCCACCGAAACGCCGGCCAAGGCTTTGCATCGCTCCAATAATTGACTTTGGAAGGTCAGCGGCACCAGCGCGGCGCGGCGTTCCAACACATTAATGCCGAACTGGCTGGCCACTTCATAACCAAATTTTGTGGCGCCAATTTTGGGAATCGACAAGCCGCCTGTGGCAATCACCAATGAAGCCGAACGAGCGCGCCCGCGCGAGGTGGTCAGATGGTAGCCACTATCACTATAGGCGATATCGCTGACTTCGGTTTCCATATTAAACTGAACACCGGCGTGATTAACTTCGCGCAACAACATGTCGATAATATCCTGCGCGCTGACGTCACAGAATAATTGCCCGAGGCTTTTTTCATGAAAATCAATCTTATGTTTTCGTACCAAAGCGATGAAATCATGCTGGGTGTATTGTTGCAGCGCTGATTTACAAAAATGCGGGTTGGCCGATAGAAACTGCGCCGCACTGGTATTGATATTGGTGAAATTGCAGCGCCCACCGCCTGAAATCCGAATTTTCTCGGCTATTTTGCTGGCATGATCAATCAACCAAACACGGCGTCCGCGCTTACCCGCCTCAATGGCGCACATCAGCCCAGCCGCACCCGCACCAATAATAATCACATCGTAAATTTGTTCATCCATATCCATGGCGCCTTATAGCACGCGGCTGAAATTTAGATAGATAATCCGCTGGCTATTTATTTCTGCGCGGATCTTGCACCGGCACTTTCAAATAAACCTGCCCGTCATCTTCGCTCGGCGGCATATGACCGGCTCGCATATTGACCTGAATTGACGGCATAATCAGCGTTGGCATATCCAGCCCATGATCGCGCTGGGTGCGCATGGCGACAAATTCATCTTCGCTAATATTATGACCGATATGAATATTATTCTCCAACTCCTCCGCCACCGTGGTTTCCCAAGCGTATTCGCGACCATCGGGGCCATAATCGTGGCATACAAAAATGCGGGTTTCAGGCGGTAGGGCGAAAATACGTTTGATGGAACGGTATAATGTGCGCGCATCACCGCCGGGGAAATCCGCCCGCGCGGTGCCGCCATCTGGCATGAAAAGTGTGTCGCCGACAAATACGGCATCATTGATCAAATGCGCCATACAGGCTGGTGTATGGCCTGGCGTATGCAGGGCGTGTGCGGTTAAATCGCCAATTTGATAAGTCTCATTGTCGGTGAATAAATGGTCAAACTGACTGCCGTCACTCTCAAAGGCCGTGCCCGCGTTGAACATCTTGCCGAACACGTTTTGCACCTCGGTGATTTTTTCAGAAATCCCGATTTTGCCGCCAAGACAATCTTGCAAATAGGGCGCAGCCGATAAATGGTCGGCGTGAACATGGGTTTCAATATGCCAATCGACCTGCAATTCGGCACGCTGGACATAGGCGACAATGGCATCAGCTTCTTCATAGGAAATTTCGCCGGCTGGGTAATCAAAACCAAGCACAGAATCAATCACCGCCGCCCGCCGCGTCCGGCTATCCGACACGACATAGCTAACGGTATTGGATTGCGCATCATAAAACGCCTCAATCACCATAGGATTAATGCTCTGTGGCTCCATAACGCCTCCTCGGTCAGCCATTTATAACATGAGTATTAGCAATGGCTACTAACCTATTTACCTATATTTTAAGGAAGAAGCGGCGCTAGTTCTAGCTTACGTGATTAGCGAGACAAATGATTTTGGAGTTTCATGGGGCGAACAAATTATTGAGGCCAAAGATTTGATTTCTAAGGCCATCCAAAACCCGCCCCGCTATGGCGATAGTTATGTTTTCCGCAAGTACAGTGTCCAGAACAAAGCTGGTGTCTGGGAAATTGAACTGGATTTGTGTTGACGGAGGTGGTTCAGCAAGGCAGATTTGCCAAACGAAAAGTGATTGAGCTATTCAAAGCACATTATGCTGGAATCTAGGATCGCGATCACGCTAGATCAGTTTCCTTGGAATTGATTCAATAGGCTTGAGGGTTTTGGGCCTGGAAGGCATAAGAAAAGAACGAGGTGCAGGGTGCAAAAAAACGGACATAAGGTTCTGATAACAGGTGGGGGGCGCGGTATTGGTCGCGCCTTAACGACACGATTTATAGACGCCGGCAATGATGTTATTGTCATTGGGCGCTCACAACCGGCCGACCTTCCGACTGGGGCGATTTTTATAGCTTGTGATCTCAACGATCGCGTTGCGCGCGATGATCTCATCGAGCAGGTTAAATCGGCGCATCGTGATTTATCTGTGCTGATTAATAATGCAGGCCTTCAGCACGAGGGTAACTTTGCGCGCGATTGGCATTACGACGATTATGCATCCGAGATGGAGACAAATATGGATGCAATGATTCATTTATGTGATGGACTATTTCCTCTCTTAGAGGCGGCACCACAGGCAGCAATCGTCAATGTCTCCTCGGCGCTTGCGATTCAGCCAAAGCAGGATGCGCCTATTTATTGCGCAACCAAGGCCTTTGTCCGCTCTTTTACAAAAACACTTCGTTACCAGCTTGAAGGATCATCTATTCGTGTATTCGATTTGGTGCCACCTTTGGTCGATACAGATATGACTCGCGGACGCGGAACAGGTAAAATATCCCCCGAAGATCTGGCGACTATATTTTGGAAAGCATGGCTTGCTAACCGCGAAGATATTTATGTCGGCAAGGCGGGCTTATTAAATATGATTAATCGCCTCTCCCCACGTTTAGCGTCGCGCATTGTGCGTCACGGATAATGGGCGATAGGGCGCAATGAAGAATGAAAGTCAGGGTTTTGATGTCATCATGCATAATTTAGCCCCCAACAACATGAAGTGGCTCCAATCTGGCTCCACTGGACATTTAAACAAGTTACGTAACCCTGTTACATATTGAAACTTGAGTGGAAATCAGCATATGTTCAAGGCGTAAGTGTGGAGGTTACGTTAGCCAAAATCGGCAGATTCCCAAGCGAATACGCAAGTAGAGATGGTCAGTGGACTAATTTGCGGCTATAAAGTCTTAAATGCACCCGTAGCTCAGCTGGATAGAGCGCTGCCCTCCGAAGGCAGAGGTCA
>CALEFA010000057.1 GCA_937876775.1 uncultured Rhodobiaceae bacterium | reverse complement strand
CAGCAAGATGAAAACCTGCTGACCCTGCGCGGCTTGTTTAAAATCCGCACCGCCGCAGACACTGGCCGCCAAGCGATTTCGGTCGATGAGGTCGAGCCAGTGACTGAAATCGTCAAACGTTTTGCCACTGGCGCCATGTCTTTGGGGTCAATCAGCCCAGAAGCGCATGAAACATTGGCCATTGCTATGAACCGTATGGGTGCCAAATCAAATACTGGCGAGGGCGGCGAAGAAGCAGCCCGCTTTACCCCGGATGCCAATGGCGACTCGCGTCGTTCAGCCATCAAGCAAGTGGCTTCAGGCCGGTTTGGCGTGACCACTGAATATTTGGTCAATTCCGACATGATCCAAATCAAAATGGCTCAGGGTGCCAAGCCGGGCGAAGGCGGGCAATTGCCGGGCCATAAAGTCGACCGTCGAATTGCTGCTGTCCGCCATTCAACCCCAGGCGTGGGTCTGATTTCGCCGCCACCGCACCATGATATTTACTCGATTGAAGATTTGGCACAGCTGATTTTCGATTTGAAAAACACCAATCCAGCCGCTGATGTTTCTGTGAAACTCGTGTCAGAAGTGGGTGTTGGCACGGTTGCCGCCGGTGTTTCAAAAGCCCGCGCTGACCATGTAACGATTTCAGGTTTCGAAGGCGGCACCGGTGCCAGCCCGCT
The DNA here is from genome assembly GCA_937876775.1 of uncultured Rhodobiaceae bacterium. Lineage (GTDB taxonomy): Bacteria > Pseudomonadota > Alphaproteobacteria > RS24 > RS24 > JAHEGN01. The sequence continues at coordinate 28,299 of CALEFA010000057.1, read as the reverse complement.
GACCTCAATCAAACATGCCGGCAGCCCGTGGGAAATCGGTCTGGCCGAAACCCAACAAACATTGGTCTTGAATGATTTGCGTTCGCGCATTGCTGTGCAAGTCGATGGAGGTCTGCGAACCGGTCGCGACGTTATTGTCGGTGCCTTGCTTGGCGCTGATGAGTTTGGCTTCTCAACCGCACCGCTGATTGCCGCTGGCTGTATTATGATGCGCAAATGCCATCTCAACACCTGTCCGGTCGGTATTGCCACGCAAAACGAAGAATTGCGCAAGCGTTTCACCGGCCAGCCGGAGCATGTCATCAATTACTTCTTCTTCATTGCCGAAGAAGTGCGTGAAATGTTGGCCGACATGGGCTTCCGTTCGCTGAATGAGATTATTGGTCAAACCGATTTGCTGGATACCCGCCAAGCGATCCAGCAATGGAAAGCCAAGGGGCTAGACTTCACCCGTTTGTTCACCAAAATCGAAAGCCAGAGCACGGTTTACCGTAGCATGAAGCAGCAGCACCCAATTGACGATATTCTCGATCGCAAGCTGATTGCCCAAGCCATGCCAGCTTTGGAAGATAAAAAATCCGTGCAAATCGAAACCGCCATCAGCAACATTGACCGCTCAGCCGGCACCATGTTGTCTGGCGAATTGGCCAAGCGTCATGGTCATGCTGGTTTGCCAGACGATACCATCTCGGTGAAACTCAACGGCACAGCCGGACAAAGCTTCGGCGCCTTTTTGGCGCGTGGCATTTCACTGGAACTCAATGGCGAAGCCAATGACTATGTCGGCAAAGGCCTGTCTGGTGGCCGCATTGCGATTTACCCACCAGCCGAAAGCGCCATTGTGCCGGAGAAAAGCATCATCGTCGGCAACACAGTGCTATATGGTGCCATTGAAGGCGAGTGCTATTTCCGTGGCGTTGCCGGTGAACGTTTCGCCGTGCGTAATTCTGGTGCCATGGCGGTTGTCGAAGGCGCTGGCGACCATTGCTGCGAATATATGACCGGCGGCTGTGTCGTTGTGCTTGGCGCAACAGGGCGTAATTTCGCCGCTGGCATGTCAGGCGGCATCGCCTATGTGCTCGACGAAAATGGTGATTTCGAAGCCCGGTGCAATATGGCGATGGTCGAATTGGAACCGGTCACTGGCGAGGTCGGCAATGCGTTGACCCGCTTGGACACAGACATGACGCAACACGACGCCGAGCGTCTGCACAAATTACTGGAAAATCATGCGCGTTATACAAATTCTGAACGCGCCAAAGATATTCTGGCCAATTGGCAAGCCTATCTGCCAAAATTCCTCAAAGTCATGCCGACCGAATATCGTCGTGCATTGAATGAACTTGCAAATGAAGCCGAGCAGGCGCGCCCTGCTGCAGGAGAGTAAAATGGGAAAAGCAACTGGATTTCTAGAACTCGATCGCAAAGACCGCAGCTATCTGCCGCCCGAAGAGCGGGTGCAAAACTTTCGCGAATTTGTCGTGCCTTTGGACGAAAAAGACCTGCGCGCGCAAGCCTCACGATGCATGGATTGTGGCGTGCCTTATTGCCACAATGGCTGTCCGGTCAACAACCAAATCCCAGATTGGAATGATTTGGTCTACACCGCAGACTGGCAAGCCGCGCTGAGCAATTTGCATTCGACTAATAATTTTCCGGAGTTCACTGGCCGTATTTGCCCAGCTCCGTGCGAGGCATCTTGCACGCTGAATATTGACGACAATCCGGTGACCATTAAATCCATCGAATGCGCGATTGTTGATCGCGGTTGGGAAAATGGCTGGATTTTGCCGCATGTCAACTCAAACAAAACCGGCAAATCAATCGGCGTTGTTGGCGCTGGCCCGGCTGGCATGGCGGCCGCCCAACAATTGGCACGCGCCGGCCATGATGTGCATGTTTACGAGAAAAACGCCAAAGCTGGCGGCCTGCTGCGCTATGGTATTCCAGATTTCAAAATGGAAAAACACGGTATTGACCGTCGGGTTGAGCAAATGCAAGCCGAAGGTGTTAGATTCCATTATGACGCTCATATTGGGGTCAATATCTCGGTTGAAGATTTACAAGCCAAACATGATGCGCTGATTTTATCTGGCGGTTCGGAAGTGCCGCGCGATTTGCCGGTCGAAGGCCGTGAGTTGGACGGCGTGCATTACGCCATGGATTTTCTGCCGCAACAAAATCGCCGCGTTGGCCAAGAGCCATTGGGTGATGGCGAACAGATTCTTGCCGAAGGGAAACATGTGATTGTCATTGGTGGTGGTGATACCGGCTCTGACTGTATTGGTACAAGCTTCCGTCAGGGCGCTTTGTCAGTGACGCAGTTGGAAATTATGCCGATGCCGCCTGAGAAAGAAAACAAAGGCATGACGTGGCCAGATTGGCCGCTGAAAATGCGCACCTCCTCAAGTCAGGAAGAAGGCGCCATTCGCGACTTCTCTGTCATGACCACTGGCGTACAAGGCGAAAACGGCAAAGTGACCGCCATCACCTGCACCAAAGTCGACGACACCATGCAACCGATTGCCGGCTCTGAGTTTGAGCTAAAGGCTGATTTGGTTCTGCTGGCCATGGGCTTTATCCATCCGGTGCACGAGGGTCTGGTCGAGCAATTGCAATTGCAAAAAGACCCGCGCGGCAATGTGGCAGCCGATACGGCGACCTATGAAAGCTCACAAGCAGGGGTTTTTGCCTGTGGCGACATGCGTCGGGGGCAATCGCTGGTGGTGTGGGCTATTCGTGAAGGACGCCAATGCGCCCGTGAGGTTGATTTGTTCTTGATGGGCGAAACCGTCTTACCACGCTAAACGCTCATTGTTGCGCTAAACGCTTTGCCGCAGCAAATCATCCAACACCCGCTCAACATGACGAATTGAATTGCACACTTGAACCTGTGTGCAATAGGCCCCCAAGCGTTTCATTTCGCTATCGCCGCCATTCCACGTCGCTTCCGGTTCCGGATTGAGCCAAATCACCCGCCGCGCGCGTTCGTGAAATTCTTTCAGCACCTTATGCCCCGGGTCGCCAAAATTCGACCGCGCATCGCCCAAGATCATCAGCGTTGTGCGGTGATCAACTTTATCCAGCACCGCTTCAGCGAGGTCTTGCATAGATTGCCCGTAATCCGTCGAGCCACCGCCATAGGCGCGCAAAGCCTGCTCCATCACCTGATCGACATCGCCGTCACGCATCATATCGGAAATCTCACCAGCGCGGTTGGAGAACACAAAACTACGGGTGCGCGGCATCACTTCGTCGAGACTATAGAGAAACATTAAGAAGAACCGCGACACTGCGGCCACCGACCCCGACACATCACACAGAACGATCAATTTTGGCCGCTCCACTTTGGTGCGCCGCCACGCCAAATTAAACAAGGCACCATCAAAAGACAGATTGCGCCGCAAGGTTTGGCGCACATCCAACATCCCGCGCTGGGCTTTGCGCCGCCGCCGCGAATGGCGCGAGGCTAAACGTTTGGCCAATTTGCGAATTAAATTTCGCATAATATTCATATCACTGCGGTCAAGGTTGCTCAGCCGAATACGGCTCAACGCCTCTTCGCGTAACAGCCGACCGGCGTTTTTCGTCCGCATGGCAATTTGGCGTTCGACGAAATCATGAATATCGTCAAATAGCTGCGCCCGCCCCTGTTTCAGTTTCTCAGCGCGCGCGTCATCGCCGCCGTCGCGCGCCTGCCTGATCGACGCGTCCAAATCATCAAGCCCCATGGCTTCAATAATGCGGCGGCTAAACATACCCTGCTGCGTAAAAAGTCGCGCCTCTTGCACACCGGCGGCGCTAGCCGCTTCCGCCATGGCGGCTTGCAAAGCGGCTTGGTCATTGGTTTCGATCATTTGCGTTAAACTGGGCGGCGGGCCGTCAGACGTTGCGCCCTCGCCGCCACCAGCAGGCAGGCCTTGTTGGTCTAAACTGTCGTCATCGCCCGCCTGCGTATCTTCATCCGCTGCCTCAGAAACCGCTTCAGACTCTGCTTCATCATGCTCGTCTGATGGCTGTTCGGCTTGCGGCGGTTGTTCGCGCGGCGGCACGAAATAACTCTCAAAACATTCATCAAAGGCGAATTTTTCGGCTTCGGTTTTGGCCAAACTATGCGACAGCGCGTGTTTCAAAAGGCCGCGGTCTTGCACACCAATGGCGTCAATAACCGCCATCGCATCAATCGCTTCGGCTGGCGACACGCGCACATCGGCGGCGCGTAAAATGCGAATAAAGTCTGCTATCACCGTCAGCTCCGCATCTAGCGCGCTGCGGCGCTTTCGGTTTCACGCAAAATCCGCGTTACTTCAGGCTCAACATTATCAATATCAGACTTAAATTTAAGCAAGACATTCAATGTATTACGCACAAAATCAGCGTCCAGAACTTGCATATTGAGCAGCACAATGGCGCGTGCCCAATCAATGGTTTCGCTGACCGCCGGTGGTTTCTTCAAATCCAACTGGCGAACCGCTTGCACGAAATCAACAATATGCGTGCGCAGCTTATAATCGAGTTCGGGCACACGGGCCTGCAAAATCGCGTTCTCACGCGGCGCATCCGGAAACGCAATATATAAATGCAAGCAACGACGTTTCAACGCATCACCAATTTCACGAGTATTGTTAGACGTCAAAAAGACCAAAGGTGGTTTTTTCGCCTTGATGGTGCCCAATTCTGGAATCGAGATTTGATAGTCCGATAAAATCTCCAGCAGGAAGGCTTCAAATTCATCGTCTGATTTATCAATCTCATCAATCAGCAGCACCACGCCATCATCAGCCCGCAGGGCTTGCAATAGCGGGCGGCTTTGCAAAAACTGCTCGGAGAAGAACACATCCTCAAAATCATTCAACCGGCCCATTGATTCATCGAGCGTGTTGGCGCCTTGCATCAAATCACCCAGCTTTTCTTTCAGCACCTGCGTGTAAAGCAATTGCTTGCCATATTGCCACTCATACAATGCCTTGGCTTCATCAAGGCCCTCATAACATTGCAGGCGAATCATATCGAGGCCAAGAAACCGTGCCGTCGCCTTGGCCAGTTCTGTCTTGCCGACCCCCGGAGGGCCTTCGACCAATAATGGTTTTTCTAGGGTTTGAGCCAAAAACAAAGCTGTCGCAATTTGTTCGTCACTTACATATCCAAGCTGCTCATAGCCGCTCTGGATTGCATCAATAGCGTCACGCGCCGATTTACCAATCTCATTCATGCGGCGGAAGATAGCACATTCTTGCAGGCTGGCTAGGGGTTAACGCACGCCCAAATGTGATAATAGTCCGGGCGTCGCAAAGCCGTCGGCCACTAAATTGGCGTCGCGCTGATAGTCACGAACGGCGCGGCGCGTCGATGTACCCAAAATACCATCCGCCTCACCGGCCTGATAACCGGCGGCATTGAGAGCCCTTTGTAGAACGCTGATTTCCTCCGGTAATAGTGGCCGATCGGTCATCGGCCAGGAGCGGTCAAAACGCGCCGTTTCGGTAAACCTCTGGCTCAAATGGCCAACCGCCAGCGCATAGGCGGGAGCCGTATTATAGCGCAGTAAAGCCTTAAAATTAACCGTCACCAAAAACACCGGACCGCGCAAACCGCCGGGCGCGAAAATCGCCATATCCCCCAGCTCGTCGCTCAGCTCATAACTCAGTTTATCAGCCCGCGCGCCACGTTGCGCTTGCACCCCGCGAGCGCGCCAAAAGGCGGCCGGTTCAAGGCGTCTCAAATCAGCCAAGGCAAAATCAAAATCATCCGGCACACGGACTTCAAACCCCCATGGCAAGCCGCGTTTCCAGCCCGACACTTTCAAATAATTAGCGGTCGAGGCCAGCGCGTCATGCGGCTGCGTCCAAATATTGCGCACGCCGTCGCCGGTGCCATCGGCGGCATAGCCCTGATAAGTCGTCGGAATGAATTGCGTATGCCCCATGGCGCCGGCCCAACTGCCCTTGAAATCTTCCAGTTTCACGTCACCAGTTTGCAAAATCTCCAAGGCGGCGAGCAATTGCTGACGCCCAAATTTGGCGCGCTTGCCCTGATAGCCCAATGTCGCCAACGCCTGCAGCACCGGAAAATACCCCTTATTGCTGCCGTAATTGGTTTCAACGCCCCATATGGCCACCAAAATGGTGCGCGGCACGCCATATTGTTCTTCCAATTGCGCCAAAATCATTTGTTCTTCCGCCAGTTTTTCGCGCCCCAAACGCAAGCGTTTGTCGGTGATCAAATGCGTTAAATACGACCAGATGGGTTTGACATATTCCGGCTGACGGGCCGCCAGACGCTGCACATCCGGATTGGGCTGCAAGCCATCAAGGGCCGCAATGAACTCAGGGCGCACACCGTTTTTCGCCGCTTCAACGCGGATTTCATCGAGGAAGGCATCAAACGCCGCATCATTGGCCTCAACATGGCTGAGGCGCGCCCCGCCGACCAAAAGCACGCAGGCGAAAAACACAGAAGCTATCACGCGCGACGGGCTGGCTGGTTCACGTACTTTGTTCAACACTTTAACCTCTAAAAAAGGGACGACCTTGCGGCCAGCTAACTATTGCTACTATAGCCGATTCCATTACAATCGTCGTCATATACAGGAGCTTCCACTGACCCAACGTCCCCGTAAAGTTGTTTTCCCCGTCGCCGGACTTGGCACGCGGTTTTTACCAGCAACAAAAGTCACACCAAAAGAGATGCTACCGGTCGTTGATCGGCCATTGATTCAATGGACAGTTGAAGAAGCCGCTGCGGCTGGCTTTGAGCATTTTATTTTTGTCACCGCCGCTCATAAAACCTCAATCGCCGCACATTTCAGCCCGGCTCCAGATTTGCACGCCCATTTGACCGCCAGCGGTAAAACAGATTTGGCCGATCTTTTGGGCGCCGGCCTGCCGCCAGGCGCGCAGGTAACACAAGTCATTCAAGACCAACCGCGTGGGCTTGGTCATGCCATTTGGTGCGCCCGCGAAGCCGTTGACGGCGAACCATTTGCCGTTGTGCTGACCGATGATTTGGTGCACGCCCAAACCCCGTGTTTGGCGCAAATGATGCACGCCTATGATGCCGAGGGTGGCAATCTTGTGGCGGTTGAGCCCGTGCCAGCGCATGAAACCGATCGCTATGGCGTGATTGCCCCGGGCACACAAAACGGCAATTTGCTTGAAATCACCGCTCTCGTCGAAAAGCCGGCGCCGCAAGACGCCCCGTCAAATTTGGCGGTTATCGGACGGTATATTTTGCAGCCGGAAATTTTTGATAAATTAGCCGCATTTAAAACTGGGGCTGGCGGTGAGATACAATTAACCGATGCCATCGCTGATTTGATTGGTGATGTGCCAACCCATGGCTTGCGCTTCGATGGTGACCGCTATGATTGCGGCCAACCACACGGCTTTCTGGCCGCCAACATGGCCTATGCCCTCGGCACTTCCAACAGCGATGATAAGCAAGATTTATTAAAGATGATGCGACAAGTGGTCGAAAAATTCTCGTAAATCTGTATCATGCCAACACATTAATTCGTCCGAGGTAAAGAGTATGACAAAAGACGCGCTGACATCAGCCCGCCAAACATTAATCACCGAGGCCGCTGGTTTGCAAAAACTGGCCGACACCATTGGTGATAATATCAACCAAGCGGTCGACATGCTAGCTCAGGCCAAAGGTCGGGTTATTGTGTCGGGCATGGGCAAAAGCGGGCATATTGGCAAGAAAATCACCGCCACTTTGGCCTCGACTGGCACGCCAGCACAATTTGTTCATCCGGCGGAAGCCAGCCATGGTGACCTCGGCATGATTACCAGAGACGACGTTATTTTGGCTTTATCGTGGTCAGGCGGCACGAGTGAATTATCTGGCCTGCTGTCCTATGCGCGGCGCTTTAGCATCCCGCTGATTGCCATCACTTCCAACGAAACCAGCCTATTGGGCAGCAGCGCCGACATTTGCCTGACCTTGCCAAAAGCTGAAGAAGCCGGCCCGATCGGCCTCGCCCCGACCACATCGACCACCATGCAATTGGCTTTGGGCGATGCGTTGGCTGTGGCTTTGCTAGAGCGGCACGATTTCACGCCATCGGATTTCAAAAACTTCCATCCGGGCGGAAAATTGGGCGCCAGCCTCACGCAAATCAAAGACGTCATGCACAAAGGCGCCGAACTGCCCTTAGCCAAGCCTGATATGGGCATGGATCAGGCGCTCTTGCTGATGACTGAAAAAGGGTTTGGCTGTTTGGGCATTATTGACCCGCAAGAACAATTGATTGGCATTATCACCGATGGCGATTTGCGCCGTCATATGTCTCCTGATTTATTAGACAAAACCACCGCCGATATTATGACCCATAATCCGCAAACGATTTTGAGCAATAAGCTAACAGCCGAAGCACTGAACATTATGAATGAAAATAAAATTCAGTGCTTATTCGTCTGCGACGACGGCCAAGAGGCCAAGAAGCCAACTGGCTTGGTGCGCGTTCTTGACCTATTGCGTATTGGCACCGCCTAACCAACACTGAAATTCAACTCAGGAGTTTTAAATGATTTTTTCAACCAAACCACGCATGCGCCCGTCATTTCGTCATTTGATCGGCGCCAGTTCTCTTCTCGCTCTCATGGCTGCGCAAATGGCGCCGCAAATAGCCAGGGCACAAGAGAGCACAACGGCGGTTGATGAAATCATTGTCACCACAACCCGCGATGCGACCAGCCGATTTGACAATGTCGGCAGCATCACCACTGTCGACACTGGCGAGCGGGCCAATATTTTTCCTGTCGATTTAGTCAACCGCGCCGCCGGTGTGCATATTAACCGAGGCAGTGGGCAGGAGCATTTGTCGTCCATTCGTTCGCCAATTTTGGTTGGTGGGGCTGGCGCTGGTTCCTTCCTATATTTGGAAGATGGTATTTCCATGCGAGCACCAGCCTTTGCCAATATTAATGCGTTGATGGACGCCATGCCATCACCGACTGGCCGCGTGGAAGTTACCCGCGGGCCCGGCAGTGCGCTTTATGGCTCGAATGCGTTACACGGTATGATAAATTTCGTATCCAACCCGATTGCTGATGACCAAACGACCAGCCGCATTGCAGCGGGTTCCTATGGCCGCTACGCGATCAACAGCGAAATCGACCGGCAAATGGACGGCTATGCCGCGCGCCTTGGCGTTTCGATCACCGGCGACGAAGAAGGCTATCGGGCCAATCAGGGCTTTGAGCAGCAAAAATTGCGCCTGCAAACTGAATGGCGCCGAGACAATACGGACTATCGCTTTTCATTGGCTGGGATGAATCTCAATCAGGAGACGGCCGCCTATATCCAGACCGCCGATGACGCCACCCGCGAAGCCTATGAGGACAAGAGCCTGTCGAAAAGCAATCCAGCGCCTGATGCCTATCGCGATGCGCGGGCTTTCCGCAGTTCATTGCGTATCGACCGCACATTGAGCGACGGTGCCAAGCTGACACTGACGCCCTATGCGCGTTCTAATGAAATGGAATTTCGTATGCACTTTCTGCCGGGCACAGCCGGCACAACGGTTGAGAACAATGAGCACGATAGTATCGGCCTCTTGCTCAACTACCACCGCGAAGGTCAGGGTGTGACCTATGATGTCGGTGTCGACACGGATTACACGCAAGGCACGCTAACCGAATTCCAATCAGGCGCCGATAAACTGGCCTTTGGCGGCAGTTCTTTAGATTATGCCCAAGGCCTGCATTATGATTTTGATGTCGATGCACTGATCATCGCGCCGTATGTTCATGCGGTTTGGGCGCTCAGCGACAAGACGGATGTCACCACTGGTTTGCGGGTAGAAATCACCTCTTATGATTACACCAACAACACCGCTGACGGCTTGCAGGGCAAACTCTTTCGTCCAGCTGATAAAACCGACGACTTCACCGATGTCTCGCCAAAGCTTGGGGTGATTCATAAACTGGCCGACAACCGCCGTCTATTCGTCAATTTGGCGCGCGCCGCACGAGCCCCGCAAGTCACCGATCTTTATCGTTTACGCGACCAGACCAAAACCGGTGTGATTGCGAATATCGATAGCGTCGATTCCGAGACCCTCGATAGTTTGGAAATTGGCTATCGCGCCGCCTATGCCAACCTCTCTTATGAGGCAGCGGCATTTGTCATGCAGAAGAAGAATTACCACTTCCGCGACGGTAGCGACTATTACGAAACCGACGGTGAGACCCGCCATCAGGGTATTGAACTGGAAATGCAGTGGGTCATTAACGATAGCTACACGCTCGACGCCAATGCCACTTTGGCGGAACACGAATATGCCTTTAACCGCACTGTCTCCGGAGCCAATGCTCTGGAAAGCGTGACCGATGGCGATGATATGGATAGCGCGCCAAAGACCTTGGCCAATGCCCGCTTGACCCATCAAACCAGCGCCCGACTGCAATCCGCTCTGACTTGGCACCATGTGGGGTCGTATTTTATGGACGCGTCAAACACTGAAAAATATGACGGTCATAATTTGCTCGACCTGACCCTTGATTACACATTGCCAAGCGATGCTGTGGTGCAGCTAGAAGTGCAAAACCTTCTCGACGAAGATTATGCCAAACGGGCTGATAAATGGTTCGGCAATAATCGTTACTTCCCTGGCGAAGGTCGTCGCTTCATGTTCAGTATTGCCAAGCAATACTAGGCTATTGCGTCACACCAATCGGGCATGAAACGCCCGTGCCGCCAAGCCCGCAATAACCATTTGGGTTTTTGCCCAAATATTGCTGGTGATAATCCTCGGCATAGTAAAACGCTGGCGCGTCGATAATCTCGGTTGTGATGTCGTCTAAACCAGCTTCGCTGAGACGCACTTGAAACGCTTTGCGCAATGCCTCGGCGGCTTGTTTTTGAGCCTCAGAAAAACAGTAAATGCCTGACCGGTATTGGGTGCCAACATCATTGCCCTGGCGCATGCCTTGGGTCGGATTATGGCTTTCCCAAAATACCGCCAAAAGTGCGTCATAGGAAATGACCTGCGGGTCATAGATTACCTGCACCACCTCATTGTGGCCCGTGCCGCCTGAACATACTTCCTCATATGTCGGATTGGCGGTGATGCCAGCAGCATAGCCGACTTGCGTCGAATGCACGCCCTCGCAGACCCAGAATTTGCGTTCCGCGCCCCAAAAACAGCCCAGCCCGAACATGGCGATTTGCAAATGCGCCGGCCACGGGCCTTTCAGCGGTGTGCCCAAAACAAAATGGCTTTCCGGCACTGGCATTTGCATGTCCCGACCTGGCAGCGCCGTTTCGGCTGTTGGCATTTCGGTTTTTTTTCTTAGTCCAAACATTGTTATCTCCTATGCGGCATTTGTCATTGTTGAAATAGGCCCATCGCGTGAACCGGCAAGCAATTGGCGCAACCATGGATTGTCATCACTTTGCGCCACGCTCGCCGCGCCATGCCAGCGCAACACGCCATCGTGCAAAACCGCAATCTCGTCATAGGCCTCGGTGATACCAACCATATTGGTGGTAACGGAAATCACACAGGCGCCGCTTTCGCGCGCCAAGGTGGAAATCATACCATCAACACGGGCCGCCAAAATAGGGTCAAGACCGGCGGTCGGGTTATCGAGCAATAAAATATCCGGCTGCGTGGCAATGGCGCGGGCGAAGCCGACACGCTTTTGCATACCGCCCGACAAATCAGCCGGAAATAAATCAGTATTGGCGGCCGGCAAGCCAACCTTTGGCAGTAGCGCTTCGGCGTGTTGGCGCGCCTCATCGCGGCTCATGCCATCAGCAATCAGACGAAAGGCAATATTCTCCCAAACTGGCAGACTGTCGAACAGGGCATTTTGCTGAAACAACATGCCAATACGTTTATTGAGTGCATTTGAGCGTTGTTGGCTGGTTCCGACCGGCGCGCCATCAATGCTAATCGTGCCACTATCTGGCCCGTAAAGCCCGACCAGACATTTCAGCAAAACCGATTTGCCGGCCGCCGTGGGACCAATCAGCGCCATGGAACGGCCCGCCTCTAGCGACAAGCTGACATCATTGAGCGCTGTGATTGCGCCAAATTTCTTGCTAATGCCCTCAATCTTGACCCGCGTCATAATTATCTACCGCCCTTCAGCGTCCAGTGTTTGCAATATCCGCCCATGCGGCGTTTCAATGCTTGCCATATTTACACTGAAAATAGGGCGCAAATGTGCCGGCGTAAAGACATCTTGCGGCGGCCCCATATGCGCCGGATGACCATTGTGCATGATAACCACCTGATCGCAAAACCGCGCCGCCAGATTGAGGTCGTGCAGCACCATAACAACTGTCTTGCCGGCCCGCGCTTGTTGCTGCATCAGGCCCATTACCGCCAATTGCGCTGCCGGATCCAGCGATTGCGTCGGCTCATCAAGCAAATAGACCTGCGGGTCTGACGCAATCAGCCGCGCAATCAGCACCCGCGCCCGCTCACCGCCCGATAGCTGATCAATGGCGCGCGTCGCGAAACCCTCAACTTGGCACCGCGCCAGTGCAGCGTCGACATGACGCCAATCCTCGGCCTGCAAATTGGCAAAATCACCATGATAAGGCAGCCGCCCAAGCGCAACCACGTCACGACAGCTCATCGGCCAGGCCAGCGGTTGAAATTGCGGCAAATAGGCCAGACGGCGGGCTCTTTGCTGACCATCGCGAAACGCCAATTGGCCGGCTTCGGCGCCGTCATCAAAGCCCACAACCCCTTGCACGGGCGTCATCAGACCGGCAGCAATTTTCAGCAGGCTGGTTTTGCCCGCGCCATTGGGGCCGACAATGCCGGTAAGCTGACCAGCCGCAAAGCGCATAGCCTCAACCGTCAGGCGAATGTCACCTATGGCATGGTTGATGTTAGAAAGATGCAGTCCGGTCATAGTGTTAAAACTCCGTGTTCACAGCCACATATATTACGGCCACATATGAGGATGACATATTCGTGAGCCGCAAACTAGAAGCTGTAGGAAGTGCCGAGATAGACAGCCCGTCCAGCTGTGCCATAGCCTAAAGCCGTCTCATAATCGTCATCCAAGGCGTTCTCGATGCGCGCATAAAACCTGCTTGTATCGGACAGCCGATAGCTGGCACGCAACGTGACCAGATGATAATCGTCAAGCGCCACATCGACATATGGTGAAGCGGCGAAATTGGTGTCGATGACATTTTGCACGACACGCAATTGCACGCCGAAGCGCAGCGCATCCGACGCGGCATAAGTGACCGCCACATTTAGCGTGTCCTCGGGCCGACGAATATCGCGGCGGCCATCTTCTTTGGTTGCATCTAATTTGGTGTAATTGGCGGCCACGAAAAGCCGCGCATTGGCCTGATAATCAAACCGCACTTCATAGCCGCTCGACTCACTTTCACCCAAGGTTTGTCGGTATTTGCCACATGTCGTGGCAACAAAACCAGGGTAGCTATTTTGCCCAAGACAAGCGTCATTCGGGTCAGTAGGGACGGTTTCACTATAGGTAATGAAGTCGCTGACCGTGATGTCAAAACGCGCCACTTCCAACGTTAGATTGTCGGACGGCGCGAAAATAACCCCAAAGTCATAGCCGCGACTTTCCTCCGGCTCAAGATCTTCCGCACCGCAAACACCGGCAACACAATAGGCGCCGGTGCTGAACATTTCATACAGGCTGGGGGCACGAAACCCCGTGCCATAGCTGCCACGCACGCCGAAACTGCCATAGATTTTCTTCATCGCCAGACGATATGTGTCGAAGGTTCCAAAGCCATCATTGTCATCGCGGCGAACCGCAAAGGATGAGCTTAACCCGTGCGTGTCGCTGAATTGCATCAGCAATATCGCCGCCTCGTTCTGTGTCTCAAAAACATCTGAGCTGGTATCATAAGTCTCGTTTTCCTGTTCTAGGCCGACCAGCAGCTCAACCGCCTCTGACACGGAGAAAATACCGCGATAAGACGTCGTCTCGCGCTCGCCACGCGTGGTAGTAGCTCCATTGAGATATGACGAGCTCACATCCTCACTGCGCCCGTGCGCCACTTCATGTCGTCCATAATCAGCCTGATAAATGAGACTCAAACGCCCGCCCACTGCATCGAAATCAATATAATTATCGACATCATCCGACGGCACTGAGAAGCCGCCATCGGTATCCACTTCACTACTGATAGAGCGCATCGCCAAATCAATGGACAGCTTATCGGAAAGGTCAAAAACCAGACGCCCGCGCGCGGACAGGCTTTCGTAACCATCGTCTTCCGTGTTGCCATTAGTCTCATTGGCTGCCGAAAGGCCATCCGATTCGGATTGTCGCAAAGCAAAGCCATAGGCCAAACCTTCGACCGCGCCTTTGCCTGTCAGCTCAATGGTCTGCGTGCCGAAACTGCCGACTTGAACATCCGCCTGCACATCCGCTAGCCCATCGGCCACGCCGCCAACCGCCGTAAACATACTGATTGCCCCGCCAATGGCTTCGCTGCCATATAACACGCCTTGCGTGCCGCGCAGCACTTCCACGCGCTCAAGGCCATGGGTTGGCAAATAAGCCCAAGCCGCTTGCTGGCTCGCTGGGTCATTAATTTGCACCCCGTCTATATAGACGCCCGAATATTTGCCGGTCATGCCGCGCAAAAACACATTCGATGTCGACCCAGGGCCGCCAGATTGATAGACCGAAACGCTGGCCACCGTCGCCAAGGCATCCTGCAAAAGACTAATTTGCAGAGCCTCCATATCTTCTGCTGTGATGATATCAACAGAGGCGCCAATTTGTGCCGCTGGCGTCGGAATGCCAGTCGCCGAGACAATGATTTCATCAATCGCATCGGCATCAGTGGCACGGGCCGACAAAGAGGCAAAAAATACAGGGATAATCATCAATCCGCCGATCACAAGGCCGGCGATGGGATTGGTTTTTGTTTTCGTCATTTAAGCTCCACACGACATAAGGCACTGCTGGACATACCAACAGCGCAGATAAAATTGTCGTCTGTAACGGAACTCGAAAGAGCCAATCCGCCTCGTGCAGTTCATCCCGCCTGCGCGAAAGAGCGACCAAATCAGGCAGGTTTCCTGGCTTGCGGGTCAATGCGCCCTGTCGCCTTCCCCCGATTGGAGTGGACTATGACAGTTTGCTCGCCGCTAACAGTTGCGGGTGCAGCCGCAGACTAGGCCGAAGCCCTACTGCGTTCCCTATTACCCCCTCGCGGGGCACCTGAGTTGCTTTATAGTGGTAGCGGTGCCGTTCTTTAGTGTCAAGCAACGGCGTCGGCGGTGGTGGTGCGGCGCAATAAATACAGCAGCATGGGCACACCCAAAAACGCTGTCAGCACACCGAGCTTTAGCTCCTGCTGGCTAGGCAGTAAGCGCACCAAACTATCGGCCACTAGCAATAAAATCGCCCCCATCAGGGCGCTTGGTATCAGGCTTTGGTGCGGATTATGACCGACCAGAGGTCGCACCAGATGCGGGGCCACAAGGCCAATAAAGCCAATCACGCCAGTTACGGAAACCACCGCGCCCATGGCCAGCGCAATGCCAAGTGCGAAACGCCAGCGCAGGCGGTTCAGCCGAACCCCCAGACTGGCCGCCACATCATCACCCAGCGTCAGCGCATTGAGGGCGCGACCGCCCGATAGCAAAAGCCCGACGCCGATTAAACTGCCGGGCAAAACCAGAGCCACATGATGCCAGCTGCGGTTTTCCACCGCCCCCAGAAGCCAGAAGGAAATCTCCAGCGCCGCGAAAATATTGGTCGAGAAATTTAACGCCAGAGCAATGCCAGCGCCGGCCAGCGCGCTGACCGCAAAACCGGCCAGAATCAGCCGCACCGAGCTGACACCGCGTCCGGCGAAAACCAGCAGCAACAACACCGATAGCAAAGCGGCCAAAGCGGCACTCAGAGGCACCGCATAAGACAAAGTGCCCGACAGTCCCAAATAGATGGCAATCACCGCCCCCAAAGCAGCGGCATTGGAAGCGCCGAGTAGCGAGGGTTCGGCCAGCGGATTGCGCAACAGCCCCTGCGTCGCTGCACCGGCCAGCCCCAACACAAAACCAGTAATAGCAGCCAACACAATGCGCGGGGCGCGAATATCGGCAAAAATAATATTTAAGTGCGCGTCCCCATTGCCGCCGAGCCAGGCCAGTAGGTCAGATGGCCGCGACACCACCGGCCCACATAAAAATGAGGCCAGCGCCGCCACCCCTAGGCTGAGGCATAAAATCAAGGTAAGACGCGGATAGGACATGCGCCAAAGCTAAACCTCGCCAGCCTATTTGCCAAGCATCATTGCGCCAGCTCTAGACAGGGAAGCAGATCAATGGCAATCAGAACCATGCGCCGGTTTTTGACATTCCTCACCTTGCTTGTGCTGCCATGGCAGGCGGCGGCCACTGATTTGCCGAAAATTGTCAGTTTGAACATGTGCGCCGATGCCTATCTGATGGCCATAGCCGCGCCCGAACAAATACTCGCCCTCTCCTATTTATCGCGCGATGCGGCCCTGTCGCCATTTCATGAGCGCGCCGCGACCCTGCCCGTAACTCATGGCGGCCTGGAAGAAATTCTTGCCCTCAAGCCGCAACTGGTGATTGTCAGCCCCTATTCCTCGGCGATGAAACAGCAGGTTCTGCAAAGCCATGGCATTGAAATTGTCAGCCTCGCCGCAAGCACGGATTTCGCGGAGGCGGGCGATGAGATTCTCGCGCTGGGCAGCGCCATTGGGCGGCCGACACAAGCCGCCGCCTATTGGCGCAATTTGCAGCGGCAATTGGCCGACGCCCGCCATGCCGATCAAGACAAGACCCTATTGCCCTTGCAGCGGCGCGGCCTGACCATTGGCGATAATCATATTCTAGCGCAAGTGATGCGCTTTGCTGGCGCCGCCCGACTTCAAGTCAGTCATCAAGTGACGCAACAAGACAATAAACAGAACAATGAACGGGCAGACGATTTCCGTCCCTTCAATCTTGAGCAAGCCATTGCCTCCAAGGCCGATGGGCTTTTATTGACCGAGCCGATGGGCCAACCGGCCGACCGTGGCATTGAGTTTCTCGCCCATCCGGCGCTGGCGCGCCGGTTTCCGGAATCGCAGCGGATCTATTTGCCAAGCAATCTGGTGACCTGCTCCGGCGCCGCCACCCCGCTCGCCGTAGCCCAATTGGCCGCCGCACTGGCTCATGTGCCGAAACAGTCTGATTAGATCGGAACGGTTTGTTTTGCGATTTCAAATATGCCAAGCTCATGGTCAATCAGGAGACGAACATGACAGAGCAAACGATTAGCACACAAGCCCACCCCAAAAAATTCATCGGCGTTCTGGGCAAACGCATAGCCTATGTCGAAATGGGCGACCCAAATGGGCGACCAATAATTTTCCAACACGGCAATCCGACCTCATCATATCTATGGCGCAATATTATGCCGCATTTGGCCGACAAAGGGCGCTGCATTGCCATTGATCTGATTGGCATGGGCGATAGCGAAAAATTGCCGCCACAGGCAGACAGCTATAGTTTTGCCGTCCACAGCCAATATTTCGAAGCCGCGCTTGAAGCGCTTGGGGTGACGCAGAATGTGATATTGGTCATCCATGATTGGGGTTCGGCACTGGGCTTCCATTATGCGGCGCGCCACAGCGCGCGCGTTGCTGGCATTTGTTATATGGAAGCGTTGGTCGCGCCAGTGCCATCGTGGGATGATTGGCCGGAAGGCGCACGCAATATTTTTCAAGCCTTCCGTTCCGACGCCGGTGAAACCGTGGTGCTAGAGAAAAACGTCTTTGTTGAAGGCGTGCTTCCATCGTCGGTTTTACGGGGGCTGACTGAGGCTGAAATGGCGGTCTATCGCGCTCCCTTTGCTGAAGCTGGTGAGAATCGCCGCCCGACACTGAGTTGGCCGCGCGACATCCCCATCGCCGGAGAACCAGCCCATATGGTTGAACTGCTGAACGCATATGGCGCCTTCATGGCGGCCTCGGATATACCAAAATTATTCATTAATGCCGACCCCGGGTCGATTCTGGTCGGCAAAATGCGTGATTTCTGCCGTAGTTGGAAAAATCAGGTGGAAGTTACCGTCGCTGGCTCCCATTTTATTCAGGAAGACTCGCCGCATGAGATTGGTTTAGCGATACATGATTGGATTGACGGAAAATCTATCTAAATAATCATATTATTATTGAAGCATTTGTATAAAAATACTATTATTACTGTATGGAAAACAGAAACCGTCTCACATATCGCGTATCTGCCGCCTTGGCGGGGGAAATTCTATCGCAAAAATTGCCAGTTGGTGCAAAACTACCCTCTGACACTGATTTATCTGAAAAATATGGCGTGTCGCGCACGGTTTTGCGCGAGGCCTTGCGGGTTTTAGGCGCCAAAGGTCTGATTACCGCCAAACCCCGCGTGGGCACATTGGTGGCTGAGGCCAAACATTGGGCGCTCTGGGATCCACAAGTTCTGCATTGGCTAACCGGCGCGGCTTTGAGTGAAGCGGCGCGCGCGCCAATTCTGCATCATGCTTTAGATATGCGTTTGGCGCTTGAGCCAGCCCTTGCTGCGCTGGCCAGCAGTCGCGCCAGCGATGACGCGAAACAAAGTCTGCAACACGCGCTACGCAAATTGCAAGAAACCCCCGATCTGGCGCATGAGCAAGCTTTCATCAGCTGCCTGTATGATATTTCCGGCAATCAATTCGCTCCCTTCGCCAGTCATTTGGCCTGTTGGGTTATCGCCCAGCGCCAAGCCCCGGCGCCGATGCACCATTATCAGGCTTTGACGGCGGCGATTGCGCAGCGCGCCAGCGTCGAGGCGCGCCAATGCGCCATGAATTATCTGATAGGTGATTAAATAAACCGTCATAAGGTGACAGAAATCGGCGGCATCTGCGTTATAGTTTATGAAGGTGCATTGCATCGCCAGTGGATGAGAGCAAAATGATGACAGCCTACCAGTCCAGCAGCGAAATTGAGCGCATGAGTTTGCTCGATGATGACGCGCTGATGGTTGAAATTGGTAACGGCAGTCAATTTGCTGGTCATGTTTTTATCGAGCGCCACCTAAGCTATGTGTTGCATGTGTGCCGCAAAAAATTAGGCCGCGAAGCAGAAGCTGAAGAAGCCGCGCAAGATGTCTTCGCCTCGGTTTGGAAAAACGCGGGTCATTGGCAAGCCGGTCAGGCCAAAGTCACCACCTGGCTTTATCGAGTGGCGAGCAACCGGTGTATCGATATTCTGCGCCGCCGCAAGCCCGACATAGCGCTTGATGACGCTGGTGATCCGGCCGACGACACTGTCGACATTGAACGGGCGCAACAGACCACCGATCAAAACCGGCTCATTCGACAAGCGCTTGGTCGCTTGAGCCAGGATCAGCAGCGGGCCATTGAATTGGTCTATTACCGCGAAATGGCGCAGCGCGAAGCGGCTGAAATGATGAACATAAGCCTGCCGGCGCTGGAGTCGGTTTTGCGCCGCGCGCGGCAGAAATTACACAATGAATTGGCTGGCTATCGTGTCCAGCTACAGATGGTTTAATCAGATGACGGACAATAAAATGCCCCAGACCATGACATTAGAAACCTTCACCCAACTGGTCGGCAGCTATGGCGCCGAACCAAGCCGCTGGCCGGACGAACATCGCGCCGCCATGCACGACTTCTTGCAAAACCAGCAATCGGCTCAGGCCGTGGTTGGGCGTGAGGGCAGCCTTGATGACTGGCTTGACCAGCGCCTTGAACCGGCGTCGGATATATTGCACGCGCGGCTGATGGCTAACATGCAAAGCCAATTATCACCCCTTGAAACAAGTGCTGAGCCGCAACAGTCGCCGGCACCTTCATTGACACGACGCGATTACATATCTGCCGCCCTACCGCTGGCAGCATGTTTTCTCGCCGGCGTTATTTTTGCACCTGATGCATTGGAATTAGTCCTTGGCGGGCCGGATATTCTGGCCTCTCTGGATTTGTTCGCTGATGACCTCCTCCTCAACTAACTGCCACAAAGAAAGAACCAAAAATGTTTAAAAACAGCAAATTCTTAACCGTCGTTTTAGCCCTCTCCTTGGCCACAAATTTATTCATTTTTGGCGCCATTGGTTATTACGGCTATGAATTGCGCGGCTTGGCCAAAGATGGACAATGGATTTCCAAAAAAGTTGACCGCGTTGAAAATCGCTTTTTGCGTCACCTTGACGAAGAAGACCGGCGTTTTGCGCGCGGTGTGTTTGACCAACGCCGTCCAGCTTTGCGTGCCGCTTTTAGCGACTTGCGTGACGCCCGCCATGATGTTGGCATTGCCTTGCGCGCCGAACAGCCTGACGCCGCGCAATTAACTGCCGCCATTGATAAATCACAGCACGCTGCCGATATGGTCAATAAAACAGTGCATGGTGTATTGCGCGATCTGGCGCAAGGTCTGTCGCCGGAAGCCCGCGCCAAAATCGGCCAACATTTGCGTGACCGCCATCCGCTCGACCATCACGATAATGACTGATTTCAATCATCAATAAATTCGTGTAAGCTCAATCAAATTTTGAGGAGAGTAGAATGTCCAGCCCGATGCAACGCTATGGCGAATTTGTTACCAAACACCCAATTATCTTAACCATTCTGTCTATCGCCATTAGTGTTCTGTTGATTATGGGCGTGCAACACCTGCGCTTCACCAATGATTATCGCTATTTCTTCACCAATGAGAATCCGTATCTCACGGCCTTTGAAGAGCTTGAGCGCACCTATACCAGCCCCGACACCTTGCTATTCGTCTATCAACCCAAAGACGGCAGCAAAGCGGTAAGCCGCGAGGCCCTCTCTCTGGCAGATGAGCTGACCACCAATGGTTGGCAATTGCCCTACTCTATTCGCATCGACAGCCTGACCAATTTCCAGAACACCCGCGCCATTGGCGAGGATGATTTGGAGGTGCGCGATTTGGTGCGAGACCCGCCATCATTGAGCGATGCTGATCTAGCCTATGTTGAAAAGACAATTTTGAATGAGCCATTATTGGCCGGACGACTTTTGGCACATGACGCACGCACAGCGGCGGTTTTTGTTTCCCTCAAAGCACCGCGCGATGATCCTGCGGCGACCAACGAACTGATTGTCGCTGCCCGCACTCTGTTGGCCGATATGCGGACAAAATACCCGAATATTCGGATTGAACTGACCGGCTCGCAGATGCTCTCGCAGTCATTTGCCGAAGCCGCACAGCGCGATTTATCAACGCTGACACCAATGATGTTTGTGATTATTGCCGTGATATTGATTGTCGCCACCCGCAATGTTTTCGGCACATTGGCCTCAATGGTCACGGTGACCTTATCGGCTGCCACGGCAATGGGAGCTGCCGGCTGGTTTGGCATACCCCTATCACCGCCCGCATCGGGTGCGCCGACAATTATTCTAACCGTGGCGGTTGCCGATTGTGTGCATATATTGATTTCGGCTTTGGTTTCGCGCGGCCAGGGCATGGATAAAAAACAAGCGATTATTGAGAGCCTGAAGATCAATGCGCAGCCGGTGTTCTTAACCTCGGTCACAACCGCCATTGGTTTGTTCAGCCTCAATTTGTCTGATGCCCCACCATATCGCGATCTCGGCACGATTGCCGGCATGGGGTCACTTTTTGCCTGGGGCTTGTCGATGACCCTGTTCCCGGCTCTTCTGTCGTTGCTGCCAATGAGTGCCAGCAAAGCCGTTGACCGCCAAAGCGCCGCCATGAAATCCGTCGCCGATTGGGTGATTAATTTCCGCAAACCTTTATTGATCAGCATGGTTGCCTTGACCATTGTCTCGACCTTACTGATTCCGCGCCTCACTTTCAACGACCGCTTTGTTGAATATTTTGACGAAACCATGGATTTCCGCGTCGCCTCTGATTGGGCGGCCGATAATCTGACCGGTATTTATATTCTTAACTATTCACTGCCCGGCGATGGCACTGGATCAATTTCTGATCCGGAGTATCTCGCAAAGCTTGATGAATTCGCCGCTTGGTTACGCAGCCAGCCGGAAGTGAAACACGTGGCCAGCTTCTCCGACGTCATTAAACGCATCAATCGCTCGATGAATGGCGACCGCGAAACATTCTATGCGGTGCCGGAAAACCGCGATTTGGCCGCGCAATATTTGTTGCTCTATGAAATGTCTCTGCCATATGGGCTTGATTTGAACGACCAACTAAATGTCGACAAGTCAGCCTCGCGCTTGATTGTCACCACCAGTGATTTGGGCACCAAGCAAATCAAGGCCATTCGCAAACGCGCCAGCTTGTGGCTTGCTGAAAACGCCCCTGAACGCATGGTGGTTGATGCTTCTGGCCAGTCGGTGATGTTCTCTTACATTGGCGAGCGTAATTTGCAGTCAATGGTCAGCGGCACGATTATTGCCTTTATCCTAATCTCCGCCTGCCTGATGCTGGCCCTGCGCAGTCTGCGGCTTGGCGTCATCAGCCTGCTCCCCAATATCGCCCCACCAGCGGTGGCAATGGGCATCTTCTCCATCTTCCAAACCGAAGTCGGCTTTTGGACGGCCTTTGTAACCGCCACCGCCATTGGTTTAATTGTCGATGCCACAGTGCATATGTTAACCAAATACCGTCATGCGCGCATTGAACTGGGCTATCACGCCTCGGATGCGGTGCGTTATAGCTTTACCACGGTTGGCACTGCCCTGTGGGTTTCCAGTTTTATCTTGGTCTCTGGCTTCATGGTGTTGACGCAGTCACCATTCCTCATCAATGCTATGTTGGGTGCGGTGGTGGCACTGACCATTCTCATGGCACTGATACTTGATTTCCTTCTGTTGCCACCTTTGTTAATTGCCGTCGACAGTCGCGGCGAAGATCAAACGCCACTAGCTCAGCCTGCTGAATAAAGGATTTAAACAATGACATTTTCTCCAAAACGATTTATCGGCGCCGCCTTTGTCGCGCTCTCCTTCACTCTACCAGCGGCCGCCGAAGTACCAGCTCTACCCGGGCCAAATGAACCCGAAGCGCGGGGACTGGCAATTGCCAAAACCTCTGATGCCACCAATATTGGCTATGGCGACACGACAACAGAAATGCAAATGATTTTGACCAATGCCAATGGCGATGTGAGCGAACGTCGCTTGCGGTTCAATACATTGGAAAATAAAAACCCTGATGATGGCGATTGGAGCATGATGATATTTGACGAGCCGCGCGATGTCGCCGGCACCGCCATGCTGACCTATGCGCATATTCTGGAAGCCGATGAACAATGGATGTTCCTGCCCGCTTTGAAGCGCGTGAAGCGGATATCTTCGGTCAATAAATCCGGCCCTTTCATGGGCTCTGAATTTGCCTTTGAAGACTTCTCCAGTCAGGAAGTCGGAAAATATAGCTATAAGTGGTTGCGCGATGAGGCGTGCGGGGAACTGACCTGTCACGTTGTCGAACGCCGCCCATTATACGAATATTCCGGCTATACGCGCATGGTCTCTTGGACTGACACGACCGATTATCAGGTCCGTAAAATTGTTTACTATGACCGCAAAGACTCGCTGCTCAAAACCCTGACATTTGACGATTATCGCCAGTATTTGGGCAAATTTTGGCGCGCGCATGAGCTTTCCATGGAAAATCATATCAATAAAAAATCCACCATTTTGCGCTGGGACGACTATCAGTTTGACAATGGTCTGAGTGAAAAAGATTTCGATCAGAACAGTCTGAAGCGGACACGTTAATCACCATGTTGCGTCGTCTCGTTACCCCGCTTGCTGTCTGCTTAAGCCTCAGCACTGCCCCCGCCTTGGCCTTGGATATTGAATTTGACGGCAGCCTTGAGTTTGAGGCACGGCACTATTTCGAGCCCGGCTGGCGGGCCTTGCAAGAGGATAATTTCACATCCGTAGCGGGCGAGTTTGAGCTGGGATTTTATTCTCCCAGTGGCCGTCATGCCGTGATCGTTAAGCCTTTTGGTCGGGTCGATGAACACGACCATGAACGCACGCATTTTGACCTGCGCGAAGCCAAATATCGCTATGTCAACGGCGCCTTTGAGATGACCGTTGGTGTCGATAAGGTTTTCTGGGGGGTTACTGAATTCCTCCATCTCGTCGATATTATCAATCAGACCGACAATGTTGAAAGCGTTGATGGCGAACAAAAGCTCGGCCAGCCAATGCTGCGCCTATCCGTGGCCAAAAATTGGGGCACATTGACCGGGTTTTACATGCCCTCCTTCCGTATTCGCCAATATCCTGACGCCGACACGGGCCGTCACGCCTTGGGCTTTGTCGTCAATGATTCAACAAGCCTGTTTGAAAGCGAAGACGACCGGCGCAATCCGGATTATGCCGTGCGGTACACCAATAGTTTTGGCCCCGTCGACCTCGGTCTGGCGTGGTTCGATGGCACATCGCGCGCGCCCAACTTCGTTGCTGCCGGCAACACCTATAATGGTTTGAATGTGCTGAACGCCTATTACCCGCTACTCAAACAAGCCAGCATCGACGTGCAAGCAACGCTGGGGCCATGGTTGCTAAAATTAGAGGCCATTGAAAGCGAAGTGGATGATGTCACCACCTCGCGGGCCACTGGCGGCTTTGAGTACACATTCTATAATCTGTTCAACAGCGGTACAGACGTTGGTTTGGTCAGCGAATATATGTGGGATGAAAATGAATTGGACGCCGCACACCCATTTGGCAATGATATTGGTGTCGGTCTGCGGTGGACAGCCAATGACACGCAATCGACGGCGATTCTCGTCGGCGCGCTGGTGGACTTGGATAGCGACAGCACCGCCTATTCGGTTGAGGCCGAGCGACGGCTTGGGCAAAATTTCAAACTCATCCTTGAGGCGCGCGTGCAAGATAAAGTCGGTGACAATGATTTGCCTGCCAACCTCAACGCCGATGAGGACTTTTTGCGGCTGCGGCTGAATTGGTATTTTTAGCGCCTAACACGCCAATAGGCCTCGCCAAGCGAGATTTTTCTGCCTAGAATTGGCGGATAGGGAGCTTTAAATGTCGACATCAAAATCAACCACCCCATCCACCCCCAGCAATGCGGTGCGCAATTATACGCTGGCCGTCATTGTCCTGATTTATGCCTCAAGCCACGTCGATCGCCAGATCGTGTCGATTTTGGCCGAGTCGATTAAGCAGGATTTGCTGCTCTCTGACAGCCAGCTCGGCTTTCTCATTGGCCTATCTTTCGCCCTTTTCTATGCGACATTGGGTATTCCCATCGCGATTCTGGCCGACCGCTATTCGCGGCGAAATATTATCGCCATTTCGGTTATCGTCTGGTCGGGCATGACCGCACTCAGTGGTCTGGCGGTGAATTTCTTTCAACTGGCTCTGGCGCGTATTGGTGTTGGCATTGGCGAGGCCGGCTCAAGTCCGCCTAGCCATTCAATGATTGCCGATTTATTCCCGCTTGAAAAACGCGGCGCCGCCATGGGTATTTATGCCGCTGGCATCAACCTTGGGGTTCTCATCGGTTTTCTTGTCGGTGGCTTTATCGACGAATGGTATGGCTGGCGCATGGCGTTTTTCATTGTCGGCATACCGGGTATTTTCCTTGGGCTTTTGATGTTCTTCACCGTCCGCGAACCGGTACGTTCATCGCCACCCAAGCCATTGCCGAAAAATCTTTTCAAAGAAGTGTGGAAGACGTTCGTGTTAATGATGGCGATACCAAGTCTGCGCCATATCGTTATTGGCTGCACCCTCGTGGTGTTTGTCGGTTATGGCACCACCTATTGGAATGGTGTGTTTTTCCGCCGCTTACATGGTCTGTCACCAAGCGAAACCGGCGTTTTGCTGGCCTTGATTGGCGGTATCATTGGCGGCGTTGGCACATTCTTTGGCGGCTGGCTGGCCGACCGCCTGGCGCAGCGCGATCAGCGCGCCTATGTGTGGCTGACCTCTGCGGTTAAAATTCTCATCGCGCCGTTTGTCGCTTGGTTTTACTTCGAAACCGACACAACCATCGCCGCTTATTTGCTGGCCTTTGTTGCCTTTTTCGGTGGCTTTTATTTGTCGGTCAGCTTTGCCATGACGCAGACGCTTCTCCCACCGGCCAGCCGCGCCCTTGGGGCCGCCATTTTGCTGTTCTGCATTAACATCATTGGCCTAGGTCTTGGCCCCTTTGTCGTCGGTATATTGAGTGACATGTTCAGCACCCAATACGGCGCCGATGGCCTGCGTTATGCGCTGGTCATTGTGACCCTAATCAATATTTGGGGGGCTTATCACTATTACCTCGCCGGACGCACTCTGCGGGCCGATTTGGATAAGGTAAAATAAAACGAGCCAGCGCTAACGGCTCATTTTACCTCAAGCCGGTTACCTCAAACCGAGGCCCTAGAACCGCAGATCAAGCGTTGCGCCCACAAAAGATATACGAATCGATGGTGTGCCCACCAAAGAAGGTTTCTCGACCTCAGCCGTTGTCACATAAAGGCCAAGACCAACGCCATTGGCCAGTTTTATACCACCACCATAGGTGATGTTGGTGTATTAGGTCTGTTTGCGACAGGCCGTAAGCCGCCATCTGTTTTTCGCCGGCAACTGTAGTAAGTCGGCAACAGCGCGTATAAATTGTTAGGATTAATAAAATCGCGCACGAAAAAATGGCGGCGCCGAAGCACCGCCATCTCTTGAACCTCAACCGTGTTGAGGCAAATTCGTGAAGCCTAGAACTTCAGCAAAAGGCCAACACCGATAAATTCGCTGTCACCAAAGTCATCGTCTTCCAACGACTCGTATGAGTAAGTCAGCGTGGTGCCGCCACCGAGTTTTGTCGAACCGCCAACAGCTAAGATGTCTAACTGATCGCCGTTAGCTTCTTCTTGATCATGAATGATCAGACCGATTTTCGACGCCTCGCTCAGCTTGTACTCAATGCCGTAGTGAAGAATATCTGTTTCGTCTCCATCGCGTTCGATAGTTGCCGTGTTACCACCAATGGTAAAGTTGCCCGAAGAAATCGACAGGCCGAAGGCAGTATCTTCTTTTGCATCTTCAAGAGGATCTTCATCCAGTTCATTGACGCCGTAAGAAGCTTGCACCTTCATGCCACCAATTTCGCCAGAGTATTTGATACCGTAAGCCGTGGCTTCGCCGTCGCCACTGGCTTCGTAGAGGCCAGTATCACCATTTTTATCAGAAGTGTCTGGAGTCATTGAGTAGGCGAACTGGAAACCGTTCATTTTCGGCGAATAATAGTTGATTTTCAGTGCATCGCTATCAATGCCATCCATCAGAGGCTTATCAAAATTTGAAATTTCGCCCCAAGTTTTGAAGTTGTTGTCATAAGTTTTCCAGCCAAATGGTGTAGGGGCAGCAACCTGCTGCTTGTAAGCCGCATTGTTTTCAGCACCGACTTCAATTTTACCGAAACCACCTTTGATGTAGACGTAGTTCTCGTCAATGTGGTCACCTTCTCCGGCGCCTTCTGCTTCCAATTGGACTTGGAAACCAACTTCCATACCATTGTTGAGTTTGCCTTTGCCTTTGAAAATAATTTCAGCGTCATTGTGGATACCAATATCACGTGCGTCGAAATCGTCCGTGTCTTGGCTGTAAACCATAGCATTGTAGTAACCGCCTACGGTGACGCCCATAGGGGCGGCTAGCGCAGGAGATGCAAAAAGGGCAATTGCTGCCGTTCCGATTAATAGTTTATTCATCTCGATCCTCATTTCTAATCAAACCAGAGCGGACGCGCCCTGAACACGAGAAGATATAAGCGAGCGAGGCAGTAAATAAAAAGCATTTCCGCGGTTTCCAGGCGGTCAAAGCCATCGATAATATGAACTGGTGCATACATGCAACACAATCACTTTTTACGTCACACAACTGTCACAATTTTGACATTGTTCGACATATTTTGTGGACATTTTTTGCTATATAATGACGAATCAATAAGATTTTTGGTGCGTGATTTTGATTTTTAGGTCACTCTCTTTTGATGAAAAAGCCCTTACTGATTCCGCGTCAAACTCTAGCCATTTATGGCTTCATGGGCGCCCCATTAGCGCTTGTCGGCTACCCGATTGCCATTTGGCTGCCGGCCTTTTATGCCAGCCATGTCGGCGTCTCTCTGGCCGGTGTCGCCACCATGTTGCTGTTGGCGAAATTGTCAGATGTCATCACCGATCCCATCATTGGCGTAATATCCGATCGCATGCGTACACCGTGGGGGCGACGGCGGCCGCTTATTCTTCTCGGCACGCCAGTGCTGGTGGTGTCCATATGGTTCCTCTTCGTGCCTCCGGCGGGGGTTGGCGAGTGGTATCTGCTGGCCTGTATCGTTGGCATGTATGTTGGCACCTCG
>CALEFA010000056.1 GCA_937876775.1 uncultured Rhodobiaceae bacterium | reverse complement strand
AATGCCCAACATTCAGCTCTTCTGTCATGCCCATGCCGCCGTGCAATTGCACTGCTTGCTGACCGACAAAACGACCTGATTTACCAATTTGAACTTTGGCGCCAGAGGCGGCTTTTTTGCGCTCTGCTTCACTTTCGGTGAGCTTCATATTGACCATATAAGTCATTGAAACCGACTGCTCATATTCCATGAACATATCAACCATACGGTGCTGCAGCACTTGGAAGCTGCCAATGGCAACGCCAAACTGCTTACGGGTTTTACAATATTCAACCGTCGCATCGTTCAATTGTTTCATGTGACCGACCGCTTCCGCGCTCAGCGCACCAATACCGTAGTCAATCGCTTCATCCAAGATTGCAAAACCTTTACCAGCTTCGCCAATCAGCGCATCGGCGCCGACAGCGACATTTTCCAGCGTCACTTCACAAGCGCGGCCGCCGTCAACAGTTGGATAGTCTTGCGTGCTCACGCCTGCGACTGATTTATCGACGATAAACAAGCTCACACCGTCTTGGTCGCGTTGTCCGCCAGATACACGTGCTGAGACAATTAGCTTGTCAGCCCAAGGGCCGCCTTGCACAACCGCTTTCGTGCCGTTCAGGACATAACCAGCCCCATCAGCTTTCGCAGATGTCACAATATCAGCCAGATTGAAACGGCCTTGCGGCTCAGAATAAGCCAAAGCCCAAATGCTCTCGCCGGCAATTAAAGACGGCAAATGAGTTTCTTGCTGCTCTTTCGACGCGTGGCGATTCAAAATACCGCCGCAAAGCACGACTGTTGGCATGTAAGGCTCAACCACCAAACCACGGGCCAGCTCTTCCATAATCACCATGGTCTCGATTGGGCCACCGTCAAGGCCGCCCAATTCTTCAGAAAATGGTGCTGCCAATAGACCCAGTTCAGCAAATTGCTGCCAGATTTCGCGGCTCATACCCTCTTCACTGCGAATGATTTTCATCCGTGTGTCGAAGTCGTAATTATCTTGCACAAAGCTTTGCACCATATTGCGCAGCAATGTCTGTTCTTCTGTAAAGCTAAAATCCACGTTTCTCTCCTCTGTGTGCGTAATGCGGCCTAAAGGCCCAATACCATTTTTGCAATAATATTGCGTTGAATTTCGTTCGACCCACCGTAAATCGATGTCTTACGATTATTGAAATAGGTTTGCGACACGCCATGGCTGGCATCCGGCCCAATGGCCAGATAATTGTCACCAGCTTCAGCAGCTGGCACCCATGGCGAGGCATAATTGCCGACGGCTTCCATGGTTAGCTCTGTAATACGCTGCTGAATTTCCGTGCCTTTAATTTTCAAAATCGAACTTTCAGGGCCCGGGCCTTTGCCACGACTTTCTGAAGCCAGCGTGCGCAGCTCAGTATATTCCAGAGCCGTCAAATCAATTTCCAGCTCAGCAATTTTTTTGGAAAAATCAGCCGTGTTAAGAAGCGGCTCGCCATCTTCCAACTCACCGCGGGCAATATCACGCAGGCGATCAATGGCTTTTTTCGACCGTGCAACACCGGCAATACCTGAACGCTCATTGCCTAAAAGAAACTTGGCAATCGTCCAGCCCTTGTCTTGCTCACCAACCAAATTCTTGGCAGGAACGCGGACGTCGGTCAGAAACACTTCATTCACTTCATGGCCACCATCAATGGTAATGATTGGGCGCACTTCCATGCCCGGCGTGTTCATATCGATCAGCAAGAAAGAAATACCATCTTGGCGTTTGTCACCGCTGGTCGTGCGCACGAGGCAGAACATCCAGTCGGCGTGTTGCGCCAAAGTTGTCCAAATTTTGTGGCCGTTGACGACATATTCGTCGCCTTCGAGCACTGCTTTGGTTTTCAATGAGGCCAGATCTGAACCAGCGCCGGGCTCTGAATAGCCTTGGCACCACCATGTGTCGCCTGACAAAATACCGGGCAGAACCCAATCTTTTTGCTCTTGATTGCCGAATGTGTAAATCACTGGGCCAAGCATGCCGACGCCAAATGGCAATGGCGGAATAGTGCCGAAACGGGCGCTTTCTTCATTGAAGATATATTTCTGCGTCACCGTCCAATTGGTGCCGCCAAATTCTTCTGGCCAAGATGGGGCAACCCAACCTTTCGTATGCAAAATACGGTGCCAAGCAAGAAAGTCTTCTTTGCTCAAATCGCCACGGTCTTTGCCGATCAAATGTTTTGGATAATTTTCTTCGATGAAGCTGCGCACTTCCTCGCGGAAGGCGGCGTCTTCGGGGGCAAATTCTACGTCCATCTTATCTCTCCATTTTTGAAGTCATATGTTTAACCTATATGGCGGGCAAATCAATCATTGCGAGCCGAAACAAGGGGAAAAAATGCCGCAGTCAATATCGCCGTCAAAACCTGACAAAATTCATGCGAAAGACAAAGTTCGGTTGCGTCTCTCCCCGCTGTCGCTTAATTTAGACCAATGAGCGATGAAACCCACCCAAAATCACCCTGCATTAGTTCGTGCGCCGTTTCAGGCCGCGTTGGTTTTTGCATTGGTTGCGGCCGAAAACTAGCTGAAATTGGTGGCTGGTCTGGGTTCACGGCAGAACAAAAACAAACGGTTTTGGATCAACTGCCCGCCCGTTTGGAATTGGTCAGGCAAAGCCTCACCCCAAACGCTTAATCGGCGCTTTCTAAACTGCCAAACCAAGCCAGCGACGAGGCCAAATCCACCACCCCACCAATAACGATAATCGACGGCGGTTCTAGTTTGTGCCGCTTAGCCATTTGGGCGGCCTCAGCCAATCGGCCCGTCACCACACGCTGATTTGGGGTTGTCGCATGGGTAACGATGGCCACGGGCTCATCACCGGCGCGTCCGGCGGCCATCAAAAGATCAGCAATCACTGCCAGACGGCTCATCGCCATATAAATCACAATCACCGGCGATGCTTTGGCAATGGCATGCCAATCCAGCAATTCATTTTCATGTTTGCCAGCCAGATGACCGGTCACGAAAGTCACCGCATGGTTAACATCGCGATGGGTCACCGGAATGCCGGCATAGCCCAAGCCGCCAACCCCTGCCGAAATCCCCGGGATCACGCGAAACGGCACTTGCGCGGCAACCAATGCTTGCGCTTCCTCGCCGCCCCGACCAAAGACAAATGGGTCGCCCCCTTTGAGCCGTAAAACCCGATGGCCTTGGCCAGCCAGTTCAATCAATTTATCGGTAATATCCTGCTGATTCCATGAAGGCTTGCCACCTCGCTTGCCAGCATAAAGCAGCTCCGCTTCAGGCTTGACCAGAGAGAGAATATCCTCTGACACGAGCGCATCATAAACCACCTTATCGGCCTGCTTCAGCGCATTCACCGCATGCAGGGTTAACAGCCCCGGGTCCCCCGGGCCAGCGCCGGCCAGCCAAACCCAACCTGGCGCGAACACCGGCAGTCCCTGCAACTCAATATCCGGCACAGGTGATTGGCTCAGTTTCAGCCGCACAATATCTTGCTGCGCCGCCTCTGGTGATGTGTCTTTGTCGACTTTACTCATGCGCCGTTTATAGTGAAGCGAGCGACATCTGCCAAATAAAACTCATAGATCGAGACCAAACCAATCAATAAGTTGGGAAATGCTGAGAGTTTTGGTATACACGCGGCAACAGGGGAATTGTAAAATGTTTAAAAAACCAGTCGACCAATTAGACGCCGACCACGCCGATTTTGAACACACACCGCTGGTCAAACCCACTGGCTTTCGCGAGTATGATGCGCGCTGGTTGTTTCCAGACGAAATCAATCTAACCGGTATACAAGCGCTTGGTTTTGGTCTGGGAACGGTTTTGCATGAGCTTTTGGGCGACGCACAACAGCCACAAATCATTGTCGGCCACGACTACCGTTCCTATTCGCAATCGATAAAACTGGCTCTGACGACGGGTCTGATGAGCGCTGGTGTCGGCGTTCATGATATTGGGCTGGCTTTGTCACCAACCGCTTATTTTGCTCAATTCGAAGCCAAAATTGATGCCGTCGCCATGGTCACCGCCAGCCACAATGAAAATGGCTGGACTGGCGTCAAAATGGGGGCGGCGCGGCCTTTGACATTTGGCCCTGACGAAATGGACAGGCTGCGCCGTACCGTGCTGGACAATACGGGCGTGGCGCGCTCTGGTGGCAGCTATCAACGCATCGACAATATGGCTGAGCGCTATAAAGAAGACTTAACCAATCGACCAGCCTTTGGCCGCAAGCTAAAAGCCGTTGTTGCCTGTGGCAATGGCACGGCTGGAGCCTTTGCGCCCGAGGTGCTCAGCAAATTGGGCGTCGATGTCGTGCCCTTGCATTGCGATTTGGATCACAGTTTCCCCAATCACAACCCCAATCCGGAAGATATGGAAATGCTGCATGCCTTGCGCGATAAAATTCTCGAAAGCGGCGCCGACATTGGCTTTGCTTTTGACGGAGATGGTGATCGTTGCGGCGTCGTCGACAATGAGGGGGAAGAGATTTTTGCTGATAAAATGGGGGTTCTGGTGGCCCGCGATTTGGCCAAGCAATATGACAAGCCGGTATTTATCGCTGATGTAAAATCCACTGGTCTGTTCCTCACCGACCCAGAATTACAAGCCAGCGGCGCCAGCACCTTATATTGGAAAACCGGCCACAGTTATATGAAGCGCCACACACATGAAACCGGCGCTTTGGCTGGCTTTGAAAAAAGTGGGCATTTTTTCTTCAATGCCCCAATTGGTCGCGGTTATGACGATGGCCTGATCACCGCCATAGCGATTTGCGATATGTTGGAACGCGCTGGCACACAATCCATGGCCGACTTGCGCCGTTCACTGCCCGTTACCTATAGCTCGCCGACCATGTCGCCCTATTGTGCAGATACAGAAAAATATCACGTGGTTGATCGGGCGATTGCACATTTTGAAAAACTCGCGGCCAATGGCGAAATGCTTTTGGGGCAAAAAATTCGAGATTTGGTGACCGTCAACGGCATTCGCATCACCCTTGAAGATGGCACTTGGGGGCTGGTGCGTGCCTCATCCAACAAGCCGGGGCTGGTTGTGGTCGTTGAAAGCCCGACCTCTAAAGACAATCTACACGCCATGTTCAAAGTCATTGATGATGTATTGTCGGGCTATGACGAAGTCGGCGACTATGACCAAAAACTTGATGGCTGAAGCCGTTTTAACTCAGTAAAGCGATAATCATACGGCTGGAACTGAGCAGCAGAAACCCGGCGAAAATATATTTTAACACCGGCTTCGACAAGCGGTGCGCCAACCGCGCGCCGAACGGTGCACCCAGCACGCTGGCCGGTATCATCAGCACAAAGGCCATGACATTGACATAGCCAATCGAATACGGCGGTAAATCTGGCACTGACCAACCTGCAACCATAAAACCAATCGTCGCGGGCACAGCAATGACCACGCCAATGGCCGAGGACGTGCCAACCGCCTTATGCACGTCGCGGCCTGACAGACCCAACAAAGGCACTGATAAAGTGCCACCACCAATGCCCATCAGGGCCGATAGAAAACCGACCAGTGTGGCGCCGGTTTTTTGCAAACCGGCGGCCAGTATTTTCACACTGCCTTCGCCGCCATCGCGACTTAACAACATGCGCAGCCCCATGAATAAAGTCAGGGCGGCAAACACCAGCTTCAAGCCACCCGGGGCAATGAAACGGGCGGCGATGGCCCCGCTAAGGGCACCGACAGCGACAAAAATAAACCAGCTTTTCAAAATATCGACATCCACCGCTTGCATCGCCAAATGACTGCGCGCTGATTGCGTGCCGGTGAAACATATAATTGCCAGCGACGTCGCCACCGCCATATGAATTTGCAAGTGCGCCGGCAAATCAAAAAACACAAAGGTTTGAAACAAGACCGGCACCAGAACAATGCCGCCACCGACGCCCAACATGCCGGCGATAATACCCGAAGCAAAGCCCGCCGCCAGCAACGCCAACGCCAAGGCAATCATTTCCACTGAAAAACTCATCGCAAAACACTCATAAAGAACTGGTTTCTGATAAAGCCGCATAAGCGGCTTGATGGTCGGCTTGCTTTCTCTCACAGCCGCGCACGACATCCAAAGCTGCCGCCAAAACACTGGCCGAGCTATCATTTCCGGGTGCATTTTCGCTCAAATAACGGCGCCATTGGCGACCGCCGATTTGCCCCTGATACAGACCCATTAAATGCCGCGTCAAAGCGTGCAAGGGCACCCCGCTCGCGACCAGTTTTTCAGCATAGGGAATAAGCTGTTCAACAATCTCATGGCGGCTTGGCACGGCCCGCGCATCAGCGAAAAACTGCTGATCAACAGTCGCCATGAGATAAGGATTTTTATAGGCGGCGCGGCCCAGCATCACCCCATCGACATGGTCTAAATGGGACTGCGCATCGGGCAAATTTTCAATGCCGCCATTGATTACAATGGTCAGTTGCGGATGGGTTTTCTTCAGCTCATAAACCAGCTGATAATCCAGCGGCGGAATTTCGCGGTTTTGTTTGGCGCTCAAGCCATCCAGCCAAGCCTTGCGCGCGTGCACGATAAACTGGCTGACACCGGCGTCAGCGCATTTCTCAACCAGCGTAAAAAGCGCCTCATGCGGGTCTTGCTCATCCACCCCAATACGACATTTCACCGTCACCGGCACATCCACCACATGGGCCATCGCCGCCATACACTCGGCGACCAAATCTGGCGTTTGCATCAGACAGGCACCAAATTGCCCCGATTGCACGCGGTCGGAGGGGCAGCCGACATTCAGGTTAATTTCGTCATAGCCCCAATCCTCACCAATCTTCGCCGCCTCGCAAAGCGCATTAGGGTCGCTGCCGCCAAGCTGCAAGGCTAGCGGGTGCTCTTCAACATTAAAATCGAGCAGTCGATTGCGGTCGCCATGGCGTATCGCATCGGCGGTCACCATTTCCGTGTAAAGACGCGCATGACGGGTGATGAGCCGCAGGAAGAACCGGTCATGCCGATCAGTAAAGGCCATCATGGGTGCCACACAAAATGTTAAATCAGGCTGCATGGCCTTTTGTCGCCTGTTTTACGTTTTTCGGCAAGTGTTAGGCGTGATGTGAGGTCAAAGTCTGACACCAGGAGAAACCGGAGGCCTCGCCCATTTAAGCAAAATTCTCGGCCAGAAAATCACCATGTGCTGGCAGGGCGTCGACTTTGCGACGCACCTCCGCCGATAGCCGCTGCATCATTTGTGACAGCTCCGC
>CALEFA010000055.1 GCA_937876775.1 uncultured Rhodobiaceae bacterium | reverse complement strand
TGGCCAGATTATGGTTTGCCTCGCGCTTGGTGTGATTTATGCCCTTGGCTTGTCATGGGTTGGCTTAAAAGGCGGCTTGGTGCTTGGCTTTATTGCCGGTTTGATTAGCTTTATCCCGTATGTTGGGGCTGCCATTGGCATGGTTGTGGCCGGACTTCTGGGGCTTGGGCAGTTTGGTATTGATTGGATGATGTTGAGCCAAATCGCAGCGGTTTTCGCTGTTGGACAATTTATCGAGGGCAATGTTTTAACCCCACGTTTGGTCGGCGATCGGGTGCGCTTGCATCCGGTGTGGATTATGTTCGCCTTACTGGCTATGGGGCACTTATTTGGCTTCCTCGGACTGCTATTGGCGGTGCCTGTGGCGGCTATTTGTGGCGTTGTGGTGCGCCATGCGGCTGGCGTCTATCAGCGCGATTATGTCTCGACGCCAGAGGAAAAAACCGATGGCTGAACAATTATTCTTTGATCTGCCATCGCGCCCGGCCTTTGAGCGCGAGGCTTTTATGGTGACGCAAAGCAATGCTGAAGCGGTGGCGTTGATTGATCAGGTGGCGCAGTGGCCGATGCCGGTTCAGTGGATTTACGGCCCATCCGGATGTGGTAAAACCCATTTGGCGGCGGTGCTGGCGCAAGACTTTGATGTGCATATTATGCAAGCCAATGGGCTAAACAAAAACACTGATGTGCCGGCTATTTTAAGCGGTGAATTGACTGCGG
Organism: uncultured Rhodobiaceae bacterium; assembly: GCA_937876775.1. Taxonomy (GTDB): domain Bacteria; phylum Pseudomonadota; class Alphaproteobacteria; order RS24; family RS24; genus JAHEGN01. Next base: position 45,283 of record CALEFA010000055.1, on the reverse strand, counting down.
CGATACTTATTCTCGAGGCGCTTGATGATTTGCAGACGACGGATGAGGAAAGCTTGTTTCACTTGCTTAATCATGCGCGCCACGGGGCACAAAAATTATTGCTCATGTCGCAAGTGCCGGCTGCGCGTCTTGATATCAGCCTGCAAGATTTGCAATCGCGCCTAAAGGCCATTGCTGCGGTTGCCATGGGGCCGCCAGACGACGATTTGGTGGCAGGGCTTTTGCATAAATTATTTGGTGACCTGCAATTGCGCGTTGATGATAAGGTTATCGCTTATTTGGTGCCACGTATTGAGCGGGATTTTGCTAGTATGGGGCAGGTGGTCAAAGCCATTGATCAGCAAGCGTTGGCTTTGAAGAAACCGGTAACAGTGCCGCTTGTGGCCGATGTTTTGACAACATATTTGTAATATTTTCGACATACACTAAGACTTTTAATTTACGGGAAACTTTGATTGATGAGCAAGAAGGCAAACAAGAAAACAGGTGTTTTACGCAGCTTTAAACCAGAGCAGAAATTGCCTGAAATTCATTTAGGGTTCTCGCGTACGGAACGTTTTGCCAATCGCGAAATATCATGGCTGGCTTTCAATCAGCGGGTTATGGAAGAGGCGACAAATCCCAATCACCCTTTGATGGAAAAGCTACGTTTTCTCTCGATTTCAGCCAGTAATCTGGATGAGTTCTTCATGGTGCGTGTGGCCGGTTTGATAGGACAAACCCTAGCCGGTGTCGATGAGCTGAGCAAAGACGGGCGCACCCCACGCCAGCAATTAGACGAGATTTCCGAAACCGCAAATCAGTTGATGGATACGCAACAAGTGGTCTGGCGACATTTGCTCGAAGAAATGCGTCAGTCCAATGTCTGTGTGCTGGAGCCCAATGAGCTATCAACATCACAACTGTCTTGGCTGGAGGATTACTTCCTTGACCAAGTGCTGCCGGTGTTAACCCCTCTGGCGGTGGATCCGGCGCACCCGTTTCCATTTATTCCCAATCTTGGGTTTGCCTTGGCGCTGCAATTGGCGCGGCGCGCTGATGGTCACCAAATGAACGCACTGCTGTTGATCCCCCAGCAGCTTGATCGGTTTATTCTTTTGCCAAATGACGACGATAACGCCCCTGAGGGTGCGTTGAACTTTGTTCGTTTGGAAACATTGATTTCAATGTTCTCGGAGCGCACTTTCCCGGGTTATGAAGTTTTAGGGCAGGGGGTGTTTCGGATTATCCGCGACAGTGACCTTGAGGTTGAAGAAGAAGCTGAGGATTTGGTGCAATTATTCGAAAGCGCACTGAAAAAGCGCCGCCGTGGTTCGGTCATTCGGCTGAAAATTGACAAATCCATGCCGGAAAATTTGAAAAGGCTGATCACTAAGGAACTGGAAGTTGACCCACGCGGGGTCATCGTTGTCAGTGATTTGGTCGGCTTGTCACAAACCAATCAGATTGTTGCTCACGCGCCCCCTGAGCTGAAATTCACGCCTTTCACGGCGCGTTTTCCTGAACGCATTCGGGAACATGGTGGCGATTGTTTCTCCGCCATTGGCGCCAAAGATATTTTGGTGCATCACCCTTATGAAAGCTTCGATGTGGTGGTGCAATTTATTCGTCAGGCGGCCATCGATCCGGATGTGGTGGCGATTAAGCAAACCCTTTATCGCACGTCGGATGACAGCCCGATTGTGGAGGCACTGATTGAAGCGGCCGAGGCTGGCAAATCAGTGACGGCTCTTGTGGAGTTGAAGGCACGGTTTGATGAGGCGGCCAATATTCGTTTGGCTCGCGATATGGAACGTGCGGGTGTGCAAGTGGTGTTCGGCTTTATCCAGTTAAAAACGCATGCCAAAGTAAGCCTCGTCGTGCGCCGCGAAGCGGGCCGCATGCGCACTTATGTGCACTTGGGCACGGGCAATTATCATCCGCAAAATGCCTTGGTTTACACCGACTTATCTTTGTTTACTTGCGATAAAAATATTGCCAGTGACGCCGCGCAGGTTTTCAACTTTTTTACCGGCTATGCCGAACCCTCAGACCTCAAATGTTTGTCGATGTCGCCGATTACCATGCGGCAAACCATTATGGATGGCATTGCGGCCGAGATGCAGCATGTGAAAAAGGGTCGGCCAGGGGCAATCTGGGTTAAGCTCAACTCGTTGGTCGATCCATTTGTTATAGATGCCCTCTATGAAGCCTCTCAAGCGGGTGTGCAAATTGATTTGGTGGTGCGCGGTATTTGTTGTTTGCGCGCTGGCGTTGAGGGTCTATCTGAAAACATTCGCGTGAAAAGCATTGTCGGGCGTTATCTGGAACATTCGCGGATTGTTTGTTTCGGTAATGGCGGCGGTCTGCCCTCAGACGAAGCCAATATTTACATTTCGTCAGCCGATTGGATGCCCCGCAATCTAGATCGTCGCGTTGAAGTGCTCACGCCTATTTTGAATCCCACGGTTCGCGAGCAAGTGATGAACCAAATCATGGTAACCAATTTGGCCGACAATCAGCAAAGTTGGTTGATGCAACCCGATGGCCAATTTGCCCGTGCACATACATCAGAGGGTGAGCTAGAAATTAGTGCACATGATTATTTTATGACCAATCCGAGCTTGTCAGGGCGTGGCGAGAGTATGAAGAAATAGGTTTAGGTAATGAGTGTTTATAAAACCGAGAAATTTGCCGATGCGCTTAATCGTCTGGGCGCTTTGCGTCCCGATGCGCCATTGGGGGTTTTGGATATAGGGTCAAACTCTGTTCGATTGGTCGGCTATAGTGGTTCGGCACGCACGCCTCTGCCAATTTATAATGAGCGCACTTTTTGTCGGCTAGGTGAGGCGGTTTCTGCGACCGGTCGCATCGAGGGCGCGCCTTATGAATTAGCGATTCAAACATTTCATCGGTTTCATGGTATTGCCGCCCGGCTTGGCATTGGCAATCTGGCGGCTTTTGCCACGGCGGCGGTGCGCGATGCCGAAAACAGCGATGCATTTATTGCCGAAGCCGAAGCCATTTTGGGACATAAAATCCGCATTTTGAGTGGTGAAGAAGAAGCCGTTTATTCGGCTGATGGGGTGATGCTATCGATACCTAAGGCTGATGGTATTGTTGCCGATCTTGGTGGTGGCAGTTTGGAATTGGCGCGTGTGCACGACAATCAAACCCATCAATGGGCAAGCTTGCCGCTTGGGGTTCTGGCCTTGAACCAGCAATCGGGCGGAGACCGTGAGCTGATGGCGCAGCAAGTCAGCGCAGCTTTGCAAGAAATTAGCTGGCTTTCAGATGGAAAAGACCTGCCGCTTTATGTGGTCGGCGGCACATGGCGTAATTTAGCGAAGGTTCATATGGATTATGAAAACTATCCGCTCGACGTGTTGCACCAATATTCTGTACCGACAAAGGAAATGACGCGCTTTACGCGCGCCCTCATGGATGATGAGACGAAGGTTGATTTATCGCAATCTTCCTCCAATCGCCGCGATGCCTTGCCGATTGCCGCGATTGTGCTCGATAAGCTGACCGAAGCGGTGCGGCCTAAAGATATAATCGTCTCGGCCAATGCCGTGCGCGAGGGCATTTTATATTCCATGTTGGAACACAAATACCGCAAACTTGACCCGCTCTTGCTGGCTTGCGAAGAAATGGCCGAAAGGTTGTGTAAATCGGCTGCTTACGGCCATGAATTGGCGGCTTGGACGAGCGAATTATTTACCAGCCGCCATGCTCAGTTCGCGTCCGATAAAGAGCTCAACCGATTGCGCATGGCAGGGTGTTTGATTTCAGATTTGGCATGGGCCAGCCACCCAAGTTTCCGCGCCGAAGTGGTGCGCCAAACCGTGCTGACCGCGCCATTTGGGGGCATTGATCACCGCAGCCGCGTGTTTCTTGGTCATGCACTGTCTTATCGTCACGAGGTTGGCGAGGGCTGGTATGGTGCCAATCAACTGTCATTAGCGCCAGAAGATGAGAAGTTGGCGCAGGCTTTTGGTCTGTGCCTGCGCTTAGCTCATTCGCTGTCAGCATCACTGCCCAATTTACTGCCGCTCACAAAACTAACTTTTGGTGGGGGCAAGGTAGTGCTGACAATTGACCCATCGCAAGCAGAATTACTGGGGCCGATTATCGACAATCGATTGAGCCGCATAGCTCAGGTTCTTGGTCTCGACTCTCAGGTCGACTTGGCACCAGTAAAAAATAAAAACGCTGTTTAAGCGTCGCGCGCGACCAAAATCACCATGTCATTTTCAGACGCCAAAGCAAGGCGGCCCTGTTTTAAATCCATGGCATACTGGCCGAAAATTTCACGACGCCAGCCGCGCATGGCTGGCACATCCGGCTCATTATCGCTGGCGATGCGTTCCAAATCGGCAACATTGGCAATCAATTTCGGCGCCACTTGAGTTTCTTCGCTGCGCTGTTTCAAGAGAACTTTCAACAGCTCGACCAGTGGCCCAATGCCTGGACGATTGACGACGGCGGCGGGCACGTCGGGCAGGTCTTCAGGTTTTCTATTTCGTCCGACTGCCACTGCCTCTAAAAGGGTTTCGGCATGGCGCGAGTTTTCGAAACCGCGCGGTACGGCGCGCAAGCGGGCGAGCGCCGTTTTGTCTTTCGGTGCCTGTAGCGCCAATTCGCGAATAGCATCATCTTTGAGCACACGATTACGCGGCACATTGCGGCTTTGCGCCTCGCTGTCGCGCCATTTGGCGACTTCAATCAAAACGCCAAGCACTTTTGGCCGTCGGTCCTGCATACGTAGGCGGCGCCAAGCATTTTCGGGGCTTTGCAAATAAATTTCAGGGTCAGATAGCAAATTGCTTTCTTCCTCAAGCCATGCGCGGCGGCCATTTTTCTCCAGCGCCTCCTCGAGATACTCATAGGCATCGCGCAAATGAGTGACGTCGGAGAGCGCATAGGTAAGCTGCGCATCGCTGAGCGGGCGATGGCTCCAATCGGTAAAGCGACTGGCTTTATCGACTTTGCCGTTCGTTGTTTTATGAATCAGCGTTTCATAACCTACCGCATCGCCAAAGCCACACACCATGGCGGCGATTTGTGTGTCAAAAAGTGGCGTTGGAATGACGCCGGCCAAATGGTGGAAAATCTCGACATCTTGCCGGCAGCCATGCATGACTTTGAGCACATGCGGATTAACCAAAAGGTCGTAAAATGGTTGTAAATCAATACCTTCGGAAAGCGGATCAATCATCCCCTCGACATTGTGTCCAGCGGTTTGAATGAGGCATAAAATCGGCCAAAACGTGCTTTCGCGTAAAAATTCGGTATCAACCGTTATATACGGACAGGCGGCCAATTCGGCGCACAGAGCTTCGAGCTCTTCAGTTGTGGAAATTAGTTTCATGAAGCTATGTTATAAAACACTGAAATGGTTTTGTCGCCTCCTGAAAATAAACGCGGTTTTGATCGCTGAATAAGGCGGCAAACGCATGTGTGGCTTGACAAATCGCGTGAAGCGTTGTGTTTAGGCATCACTATTCTTTAAGAGGTTGAAGATGCACGAATATAGAAGCCATGATTGCGGCACCTTGCGCGCGACACATATCGACGAAACCGTCCGTTTATCCGGTTGGGTGCATCGAAAACGCGACCATGGTGGGTTATTATTCATCGATTTGCGCGATCATTATGGTCTGACGCAATTGGTCATTGAGCCTTCAAGTCCCTATTTCTCGGTTGCCGAAGAAGTCCGCGCTGAAAGCGTTATCCGCGTTGAGGGCAAGGTTGTTGGCCGTGATGCTGAGGCCAAAAACCCCAATCTGCCAACCGGTGAGATTGAGATCTATGCGTCAAATTTGGAAATTCTGTCTCAGGCTGGTGATTTGCCACTGCCAGTCTTTGGTGAGCCGGATTATCCAGAAGACATTCGTCTGCGCTATCGTTTTCTGGATTTGCGCCGCGACACGCTGCACAAAAACATTGTTCTACGGTCGGATATTATTTCATGGCTGCGCCGTCGCATGACCGATGATGGCTTCCGTGAGTATCAAACGCCGATTTTGACGGCCTCAAGCCCCGAAGGCGCGCGTGACTTTCTAGTGCCATCGCGCACCCATCCGGGCCGTTTCTATGCTCTGCCACAAGCCCCACAGCAGTTTAAGCAACTGCTTATGGTGGCTGGTTTTGATCGCTATTTCCAAATCGCACCGTGTTTCCGCGATGAAGATGCCCGCGCCGATCGCTCGCCGGGTGAGTTTTATCAGCTCGATTTGGAAATGAGTTTTGTCACCCAAGAAGATGTGTTTCAGGCGGTTGAGCCGGTGCTGCGCGATGTCTTCACCACCTTCGGCAATGGCAAGCGGGTGACGGCTGAGTTCCCGCGAATTCCTTATGCTGAAGCGATGCAAAAATATGGTTCCGATAAGCCAGATTTGCGTATCCCGATTGAAATGCAAGACGTCACCGCTGCTTTCGACGGATCAGACTTTAAGATTTTTGCCAATATGATTGCTAAGGACGAGAACGTTCGCGTGTGGGCAATTCCGGCTAAAACCGGCGGTAGTCGGGCGTTTTGTGACCGGATGAACAGCTGGGCACAGGGCGAAGGCCAGCCTGGTCTCGGCTATATTTTCTTCCGCGACGGCGAAGGCGCTGGCCCATTGGCGAAAAATATTGGCGCTGAGCGCACTGAGCAAATACGCAGCCAATTGGCGCTCGAAGATGGCGACGCTGTTTTCTTCTGCGCAGGCGTGCCGAAATCATTTGCTGAATTTGCTGGCCGCGCCCGCAATCGGGTTGGCGAAGAGCTTGAATTGATTGATCGCGATCAATTTGCCTTTTGTTGGATCGTTGATTTCCCGATGTACGAAATTGACGACAGCACCAAGAAACTCGACTTCTCTCACAATCCGTTTTCCATGCCGCAGGGTGGTATGGAAGCGTTGGAGAGCATGGATCCAATGGATATCCTTGGCTATCAATATGACATTGTTTGCAATGGGATTGAACTATCGTCGGGCGCCATTCGGAATCACAAGCCTGAAATTATGCTGAAAGCCTTTGAAATTGCTGGTTATGACAGCGCGGTTGTTGAAAAAGAATTTGGCGGCATGCTGAATGCTTTCCGTTTTGGCGCACCGCCGCATGGTGGTATTGCACCGGGCGTCGATCGCATTGTTATGCTGCTGGCGGAGCAAGAAAACCTGCGCGAAGTCGTGGCCTTTCCAATGAACCAGCAAGCCGAAGATTTATTGATGCAGGCGCCGTCTCAAGTGTCTAACGCGCAATTACGCGAATTGCATATTCGTTTGAATTTGCCGGCCGAGAAAAAATCAACTCCGGATGAGGCGTCGTAATCAAGGAAGATGCAGGGCGTACGCTTTCGTGCTATAAATTCCTCACTGTCGAAATGGAAAGTCAGATAATGCAATTTCTTAAAATGATTTTTACATGGTGGAATAGCCAAACTTTGGGCACGTTGATTTGGACCAAACGCCGTGGGCAATTGGTTGGTCAAGACGAGCAGGGCAATCTTTACTACCAAGACCGCAAAGGCGCCTCAATCAATGGTAAGGCGCGCCGTTGGGTGATTTTCAATGGTGATATTGAAAGTACGCGCGTGTCGCCTTACTGGCACGGTTGGTTGCATTACACGGTTGATGAAACCCCTGATGAGGCGCAATTTGTTCGCCGTGATTGGCACAAACCACACCAAATCAATCAAACCGGCACAAAAAATGCCCATAAGCCGGCCGGCCCTGCCGATGCGGCCTCCTATGCATCTGGCTATGATTCTTGGAAACCGGAATAGGACACGCCCATGCTGAAAGATAATCTCGTCGAAACCCTCGTTGGTGCCTTTGTTGTTATCGTAGCCACGCTTTTTGTTGCTTATGGTTATTCGGTAACCGAAACGGGCAGCTCAGACGGCTATCGTTTGTCAGCCCAATTCAACCGCGTTGATGGATTGACCATTGGCAGCGATGTGCGCATGTCCGGCATTAAAGTTGGCACGGTGGTGTCGCTTGAACTTGATCCAAAGAGCTATTACGCCAATGTAGTATTTTCAATGAATGGCGATATTCGTTTCCCGGATGACACCAGTGCCAAAATCACCAGCGAAGGTTTGCTTGGCGGTAATTATATTTCACTGTCTCCCGGCGGCAGCGAGGATTTTTTGGAAGATGGTGGCGAAATTTTCTACACGCAGGGCTCTGTTGATCTCATCGAATTGGTGAGCCAAGCTCTGTTCAGCGCTGGTGATGGCGAGAGTGACAAAAAATAAACTTCTGTTGTGGCCAGTCTTATTGGCCCTTTTGGGGCCGATACCGCTATCAGCACAACAACCACTATCATCCGAGGCGGTTACGGCGCCAAAACCACCCGTGCTTGTTCCACCGCCGTTACCCGATAGCAATCCTTTCGATGGCACGCTGACGACGCCTTATGAGGACTTTGAAACAGTCCCGAATGAAACAATTCTTATTGATGAGTTTGAGGGTTTAACCGAAGAATTCGACGGGTCTCTGCCGTCGACCCTGTTTGATGTGCCGGTGATTGAGCTTCCCAGTTCCAATTTGGCGCCGAGCACGCGGGTCATGCGTATTGGGCGGTTTACCCTGTTGCACAAGGTTACCGCGAAAATCCGCCCGCTGGAGTTGCGCCTTGATGAGCCGGTGGAAATTGATGATTTGCGCATCACCATGCATGATTGTCGTTCCACACCGCCGGAAGAACCGCCGGAAACCAAAGCATTTTTAACCATTTTGGAAATTGCGAATGGCGAAGAAAACCGCCTTTTCAACGGTTGGATGTTCGCCTCAAGCCCTGGGATAAACGCTTTGGAACATGCGGTTTATGACCTTTGGCCGAAAGCCTGTGTCGGCGCAGACGACCTGCCATTCACCGACGAGTAGCCACCAATATATAAAACCGGTGTTTAATCGACGGTTTTCTTTTCTGCTTCGCTTTGCAAAAACCCTTCAAGCCAGTGAATGTCGTAATCGGCCTTTTGGAAATCTTCATTGGCCAGCAAGCGATGGAATAGCGGCAATGTCGTTTCGACCCCATCAATGGCAAATTCGCGCAACGCCCGATCAAGGCGACGCATGCAGGTTTCGCGATCGGCAGCATGGACAATCAACTTACCGATCAAACTGTCATAATAGGGCGGAATGGCGCAGCCGGCGAATGCCGCGCTATCAATCCGAACCCCCAAGCCGCCGGGGGCGTGATAGGTTTGAATTTTGCCCGGTGAAGGCACAAATGTCTCAGGATGCTCGGCATTGATACGGCATTCCATAGCGTGGCCACTCAGCACAATATCATCTTGCGTGAAGCTCAAGACCTCGCCATTGGCGACGCGGATTTGCTCGCGCACAAGGTCAATGCCGGTAATCGCTTCAGTCACCGGATGTTCCACCTGCAGGCGGGTGTTCATCTCAATGAAATAGAATTCACCTTTTTCATATAAGAACTCAATCGTGCCGACCCCGCGATAGGACATGCCTTCCATCGCATTGGTGACAATCTTGCCGATTTTGGCCCGCGCGGCGTCATCCAGCACTGTGCTTGGTGCTTCTTCTAAAACTTTCTGGTGGCGACGTTGTAAGGAACAATCGCGCTCGCCCAAATGCACCGCATTGCCATGCGTGTCGCAGGCCACTTGAATTTCAATATGGCGCGGTTTTTCGAGATATTTCTCAATATAAACGGCATCGTCACCAAAGGCGGCTTTGGCCTCGCTGCGCGCCGTGGTGAAAGCCTCGGCCAAATCATCTTCGGTCTTGGCGATTTTCATGCCGCGACCGCCGCCACCCGATGCCGCTTTAACCAAGACAGGAAAGCCCATCTCGCGGCCAACTTTGAGCGCGTCTGCGACGTCTTTCACTTCGCCGTCAGAGCCCGGCACCACCGGAATACCCAATTCAATAGCCTTGGCTTTGGCGGCAATTTTATCGCCCATTAAACGAATGTGGTCAGCCGTTGGGCCGATAAAGGTAATGCCGTGGGCTTCCAGAATATCGGCGAATTTGGCGTTTTCGGACAAAAACCCATAACCCGGGTGCACCGCGTCGGCGCCGGTGATTTCGCAGGCGGCAATGATGGCTGGAATGTTCAAATAACTATTGGCTGCCGGAGCAGGGCCAAGGCAGACACTTTCATCGGCCAGCCCAACATGCATGGCATGATTATCTGCCGTCGAGTGAACGGCCACCGAGGCAATGCCCATTTCGCGACACGCGCGGATGACTCTGAGGGCAATTTCTCCGCGATTGGCAATAAGGATTTTGCTAATCATGGCTTACTCAATAATCAGCAGCACTTCGTCAAATTCGACGGGCTGCTCATTGGTGACAATAATCTCAGTAACCTTACCATCGCGCGGGGCAGTAATCGGGTTCATGGTTTTCATCGCTTCGATAATGAGCAGGGTTTGCCCCTGTTTCACTGTGCTCCCAATGGAAACAAAATCTTTGGCGCCCGGCTCTGGGGCCAAATAGGCGGTGCCGACCATGGGCGACTTCACCGCTCCGGCATTGCTCGCTGGATTAGCGGCGGCAACGGGTGCGGCGGCAGCTTCAGGGGCCGGCGTTGGCGTAATTGGTGCAGGCTGAGCAATGGTTTGCTGCGAGGTGACCATTTGGCTGGCGACTTGGCGGGCAACGCGAATGCGCATACCTTCTGCTTCGACCTCAATTTCCGTCAGACTGCTTTTGTCTAATAGGTCGGCTAGTTCTTTAATGCGTTTACTATCGGGTAGTTTCGTCATTTTGTTCTCCGCGTGACAATGCCATTTTGTTCAACGAGTAATTAAGGTTTAATACGCTTAGCTAGCGCGTCAATAGCCATTTCATAGCCTTGTGCGCCAAGCCCGCAGATGACACCCGTTGCCACCTGCGAAATATGTGAGTGGTGCCGGAAACTTTCGCGGGCATAAATATTTGATAAATGCACTTCGATAATCGGCTGCGAGAGCGATTGCAAGGCATCCAAAATGGCCACTGATGTATGCGAATAGGCGGCAGCATTAATAATGACGCCACTGGCTTGCGAACGCGCGGTCTGAATAATCGACACCAGCTCGCCCTCATCATTGCTTTGAAAAAAGCTCATTGGCAAATCATAGCTGTCCAGCTTACTGGCGCAGGCGGATTCAATGTCGGCCAAAGTGGTTGTGCCATAGATTTCCGGCTCCCGACTGCCAAGCAGATTCAGGTTGGGGCCGTTGATTATGTAAACAGCTTGCGCCATGCCAAGTCCTTTCGCAGCCTGATAAGCAACAATATACTATGTGGGTAACCGAGATTTCAAAAAACATCAAGGATTTCAGTCTATAACTTAGTCAAAGGTAAGAACAGGACTTGCGTCTTGAAACGAAGGTTTGCATTATCAAGCGCTCTTGGAGAACGATCATGAAAGTGCAAATTAACGGCGAAATGCGTGACTTTGAAGCGCCAATGAGTGTTTTGCAGCTGCTGACGGTAATGAATTTGCCAAGCCAGAAAATTGCCGTTGAGTTGAACCTCGAAATCGTCCCGAAATCTGCTTACCACAGCCAAATGGTAGCGGCGAGTGACCGAATTGAAATTGTCCACTTTATTGGCGGAGGCTGAGGATGAACGCAGATAGTTCAAAAGATGATGTTCTAACCATTGCTGGACGGCGTTTTTCTTCCCGCCTTATTATTGGCACGGGAAAATATGTCGACTATGCCGAAAATGCGGCGGCGGCTGAGGCGGCTGGAGCGGAAATCGTAACCGTGGCCGTGCGTCGGATTAATTTGTCTGACCCGTCAGCGCCTATGCTTATCGATTATATTGACCCGAAGAAATACACATTTTTGCCCAATACGGCTGGTTGTTTTACCGGCGAAGATGCGGTGCGCACACTTCGTCTAGCGCGCGAGGCCGGCGGCTGGTCATTGGTTAAACTGGAAGTTTTGGGTGATGAAAAAACCCTCTACCCGAATATGCCAGAAACCTTGAGATCGGCTGAATTGCTGGTCAAAGAAGGCTTTGACGTGATGGTTTATTGCAGCGATGACCCGATTATGGCCAAACAATTAGAAGACATTGGCTGTTGCGCGATTATGCCTCTGGCGGCGCCAATCGGTTCGGGCTTGGGGGTGCAAAACCCGATTAACATTCGGATGATTATTGAACAGTCAAAAGTGCCGGTGTTGGTTGATGCCGGCGTTGGCACTGCCTCGGATGCGGCGATTGCCATGGAATTGGGCTGCGATGGCGTGCTGATGAACACAGCGATTGCCGAGGCTAAAAATCCGGTGTTAATGGCGCAAGCCATGCGCCATGCGGTGATTGCCGGTCGCCAAGCCTATCTGGCAGGACGCATGGCCAAACGGTTATATGCTGACCCTAGCTCGCCTCTGGCAGGGCTTATTTAAACTAATTAGCTGAGCCGCTCTGCGCTGCTAGGGCTGCCTCAATGGCGGCTTCAAACTCGTGCTTTTCCAATGCTCCAGGATAAACCTGATTGCCAATCACAAAGGCTGGCGTGCCGGCGACATCGAGGGCTTGGGCAAGCTGACGGTTTTCGTCCAAAATATCGGTAATTCTTTGACTGCTTCGCTGCGCGACAATCGTTCTTTCGTCGAGTTCCAGATCGGCTAGCGTCTGACTGATAAAACCGTCATTGAGACCGGCCTTATTATTCATCAAACGAGCGTGAAAGGTCAGAAAATTGAGCTGATTGTCAAGCGTCAGCGCTGTCCGTGCGGCGACCTCTGAGCTGTCGCTGAGAATAGGAAATTCTTTGAATACCACCCGCACATCTTCGCGTTGATTAACCACTTCCATCAAAACCGGAAAGACCCGTTTGCAATAGCCGCAATTGTAATCGAAAAATTCGACAATGGTGACCGGTGCGTCGACGGGGCCCATGCTGAAGTCGGCTTTATTGCGAAACAGAAGTTCGGCATTTTGGGCAATCGTGCGCTGAATGCGGGTTTCCTCGGCTTGCTCATAATAAGCCTGCATATTCTGCAAGGCGCTGGCTAGGGCTTCAGGGTTTTGCATGAGATAATCTTGCACCACCGCTTCAATAGATTTTTTCTCAGCGGCGCTGAATGTCTCGGCCTGTGCCGAGGTGAGGGCAAGGTTCAGCCCAAATGCCAAGCAAAATAGGGCGGTCAAAAATCGGGTCATAAAATCTCTCAACTTAAAAAGTCATTTTCAGAATATCGCGACTGCGCAAATACTCAATTGAGTCTTTTGGCAGGCCACGCAACGCACGCTGGGCATAGGTAACGGCCTTTGGATTACGCATTAAGGCATAGTATTCAGCTAATGACCATTCCGCATAAGGGGCGCGCTCTAATTGTCCATAGGCTTTCGACATGAAAAAATAGGCCGTGGCATTTTCAGAATCCATACGCAGTGCTTTGCGCAAATTCTCAATCGCCGCGTCATTAAACTCGGTCTGCTCGACGCCGAGACCAATTTGGCAGGTTGCCAGTCCAATCAATAAAAGTGGTTCCTCAGGCTTGAGAGATATGGCTTTTTCATAGGGTTCTAATCCCTTTAGGGCGATGCCAGATTCGTAAAACACCTGACCTTTAAGTTCATAAAACCAAGGGTTTTCCGGATATTGCGCAATCAATCCGTCAATCAGTTCGATGGATTGCTCGAGCCTAGCTTGCTGGTGGTAGGCAATAGCGCGCGCATATTGAGCTGACGGCGATTGATCGCCATTATAACGCCGGAAGGTGACTTCGGGAGGGTCAATAAAGCCAAATAATTTCGCTCGCGCCATATTATGGCGGAAAACCAATTCAGGATTATCGGTTTGGTCGCGATATTGTGAAGAAGCGGCACCGGCGATATAGGCATTGACCCTATCGCGCGACATCGGGTGAGAGCGCGCATAAGGGTCTTGATAGACTTCATTCAAAATCTCTTGCCCGGCCAGCGTATCCATCAGCTCAATGATGCCCTCCGGAGACTGCCCTGTGGCGTCCAATAGCTTCAGAGCGGTAACGTCGGCGCTGGCTTCTTGCGCCCGCGAATAGACAAGAAAGCTACGCTGAGCAATTTGTTGGCCGCCACTTATCAAAGCAATGCCGGCTTCGGGGTTGCCCGCCAACAGGCTGCCAAAACCTAAAATTGTCGCCACAAGAGCCGGTGCTTGCGACCGCGCAATGGCGTCACTTGAGCGCGCCAAATGGCCGCCGGTGATATGGCCAATTTCATGCGCCATCACGCCGATAACCATATTGGGCCTGTCGGATTCAAGAATAAGGCCGGTGTGTACGAAAATATTCTGCCCCATGGTGACATAGGCGTTGAGGGCGCGGTCATTCACCACGGTCAAGCCAACCGCCGCAGGGTTGAGACCGGCAGCGATCAGCAATGGGCGTGTGTAATCGTCAATTAACTCTTCGATTTCGCCATCACGAATGGCACCGGCATGCGCCGACGTGACCATCATCATTAAACCGACAAGCACCCCAATTGGACGGGCTTGCCAAAGGTTCAGCATGAATGATGATGGGCGCGGCAGCCTAGGCCATTGCAATAATTTTTCTTTTATCATCATCGTCACCACACTATCGCTAATTACGGCTTTAATATGACGGCGCATCGGCGCAATCGCTGGTTTAACGTTTCCACCACCCGCGTTTGACCGGTTGTTCCGGCGTTTCACCGGCTTCAGCAGTGGCGGTGATAACCGGATCAGCGACTGTTTCGACCTCAACGGCTTCAACCACTTCTGGCTCAGCTATGGCCTCGGCAGTCTTTGAAGCGGCTTTCTTCGCCGGGGCTTTTTTGGCCTTTGGTTCGGCTTTTGGCTTGGCTTTTGGTTTAGCTTTGGCTTTTGCCTTCGGCTTATCTTTATCAGCCGGTTCGCCTTTGTCGGCTGCTTTGGCGCGAGGTTTGCGCTTTGGTTTTTCCGCCACTTCTTCAACAGCCACTTCTTCAGCAACAACTTCTTCAACAGCTTCTTCAACAGCTTCTTCAACAGCTTCTAGGGCTGTATCGGCCATGGTTGTATCATCGCCCTGAGCAGTCTCATCACCTGTTGGTTGAGCCGCAGAATTTGGCGTGACAATCATGATTTTTTCGACAGGCATATCGCTTGTTACCTGACCGTCATGTGATGCATTGTCGGCGGCTTCTGCGCTCTCGCCCTCAGCACCTGATGTTTCGCCATCGCGACGGCGACCACGACCACCACGGCGTCCACGACGTCGGCGACGCTTCGGCTTATTGTCATCATCTTCGCCCTCGCCAAATGACCGCGCTTGGTTCTCGTCATTCGCCTCTACGGCCTCACCAGTATCGTTTTCTTGGCTGTCCGCATCATCATCAGATGCGCTTTGATCGGCATTATCATTTGACTGATTGCTACCACGTCCGCCACGACGGCGGCGGCGGCGTGTTTTACCGTCATCGCCATCAAGCGCTGCTTTTGGATCGCCTTCCATACGCGAGGTGCCTTCGCTTTCGGTCTGGTCGGGCAGGGTGAAGGCCATTTCCATGGCACTCAAAGCACTATCTCCCAGCACAATAATCTGCACACCGGTGCGCTGTTCAATTTCGCCCAATTGTAGACGTTTTTGGTTCAACAAATAATTGGCTACATCTTCAGGTACATGAGCGATGAGTTCGCCTGAGCTATATTTGCCGCAACGTTCGTCAATATCACGCAATACATGCAGGGCGCGGCTTTCGACCGAACGCACCATGCCGGAGCCATTGCACTGACTGCAAGTGTTACTGCTGCCTTCAAGCACACCAGCGCGCATGCGTTGACGCGACATTTCCATCAGGCCAAAGCTGCTGATACGGCCAACTTGAATGCGTGCGCGGTCGTTTTTCAGCGCATCTTTCATGCGTTTTTCGACGGCGCGATTGTTGCGGTTTTCGTCCATATCAATGAAATCGATGACCAAAAGTCCGGCCAAATCACGCAAGCGTGCTTGGCGGGCAACTTCTGTCGCGGCTTCCAAATTGGTGGCCAGCGCGGTTTTCTCAACCGAATATTCACGTGTTGATTTGCCCGAGTTCACATCAATGGCGACCAAAGCTTCCGTTTGATTGATCACGAGATAACCGCCGGATGGCAAGACCACCACCGGATTAAACATAGCGGCCAGCTTATCCTCGACGCCATATTGTTTGAACAAAGGGGTCGCTTCAGCGTGCAGTATTACCTTGCGCGCATGGCTCGGCATCAGCAATTTCATATAATTGCGCGCTTCTTTATAAGCGTCGGCTCCGGCTACGGTTACCTCATCAAAGTCTTTCGAATAAATATCACGAATGCAGCGACGGATGAGATTGCCTTCTTCATAAACCAAAGCAGGCGCTTGGCTGACAACGGTTTTTTCACGCACATCAGCCCACATTTGCGACAGATACTGCCAATCGCGGCGGATTTCAGTCAGCGTGCGCTGAGCCCCAGCTGTGCGGACAATCAAACCCATACCTTGCGGCACATCGAGTTTTTCGACGATGGATTTCAATTTTTTGCGGTCGGCGCCATTATTAATTTTGCGCGAAATGCCGCCGCCACGTGCGGTGTTAGGCATTAACACGCAATAGCGACCTGCAAGTGACATATAAGTTGTCAGAGCCGCGCCTTTATTGCCGCGCTCTTCTTTCAGAACCTGCACCAAAATAATCTGACGGCGTTTGATGACTTCCTGAATTTTATACTTGCGATGTAGTGCCCGTGAGGCGGTTGGTGTGGCGACTTCTTCATGTGCGTCACCGCCCAAGTCTTCCACTGATTTGCCGTCGCCATCGTCTTGATCATCGTCACCGCTGGTGGCGCTTGGCGCCTCGTCGATATCCGAATCCTCGTCGGCAGCGTTTTCGCGTTCCTCTTGCGCATATTCGCGCATCAGTTCTTCGCGATCGCCAATCGGAATTTGATAATAGTCAGGGTGGATTTCGTTAAACGCTAAAAACCCGTGGCGATTGCCACCATATTCGACAAAAGCGGCCTGTAGAGACGGCTCTACACGGGTAACTTTAGCGAGATAGATATTGCCGCGAAGCGGGGCTTTAGTGCTGGATTCAAAATCAAATTCGTCGATCTGATTGTTTTCTGTCACCACCACACGGGTCTCTTCCTGGTGGGCGGCATCGATAAGCATTGTTTTGGTCATAAATTTCTCCGGCGACGTGATCGGCGGCGGGCGTTAGCTTCATCGCGCGCGGATCAGAGGTCAGTGTTTTATTAAATTGTTGCGTAAAAGGTGTGAGGCTAAATGCAGGCGCAACACAGGCTCGGTTCACTTGGTGACCGATCTTTATGCCTATTATTTGTCGAGATTCGCTGTGCACAAAACACCCTTGTAAGATTACTTTGCGGTGGCAGACCACCTTTGGCAGGCAGGTTTATCTGGGGTTTCAAACTGGCTCCCAGTTTGGGCCTTCAGTTTGTGCGCCTCAGCATACGCTGCTTGCGTTACGACATTAAGCGCGTCGGCCCGCCAATGCAAGTTATATGTGTACCGCCATCGGCGAACCGCATCGGGTCGCCAGTCGCTGTCGAAGTTGCTATAGTCATGGCTAAGCCGTGAGTCGCGCAAAATGGGTGAAAATCTATCGTATGAACTTTATTTCTTCGTTCTGTCATTATTCACGCCTCGGGGTGTTAGGCTTAGCGCTTGTGCTTGCCAATTTGGTTACAGCGAATGCGCTGACTAATGTTGATGATGTGCGCATTGGTGTTTCCAATGAACGTACCCGCTTGGTGCTTGACCTGTCATCGCGGGTGGATTTTGACGTGTTTTTGCTCGGGAACCCGCGCCGCATCGTCGTTGATCTGCCAAATTTGCAATGGCCCGATAATTTGCAACCCAAGCCACAAGGGGTGATTGGCGGCTTGCGTTTTGGCCAGTTTACAGCCGATAAAAGCCGGTTGGTGCTGGATTTGAAACAACCAGCCACGGTCAGCAAGAATTTTATTTTGGGCAAGACCTCAGGGTTGCCAGTGAGATTGGTCATTGATTTAGTGGCGGCAACGCCCGCGCAATTCAACGAACAAGTAACCGCTGACCGTCAACGCAATCGGCAAAAAACTGCCTCGGCACCAGTTCCTGTAGCAAAACCAACCTTGCAGACACCCAAACCTAAAAAGCGAAAAGCCAAGCCAGTGATTGTCATTGACCCTGGCCATGGTGGGGTTGACCCCGGAGCCTTGGGGCGCAAAGCGCGTGAGAAGAACGTCACTTTGAGTTTTGCGCGCCAGTTTGCCAAGCAATTACGCAATACGGGAAAATATGAGGTTTATCTGACCCGCAATCTGGATATTTATATTCCACTTCGCCAGCGCGTGGCGATTGCCCGCAAGCACAATGCTGATTTATTTGTTTCTATTCACGCTGATGCTATCGAGCGCTCATCGGTGCGCGGCATGTCGATCTACACTTTGTCGGAAACCGCTTCCGACAAAGAAGCCGCCGCCCTCGCGCGCAAGGAAAACCGCTCTGACATTATCGCTGGTATTGATTTTGATGATCAGCCGAAAGAAGTGGCGGATATTTTGATTGATTTGGCTCAGCGCGAAACCAAAAATCTTTCGGTGCAATTTGCTAACTTAGTGGTCGACCACGCGCGTGGCAGCACCAAACTCCTAGACCGGACGCATCGGTTCGCCGGTTTTCGTGTGCTCAAAGCGCCCGATGTGCCATCCGTGCTGATTGAATTGGGGTTTTTGACAAATCGTAGTGATGAGAAACAATTATTATCGTCGGCCTGGCACAAAAAGCTTGCTGGTCGACTGGTCAAGTCTGTCGATAGTTATTTTTCGAAAGAACGGTTGGTTGGCATCGTCCAATAAAAGACTTTCCCCAAGCTTTGCGCTCTTAACGCATTGCAATATCAGAATTGTCACATTGGTGCCGTATTTTGGCCTATAGTCTGGGGCACGGCACAGAGGATTTCATGAAGCTCATAGGCAGGCTTATTCGCGACTTTGCGGGCATTTCGGTGACCTTGCTGGCGCTCGGCTTATTTTTGGTTTCCCTCTATTTATGGCGCATGTCCAGTACTTTGCCGAATTACCAGCATTTGTCCGATTACACCCCTCCGGTGATGAGCCGCGCCCATGCGGGCGATGGCAGCCTGATTGCCGAATATGCTGAACAGCGGCGCATTTTTGTGCCGATTAATGTGGTGCCAGACCATTTGGTGCATGCCTTCATATCGGCTGAAGATAAAAACTTTTTTGAGCACTCTGGTATTGATTTTTTTGGCATCCTGCGCGCCGTGGTGCAAAACGTCATCAATGTCGCCACTGGTCGTCGACTTGAGGGTGCCTCAACGATTACCCAGCAAGTGGCGAAGAATTTTCTATTAAGCAGCGACGTCACCATTGAGCGCAAATTGAAAGAAGCGATTTTGGCGGTTCGGCTGGAAAACACTTTCGATAAGCGACAATTGCTGGAACTTTACTTGAACGAGATTTATCTCGGCATGGGGCGTTATGGCGTGGCGGCGGCGGCCTTGCATTATTTTGATAAACCTTTGAACCAATTATCGATCGCCGAAGTGGCTTATCTTGCCGCCTTGCCGAAAGCGCCAAATAATTACCACCCGTTTCGACGCCACGCGCAGGCCATTGCGCGGCGCAATTGGGTGATTGAGCGAATGCACGAAAATGGCTTTGTCACCGACGCTCAGATGCTTGAAGCGCAGGCGCAAGATTTACAAGTAGCAACGCCGGTGTCGGGCTTGCAGCGCTACGCAGCGGAATATTACGTCGAAGATGTGCGCCGCCAAGTGAACGCGATTTATGGCAATAAAACACTTTATGGTGGCGGCTTATCCATTCGCACGACTTTGAACACAGAATATCAATTAATCGCCGTCAAGGCCTTGCGTAAAGGTCTTGTTGCCTATGACCGTCGACATGGTTATCGCGGGCCGGTGGCGCAGTTTGAAACCCTCGAGTCGTGGTGGGAGAAAATCACTGAGATCGCCATACCAACTGATTTGGCTCCTTGGCGTTTGGCTGTTGTTTTGGAAGTCGATGCGGATCAAGCAGCGATTGGCTTGCGTCCGCGCATGACACGGGCCCGTCGTTTTGAAGATAAAATTGACCTTGGATATATGCGTCTGGCTGACGTCAAATGGGCGCGGGCGGCGCCGGGGCCGGAGAATGATTATAAAAACATTGGGCCGCGCGTTAAATCCATCTCATCCGTATTGAAAATCGGTGATGTGGTTTGGGTTTCACCAAAAGATGAAAATGGCCATTATCAACTCGAACAAGTGCCAGAAGTGAATGGCGCTGTTGTTGCGCTCGACCCCCATACCGGTCGGGTTTTGGCAATGGTCGGCGGATATAGTTTTCGGGCCAGCGAGTTTAACCGTGCCTCGCAGGCCAAACGCCAACCGGGTTCGGCATTTAAACCATTTGTTTATGCCGCCGCATTGGATAGCGGGTTCACGCCTGCCAGTCTCGTGCTCGACGCGCCGTTTGTTATGGAGCAGGGCAATGATCAGGGGCTGTGGAAACCGGAAAACTACGCGCGTCGTTTTTATGGCCTGTCGACCTTGCGTTTGGGCATGGAGAAAAGCCGGAATTTAATGACCGTGCGAATGGCGCAAGAAATTGGCATGAGCAAGATCCGTGACTATGCCAAGCGCTTCGATATTAACGATTCAATGCCCCGCGTTTTGGCTATGGCTTTAGGTGCGGGCGAGACTAGCCTGATGCGACTGACCTCGGCCTATGCCATGTTGGTAAATGGCGGCAAGCGCATTGAGCCGGTGTTTATTGACCGTATTCAAGACCGCTACGGCCACACGCTTTATCGCCACGATGAGCGCGCCTGCGTTGGCTGCAACGCCGAGCAATGGCTTGGTCAAGCGGCGCCAGATTTGCTTGATGAGCGCGCGCAAGTGATATCGCCACAAACTGCCTACCAAGTGGTGTCCATGCTTGAGGGCGTCGTCAAGCGCGGTACCGGTCGGCGTATCAGCTCTATTGGTAAACCGCTGGCCGGTAAAACAGGCACCACCAATGACAGCCGCGACGCGTGGTTTGTTGGCTTTTCGTCCGATTTAGCGGTTGGCGTATATGTCGGTTACGACGACAATCGCTCGCTCGGCAATGGCGAGTCTGGCGGTCGTGTCGCGGGCCCAATTTTCGAAGATTTCATGGCAGAGGCGTTGAAAACCATGCCAACCCCGCCATTTCGTATTCCATCGGGTGTGAGCCTGGTCCGAATTAACGCTGTGACCGGTAAACTGGCGGCGCCAGATGATGAAACTGTCATTCTCGAAGCCTTTAAAATCGGCACAGAGCCGTCGGCGAACCGCAAGCAGGCGGTTGTAAGTGGCAGCACTGGCGGACAAAGGCTCGGCGTGCAAGATGACGCCATTGGCGCTGGCACAGGTGGGCTTTACTAAAAATGATTGCTGGCTATTGTCTGTAGCAAGCAAAGGAAACTGACATGCGTGCCGAAGTAAATGATCATATTGTCCGGATTAAGCAATCCATTGAATTGCTGCGCCGCCATCTCGACTGGGATAAGGCTTTGGCGCGCCTAGAGGAACTCAATAGAGCGGCCGAAGACCCTGATTTGTGGAATAATCCAGAGCAGGCGCAAGCCAAAATGCAAGAACGCATGCGTCTGGAAAACGCAATCCAGACTTGTCGAATTCTGCAATCAGAAATGGATGATCATGTCGATATGATTGCCATGGGCGAGGCTGAGGGTGACACCGACATTGTCGCTGAATCCGAGGCGGCGCTGGCTGATTTGCAAAGTCGCGCTGAGCGCATGGAGGTCGAAACGCTGCTGTCGGGCGAGGCGGATAGCAACGATGTTTACCTTGAAGTGCACGCTGGCGCTGGAGGCACAGAAAGCCAAGATTGGGCCAGCATGTTGCTGCGTATGTATCTGCGATGGGCCGAGAAAAAAGGCTATAAGGCAACGATTATTGAACAAACCGATGGCGAAGAAGCTGGTATCAAATCAGCGACCATTGAGATCAATGGCCACAATGCTTACGGCTGGGCGAAGACCGAATCTGGCGTTCACCGCTTGGTGCGGATTTCGCCATTCGATAGCAATGCCCGGCGGCATACGAGTTTTGCAAGCGTGTGGTGCTATCCGGTGGTTGATGACACGATCGCCGTGGATGTGGCCGAGTCGGATGTGCGTATTGATACCTTCCGCGCCAGTGGTGCCGGCGGTCAGCATGTCAACACCACAGATAGTGCTGTGCGCATCACCCATTTGGAAACAAATATTGTTGTGCAATGTCAAAATCAGCGGTCACAGCACAAAAACCGTGCCACCGCTTGGGCGATGTTGCGGGCGCGTTTATATGAGTTGGAACTGCAAAAGCGCGAAGCAGAAGCCATGGCCAACGCCGAACATAAAACTGAAATCGGCTGGGGGCACCAAATTCGCTCTTATGTTTTGCAACCCTATCAAATGGTCAAAGACTTGCGCACTGGCGTGGAGAGCGGCAATCCGTCAGCCGTGCTTGATGGCGCGCTTGATCCCTTTATGGAGGCGGCTTTGGCGCAGCGCGTTAATGGCGAGGCTGGTACCAATGATGCGGCTGGTGAAGATTTAGCTTAATGCGGTTGAACGCTTGCGTCGTCGCTCGACAGGGTCTGCGGTGCGGCTTGTCCGAGGGGATCTTTTTCGTGAACCGCGCGGCCATCGAATTGTGCGCCCGACTCAACCGCCAGTGCCGTATGGTGAATGTCACCGGCGACAACACATTTGGCGCATAAGTGCACTTGCAAGGCACGGATGGTGCCGGTAACGCGGCCATAGACAGTGACGATTTCAGCTATTAATTCGCCTTCGACTTCAGCTGACGCGCCAATGGTGATGGCGTGTGACGCCACATCGCCTTGCAATTTTCCCTCAATTTGAACATCGCCAGATGATATAAATTGCCCAGTGATTTTGGCGTCCTTGCCAATAATTGATGGCGCCATTTTGTTTAACTTTTGTGTTTCGGCCATTTTTTATCCAATCACTCGGTTTTGCTCTCGATGGTTTCGGCAATATTGAAAATCTGTTTTCCTGTATTGAGGAAAGCGAGTGGGTCACGCACTTTACCATCGAACCAAATTTCATAATGCAAATGCGGCCCCGTACTGCGCCCACTATTGCCAGTATCAGCAATATGCTGCTGGAATTCAACCCGTTGGCCACGTTTTACGCGGCTGCGAGCCAAATGACCATAGCGCGTCCGAAAGCCATTGCCATGGTCAATTTCAACCATCAATCCATAAGGGCCTTTATAGCCAGCCCGAGTCACTGTCCCCGGCAAGGTGGTGTGAACCGGCGTTCCCGTTGGTGTGCCGAAATCGACACCGGCATGAAATGCAGCCCGTTTCTTGAAAGGATCCATGCGCACGCCAAACCCACTGGTTAAGCTGAAGTCATGAATGGGGGCTGCCAGAGGAATTTTGGTCATTGACTGACTGAGGTTTTGCAGCCGGTCAAGGTTGCTTGAAATGCGATAAATTTGTTGATGCAGTCGCGAGTTCAACCCGCCTCGGTCGTTCAGCGGAATATAAGGGCCGCCAATCGCAAGGGCGCTCTCTGGCAAAACGCGAGCGATGAAATTTTCCGTGTCTAGAATATCTGTTCCGGCAATCACTTCTTCGAATTCTTTGACCTTCTGGTCAACGCTTTCTTCCAATGCATCCAGCATGTCGCTCTGGCGGTTGTCGAGACTGGTAATACGGCTGAAGACGTCTTTCGACATATGCGGCAGCGCCCGAGGTTCCACAGCGGCGTTCGCATCGACGCTGGCATTTTGCGTCAATTTCAGGCCGCTGGTCGACGCGCTGGTTTTGAGATTACGACTTTCCATCACTTGATGCACTTGGTCGCTGGTGCGGCCAACCAATTCGACGACGCTCTTATTGCGCTTGGAACGTTGAGCAACGTTGGCGAAGGCTTCTTGCATAGAACGCAAATCGCTTGAGACCTCGGCATTTTGTTCTATGACACGATTCAACTGATTGTGGCGCGCTTCCAATTTGTCTGTTGTTTGCGTAAACCAGTCACGGGTTAGCACAAGCTGGGCGTTCAAATCATCATAGGCGCGTTGCAAGCGGCTGAGTTCGGTTTCATAGGCCAATTGCATTTCACGCAACTGCGTTTCGCGCTGGTCAACGATTCTGTCTTGGAACAGCACATTGACGCTGGCAAAGCCGACCCACAAACAAACGGCCGCCAAAAAACTACCAAGAAAAATTTGGCTGCGCGCCGACAGGGGAACAAAAATGACTTTGCCCTGGCTGCGGATATAGATTTGTTTATCAGCAAATAATTTATTTAAGCGCGTTTTGATTTTTGACATCATTTCACCGAATTAAGATACGTTTGTCTCAAAAATTGCAAGAAAAAGCAAGTCTTTGCTTACACTATTGATTTTCTACAAATGGTAATAATGCACGGGAAGCCCAGCTTGCGCGCGCGCCTCATCGTTAAATGGTGGTTTCAGACGCCCCGTAAAATAGCGCTGAACCATGGTTTGAAATATGTTTTGGGGGTCAAGAGCTTGATCTTGGCACAAATAATGGAACCAACGCGTGCCAGCCTGAACATGGGTTTTTTCATCTTCGAAAATAATTTCCAGCATTTTGGCGGATTTATGATCGTCGGCTTGCAAAAACTTTTCAATCATCAGCGGCGTCACATCAAGACCGCGGGCCTCTAAAACCAGCGGCACGATTACCAAACGACCGAGCAAATCATCGCGTGTATCATAGGCCGCTTGCCACAAACCATCATGGGCTGGCAGATCGCCATAATTCATATCGAGCTCTTCCAGTCGGTCGGCCAGCATCAGAAAATGCCGCCCTTCGTCGGCACCGACTTTAATCCAGTCATCAATGAAATTATCCGGCACATCAGCATGGATAAAACGTCCAGCCATATCAAAAGCCAAATCAATCGCGTTAAGCTCAATGTGAGCCAGTGCATGTAATTGGTTTTTGCGCCCCGTCGGGCTCGACATCCGTCGCTTGGGCATATCTTGCGGTGCGACCAATTTCGGTGCGGCTGGACGGGCAGGGCGATCTGGCCAATGTTTCAGGGCAGTTGTATCGCGCTGCAAGCTGCCATTGCGCCACAGGCTGGCTGTCTCACGGGCTTTGGCCGCCTTTTGGCGCGCATCAGACGTCAACAAAACGTCGCGACACGCGTGAGCAAGAGAGGAACGGGCGGCGCTCATAATCAGTTGCCTTCAGCTGCTTCAAGAACCGCTGCGACATGACCTTTGACCTTTACTTTACGCCAAATCTGCTCGATTTTTCCGGCCTCATTAATCAAATAGGTGGCCCGCTCAATTCCCATATATTTGCGGCCATACATATTTTTCTCGACCCATACGCCATAGGCTTCCAGCATGGTGTGTTCAGGATCGCTAAGCAGGGTCACAGACAAATTGTGCTTTGCCTTAAATTTGTCATGTTTTTCGACACTATCGGCGGATACGCCAATGATTTGCGTATTGGCAGCGGCGAACGCTTTTATATGGGTGGTAAAATCAATAGCTTCAGTGGTGCAACCGGGCGTATCGTCTTTTGGGTAGAAATAAATCACCAATTTCTGACCAGCATAATCTTTCAAGGCAACCGTGCGGCCTCCATCCGCTTCAAGCGAAAACTGCGGGGCTTTATCATTAAGTGCGGGGGCATTTATCATTTGCTATCCTTAAATATCGTGAAACGGTTATCAGACTCAGGTTTATATTGTATATGGCAATTTGGATTGCCCAACTATTTTTTCAAGCCAAGCATTTGGCCCATGGAGTGAACACGTGTTAATCACCGGCGCAAAATTTTTGATCCGATGGTCCTTTGTGACCGTCTCGCTTCTGGGCGTGGGTCTCGCCGTACTTGTTTTCCTATCGCGCTTTACGCCCATTCCTTTAGGGCTGATCGAGGGGGGCGTGGCTTATTATGCCGGTCGCAGCACTGGCACTGATGTGAAAATCGAAAACGCGCAATTATTATGGTCAGAGGAAGAAAATTTTCCGGCCCTGCGAATAGGCGGCATTGAATTTACCGATAGCGACGATTTTTCGGCTCGCTTTGGCGATGTCTTCATTGCACCAAGTCGGCGGGCGTTCTTTGATGAATTTATCTTTGCTGTGCAAGAATTATCCATTGCCAGCGTTGATGTTATGGCATCTGACGAGAAGTATATTTCACCGCCATCCGGTTTTACCATTGGCGCCCTAGGGGCGCAAAATATTGGCCGCTTCAACTATTTGCAGCGCCTTGATGTGCAAAATATTCACATTGCTGCTTTCAACGACACGAATATTGTCGATGAGGCGGGTGGTTCCTATGTCATCATTTCGCGCGATGGCGACACATTGGTCGGCGCGCTGGACGTGAAATATCAACAAAACGACAAGCTGAGCCGACTTGACGGACAAATGAATTTCCGCCCCGGCGAGGAAGGCTTTTTCGACCTAAATCTGGATGATGTAAACCCACGTGACATTGGCAATATAAGCCGCCTGTTCCAACCATTGCGGGCGCTGTCTTTACCGATGGACGGCAAAATCACCTTTGGGGTAAACGGTAAAGGCGAGTTGCAAAAAGGCCGCGCTGAAATCACCATATCACCAGGCGTGGTTAATTTATCAGCTGTTGATCTTGAAATCGACGGCATTGCAATGACCGTTGATGCCGATTTCATAGCGCGCGACTTCAAAATTTCTAAAGCCAATTTTGATGTCGCCGGTGTCAAAGGTGAAATCGGCGGCGTGCTGTATTATGAATTTTCTGAAGCGGGGCAAGTGAGCAATGTCAGCGCTAATTTAAGCAGCGGCAATCTGGTTATACACCAGCCAGAGCTTTTCGAAGCGCCAATCATCGCTTCGCAAGTGAATGCGCAGATAAACTATAATTTGATTAACGAAAGCCTGTTGATTGATCAGTTTACCATTGCGCACGGTGATGGGGTCGCTACCACCAGCGGTCTGATTAGTTTTACCGATGGCGTAACACTTGATACGGCAACACAGTTTGGCGCTATGACGCGCGAAGGTGTGATGCGTTTGTGGCCTATACCAGTCGGCAAAAGATCGCGGAAATGGGCGAGCGAAAACTTGTCTCGTGGGCAGGTTCAAAATGCCCGATTGGCGCTGCGTGTGACCCTTGATGAATTGGTCAATCGGCCGCCTAAAACGCCATTGCGCCCAGACGCCCTGCAATTGGACATGGTGGTTGACGATATTGATGTTCTGTTTTTGAAGACCATGCCGCCGATTGTTGGCGCGCGGGCAGAGCTGAGTTTGGATGGTCGTGGCCTGCGGGTGGCGTCGAAGGGGGGGCAGGTTATGCTGCCTGCTTACAAAGATGTGGTGCCGCCGCCGCTGACCCTGTCGTCAGCATCCATGGATATTGGTGATTTTACCGCGCCGGGTCTGCCGGCCAAGATTAACTTGCAGGCCGATGGGCAAATCAGCGCTATTTTGCGGACTTTGAATGAGCCGCCAGTGAAAATCCTGCGCAAAGTTAACTTCGACATTGACCGCTTGCAGGGGGACGTTTCCGGGGCCGTTGATTTAACACTAAATTTAGACAATCGGATTTTGAAGAAACCTCCGTCGTTTGTCTTTGATGGCCAATCGACCAATGTTTCGGTCGACGGTCAATTGGGTAATTTCTCTTTGTCCGGCGGGCGCGTTTTGGCGTCGGTCAATAATCAGCTACTAACGCTTACCGGTCGCGCTCAAGCCAATAATGTCGACTTGGGGTTTGAGTGGCAGCAGCCGATGGCGCCCAAAACAGATGGCGCGCCCAAGCCGCGTTTGGCAATACATGGCCAAGTCGAACCGCAGGAATTGGCGGATCTGGGATTTGCTTGGGTCGGGCAGCGTATTAAGGGCCCAAGTTTTATCAATGTACTGGCCGAAGGGCCTATCGATAAGCCAACGCAATATCGCGTGATGGCTGATTTACAGCAGGCCGCCCTCATGCCAGTGCCTCTGGCCTATGAAAAACCAGCCGGTGAACCGGCTCATATCAAGGCTCTGGTGCGCATGGATGGCGCTGGCAAAGTATCGCACTTGCGGACACGCGGGTTTATTAATGGTGAAGAAAAAATTGCCACCCAATTGGCTTTCACCAATGGTGTCATCAGCGATATTAAAATGACGCCAATCAGCCTTGGGCGCACTCAGGGGCTGAATGTCAGCCTTACCTCCGATCAACAGGGGCGGCATTTTATGGTCTCGGCGGAGCAATTTGATGCGTCGGCCATGATTGATGCTGGTAACGCTGAAGTCAATCTGCCAACCCAAGACCGACGCGGCTTCTTCGACTTTCTCGGCGATAATGCTGTGGTCGAGATGCAGGTCGACAAAGTCGTTGGTGGCCATGATGAGTCCCTCGACTCCTTGCGCTTGCATGTTGTGCGGCGTGATCAGCTTTTTGAAAAGGTATCAGTGTCGGGTGTTTTTGCCGATGGCACGGAATTATTGGGCTCAGTGGATCGCGTTGACATCGCTTCGCGGCGATTCATCTTGCAAACCGAAAATGCCAGCAGTCTGTTTAGGTTGCTTGATGTGCTGGATGGCGTGATTGGCGGCTCACTGGCACTACAGGGGCGCATATATGACGATGAGCGCGACGATGCGGGCAATTATATGCAATCGTCAGGACGCTTTGATCTGGTTTCCTTTCGGGCGCACAAAGTATCGACATTGGCGAAAATTTTATCCATCGGATCGTTTCAAGGTTTTGCCGATACGCTGGCCGGCGAGGGTATCCAATTTGATCGTGCTGAATTTAAATTTTCCATCGTCGATAATTTATTCCGCGTCAAAGGCGGACGCATGTTTGGGCCGGCAATTGGTCTAACGACACAGGGCGATTACGATATTTACAATACCAAAATCAATTTTGGCGGCACCGTCGTCCCGGCTTACGGACTTAACTCGCTGCTCAGTAATGTGCCGTTGGTTGGCCGTATTTTAACGGGTCGAGAGGGCGAAGGCGTTTGGGGTGTCGGTTATCGGGTGATCGGGCGGAGCGGCGATCCAACAGTTGTCGTCAATCCGCTCAGCATTCTCACGCCGGGCATTTTCCGCCGCATTTTTGAGGTCGGTATTGGTTTATCACCTGATGGAACATCGCCGATTTCCGATGATTATCCGACCGGCGATGACTAGCCAGTTCAGGGTCGCGTCAAGGGCCTAATCAAGGACGAAGTAACACGTGCCGTTTTTTACCAGCCGATAATTTAATCGCGCCATTGACCACATCCGCTTGTGTCAGCGAAACGCCAATGTCATTTTGTGGCGCATCATTCAGCCGCGCACCGCCGCCCGTAACCAGACGTCGTGCTTCGCTGTTGGTTTTGGCTAGACCGGCGATAACAAAGGCTTCCAACAGCCCCAGTCCGTCGGCAAGCCGCGCGCCATCAATGTTAATGGTTGGCAAGTCTTCGCTCGTGCCGCCGCCTTCAAATGTCTCACGCGCCGTGGCTTCGGCTTTCTGCGCTGCCTCTAGTCCGTGACACATGGCGGTGGCTTGGGTGGCCAGAATTTTTTTGGCGTCATTGAGCTCAGCGCCATCGAGGGCTTCGAGGCGGGCGATCTCATCCATTGGCAATTCCGTGAACAAGCGCAGGAAGCGGCCAATGTCAGCGTCTTCCGTGTTGCGCCAGAACTGCCAATAGTCATAGACCGACAACATGTTATCGTTCAGCCACACCGCCCCTTGCGCGGTTTTGCCCATTTTGGCACCCGATGAGGTTGTCAGCAAATTGGTTGTCAGGCCGAAAACTGATTTCTGGTCGCAGCGGCGCGTCAGCTCAATGCCGTTGACGATGTTGCCCCATTGGTCAGAACCGCCCATTTGCAAGCTGCAGCCATAGCGCCGATTGAGTTCGAGAAAATCATAAGCTTGCAAAATCATATAATTAAATTCGAGAAAGCTGAGCGGTTGCTCGCGGTCGAGACGCAATTTAACGCTTTCAAACCCAAGCATGCGGTTGATTGAAAAATGCCGTCCATAGTCGCGCAAAAATTCAATGTAATTGAGACCCGACAACCAGTCGTCATTATCGACCAAAATCGCATCATTAGGGCCATCACCGAAAGACAGGAAGCGCTCAAAAGTAGCCTTAATGGTCTGCTTGTTGGCGTTGATTTGGTCTTGCGACAAAAGCTGACGGCTGTCGTCTTTTCCAGACGGGTCGCCCACTTTTGTGGTGCCACCACCAATCACCACAATCGGGCGATGGCCAGCCAATTGCAAACGACGCAGCATGAGAATGGAAATTAAATTGCCAACATGCAGCGATGGGGCGGTGCAGTCATAACCAATATAGCCGGTAATCATACCTTCATTGGCGGCCGCATCGAGGCCGGTTTCATCTGTGCACTGGGCAATAAATCCGCGTGCGGCTAAAGAAGAGAGGAATTCTGATTTATACTCTGTCATGATATGAAACTGTTAAGCAAAGCGCGATATAAGGTCAAGTGGGCAAGCGCGTGATTTCGTATTTCTCGCCCTCAGGAGAAAAAATGCTGGTTTTGGGAATGATGAGTGGTACCTCGCTGGATGGGATTGATCTGGCTTTGCTGGACACTGACGGCGAGGGGGAAATAAAAGTAGGCGCCAGTGGCTTTTTTGCTTATCAACCAAGCGACCGCGAAATCTTGCGCGCTGCTTTGCACTGCGCCGATGCTCTACCGACCGACATGGTGACCACGCGCGCCGCATGGCCGGAGGCCCTGATTGTCGCTGAAGCGCTGATTACCCAGCGCCATTTTGAGGCAGCGCGTGATTTTCTGGCTCAAGAAAAAGCGCAGCCGCAGTTAATTGGGTTTCATGGGCAGACAGTGACCCACCGACCGGATGAGGCGATGACCCTGCAAATCGGCGATGGGGCGGCTTTGGCGGCTCAGTTGAACGTCGATGTGATTGGCGACTTTCGCAGTGCGGATATGCGCGCCGGCGGCCAAGGCGCGCCGCTTGTGCCATTGTTTCACGCCGCCCTCATTGGCACGCTGGAGGCGCCGCTCGGCGTGGTCAATCTTGGGGGCATTGCCAATGTCACCTATTTAGATGCGGACGGCGACATTCTGGCCTTTGATACCGGCCCAGCCAATGCGTTATTGGATGATTGGGTGGCGCAAAATACCGACCAAGCCTATGACGCCGATGGTGCTTTGGCGGCGCAGGGGCAGGTTGATACGGCGGTGCTGGCGCACTTTATGCGGCATGATTATTTTGCCAAAACGCCACCGAAGTCGCTCGATCGTCTAGATTTTGATGTCGCACCCGTGGCGCATTTATCGGCCGCAGATGGCGCCGCCACTTTGACGGCTTTCAGCGCTCAGGCGCTGGCCGCAGGTTTAGCACAATGCCCGATTTATCCATCTCAGCTCATTTTGTGCGGCGGTGGCAGACACAATGCAAGTTTGCTGCAACACATTCGTCAGGCCACCGGCTGCTCGGTCACACCATGCGATGATTTGGGCTGGGCGGGTGACGCTTTAGAGGCGCAAGCCTTCGCTTGGTTGGCGGCGCGTTCTTTGCGGGGCCTGCCGCTGAGCTTGCCGCAAACAACCGGTGCCCGCCAGCCAACAACCGGCGGGGTTTTGTTTAAAGCCTAGATTTCGCCGATTTCCGGAATGCGCTTGTCGAGATAATCACCAATGGTTGTGTTGAGCGTGTCCATATCATTTTCAAAAAAATGATTGGCCCCTTTGATGTTCTCATAATTCACGGTAATGCCTTTTTGTGCCTGTAAACGCTCGACCAATTTTTCTGTGTCATCCTTCGGCACAATGCGGTCAGCGTCGCCGTGCACAATAATGCCAGAGGCTGGGCACGGGGCGAGGAAGGTAAAGTCATAAAAATTGGCCGGAGGAGCGACAGAGATAAACCCTGAAATCTCCGGACGGCGCATGAGTAATTGCATGCCAATCCAAGCGCCAAAACTATAGCCAGCAATCCAACACTGGCGGGCGTCGCCGGTCAATGATTGAAGCCAGTCAAGAGCCGAGGCGGCGTCAGATAATTCGCCAATACCACTGTCAAATTCACCTTGGCTGCGACCCACGCCGCGAAAATTAAAACGCAGAACAGAAAAACCACGATCAACAAACTGATGATAAAGTTGATAAGTCACTGGATTGTTCATATTGCCGCCCAATTGCGGCAAAGGATGCAAAATCATAGCAATCGGCGCGCCGGGCTTTTTGTTTTGCGTGAAGCGGCCTTCAAGGCGCCCCTCTGGTCCGTTAAAAATGACTTCTGGCATTGGTTTGACGCTCCTGAAACGCTAATCTTGACTAATTTAGTCGGAATACCTATATCCCGTAGGAGGCAGTGATAGCGAAAAGCGCATGTAAAAAGCAAGGTTTTTCGTAAAAGGTTTATGGAAACAATATCTTATGAAACTTTCGACACGCGGTAGATATGCCGTTATGGCCATGGCAGACATGGCACAGGAGCAAAAACAGGGTCGTCAAGGCCCGTTTCGCCTGTCTGAAATAGCCGAACGGCAAGAAATTTCATTGAGCTATCTTGAGCAAATTTTTGGCGATTTGCGCCGCGCCAAACTGGTCAATAGCCAACGTGGCGCACATGGCGGCTATGTTTTGGCGCAAAACGCCAGCGATATTCGCATTGGCGATGTTATTGGCGCGGTTGATGAACCGGTTGAAGTGACACGTTGCCAAGTTGCCAGCGGCTGTTTGGGTAAGCACGCGCGCTGTTTGACACACGATCTTTGGGCTGAATTGGGCGAGCACATTCACGCTTTTCTCAACGGCGTATCGCTGGCTGATGTGGTGGCCGGCAATAAAATTGTCGCGCCAGAGCCGCTATTTTGCGAGCAGATTTCGCAACTCAAACAAGCCGGTGATTACCGA
Organism: uncultured Rhodobiaceae bacterium; assembly: GCA_937876775.1. Classification (GTDB taxonomy): domain Bacteria; phylum Pseudomonadota; class Alphaproteobacteria; order RS24; family RS24; genus JAHEGN01. The sequence continues at coordinate 12,464 of CALEFA010000055.1, read as the reverse complement.
TGAGCCGGGTCTATCTAGATTATAACGCGACGGCGCCGTTGCGGCCGGAAGCCCGTGCCGCCGTGATTGACGGGCTGCAAGCCGGCAACCCGTCTTCCGTGCATTACGAAGGCCGCCAAGCCCGTGCCTTGATTGATGGTGCACGTCGGCAAATCGCCGCCCTGTGCAACGCCAAGCCGGAAGGGGTGATTTTCACCTCCGGCGGCACCGAGGCGTGCAATATGGCGATGAAATTATCTGCCGCGCCAGCAGGGCCGGTTGAACGTATTTTGGTTAGTGCGATTGAACATGCGGCGGTTTTATCAGCCGCTGAGGCCAGTGGATTGCCGCTTGAACGCTTGCCGGTTACCGCAGACGGCCAACTTGATTTGGCCGCTTTGGACAAGGCTTTGGAAAACCCGGCACCGGCTTTGGTGTGTGTGATGCTGGCCAATAATGAAACTGGCGTGATTCAGCCAGTGCCAGAAATCAGCGCTCGGGTGAAGGCGCATGGTAGTTTGTTGTTTTGCGATGCGGTGCAGGCGGCTGGAAAAATGCCGATTGATATGACCGTTTTGGGCTGTGATGGTTTGAGCCTGTCGGGTCACAAATTAGGCGCGCCAATGGGCACAGGCGCTTTGATTGTCCGCAATGGGCTGGTGACGCCGTCGCATATTGTCGGGGGTGGTCAAGAGCTGGGGCGTCGCGCCGGATCAGAAAACATTGTCGGCATTTTAGGTTTTGCCGCCGCCGCCGCCGCCAGTGTCGCGGCATTGGGTTCATTTGCCGAATTGGCAAATTGGCGCGATGACATGGAAAATGCTTTGCGCGCGAATTTTGATGATGTGGTGGTTTTCGGGGCTGAGGCGCCGCGTTTGGCCAATACGAGTTGTTTTGCCTTATCGGGCTTGCGTTCAGAAACATTAGTCATGGCCTTAGATTTGGCGGGTATTTCCGTCAGTGCCGGATCCGCCTGTTCCAGTGGCAAGGTGTCGCGCAGTCATGTGCTTGACGCCATGGGGGTTGCGGACGATCTCTCTCAAGCGGTGTTACGGGTCAGTTTCGGCTGGGCATCACAAGCTGGGGACGCAGAAAAATTAGTCGAGTCGTGGCGCCATTTGGCCCACAAAGCCAGAGAAATGGCAGCGGAGTAAATATGAGCGAAGCAAAATCAACCATTGATCGCGAAACGGTCGAGCAAGTCGCAAAATTTGGCGGCGAGCACTATAAATATGGGTTCCAGAGCGACATTGACGCCGATAAGGCGCCCAATGGCTTGAGCGAAGACATTGTGCGCTTTATCTCGGCTAAAAAGGGCGAGCCAGAATGGTTGCTGGCATGGCGTCTCGATGCATATGAGCGCTGGTGCACGATGGAAGAGCCAAAATGGGCACACGTCGATTATCCGCAGATTGATTTTCAGGACTTATGCTATTACGCGGCACCGAAATCCATGGAAGATGGCCCTAAAAGCCTTGATGAGGTCGATCCGGAATTACTGCGCACTTATGAGAAACTGGGTATTCCGCTGATTGAGCAAGAAATGCTGGCCGGTGTGCGCAAAGTCGCTGTCGACGCGGTTTTTGATAGTGTCTCAGTCGGCACCACCTTCCGCGATGAACTGGCTAGAGAAGGGATTATTTTTTGCTCCTTCTCGGAAGCCGTGAAAGAGCATCCTGATTTGGTGAAAAAATATCTCGGCTCCGTCGTTCCCAAATCAGACAATTATTATGCGGCGCTTAATTCGGCTGTTTTTTCCGATGGCTCGTTTGTCTATATCCCGCCGGGCGTGCGTTGCCCGATGGAATTGTCGACGTATTTCCGCATTAATGAGGCCAATACCGGCCAATTTGAGCGCACGCTGGTGATTGCCGATAGAGGCAGCTATGTCAGCTATCTTGAAGGGTGCACGGCGCCGATGCGTGACGAAAACCAGTTGCATGCGGCGGTTGTAGAGTTGGTCGCTTTGGAAGATGCTGAGATCAAATACTCGACGGTGCAAAACTGGTATCCGGGCGATGCCGATGGCAAGGGCGGGATTTATAATTTCGTCACCAAACGTGGAGATTGCCGCGAGGCGCGTGCGCGCATTAGTTGGACACAGGTTGAAACCGGTTCGGCTGTGACGTGGAAATACCCATCCTGCATTTTGCGCGGCGACGATAGCTCGGGTGAATTTTATTCCATCGCTATTTCAAATAATTTGCAGCAAGTCGACAGCGGCACCAAAATGATTCACTTGGGGCGCAATACGTCGAGCAAAATCATCTCAAAAGGTATCTCTGCGGGGCGTTCATCAAATGCTTATCGCGGTCAGGTCAGCGTGCACCCGAAAGCCGCCAATGCGCGTAATTTTACCCAATGCGATAGCTTGCTGATTGGTGATCAATGCGCCGCCCATACCGTGCCTTATATTGAAGCGAAAAACCTCAGCGCCGTGTTGGAGCATGAGGCGACGACATCGAAAATCAGCGATGATCAATTGTTTTTCTGCCGCCAGCGCGGGCTCGACCCCGAAGAGGCTGTGGCACTCATTGTCAACGGTTTTTGCCGTGATGTTTTACAAAACCTGCCGATGGAATTTGCTGTCGAGGCGCAAAAACTGGTTGGTATATCTTTAGAAGGAAGTGTTGGATGAGTGCGTTGTTGGAAATTAGCAATCTGCAGGCAGCTATTGGCGATAAAACGATTTTGAAGGGTCTCGACCTGACCATTCAGGCGGGTGAAGTGCACGCCATTATGGGGCCTAATGGTTCTGGCAAGTCGACCTTGTCTTACGTGCTGTCAGGCAAAGACGGGTATGACATCACCGGTGGGTCAATGCATTTTGATGGTCAGGATTTGGCCGATTTACAAGCCGAAGAGCGCGCCATCGCCGGCCTGTTTCTGGCTTTCCAATATCCGTTGGAAATTCCCGGTGTGACCAATATGACGTTCCTGAAAACCGCCTTGAATGCGGTGCGGCGTGGACGCGGTGAAGACGACATGGACGCGGCCAGCTTTTTGCGTTTGGCGCGCGAAAAATCGCGGGCTTTGGGCATGGATGACGATATGTTGAAGCGTCAGTTGAATGTTGGGTTTTCCGGCGGCGAAAAAAAGCGCAATGAGATTTTGCAAATGGCGATGTTGGAACCAAAACTGGCCATTCTTGATGAAACCGATAGCGGATTGGATATTGATGCGTTGAAAATTGTCGCCGAAGGGGTGAACGCGCAACGCAGCCCTGAGCGCGGCATGTTGGTGATTACCCATTATCAACGCCTGTTAGATTTTATTAAGCCGGATGTCGTGCATGTTATGGCCAATGGCCGCATTGTGCGCTCGGGCGGGCCTGAACTGGCTCTTGAGTTGGAAAAATCTGGCTATGCTGATTACCGTGCCGAAGGGGTCGCTCATGCTTAATGCGCTGGCCCATTTCGAGCGCGCCAAACCGCAATTAGGCGGTGATGTTGAGGCGCGCGCTCAAGCCTTGCAACAGGCGGAGCTCTTGGGGCTTCCGACGCGGCGGGTCGAGGCATGGCATTACACCGATTTGCCACGCTTGCTAAACCGGTCTGCCAGCTCATCAGACGCCTTAACAGTCAATGATTTTAGCGCCCTCAAACCGCATTATTTGGTATTTGAAAATGGTCACCTGAGCGCCGATTTAGCCCAGCTATCGGCTGAGTTTGTGTCGCCGGACGCCGATTTATCGGCCGATGCGATGACCCTTTATAATCAGGCGCTGGCCGAGAACGGGCTTACGTTAAAACTGGATAAATCACCAGAAGCTATTGTTATTGTTGAGACAAAAGGCTCGGAGGCGCAGCACCTCATGCATCGCGTGAGGTTGAGTGCTGGCGTTAAAGCGACTGTGGTCGATGATCATGCCGCGCTTGGTTATAGCAATGTTATTTGGCAGGTTGAGCTGGCCGCCGATGCGGAATTGACCTTGGTGCATATGCAGCAGTCCGGCCAATATGTTGGCCATTGCACCGTCGATTTGGCGACCAATGCGCAGTTCAAGCAAATCACCTTATTGACTGGCGGCGATGTTGCCCGCCATGCGACCGATGTCAATCTGCAGCAATCTGGTGCCAAAGCTGATTTACACAGTGCAATTTTGGGCCGTGCGGTGAGCCATAATGACGTAACCTATACGATTAACCATCAGGCCGCTGATACGCACAGCCACACAACATCGCATCAAGCGCTGGCAGATTCCGCTCGCGGGGTTTTTCAGGGCAAGGTGATTGTCCAGCGCGACGCTCAACGGGTTGACGCACAAATGCAGGCGCGCGCCATGATGTTGTCCAGTGAGGCGGAAATTAACGCCAAGCCGGAATTGGAAATTTATGCCGATGACGTGGTCTGTGCGCATGGCACGGCGATTGGCGAGATTGACGCCGATGCGCTGTTTTTCTTGCGTGCGCGCGGCATTGACGAGGCCAGCGCGCGGCAATTGTTAATCTCTGGCTTTGTTGAACAATTACTCACCCATTGTGACGATAGCGCGCTCGCCGATGTTTTGCGGCACCATATTGAGCAGAAAATTTCTGCCCTAACCCTAACAAAATTGGAGGCCGAACATGCCGTTTGATGTGGCAAAAATTCGTGCCGATTTCCCAGTTTTGGCGACGCAAGTCTATGATAAGCCGCTGGTTTATCTGGACAATGCCGCCTCGGCGCAAAAGCCGTTGCAAGTGACCGAACGGATGCAGTCATTTTCAACATACGAATACGCCAATGTTCACCGTGGGCTACATTATTTGTCGAACACCGCGACTAATGCTTTTGAAGCGGCGCGCGGGCAGGTGGCCTCGTTTTTAAACGCCGCCAGCGACCAGCAAATCATTTTCACCGGCGGCGCAACCGATGCCATTAATCTGGTGGCCTATGGCTATCTTGAGCCGCGCATCAGTGAAGGCGACGAAATTATCCTGTCCGTCATGGAACACCATTCAAATATTGTGCCGTGGCATTTCATGCGCGAACGCCATGGCGCCGTTTTAAAATGGGTTGGCGTCAATGAGCTGGGCGAGCTGGATATGGACGCCTATGCGGCAGCCTTTAGTCCGCGAACCAAATTTGTGGCCCTGACGCAAATGTCAAATGCGCTGGGCACAATAACACCGGCCAAAACATTGATTGATATGGCGCATGCCCATGGCGTGCCGATATTGCTAGATGGTTGCCAGGGCGCGGTGCACTTGCCAACCGATGTGCAAGAGTTGGATTGCGATTTTTATGTTTTCTCAGGCCATAAGGTGTTTGGCCCAACCGGTATTGGTGTGCTTTACGGCAAGGCTGATCTGCTCGATGGCATGCGTCCATGGCGCGGTGGCGGCGAGATGATCCGCGAAGTCAGCCTTGACGCGGTCAGCTATGGCGATGCGCCGCATCGTTTCGAAGCAGGAACGCCGCCGATTATCGAAGCGGTCGGGCTGGGCGCTGCCTTGAGTTATATGCAGGCTATTGGTTTTGACGATATGCAGGCGCATGAAAATGCCTTGCGTGACCATGCCATGGAAGCCGTCGGGGCGATTAATCGCGTCAAAATTTATGGCACCTCGCCTGATAAGGGCGCTATTGTCTCGTTCAGCGTTGATGGCGTGCACCCGCATGATTTGGCGATGGTGATGGATCGCAGTGGTGTAGCCATTCGCGCCGGTCATCATTGCGCACAACCACTAATGCACCATTTTGGCGTGCCAGCCACCGCGCGCGCCTCGTTTGCAATGTATAACACCCATGAGGAGGTTGACGCCTTGGCTGCTTCTTTGAGCAAAGCGATTGCGTTTTTTGGATAATCAAATGGAAGACGAAAAAAATCAAATGCCGATCATCGACACCAGCGATCCACAACAAGCGCCAGCGCAAGAATCTGAGGGGCCGGTGGCGATTGAAGATTTATCGCCAGAAATGGCGGCGCTCACCGATGATCTTATCGGGGCACTGAAAAGCGTTTATGACCCGGAAATTCCGGTCGATATTTATGAGCTTGGTCTGATTTATAAGGTCGATGTATCAGATGACCGCGATGTGACCATAGACATGACATTGACGGCGCCGGGCTGTCCGGTGGCTGAGCATATGCCACGATGGGTTGAAGATGCGGTTCGGTCAGTGGACGGGGTGGGCGATGTTATGGTAAATATGACATTCGATCCGCCATGGGATCCAAGTCGAATGTCCGACGAAGCCCGTGTTGCCCTGAATATGTTTTAGGGATAGGAAATGTGATGAGCCAAGTCTATGAAATGCCAAAAGCCATTCGGTTGACGCAGCGCGCCGCTGAGCGCGTCAAAGAAGTGATCGCGCGCGATGAAAAAGGCCGCCGTTATATTCGCCTTGGGGTGAAAAATGGTGGCTGCGCCGGCCTCGAATACACAATGGACTATTGCGAAGACAAGCAAGCGCTTGACGAAGTGGTTGAGGATAAGGGCATAACGATTTTGATCGACCCGAAAGCGATTTTGTTTTTGCTGGGTACCGAAATGGACTTTGAAGAATCCGTCATGTCGTCTGGTTTCACCTTCAACAACCCTAACCAGACTGATGCCTGTGGCTGCGGCGAGAGTGTCACCATTGTCCCTGCCGCCGCGCCGGAAACCTTGCGTAAGTAAGCGCGTCATTCGTTTATAATTTTCTTTTCAGAACCGAGGCCGGTGCTATGGATCAAACGCTTGATGATATTCTTAAACTGCTCAAATTAGAGCGTCTCGAAGTTAATTTGTTTCGCGGGCAAAGCCCCAATGAACAGCGCCAACGGGTGTTTGGTGGGCAGGTTCTGGGGCAAGCCCTAAGCGCGGCCAGCTATACCGTCGACAATATGACCTGCCATTCATTCCACAGTTATTTCCTGCGCCCGGGCGACCCAAACACGCCGATTATCTATGAAGTTGATGCCGCCCGCGATGGCAGAAGTTTTGCCTCACGCCGTGTTGTCGCCATTCAGCATGGCAAGCAGATTTTTAATATGTCGGCCAGTTATCAGGTTGAAGAGACAGGCCGCGAGCATCAAATCGATATGCCGGATGCGCCCGATCCGGAAACATTGGCCAGCGATTATGATTTGCGCAAAAAAATTGCAGATAAAGTGCCGGAAGATTGGCGCGATAGTTTTCTGCGTCGCCGTCCTTTCGAAATGCGTCCGGTCGAGCCGAAGAATATTTTTAAGCCGGAGAAACTGGAACCGAAACAAATGGTGTGGTTCAAAGCCGATGCTGGCATGCCGTCTGATGTGCCGGCCAATCAGGCTATGTTGGCCTATATGTCGGACACGACGTTGCTGGACACTTGCTTGCGGCCGCATGCTTTGACCTATATGAACCCGAAACTGCAATCTGCCAGTCTCGACCACGCCATGTGGTTCTATCATCCGTTTCAGGCTGATCAGTGGATTCTATATGTTCAAGACTCGCCAGCCTCAGCCGGCGGGCGCGGTATGAATTTCGGCCATTTCTTTACCCAGGATGGCAAGCTGATTTGCTCAACTGCGCAAGAAGGGCTTATTCGGGTTCGCGATTAAGCTTAGGGCGCTTCATTGTGTCCCAAATGCGCCGTCAACACGGTAATCAATTCCTCAGCCGCTTCTGGAATCACAGTGCCGGGCGGGAAAATCGCCTTGGCGCCCGCATCGCGCAGAGCCTGAAAATCTTGTGGGGGAATAACCCCGCCGACAATCACCATCATATCGTCCTTGCCCTGAGCGGCCAGCGCGTCTTTCAATTCTGGCACCAAGGTTAAGTGACCAGCCGCCAATGAGCTGACCCCAACAATATGAGCACCGGCTGCAATGGCATCGCGCGCCGCTTCTTCTGGTGTTTGGAATAGGGCGCCGGTGATTACATCAAAACCCAAATCAGCCAAAGCCGTGGCCACGACTTTTTGACCACGGTCATGGCCGTCTTGCCCCATTTTGGCGACATAAACACTGGGGGCGCGGCCTTCGCGTTCGGAGAAACGGGCGATCATATCGCGGACTTTGACAATCGATGGATTGTCGCTGCCAAAGTCTTGTTGATAGACATTTGAAATCACCTGCGGTTTGGCTTCGTGGCGATGATAGACGATTTCCAAAGCGCTTGAGATTTCGCCGACCGTGGCTTTGGCGCGCGCTGCATTAACGGCAAGTGCCAGTAAATTGCCTTGGCCGCTATCCGCTGCTTTGGTTAGCGCATCGAGTGTCGCCTTGGTTTCAGCTTCGTCACGGCTGGCCCGCAATTCTTTTAACTGCTCAATTTGTGCTTGCCGAACGGCTGAATTATCCACCTTCAACACATCGACAGGGTCTTCATTTTGCAATTTGAACTTATTAACCCCAACCACCGTTTGGCGACCACTATCAATCCGCGCTTGCGTGCGCGCGGCGGCTTCTTCAATGCGCATTTTCGGAATGCCTTTTTCAATCGCTGCCGCCATGCCGCCCATGTCTTCGACCTCACGAATGTGACCGAGTGCCCGAGCTGCCAAATCATGCGTTAGGCGCTCAACAAAATAACTGCCGCCCCATGGGTCGATAACTTTGGTGGTATTGCTTTCCATTTGCAGCAGCAATTGCGTGTTACGTGCAATACGGGCTGAGAAATCGGTTGGCAGGGCCAAAGCCTCGTCGAAACTATTTGTGTGTAATGACTGCGTATGTCCCTGCGTCGAGGCCATGGCTTCAATACAAGTGCGCACTGCATTATTATAAATATCCTGAGCCGTCAGGCTCCAGCCCGAGGTTTGGCAATGCGTGCGCAGGGCCAATGATTTGTCATTTTTGGCACCAACCCCTTGCATAAGTTGCGCCCATAATAGGCGGGCGGCGCGCATTTTGGCGATTTCCATAAAGAAATCCATGCCAATGGCCCAGAAAAAAGACAGCCGTGGCGCGAATTTATCTATATCCAATCCGGCATTGATACCTGCGCGGGCATATTCGACACCATCGGCCAGCGTATAGGCTAATTCCAAATCAGCCGTCGCACCGGCTTCTTGCATGTGATAGCCGGAAATCGAAATTGAATTAAACTTCGGCATATTCTGCGACGTGTAGGCAAAAATATCAGAGATAATGCGCATGGATGATTTTGGCGGGTAGATATAGGTGTTGCGCACCATAAACTCTTTCAAAATATCATTTTGAATCGTACCGGCGAGTTTTTCCGGCGGCACACCCTGTTCTTCGGCGGCCACAATATACAGCGCCATAATCGGCAAAACCGCGCCATTCATGGTCATCGACACGCTCATTGTATCAAGCGGAATGCCGGCAAATAATTTGCGCATATCCAAAATCGAGTCAATCGCCACACCGGCCATGCCAACATCACCAAAAACGCGCGGATGGTCGCTATCATAGCCGCGGTGGGTGGCCAAATCAAAAGCAATCGACAGGCCTTTTTGTCCTGCCTTCAAATTGCGCCGATAAAACGCATTGGATTCCTCAGCCGTTGAAAAACCGGCATACTGGCGAATGGTCCATGGCTTGTTGACATACATGGTCGCATAGGGGCCGCGAATATACGGCGCAATGCCGGGGAAACTATCCAAATGCGGCAGCTCGGCCGTGTCATTGGCGGTGTAAAGCGGCTTAATGTCTAAGCCCTCTGGGGTTTGCCGCGTGGTTGCGCCATTGGCATTTTGCGCGTCACGGGCGGCGTTTTCCCAGCTATGGAAATCGCTTTTGTGGTCGGTGCTGAGGGCAATTTTTGAAAAATCTGGAAAATTTGTCATTGTCTCACTCCGCCAATCCAAGTTTGGTATGAATATTCCGCAATAACTCGTAGGCTGGCCCGCCTGCGAAACAATAATCTTCAACCTCATCAATGGCGCGCGGCTTGCCAGCAAGCGCCAAATGAAGGACACCAGCCTTGCGTAAAGCGGCAGCCAGCGGCTGAGCCAATGTTTCATAGTCATCATCACTGCCACAAATCACCGCGATTTTGGCCGTCGATTTGCTGAATTCAGATGCAATCGCCTCGACATCGGTGCCACCGGCGCCAGCGACCGCGTGCACGCCGCCGACGGCGTATAAATTGGCGGCAAAATTGAGCCGAGGGGTAAAGCTGGCCATGCTGCCGATACAGGCCATAAAGGCTTTCGGTTTGCTGGCTTGGGCGGCGCGGCGAAGCGCTTCATAGCGCGCCGCTAAGCGGAAACCATCAAGGCTGCCATCGCTCGCATCGACCGCCGCCGCCAAAGGTGCTTCGTCCAAATTCGGAAACTCACTCACCCCAACCAGTGGCAGGCTGCGATTATCAATGGCACGATCGTAAGCCGCGCGCTGCGCGACGATGGCCTGATTAATCTCACCTTTCGCCAGCGCTTGCGCCAATCCGCCATCGGCTTCAAGACGTTGGAACACAGCCCACGCTTGTTCGGCTAAATCTTGGGTGAGGCTTTCGACATACCAACTGCCGCCGGCGGCATCTGCCACTTGGCCGATGTGGCTTTCCTCTTGCAAAATAATTTGCGTATTGCGGGCGATGCGTCGGGTCAGCTCATTGTCGCTGGCGCTGGTGGCGGTGCACGCGGCAATGGTCATCATATCGACACCGGCGATACCGGCGGCCATGCCAGACACGGTGGCGCGCAGAATATTGACCCATGGATCGACATCCGACATAGCCCGCAGGCTGGTTTCGACATGGATTTGAGGTGCTGTTTCACAGCCGAGATTGGCCGCAATATTGGCAAACATTAGCCGCCCCGCCCGAATTTTTGCCAGACTGGCGAAAAAGTCACCGTCGGTCGCCAGATTTATGGTGATTTTTGGCAGAGCCGCCTCAGGCGTCAGGCCGGCGGCATCAAACTGACGCAAATACTCAGTGATACTCGCCGCCACCCAAGCCAGTTCCTGCGCCACACTGGCGCCAAGGTCGTGCCATGTGGCACCGGAGGCGGTCATTAAGCGCAGGCCGTCATGAGATTGCCCGATGCTGACCAGACGCGACATATCAATGTCACGGGTCGTGCCATAGCGCACATGCGCCGATAGGGGGTCAAGGTTCAAAAAGCCAGTGATCTCGGAAGCCAGACCACGTTTTTCGCGCAGACTGACAATAAGCTCTGCTGCTTGCATGCCATGCGCCGCCAAATTGGCCGACAGCGGGGCGATATCAAGCATCACGTCATTGAGCAATGCATCAAGCTGCGCCAGTGTCGGCAGTTGTTGCGAGAAATCCAGCATAATGGCGCTGACGCCGCCATTCAAATCAGTCATGAGGGCTTTTTGGTCGCTGCCTTTGCGGCCCGGCGTCAGGCGCTGGGCAATCTGCCATGGCAGAAATTTATCATTTACCGCCCGTGCGCCGCGCGTATAGGGCGCAAAACCGGGCAGGCCAGCGGCATTGGCCTGAGCCATTGCATCTTGGGTGTAGAGCGGTTGGCGGGTAAAGCCGCCAAGGTCAGTGCTAATCAAACTGTCCAATGATTTTCCGCGCAAGGCCGCATCGACAGCTTCAAGCCAAGCCTCTCGGTTGGCCGCAGGCATATTCGTCCCCAGTTCAAGCGTGCTCATAAATAGTCTCCCTAACCATCTTCGGCGCTCAATAAATAACCTACTGCGAGCAGACCAGCAATCAAACTTGGCGTCCAGCTGGCGATAAATGGGGGCAATATGTGCAAACGCCCCAGACTGGCAATAAAATCAGCCCCCATATAGAGCGCAAAACCGGCCAAAACAGCCAAGCCCATGGTGGTGCTGGCGCTGAATAGGCGCCCCGTGGGCAAAGAAAAACACGCCGCCACCAACACCATGGCGACCAACATAAAGGGCAGGGATATCAGCGAATGAAAGCGCACCTGATGGCGGGCAACGTCGCTTCCGGCGGCCTGTGCCTTGGCAATATAGTCAGCTAATTGCCAAATATTTATGGTTTTTGGTGAGTTGAACTGCTGCGCCAAATTCATACCATGAAATTGCGACTCAAGGGTCAGCGAAGCGCGTCTCTCAACCGCTTTGCCGGAGACGATAATCTCAACCTTTTTTAGCCGCCACACATTGTCGATCAGTCGTCCCCTTTTGGCGCGCAGGCGATGGGTAAACACACCTTGCGCATCAAACATCAACACGCTTATGTCTTTGAAAATTTGCTTGTCCAAATTAACCACCTTCAGGCCATGCAGAATATAGCTGCCGTCATCTGATGCTTCGCGCAGCCAAATTCCATTGTCGGAAATCTGCACCTGCGCCTTTTGACCGGTTATTTGTTTTTCAATTTCTTGGAAGGTTTTGAAATTACGTGTGCCCAGCGGCTCAACCAATGCGACCAATAGTGCGCCGATGACCAGCGACGCGACAATAAAGGGCGTAAGAAATTGCCAGACCGATATACCGGCCGCACGAATGACCACAAGTTCTTGCGCTTGGCTTAATCGAATGAGGCATAAAACTGTGCCAAATAGAAAAACAAAAGGCGCAAATTGCAAGAAGACTAAAGGCATACGCAGACCCGTATAATACAAGGCTTCCACATTGCCTTGCCCATGCCGATTGGCGAAGGTAACCATTTCCA
>CALEFA010000054.1 GCA_937876775.1 uncultured Rhodobiaceae bacterium | reverse complement strand
CGTGCACAATCAGCGGCAGGCCAGACAGGCGCGCCGCTTCAATATGGGCGCGAAAATTTTTCTGCTGCGCCTCGCGCGGACTGTGCTCGTAATAATAATCAAGCCCGGTTTCGCCAATGCCAATGACTTTCGGATGGCGCGCCAGTTCGACCAATTGCGCGGCGCTGGTATGCGGCTGCGCGCCCGCCTCATGCGGGTGAATACCGATGCTGCAGGCCAGTTCGTCATGCGCTTCAGCCAGAGCGATAATCTCGGCGGCTTCGGTGATTTTGGTTGATATAGTGAGCATCATGGCGACTTTGGCGGCGCGCGCGCGGGCCAGAACTTCTTGGCGGTCAGCGTCGAAGTCTTTGAAATCGAGATGGCAATGGCTATCAACAAACATCGTTCAAGCCTATCAGATAAACTGCCCGTCATCGACGGTAATTGCGGTGCCGGTCATGCCTTTGCCGTGCGGGCCGGCGAGCAGCAGCAGCGCCCCGTCGAGGTCTTCTTGTCCGGCCAGACGCCGGCGCGGGAAACTATTGATTTGTTTCTGCCCGCCTTCGGTTTGCCACCAGAAATCATTGATTTCGGTTTCAATATAGCCGGGGCAAATGGCGTTGACGTTGATGTCATGGCGGGCCCATTCGCGGGCCAGACCACGGGTCATCATCAAAATGCCGGATTTCGACATGCAATAGGCGGTGATGCCGGGCAGAACGCGGGTGCCGCCGACCGATGAAATATTGATGACGCGGGCCGGATTTTTCGCCTGAATATGGTGGCGGGCAAAAGCCGTGGCGAGAAAGAACGGCGCGTTCATATTGGTTGAGACAATGGTTTGATATTCTTCCGGTGTCAGCTCCAGCGCGTTTTTGCTGATATTCATACCGGCATTATTGACCAGAATATCGGGCATGAAACCGGCCGCGTCGAGGGTCTGATAGAAGCTATCAATTTTATCGAGCTGATTGACGTCGAGCGCTACGGCGTGCACCATCCCGCCGGCGGCTTGGATGTCGTCTTTCAGCGCGCTCAACCGATCAATGCGGCGGGCGGCGATGACCACGCGGGCGCCGGCGGCGGCCAGCACATGGGCAAAGCGCGCGCCGAGGCCGGAGCTGGCGCCGGTAATCAGGGCGGTGTGGCCGCTGAGGTCGATATTTGTCATCGCTGTGTGTGGTTCGGTCATGTGAGCTCCTTCGCGCCAAAACATAACCCTTGTTTGCCACAAATTCGCCGTGGGTAAAAGCCCCGCCGCGCCTAGACCAGCGTAATCGACAGATAAATCAGGTCTTGCAGTCCCTCATCAT
>CALEFA010000053.1 GCA_937876775.1 uncultured Rhodobiaceae bacterium | reverse complement strand
GTGGTGGGCGATACTGGGATTGAACCAGTGACCCCTACAATGTCAATGTAGTGCTCTCCCGCTGAGCTAATCGCCCGTTTCCACAAACGGAGATTTGCTTATTACAGGTCGCAGACAAAAAATCAAGCGACCGGTGCGCTTATTGGCGGTTTTTCTCAATTGCCATATATCTCGCAAAAGCTCTGTGATATAATCCCTCCCATGAAGTCTGACCTGCCCTTTTTGTTGCGTCATCCCGACAGCACGGCTCAGCAGCCGGTTTTGGTAACCTCGCCGCACAGCGGGGCACGCTATTCTGACGCGTTTTTAACCGCTTCGCGGCTGGATGACCACGCCATTCGCCAATCAGAAGACATGTTTGTCGATGATTTATTCGCCACCGCCCCGCACCATGGCGCCAGCCTGTTGAGCGCCATTCACCCGCGCGCCTATGTCGATTTGAACCGCGCGCCCTATGAATTGGAGCAGGTTTTATTTGAAGACCGACTGCCCGATCACGTTGATAAAAAATCCCTGCGCGCCAGCTCCGGCCTCGGCACAGTGCCGCGTCTGGTAGCGGAAAATGCGCCAATTTATGATGGCAAGCTGACCTATGCCGATGCCGAACAGCGGATTGAAAATATATACCGCCCGTTTCACCATCAAATCGCCAGCTTATTGCAAACCATGCAGCGCCAATATGGCTTTGCCATTTTGCTCGATGCCCATTCCATGCCCTCGCAAGCGACCCGTCTCGGGCGCAATAGCCTTAGCTCGCAGGCTGTCGATTTTGTCCTCGGCAATCGCCATAACAAAGCCTGCGACAGGCGGCTGACCGATTGGGTGAAGACTTATCTGCAAGCGCTCGGCTATGTGGTGGTGCTGAACCAACCCTATGCCGGCGGCTATATCACCGAACATTATGGCCAACCAGCCCATGGCTGCCATGCGTTGCAAATTGAGATTAACCGCGCCATTTATATGGATGAAGACAGCTATCAGCCGCATGACGGCTATGCGCGCGTGCAAGAAAACATGTCGTGTCTGATGGCCGATTTAATTGCCGAGCTGCCGACACTGGCAGATCATTTGCGGGTCGATAATGGCGACCGCTCAGCCGCTGAATAAAGGGTCATCCATGCCAAATGCCGTTTATTCCGAATTCCTCGCTTTCGCCCATGAGATGGCCGATGCCGCCGCCGCCATTAGTCTGCCGCTGTTCCGCCAGCAGGCAACCATTGATAATAAGCTGACTTCCGGCTTTGACCCGGTAACGCAAGCCGACCGCGACAGCGAATTGGCCATGCGGCAAATGATTGAAGCCAAATTCCCAAGCCACGCCATATTGGGCGAAGAATGGGGGGCCAAAGCTGGCGATGATTTTCAATGGGTGCTCGACCCGATTGACGGCACGCGGGCATTTATCTCTGGCGTGCCGACATGGGGCGCCCTGATTGCCTTGAATGAAAAAGGCGTGCCGAAAGTCGGCATGATGGATCAACCGTTCACCGGCGAGCGCTATTATGCGATGAACGGCGGCGGCGCTTTTTTGCGCCATCATCAAGACCTTTATAAATTATCGACCCGCGCCTGCCCAATCTTGAGCCAAGCGATTATTACCACCACCAGTGTCGATCATCTGGCCGGTGCGGCGCTCAGCAAATGGCACAAAATAGCCGCCGAGGCCAAATTGGCGCGCTATGGCGGCGATTGTTACGGCTATGCAATGGTGGCGGCTGGCCATATAGATGCGGTCATTGAAAGTGGCTTACAAGCCTATGATATTCAGGCGCTTATCCCGATTGTCGAAGAAGCTGGCGGGATTGTTAGCAATTGGCAGGGCGGCGATGTGGCAAACGGCGGCGATGTGCTGGCCTGCGGTGACCGCGCCCTGCACGCAGAAATTCTTGCGCATATGGCATAATTTTCTTTGCCGTCATTGCCTGTCGTCGCAGCCCGATTAGCCCGCCACCACCGATTGATAAAAATTGTCAACATCTTGGATAAACGCCGCGCGCGTGGCGTCTTTTTCCATCAGCAATTCATGCCGTGCCTTAGGGTAAAATTTGCCTGTCGCCTTTGGCACATGCGCCAAAACAACGGCATGGGCGCTGTTGTCGACCAGCAGTTCGTCTTCTGACGTGCCAATGAACAGCGGCACGCGTACCGAGCGCAAAAATTTTGCCTTTATGGTTTTTCGCATTGTCTTAAAGGTCGTATAGCTCCAGCCCACACTGCGTCCGCTAATCAATAGCCGCGTGTTTGAGCGCCATAATTTCTCGCCGCGCGCAAAACGCTTTTCATCATGGGTAATAATATTGACCGCCGGCCCGTCCAATTTGCGCATGGGTGGGTCAATAGGGCTCCAACTATCGCCGTCTTTCAGTCTCATGGTCACCGCAGTCACAACCCAATGAATGATGCGGAAAATAAACGGCATGCGAATGCCATACATGGGCGCCGACTGCGCCAGCGCAACAAACCAATCGGGGTGTTTTTGCGCCGCCCGTAGCGAAATTTGCCCGCCCATACTATGCGCCAGACCAAAATAAGGCGCTGGACAATAGCCGCGCACCAAACGCTCATAACGGTCTTCTAAATCTTCAATATTCTGGTCGAAATCATCAAGGTGCAAACGCTCGCTAACGCTGGATTTGCGGTCGGATAAGCCGTGCCCACGCCATTCCAGAAGCGCCACGCAATAGCCCAAGCCGGTCAAATCGCCAATCGTCTCGAAATATTTCTCCAAAAACTCTGAGTAACCCGTCATCAGCACAATCGTGCCGCGCGGGGTGCCCTCTGGCATGAACACACCATTGCGCAACAGCTTGCCATCGCGGCTACGCAAATAGCCGACTTGACCATTGGCTGGCATCGGGTTTTCGTCAATCAGGTAAACCTCGGCCGGGGCATCCCATTCTATCTGCTGTGTCATGATCACTATCCTATTTGTGTCAACCATATCAGGGGTTCGCCAGCAGGCCAATATATTCGCCGCTTGATTTTCATGTTGAATCTGGAACACTCTGGAAAAGTGAGACAAAAGAAAAGGTGAGCACAATGCAAAAAACAAGCACTTCCTTCTGGACGTCTAATATTGGCTTTATTATGGCCTGTATTGGGGCGGCGGTTGGTCTCGGCAATATTTGGAAATTTCCTTATATGACCGGCACGCAAGGTGGGGGCGCATTTGTTTTAATTTATCTGGCCAGTATTTTTGCCATTGCCACGCCAATCGCCGCGGCTGAATTATTAATCGGCCGCAGTGGCCAAAGTGATGCTGTGTCGTCCGTGCGTAAACTGGCGCGCGACAACCAGCGCGGTGAATGGCTCGGCTGGGTTGGCGGTATTGCTGTGCTTGGCGCCTTCACGCTTTTGACCTTCTACGCGGTAATCGCCGGTTGGGTCAGTGCCTATATTATCAGCGCCGCATCGGGCGGCCTGTCATCGCTTGATGCGCAGTCCAGTGGCGCGCATTTTTCCGCCCTTCTGGCGGAACCAGGCAAAATGATTGCCCATCAAATTTTATTTTTGCTGCTTCTCGGGCTGATCTTGGTACGCAAATTATCCAGCGGTTTAGAGCGCGCCAATCTAGTGCTGATGCCGAGCTTAATTTTCATGCTCATCGCCATTGCCATTTACGGCGCCATCATTGGAGACTTATCGGCCGCCTTAGGGTTTTTGTTCACCCCCGACTTCAGCAAAATCACGCCACAAGTCATCCAGTCAGCCATTGGCCACGGGTTTTTCTCAGTCGGTGTTGGCGCCGCCATGCTGATCACCTATGGTGCCTATGTCGACAAGAAAATCGATTTGGGCAAAACCGCCATTCTTATCGCCCTTGCCGATACAGTAATTGCCCTGCTTGCCGGCATTGGTATTTTTTCCATCGTCTTTGGCCAATCACTGGATGCCGCCGCCGGACCGGGTTTGATTTTCACCACATTGCCCTTGGCCTTTGCGCAAATTCCCGCTGGTGGATGGGTCGCCTTGGTGTTTTTCTTTCTGGTCTATTTCGCCGCTCTGACCTCCGGCCTATCGCTCGCCGAAGTAATCATCCGCTGGGCGGAAAACCGTTTTTCCTGGTCGCGCCCAAGAGCCACCATCATCATGATGGGGCTTACCTTTGTCGTCGGCTTGGCGACGGTGTTCTCCTTCAACATATGGCAGGATGTCCGCCTCTCCGATGTCGGCCATTTGGCTGATAAGACGTTATTCGACGTGAAAGATTATCTGGTCACCGCCTATATCATGCCGCTTGGCGGCTTGGGCGCCATTATGTTTGCCGGTTGGGCTCTGCCGCAGGCGGCGGCGCGTGAGGCGCTGGGCAGCCGTGAGCTTTTATTTAAATTATGGCTCGGCGCATCACGTTTTGTCGCGCCAATTGGCATTATCTGGATTATTATCGCCAATCTTTGAGGCCAAAACTCGCCAAAAATGCCTATTTTTCGCCTTATTGGATTTTTTCTTTGAAAAATCGTCGGCCTAGGTAAAACAAAAAATTTTTCAAGACTTTGAAAATGGTTTTTTTATTCCCACCTGTTCATCATAGGCGCAAGTTGACAATGCGCCACCATTTGAAGACAGGAGAAAGACTATGACTCGTTTTGATTTAACCCCGCTTTATCGATCCACCAAATCGGAA
>CALEFA010000052.1 GCA_937876775.1 uncultured Rhodobiaceae bacterium | reverse complement strand
GAACTCACGACCCCAACCTTGGCAAGGTTGTGCTCTACCCCTGAGCTACGCCCGCATCACAGATGGCTGTTGCTTAACAGCGAGGCGATTTATGCACCATTGTCTGCTGTTTGACAAGCCTGTTTCCATACAATATCGCAGCAAAAATCAGTTAAAGCGCGTCTGGGGTTGGCAATCGGCTTGAAAGACACCATGTTAGAGCAAAGGAAGTATCAATGAGCAATAATCTTGACGATATAATGGCCGCCAATGGCGCAGTTGACGCCGCCGCAAATGATGCGGCCGCGAACATTCTGGATGTGACGACACAGAATTTTATGGCCGAGGTCATCGAAGCCTCAAAAAGCCAGCTGGTGTTGCTAGACCTCTGGGCCCCATGGTGCGGCCCGTGCAAACAATTGACCCCAGTGCTGGAAAAATTAATCGGCCTGTCGCAGGGTCAGGTGCGCTTGGCGAAAATGAATATTGATGAGCACCCAGCGGTGGCGCAGCAATTGCAGGTGCAATCCATACCGGCGGTTTTTGCGTTCAAAAATGGCCAGCCAGTCGACGGCTTTATGGGTGCCCTGCCTGAGAGCGAGGTCAAAGCCTTTATCGAAAAAAATCTTGGCGCCGATATGGGCCCCTCGCCGGTCGACCAGCTGATGCAGGCGGCGCAAGAGGCGCTGGCGCAAAACGATATTGCCACCGCCGGCCAAGCCTTTGCTGATGTAATTGGCATGGAACCTACGCATGTTGGCGCTATTGCCGGACTGGCGCAGTGTCATTTGCAGATGGATAATTTACCGGCGGCGCAGCAAGCTCTGGAGATGGCCCCGCCGACCAGCAATGACCCAGATATTTTGGCCGCCCGCGCGGCCTTGGCGCTGGCTGAAAAAATGGCCGATAAAGCGGCTGAGTTGCTGGATGATAGCGCGCTGTTGGCAGCGCTTGAGGCCGACGCCAATAATCATCAGGCGCGGTTTGATCTGGCGCTGGCCTATCACGGGGCGGGGCGTCGCGGAGAAGCGATCGCTGCCCTGCTCGAAATTATCGCCCGCAATCGCGATTGGGACGACAATGCCGCGCGTCGCCAATTATTAGAATTCTTTGACGCCTATGGCGCCGCTGATGAGGTTGTCGTCGCCGGGCGGCGGCAATTATCGTCTTTATTGTTTAGCTAGGAAGCCCATGAGTCAGAAGTTCAAAACCACCAGTGAGCTACCAGCCACAATTCCAGTGTTCCCGCTTGAGGGCGTGCTGTTGCTGCCGCGCGGACAATTGCCGCTGAATATTTTTGAGCCGCGCTATTTGAAAATGTTTGAGGACAGTCTGGCCCATGGCCGCTTTCTCGGTATCATTCAGCCAGTGCCGCCAAAGACAGCGGAAGAAGCCAGCGGCCCGACAAAATTAATGCAGACCGGCTGTCTCGGGCGCATCACCTCTTTCAGTGAAACCGATGATGGCCGCATGGTGGTCAGCTTAACTGGTATTTGCCGCTTCCGTGTCGACGAAGAATTGCCCGTGACCACCGCCTATCGGCAAGTGCGTCCGAATTACCAGTCATTTGATAGCGATCTGATTTCTGATGTCGGCGCGCTGGATGTCGACCGCGATAGTTTGCTGGATGTCGTGCGTCGCTATCTCGATGCCAATGGCATGACCGCCGATTGGGACAGGATCGAGCAATCGGGTAATGAAGCTTTGGTCAATTCGCTGTCGATCATTAGCCCCTATGGGCCGCAGGAAAAACAAGCCCTTCTGGAGGCTGATAGTCTAGCGCAGCGGGCCGATATTTTGATTGCTTTGACCGAAATGGTGTTGGCGCAAATGGCCTCGGCGAATGGCAGCAATGATAATTCAATGCAGTAGGAACGAAAATGACATCGCAAGAAAACCCGCAAGAAGACAATGCTGACGCGAAAACCCCGTCATGGCCAGACGCGCATTTGCTGGAGCTTTTGGTGTGTCCGGTGAGCCGCGGACCGCTGACGCTTGATAAGACGACCAGTGAATTAATTTCCAAAGACGCCGGACTGGCTTACCCCGTGCGCGATGGCATTCCGATTATGTTGCCGGAAGAGGCGCGTAAACTCGAGGGCTGATTAGTCGGTGAAATTCTCGCCGCGCATCAGGCGTGCCGGTGGGCTGGTACCGTAATCGGCCTGCGCGGCAAAAGCGAGGCGCATTTGCGGAAACCGCCGCGCCAAACCATCACTTACCCCAAGCCCGAGACTGGCTAAGCCGGTTAACAGGCTGTGACGGGTTGAGAAAATCCGGTTCAAGCCGTCGGTGGCGGCGACAGTAAGGCCAGCATCGCTGCGGCGGTGGGTCTGGTAGGCTTCCAAAATGCTAAAATCATCGCTGGCCAGTCCCAGATGTCGACCATGGTGCAGACAATCGGCCAGTTCAGCAATGTCGCGCAGGGTCAGGTTGAACCCCTGTCCGGCGAGCGGGTGAATAATGTGCGCCGCATCGCCAATCAGCACCCGTCCCGGGGCGACGAAATCATGTGCTAAATACAGCAAAAGCGGCTGCTTGGCCGGTTTTCCGATGACCTCAAGCGGGCCAAAAAAATCTTCCGTCGCACGGCTTAATTCATGGTTGAAAATAGCTGCATCTGCCGCGGCCAAGGCGTGGCCGCGCCGTTCCGGTAGCGACCAGATGAGCGCCAAGCGATGCGCATCAGCGAGGGGCAAAAGCGCCAACGGCCCCGAGGCGGTGAAAATTTGCTGCGCCATATGGCCATGCGGGCGCTGGCTGGCGATTTCAGCGGTAAGGGCCACAGTTTTGTAATCGGCCTGATGGGCGGCCATATCGCGCCATGGCCTTGCTGCGCGGGTCGCATCGACCAAAAGTCCACATGGCTGTTGGTCACCATTCTCAAGCTCTATGGTTTTGCTGCGCGGATCGTGATCGGCAATCATCGCTGGTAGGCGGGTGATATTTTTACAGGCGGCAAAACACCTATCGATTGCCCGACTAAGGCTCGCCAAGCTGACTATATGCGCCATGACATCAACTGCCTCGGCTGTTGCCTCATCAGTTTGATTTGGCGCAAACCCCAAGGAATGCGGCAGCAAGGCCGATTGGCGTTGAGGCCTTTGCCCGTGCACAATAAGATTTGTAACCGCGGTGCTGGGCAGGTCTAATTGCGACCAAACACCCAAGGTTTCAAGCATCAAATGGGCGGCCGGGCTGAGCGCCAGCACATTCTGCCAGTCTGGCATATCGGCCAATGGCCGAGGCGGCTCGATGTGCACATGAAACCCCGCCGCCGCCAGCGCAAGGGCAGCGACTTTGGCGCCATTGCCTTGGCCAGCAATAAGAATTGGTGGGGCTGTCTGAAGTCTCGTCATCGGCTGACACTGCCTCAATATTGCCAGCTCGTCTAGACCCAAGCACGCCATTTGGGCGGATTTGCCGCCCCATTCGGGCGCATGGCAAGGAAAACTGCACAAATATTGTGCACAAGCACAGGCCTCGATTAACAAACAGGCAGATTTCTCGCTTTTGCGAGACAGCTGCCCTTGCGCGCCTCGAGAACTGACAGAACGCAGGGCACTTGAGGCCATGGCCATTTTGGCACGCAACTTGCATAAGTTCATTTTTTGTATTGGGGGTTCAAATGACACATACACTCGTAGGCGGCGACGTCTTTTTCATTCTCATGGGTGCCATTTTGGTTTTTGCCATGCACGCAGGTTTCGCGTTTCTAGAAGTCGGCACGGTGCGCAGCAAGAACCAAGTTAACGCGATGGTTAAAATCATTTCTGATTTTGGCGTGTCGACTGTGGCTTATTTCTTTGTCGGTTATTCGGTTGCTTATGGCGTCGACTTTTTGTCGTCAGCCAGTGTGATTAGTGGCGCGGCTGGCAATGAGACCTACGGCCCTCAGGGCATTTCGTTAATTAAATTCTTTTTCTTGCTGACGTTTGCCGCAGCCATTCCAGCGATCATTTCCGGCGGCATCGCCGAGCGGGTGCGCTTCGGCCCACAACTCTTGGCTTCCGCTGTTATTGTCGGATTGGTCTATCCCTTCTTTGAAGGCATTGTATGGAACGGCAATTTTGGTTTCCAAAGCTGGCTGGAAGAAAGCTTCGGCGCCAGCTTCCATGATTTCGCCGGTTCGGTTGTGGTGCACGGCGTTGGCGGCTGGTTAGCCCTGTCTGCCGTTGTCATGCTCGGCGCCCGTCTTGGACGTTATGGCCCCCGCGGTTCAGCCTTTCCGCCATCATCTATTCCTTGGTTGTCATTGGGCAGCTGGTTGCTGTGCATTGGCTGGTTCGGCTTCAATGTGGTCAGCGCGCAATCTCTCGAAGGCGTATCTGGTTTGGTCGCGGTCAATTCATTAATGGCCATGGTCGGCGGACTTTTGGCGGCGTTGTTATTTGGCAAATCTGACCCGGGCTTTGTGCACAATGGCGCCTTGGCGGGTCTGGTCGCGGTATGCGCCGGCTCGGATGTTATGCACCCAATTGGCGCGCTGGTAACGGGTGCCATCGCCGGTATTCTTTTCGTTTACTTGTTCATCTATTGCCAAGAAAAATTGAAAGTTGACGATGTGTTGGGCGTTTGGCCGCTGCATGGTTTGGCTGGCGCTTGGGGCGGCATTGCGTGTGGTATTTTCGGCCAGCAGGCGCTGGGCGGTCTGGGCGGCGTAAGCCTGATCAGTCAACTTATTGGCACTGTTGCCGGCTGTGCCTTTGCAGCGATTTGCGGACTGATTATCTATGGTCTGCTGAAACGCACGATTGGCATTCGCTTGACCGAAGAGGAAGAGCGTCAAGGGGCGGATTTATCGATCCACAAAATTGCCGCTAATCCTGAAACTGGCTTGGGCGGTTAAGACAAAATGTGAATGCTGCTTTGACCATAGCGCCAACTCCGCGTTAATGTAGGTCAGGCTGATTCGATAAACCCGTGAGGGGCGTAGAGCCCTTTGCGGGTTTATTTTTAGGAGACACATATGCCACACCGGCGAGCTGACGCCCTGCCCAAATCTGGGGTCCAATCCCCATTCGCGCGCTTGCGTGGTTTGTTGGACGCGCATCAACCGGGGCGCCCGGCGATATCGCTGGCGATTGGCGAGCCGCGCCATCCGGCACCAGATTTTGTTTTGCAGGCATTGGCCGCCGAAACCGATAGCTATAGGCGCTATCCACCAATCGCAGGCCTGCCAGCTTGGCGCGAGGCGGTGGCCGGTTGGTTAAACCGTCGGTTTGGTATTGCCGCTGACAGCTTGGCCGAGGCGGCGCAAATAATGCCGTTGAATGGCACGCGCGAAGGCTTGTTTTTGGCCGCTCAATTGGCGCCGCCCAAACCCGACGGGCTGATGGCCATGCCCAACCCGTTTTATCAAGTCTATGCCAGCGCGGTCACCGCTGCCGGCGCGACGCCGCTTTATCTTGACGCCAGTGAAGCCACGGGCTTTTTGCCCGATCTTGAAGCGCTTGAGGAAACCACATTGGCGCGCATGCGGGCTTTATATTTATGTTCACCGGCCAATCCGCAAGGCACGATTGCAAATCTTGATTACTTGCAAAAAACCTATGATTTGGCCAAGCGCTATGGGTTTATTCTTTTGGTTGATGAATGTTATGCAGAAATCTATGACCGCGCTCATGAGGCCACACCGCCGCCGTCGATTTTGCAAATCATGCAGCAACATAAAGACACGGATGCGCCCGTGATGGCGTTTCACTCCTTGTCTAAGCGCAGTAATTTGCCAGGCTTGCGGAGTGGCTTTTGCGCTGGTGGGGCGCAGTTAATGCAACAGTTTTTTGATTTGCGGATGATTGCCGCGCCACAATCACCAATAGCCGTTCAAAATGCTGCTGCTTTAGCATGGGCTGACGACGCGCATGTCAGCGACAACCGCGCGCTGTATCAGCAAAAATTTGATATGGCAGAGAAAATCTTTTCCAATTGGCCGGGCTTTTTTCGGCCACCGGGCGGGTTTTTTCTTTGGTTGCCGGTCGATAATGGCGAGGCCGCGGCTTTGCAGCTTTGGCAGCAATTGGGCCTTCGGGTTTTGCCCGGCGCTTATTTAACGCGGCCCAGTGCCGATGGTCAGAATATCGGCGACGGTTATATTCGCATTGCGCTGGTCGGCGATTTGCAGGAAACCGAAACCGCGCTGAGAGATATTGCCACCCACCTCTCGCCGCCAATGGCCGCTGCGCATGAGGTGGCGTCATGAGTTGGCAAGATCGCGCCAGCAAAGCGGCTCGTTCGCTCGGCCTCCAAATTTCTGCCGGCATATCGAAATTGGCGGCTGTCACCCTTCTGGTCGTCATCGGGCTAATGGCCGCCGCTTTGATTAGTTTCAACCCAGCAGACCCAAGCTGGAACACCACAAGCCTTGACGCCACGCGCAACTGGTTGGGCACACCGGGGGCTGTTTTTGCCGACGCGGTTTACCAAGTCATCGGCCATGGTGTTTGGCTGGCCTTGTTGCCAATGTTGGCCTATGCCCTGCGTCGTTTGCGGCGTCTGCCGGTGAGCCATCCGAATTGGCGGTTCATCGCTGGTGTCTTTGGGGTTTTGTTGACCAGCATGGGGCTCGCAATTTATGGCCTCGCGGCCTCGCCGTATGCGCCGTTTCCTGGCGGGGCTATTGGGCAAATTTTGGCCGATGGCTTGGACGCTGTTTTGGGCGCTTGGTCGATCCATCCAGGTCGTGTCAGTGAACAATCGGTGGCTGCCGTTCTCGGCCTGACCGGCTTGACCTTGGCGTTAACCTCGGCGGCATGGTTGCGCACCAGCTTGGCAGCCATATGGCGGGGGCTGCAAAATTTGCGTTATACGCGCCAAGCCATTCAGGCCATTGGCGGATTGTTTGCGCCCGCCTCTTGGCTCGCACCGCTGCAACGCGTTGGGCAAATCTTGCGCCTGCGTCGCCAGCCAGCTGATGAGCGTGAGGTGGCGGCCGATGATGTCGAGGATGTCATGCCGGTCAAGCAAGCACCGGCCGCTGCTCTGGCCGGGGTAACGGTTGAGGCCAAAAAAACGACGCCGAAAGCCGGCCGCCGCGCCGCCCGCGAAGCGCAACCCAGCCTTAGCTTTGATTCCAGTGGCAAGTTTGAACTGCCACCGCTACGCCTGCTAAATGAAATTCGCGCTAAAAGGCCAGCCAATGTGTTGAGCAAAGACGCCTTGGAAGCCAATGCGCGCTTGTTGGAATCGGTCTTGGAAGATTTTGGGGTGCGCGGCACGGTCGGCAAGGTGCGGCCTGGCCCGGTCGTGACCTTGTATGAATTGGAACCTGCCGCTGGCGTGCGCTCATCGCGGGTGGTTGGCCTGTCGGATGATATTGCCCGCTCAATGAGTGCGGTGAGCTGTCGGGTGGCGCCTGTGCCGGGGGCTAATGTCATCGGCATTGAACTGCCCAATGCGACGCGCGAGATTGTTTCTTTACGCGAGCTTTTGACCAGCGCCGATTTTGAGAGCGGCAAGAGCAAATTGACCATGGCGCTGGGCAAGGACATTGGCGGCGGGCCAGTGATGGCTGACCTGACAAAAATGCCCCATCTTTTGGTTGCTGGCACCACCGGCTCTGGTAAGTCAGTGGGCATTAACACGATGATTTTATCTTTGCTCTATCGGATGACGCCGGACCAATGCCGATTGATTTTGGTCGACCCGAAAATGTTGGAGCTGTCGGTTTATGACGGCATTCCGCATTTGCTGGCACCAGTGGTGACCGAGCCCAAGAAAGCGGTGGTGGCGCTGAAATGGGTGGTTCAGGAAATGGAGAACCGCTACCGCAAAATGGCCAAAATTGGCGTCCGGAATATTGAGGGCTTTAACGAACGCATGGCTGAGGCGCAACGCACGGGCGAAACCTTGAGCCGCCGTGTGCAAACCGGCTTTGACCCCGATAGTGGGGCACCAGTGTTCGAAGAAGAAACCATTGAAACTGAAGTTCTGCCTTTTATTGTGGTGGTGATTGATGAAATGGCTGATTTGATGATGGTCGCCGGTAAGGATATTGAGGCGGCGGTGCAGCGCCTAGCGCAAATGGCGCGGGCCGCGGGCGTGCACTTGATTACCGCGACCCAGCGCCCTTCTGTCGATGTGATTACCGGCACTATTAAGGCTAATTTCCCTAGCCGGATTTCGTTTCAAGTGACCTCGAAAATCGACAGCCGCACGGTGCTGGGCGAACAGGGCTCGGAGCAATTATTGGGACAGGGCGATATGCTATTCATGGGCGGCGGCGGGCGCATTCAGCGTGTGCATGGGCCGTTCGTATCGGATGAAGAGGTCGAAAAAGTCGTTAGCTTCTTGAAAAAACAAGCGGTGCCAAATTATATTGAACAGGTGACCGAAGAGCCGCCTGAGGAGATTGCCGATTTGCTTGGCGGTGGCGGAGAGAGCGACAGCCTGTATGATCAGGCGGTGGCAATTGTCACCCGCGATGGCCGCGCCTCGACCAGTTATGTTCAGCGTCGTTTGCAAATTGGCTATAATCGCGCGGCGCGGTTGATTGAGCAAATGGAAGAACAGGGCGTCATCAGTCCACCCAACCACGCCGGCAAGCGCGAGATTTTGGCAGGCAAACATTGATCCCTTTTGGCAGTTCTTTAGGCCGGTTTTGCGCCATGCTGACGCTGGCCTGTGGGCTTATCATCACTCCAGCGCAAGCGGCTGAACCGCCCCCAGAGCTGAGCCTAACGCAATTGCGCCAAGCGTTTCTGGCGCTGCCGCCGCAGACGGGTCGGTTCTTGCAACGCGCCCCCAATGGCGGGCTTTTACGCGGCACATTCGCCCTCGCCTTGCCCGACAAAATGCGGTTTGCCTATGAGGACGAGGCGCAAAGCATTATTACTGTGTCGGGGCCATGGATTAGCGTGCAAGAGGCGCCCGGCGCTGAAGCCAATCGTTATCCGGTCTCGGTGACGCCGTTGCAGTTGATGCGTGATGTTTGGGATAAGCCGATTTCACCGGCCAATGTGAAGGAAATTTTAATTGAGGGCGGTCGCGCTCAAGTGACATTGGTCGATGGCGATGACGGCGAAACGGCGGGTCTCATGACCTTGGTTTTTGAGCATCCGACAATGCGTCTCATTGGTTGGCAAATTACCGATGCGCAGAATTTGGTGACGCAATTTGCTCTCACCGAAGTGCGCGTGGTCGACAGCCTGCCCAATTCAAGGTTTTTTGTACAAGAAGATGAAAGTGAAGAGTAAATGAGCGAATATGGCAATGGTTCCGACTGGGACGATAGCGCGGAAAATCTTTTGGCCCTTGAGGCTGAAATACCGGTTTTGTCAGCCTTGCGCGAATTTGCGCAAGAGGCGGTGCGGGCGCCGTGGTTTGCCTCATTGGGCGAGCCATTTGGCGAGGAGACCAAGCAAATCGCGCGCGCCTATCTAGATACGCTGGGCTATCCGCACGCCGATGCCATCGCCGTGTTGAATTGGGACGATGCGCTAGACGCCTCGGAAACCCTTGATATGAATACACAAGCTTGGGAGGCCGAAGAGCAATTGCGCGCTGCTTTGCTTGATCAGGCCCTGCGCGGCGTGAGCGAGGAAGGGCTTGGTGTAATGTTATCGCATTTGGCCGCTCAGCTCAGTGACGTGTTGCGCGAAATGGCTGAAGAAGCGCTATATATGGCCGATGAATTGCCTGACCATATTATCGATTTAGCGGTCGGCGCTGGCCAGCAAGCGGCGCATGGGGCGGCGCTTGTGCTGGCTGCGGCGGCGGTTGAGGCGGCGCAGAATGATGATATGGAAATGGGCGAAGACGCGTTGAATCATCCGCTGATGCTGAAATATCGTTTGTTTGAGTATGGCCATTGGCCGTTGGCGTTGACCGGCCAAACTTTGAATCTATTTTAATCGCGGCGCCGAGGAGATAGCCATGCGTATTGTATCTTGGAATATTAATTCGGTTCGCTTGCGCGCACCCTTAGTGGAAAAATTGGTGGCGGAAATTTCACCGGATGTGATTTGCCTGCAAGAAACCAAATGTCCGAATGATAGTTTTCCGGAAAAAATCATGCATAAGCTCGGCTATCCGCATATCGCCAAAAATGGCGTGAAGGGCTATCACGGTGTGGCGACCTTGTCGCGTGTGCCGATTGCGGAAAGCCATATTGTTGATTATTGCAAGAAGGGCGATGGTCGCCATATTGAAACCATCTTTGACACGGCGTCGGGGCCGCTAAGCGTTCATAACTTTTATGTGCCAGCAGGGGGTGACGAACCGGACCCGCAGATCAATGAAAAATTTGCTCACAAAATGGCCTTTCTGGCGCAGATGACCAAAAATTTTAAGGCGCAGGCCAAGCAAAAGGCGACACTGCAATCGGTCATTTTGGGAGACTTTAATATCGCCCCCGGTGAACATGATGTGTGGTCGTCCAAAGCCTTGCAAAAGACGGTAAGCCATACGCCGATTGAGATTGAAAAATTGGCCGGCCTGCAGGCGACGCTGGATTGGGATGATGTGGCGCGTCGGTTTGTGCCGCCAGAAGAAAAACTTTACAGCTGGTGGAGCTATCGGGCGCGCGATTGGGCTGAGTCAAATCGTGGCCGTCGGCTGGATCATATCTGGGTGACGCCAAACCTCTCAAATAAGGTCAGCGATTATCAAGTCCTCAGCGATGGGCGCGGTTGGGAACGGCCATCTGACCATGCGCCTTTGTGGATTGATCTCGACGTCGGTTAGCGCTTTGCAAACCACATCTTCTTGTCATAAGCTTTGGCAAGAGGAGAGACTTAATGCAACAACAAGCCTTGAGCACGAAACAATTTGATGCGGTGTGCCTGCAGGCCGCTAGCCTATCGGATGAGATTGAGGCGGGGCGGCGGTTGCCAGCTGAATTTGCGCGTCAACTGGCGGCGCAAGGTATGTTTTCTATGTTTGTGCCGCGTGATTTGGGCGGCCATGAGCTGTCACCGGTCGACGGCATGGCCCGCTTGGAACAATTGGCGCAATATGATGCGGCCAGCGCCTGGGTTTGCATGATTGGCGCGACGGCGGCGCTCGGGTCGGCGTTCATCAAAGCGGACATTGCGCAACCCATGTTTGCCGCTGAAAACCGCATTACGTGCGGCATTTTTGCGCCCAATGGCCGTGGCTATCGCGATGGCGACGATTATGTCGTTTCGGGCCGCTGGGCATGGGCTTCCGGTTCGGCCAATGCCGACTATATCGGCCTTGGTTGTTTGCTGACTGAAAACCCTGATGATGACCTAAAAACCGCAGAAATGCGGCTAGTTATGGCGCCTCGTGAGCTTATACAGTTTCACGATACATGGCATACTTTAGGGTTAAAGGGCACGTCTTCGGGCGATGTTGAGTTGAGCCAAGCACGGATTCCCGTCGCCCATAGCTATGCGATTGGTAAAGATCTGCCATGGCATGATGGGCCATTATATCAAATGCCGTATTTTGCCTTTTTGGCGGCCGGTGTCGGGGCGGTTGCGCTGGGCAATGCGCGGGCGGCGATTGAAGATTTCACGCGGTTCGTCGGGGTCAAGAAAGGTGCCGGTGAGCGCCGCACTTTGGCGGAGAAAAGCGGTGTGCAAAGCCAATTGGCGCAAGCCGAAGCGACCTTGCGCGCCACGCGGCTTCTGTATCGCGATACTTTGGGAGAAATTTGGCAGGACGTTTGCGCCGGCGTTGAGGTGACACCGGAAAAAAGGGCGGATTTGCGGCTGGTTTCGACCCATGCGGTACGTCAATCAGTGGCTGTCGTGCGGATTATCCACGACCTCGCGGGAGGCACATCGGTATATTTATGCTCGCCGATACAGCGGCGGTTGCGCGATGCTGAAACCATGACCCAACATATGATTGCCAGTGCCAGCACCTATGAGTTGGTCGGTCGGGTAATGCTGGGCGGTTATCATGAGACCATGCAATTGTAGCGAGAGATGCCAATGAGCCACGGATTTAAAGCCAAATATGACACGTTGACGATTGAACGCCATGCAGACTTGGCGCGCGGCAATGTGGCAACCATTCGCATTGACCGGCCTGAGGCGTTTAATGCGGTGAACGAACAAATGCACGAAGATTTAGCGCATGTGTTTCGCGCGGCTCAATATGACAAGGCGGATGTATTTGTGCTGACCGGCACTGGTGGCGCGTTTTGCGCCGGCGGCGATATTGATTGGTTCCAAGAAATGATCGATGAGCCGAAAAAATTCGCCGACATTGGCGCCGATGCCAAAGCCATTGTCATGGGTCTGTTGGAATTGGAAAAGCCAATCATTAGTGCTGTTAATGGGCCAGCAGCTGGCCTTGGCGCATCGATTGCTTTGCTGTGCGATGTGGTGATGCTGTCGGAGACGGCCAAAATTGGCGACCCGCATGTTGCCATGGGCCTAGTGGCTGGTGATGGCGGGGCGCTGATCTGGCCGCAACTTATCGGCTTCAATCGAGCTAAAGAATATTTAATGACCGGCGATATGATACCGGCGGCAGAAGCCTATCGATTGGGGTTGGTTAATCACCTCTTGGCACCGGATGCGTTATTGCCGCGCGCCTATGAGCTGGCTGAGCGTCTGGCTAATGGTGCCACTCAGTCGATCAATTGGACCAAGAGCATTGTTAATATGCCACTGCGGCAAATGGCGGTGCAGGCCATGGAAACCGCCATGGGCTATGAGGCGCTAACCAATATGAGCGCGGACCATCAGGAAGCGGTCACCGCTTTTCAAGACAAACGACGGCCAAAATTCACCGGAAAATAGGCACAACATGTCGCGGCCTTAAATCTTGCCGACCCTTTCGTCTCCCCCTATAGTCATGGTCAGTTAGGGAGTTAAAAACATGCTTGATACATATAATCCACCGTGGATGACCGAAGATCTTGAGATTTTCAAAGACGCGGTTAATAAATTTTACACGCGCGAATTTGCACCCCATTCTGAAAAATGGACCAAACAGGGCATCGTCGATCGCGAAGCTTGGAATAAAGCGGGCGCTGCTGGTTTGCTGTGCGCTTCCATTCCGGAAGAGTTTGGCGGCGCTGGTGGCGACTATCGCCATGAAGCGATTTTGGTGGAAGAAATGGAACGCACAGGGGTTGTCGGTTTCGGCAATACGGTGCATTCGCTGATCTGCGCGCATTATATCAACGCCTATGGCACAGATGAGCAGAAGGCGCATATTTTGCCAAAAATGGCCAGCGGTGAAATGGTCTGCGCCATTGCTATGACGGAGCCAGGCACGGGTTCCGACTTGCAGTCTGTGAAAACCACGGCACTGAAAGAGGGCAATCAATATGTCGTTAATGGTTCGAAGACCTTTATCAGTAATGGTCAGCACGCCGATCTGGTGATTGTTGTCGCCAAAACCGACCCAAGCCAAGGCGCCAAAGGCATTTCGCTGGTGCTGGTTGAAACCAATGGCACAGAAGGTTTTGCGCGCGGTCGCAATCTCGAAAAAATGGGCCAACATGCCGCCGACACATCTGAATTGTTCTTTGATAATGTTAAAGTGCCGGCCACCAGCGTTCTAGGCGGCGAAGAAGGCCGTGGCTTTTATCAGTTGATGCAGCAATTGCCTGCCGAGCGCTTGATCATTGCCTCACAAGGCTTGGGCGCCATGGAGCGGGCGATCGACATTACTGTTGAGTATACGCGCGAGCGCAAGACCTTCGGCAATGCGATCTTCGACTATCAAAACACGCAATACAAATTGGCCGAGTGCAAAGCCACATGGATGGCGGCGCGCGCTATGGTTGATCAATTGACCATGCAATTGTTGAAAGGCGAGCTTGATGCCAACTCAGCTGCTGCGGCCAAATTCTGGGTAACCGAACGCCAATGTGAAGTCATCGACACTTGTCTGCAGTTCTTTGGCGGCTATGGCTATATGGATGAATATCCGATTAGCCGTATGTATACTGATGCCCGCGTGCAGCGGATTTATGGCGGTTCGAATGAGATTATGCGGATGCTGGTTGCTCGTTCGCTATAGCCATCGCTTTGAAGTGAGAAAAATAAGAACGTCGTCAGAATTTACTGGCGGCGTTTTTTTTTCGCTTTAGTAT
The DNA here is from genome assembly GCA_937876775.1 of uncultured Rhodobiaceae bacterium. Lineage (GTDB taxonomy): Bacteria > Pseudomonadota > Alphaproteobacteria > RS24 > RS24 > JAHEGN01. The sequence goes on along the minus strand of CALEFA010000052.1, from coordinate 19,580 downwards.
TTAGCTTTCGTGTGGAGGTTCTTATGCTGTTGTCTCGTAATTTTCTAAAGTCGGCCGGATTTTCTGCGGTCATTCTATGCGCTTTTTTATGGGCCTTTGTGCCCGCCGCCTTCGCCCAAGAGGCGCCCGCAGAGCCGGGGTTTTGGACTTTGTTATTTGACAAGGGCGGCGTGGTGACATGGGTGATAGCCCTGTTGTCAGCCATTGGTCTGCCGATCGCCGGTGTGAAGCTCTATCAATTCTATTGCATGGATATTTGGCGCCCCAAACATTTGACCGAGGCCTTATCTACCTATCGAAACGGCGAGGTGGCGGCACCGACATTATCAACATTGACGCATCCGGCGGCGGCTCTTTTGGCCTTTGCAATCACCCAAGCGCAGAGCGGCGCCATGACATCGGCCTTGTTACGCGAAGAGTTAAGCCGACGGGCGCAGTATCTATTGCGCCATTTGAGCCGCAATATTTGGGTGCTTGAGTTGATTGCCGCATCGGCCCCTTTGTTCGGTCTTTTGGGCACGGTTTTGGGCATGATTGTTGCTTTTCAGGGTGTCGGTCAGGGCGGCGGCGGCGCTGATACAGCGATTTTGGCCTCTGGTATTTGGGAGGCGCTTTTGACCACCGCCTTTGGTCTGGCGGTGGCTTTGCCATTTTCTATGTTATCGGCAATTTTGAACAATGCGGTCGATGATGTGCGGGATTTGGTTGAGGACGCGCTGTCGGATATTTTGGTGCGTAGTGAGAGCGCAAACCAGCAGTGAACCTCGACACCGCCCGCCGCAAGCCTGCCATTATGGGATTGACGCCGCTGATTGATATGATCTTTCTGCTGCTGTTGTTCTTTTTATTGGGCTCTGACTTTGTGCAATTTTCGCAAGCACAGCTCGCCCCGCCACGCGGCAGTGGCGGTGTTCAGGGCAGCAGCCAACCGGCGATTATTTCCCTCGCCGCCGACGGTGCTTTGCAGCTCAATGGCGCGCTTAGTGACGCCCAGCAAATCAGCTCTTATGTCGGCCAGCGGGTGGCGCAAGATGCCGAGCAATTATTTGTTGTTATGCCAGCCGGTCAGGCCGATGTGCAAATGGTTATGGACACAATGGATGTGCTGATCAAAGCCGGCGCGACATCTGTCACCATAGAGCGCGATGTCTTCGACATTGATTTGGCCGACTTTTAGGACTCGCGATGAAGCTGCAACACACACGCCGCGAAATTAAATCGATTGATCTGTTACCGCTGATCAATGTTGTGTTTCTCTTGATCCTATTTGTTCTGGTCGCCGGACGTCCGACCACCAATCACCCGCAGCAAATCGAAGTGGCTCGCTCTAAGGTCGATATGGCGTATGAGGCGACCGGCCTGTCGGTTTGGCTACGCAGTGATGATCAATTTTATCTGACTGGCGAGACGCCATTGACGCTTGGCGAATTGGTGACGCATTTTTCCGAAAAGCAAGTCGGCGAGCAGGGGCTGACTATTGAGCTGGTTGCAGACCGGCGCGCCCACGCCAAGGCGCTATTGGATTTCCGCCAAGCTATGGCGCGGGCGGGGGTCGGCGAAATACGCATTAAGACGGAGTTTTACGACGACGGTGAAGGGGCGCGATAATGTCTGAGAGCGGGCTGTTCCAAACCATGCGGCGGCGGCTTTTGGGCCTGTCGCGGCGTTGGTGGCTGACATTTTTTGCCTTGTCTTTGGCGCTGCATTTCATCGTCGTGGCGATTGTTCTTGTGTTGCTGTTTGGCGGTGAACGCGGCGGCGGCTCACAGACCGAAAGCGTTGTCGTGTCGGCGGCCAGTGACGGCCCGCAGGAGGTTGACCTTGATCTGTCACAACAGCAGCCGGTTGATGAAATCCGCGAAGCCGAGGCCGAATTGGATTTGTCGGAATTACTGGAAGTGCCGCTAGACACAGATTTCAATGATATGATGATGGATAATGCAACCATGGCGGCGATTGCCCCGGCCATGCCGCAGCCGTCGCAAGCGGTGACACAGCGCGCCCTGCCCGGCGGCGGGTTGATTTCCGGCGTGCCGCAAAGTTTCGCTGATTATATCGAACATTTGCAAAAGACCGGTATTGATGTGGTGTTCGCCATTGATGCCACTGGCTCAATGGTGTGGGTGCACCGCAGCGTGCGCGAACGCATGCAACAATTAGCTGGCTATGTACGCAATCTTGTGCCCTTGGCGCGTTTTGGCATTATCGCCTATCGCGATTACAGCGACCATGAATTTGTGACCCGTATATCGCAGCCAAGTTTTGACATTTTAAAAGCGCGTCAATTTATGGCCGGTATTGACGCTGTCGGCGGCGGCGATATTCCCGAAGCGGTGGTTGAGGCTTTGCGCGTAGCTGAAAATAAAATTGCTTGGCGTGTTGGCGCACAGCGGGTGGTGATTATTATTGGTGACGCCCCACCGCACCGCAGCGAAGCCAATGAGGGCGCGCAAATTGTCGAGCGGATGAAAAGCCGAGGCGGTCGGGTGTCCTTGCTTGATAGTCGGGTCGAAGCCAATCGCGCCTATCTCGGTCGGGTGACGCCAACCGAAGATCGCATTGACCTCAATCAACAAGGGGCGATGGCGTCATTTCGCCGTCTTGCCAAACTGGGTGGCGGCACGGCGGCCACTTTATCGGATGAGCGTCAGTTGATGAAAACGCTGGCTTTGCTAATTTTCGATGATCGGTTCCATGATGAGCTGGCGCCGTTTCTGGCCAATTTGGAGTAGCGGATATGCGACGTTTTCCGAATGGTGAAAATTTGCGCGCCAGCTTGGGCGGCGCGATTTGTATTTTATTGCTGCTTTTGGTGGCGCCAGCGCAGGCCGACTGCCCACCTGTGCCGACTTTATTTGAAGCGGCGCCGGACAGGCTTTTGGCCGACTTATCGGCGACGCCAGAAAAGGCCAGCGCCTTGCTGAAGGCAATGGACAAATATTCTGTCGCCATGGAGGCGTGCTATGACAGCCCGATGGGGCCACTGGAATTGGCGCCCTTTGACCAACAAGCAACACTTTTGGCAGAAAAAATGCACCGCATGCGCGATCTGGCGGAAGCCAATGTGCGCGGCGATGAATTTGCTTTTGAGGATTTATTGTCGTCCGATTTATGGCGCGATATTGAAAGCTTGCGCGTCGCCAGTGCCTATGCGGCCGCTTGGGGTCAGTTGGCGCGCGCTGTGCGCCATATTAGCGCCAATGAAAAACGCCAAGCGTTAATTGCGGCGCGGGCTGATTTACAAAAATTGACCTTTGAGTTCAAACATCCGGTTCTGGTGCAACGTGCCATGTATGGGATGGCGGTGGCGCAGGTTGAAAATGGCAATGTGGCGCAGGCACAAGCGACGCTTGAGCGGCTTTTATCGTCTCTCAAACGCAATGACGCCGGTCAGTTTCAGGCTGCTGTGCAGGCATTTTTCGACGACATCTCGGCCCCCGGTTTTCAACCGCCGCTTCCGGCTTTGATTGCTGATGGCGACAATGGCGATAATGGCGAGAGCGGCGATGGCCAAGCGCCGCGTTCAGTCACTAGTGGCGCCGCCGGTAATACTGCCTTGCAAGCGGCGATCAGCGCCATTCAGGCGGCGCGCCCAGCCGACGAAATCGCGGTGATTTTACAACCGGCAATGCAGGCTGAGCCGGTGATTTTGCGTCAGGCCTTAGCCTTGGTGGCTGGCGATCGAACTTTGCTGGAGGCATTGGACTATCAGCCGGGGACAGGTTTGCGGCAGATGCGCAATGGGTTTGCGACGCAAAAATATACTGTCGTGCGCGAGGGGTGGCGCGGCGTTAAACCTTATTACCCACATCTTCCAGCCGCTTTGAGGCGGCAGGTGGATTATCAAATGGGGACCAGTCAAATCGGCCTTGGGGATTTGACCTTGGCGCTAACGCATCTGCGTGCGGCATTGGTGGGGCTGGCCGATGGGCCGGAACGCACACGCATTGAACAGCTGATTGTGCTGGCGCAATTGTCGAGCGAAGAGCCGCCCAATGCGGCGCGTTTGGCGTTGGCGAAGAACTTTCAGAATGCGCCACTGACGTCACCAGACCCGAGTGCTTTGGCGCCAGTATTGGCCATGCGGGCGCGAATTGTTCTGGCACGTCAAGCCGCCGCTGAGCGGCAATGGGCGGCGGCTGATCGGTTGTTGTCGGGGTTTGGGCCGGAGATGCCAGCCTATCAATTATTCTTGGGCATGCGGGTGCGTTTATTGGCGCAGGCGGTGGTTGATGGCGCGGCAAAGGCTCCGCCGAGCAAGCGTCTGCGCAAGCAAGCGCAAGGCGGGCAGGTGCTTTATGGGCTGTGGCTGAACAGTCAATGCCCGCCGGGTTGCTTATCTGGCGATCGGTTGGCGGTGCATCGGGCAGCTATTGATTTGGCGCTTAAGGGCGATTTAGACGGTGATAAATTCGGCATTGCTTGGGGCACATTTGAAGCCGAGGGCGGCGATACGCGCCCGCTTGTGCCGCAAGCCCTGCGTTATTTGATCGGTAAAAATGACGCTGACCGGCTTACTGCTTTGCTTGACCCCGCCGATGAGGGACGCGCTGCCTTGGTGTTGGGACAATGGAAGAAACGGCTTGATGAGATGCAGGCTGACGGCAGTTTGGCCGATTACTATGATTTCCTTAACTTGGGGTTAGACGGTTTGCAGGGTCGTCCGCGAGCCGTTTTGTTGGAGGCGTTGATTGCGTTTAATCTGACCGCCGAGCGACCTCAGCAAGCGCTGGATTTGGCCGACGCTTTGGCCAAGGAGTTTCCGCGTCGACCCAATGCATGGTTTTTGCGCGCGGCTGCTTTGGCCGCTTCCGACCGTGGATTAGAGGCGGCGCGCGCTTTGGCCAGTTTGGCGCGGCGCACGCCAGCTGATGATCCGGTTGGCATGGGCGCGCGTGTTGGTTTGGCGACGATTTTTCTGACCTTGGATAAGGCGGAAAGCGCTTGCGCCATGCGCGCGAAAGTCTTTTCGCGCCCGCAAGCGCCAGCCAATTGGAAAAAGGCGGTTGAGGCATTTCCGCAGCTGCACGCTTGGGGCGAGGCGGCGCAAAGCCAGTGCGTCAGCGCAACGAATTAATTATCTAATGACGGAAATGGCGCATGCCCGTGAACACCATGGCCAGCCCAGCGTCATCGGCAGCGGCAATCACCTCATCATCGCGTATCGACCCACCGGGTTGAATAACCGCCGTGGCACCCGCTTCAGCAGCGCTTAAAAGCCCATCGGCAAACGGGAAGAAAGCGTCTGAGGCGACTACTGAACCGAGGGCCAGCGTGGTGTCCGCTCCGCTGGCGCCGGCCGCGTCTTGGGCTTTGCGCGCGGCAATGCGAGAGCTGTCTAGGCGGCTCATTTGTCCCGCCCCAATGCCGACGGTGGCGCCGTCTTTGGCGTAAATAATGGCGTTGGATTTTACGTGTTTGGCGACACGCCATGCGAACAGCAAATCCTGCATTTCGGCGGCGCTGGGTTGGCGCTTGGTGACACATGTCAGCGCTGTTTCAGTAAGCTGGCCATTATCACGGTTTTGCACAAGGAAGCCGCCGGCGACATTGCGAATGGTCATGCCGCGATCCCCTGGGTTTGGTAAGCTGCCGGCCAAGAGCAAGCGTAAATTCTTTTTACCGGCGATAATCTCGCGCGCTGCCGCATCGGCGTCGGGCGCGATGATCACCTCGGTGAAAATCTCGGTAATGGCCTTGGCTGTGGTTTCATCCAAAGTTTGGTTCATGGCGATAATGCCGCCAAAGGCCGAAACCGGATCACAGCGCAGGGCTTTGGCGAATGCGTCAGGCAATGAACTGCCAAGCGCCACGCCGCACGGGTTGGCATGTTTGATAATGGCGCAAGCCGGGCCAATGTCGGTGCCAAATTCGGCGACCAGCTCATAGGCGGCGTCTGTGTCATTGATATTATTATAAGACAGTTCTTTGCCCTGCACTTGCTGGGCGGTGGCGACACCGGCACGCGCCGCGCCGCCGACATAGAAACCAGCTTGCTGGTGTGGGTTCTCGCCATAGCGCAATGATTGCTGGAGCTGGCCACCAAAGGCCCGATAGGCTGGCATGGCAACATCAAGCTGTGCGGCCATCCAATTGGAAATCTCCGCATCATAGGCGGCGGTGCGCGCATAGGCTTTTTGTGCCAAACGCTGACGCTGCGCCAAATCTGTGCCGCCATTGGCGAGGCCGTCGAGAATGGCCTGATAATCATCATTGTCGACAACAACCGCCACATCATTGTGATTTTTGGCGGCCGCGCGGATCATCGCCGGCCCGCCAATGTCGATGTTTTCAATACATGTTTCAGCATCAGCACCGCTGGCGACGGTGGCTTCAAATGGGTATAAATTAACCACTAATAAGTCAATGGCGACAATATCATGTGCCTGCATGGCCGCCACATGGGCGTCATTGTCGCGAATGGCCAACAGACCGCCGTGAACATTTGGGTGCAGGGTTTTAACGCGGCCATCCATCATTTCAGGGAAACCAGTCAGCTCGGAAACATCGCGGCAGGCGAGGCCAGCGTCTTGCAATAATTTAGCGGTGCCACCCGTGGATACAAGCTCCACCCCATGAGCTGCTAACACGCCGGCAAATTCGACAATGCCGGTTTTATCGGAAACCGATAATAGTGCGCGGGTGATGGGTTTTTTATCAGACATGGTGGGTTCCTCTTCGCTAACCAAGCTTACAATACGCTTTATATTGACGCTTTGCGTCTTCTGCCAGTGCGGCCTGCATAGCGCAAGCCCCATCTAATTAATGTGTCGTTTTCGCTCAATGTGCCGCCGATGGCAATCTGCTGGCACCGCATGGGCACGTCACTTTCGCCCATATAGACACTGTCTTCAATCTGCAGGCTAGTATTTTCTTCACCGGCCATACGAAATTGCCAACCTTGACCGCTGGCGGTTATCAATAACACCGATTGGCCGCCGCCTTGCAGGCTGGCGCGGACGCTGGGATGAAGGTGAAAACGCAAATGAAACCGCGCGCCGCGCCGCACTGGCGAGGCTTTGTCGGGCAATAATAAATCTTCGCCGCGAATATCCTCGCCCTGCGCATCCATGAAAAGCCGACGATTGTGGCGCACGCCATGGCTTGCCGCGAAAAGCCCGTGACTGGCCTCCAGCCAGACGCCGGTGGGGTCTTCAATCCGTCGACTATTGGCGCGCCAATCATCGGCCAATAGGCGCGGCCCCAATTGTCGTGCCGCCAAGCCGGCCTCTAAAAATACGGCTTCAGAGCCATCGTCAAAGGCTAATGTTGAGTGGGCGCTGGCGGCGCGGGCGGCCAATGACCACGCCGCCCCACGGGTTTTACTGGGGCCGCAATTGACAATCACGCGCTGCTTGTCGTGGCTCATTTCAAACGCCAGTGGCGCGGCATGAGCGGCGATACTATCGGCGCCGCTCAGCGCATCGCCAACATCAACCAGCAAGGTGGTTTTTTGAGCCGCTAATTTTTGATAGCCGCTACGCTGGGCAAAACCAATGGCGGCGGCCTTGTGACCCTTGAGAAGCGGCGCAAGGGTGCGGTTGTCGACATGCTGACCGCCATGAAAACACGCGAGGCCGCCATCTTCATGGCACAGCATGGCGAGAATTGTCTTCATCCGCGCCAGAGTTTCCTGAAAGCCGTTGGGCGGGGTGATGTTGCGCCGTGCGAGACCCGCGTCAAGCGCCATAAAATCGGCCAGAAGCTTAGCCGTGACTTGCGGGGAGCGGCTGATATGGCCGCCATCGGGAAGAATTTGCCGTCGTATTTCGCGGCCAACTTGCCCCATGCCGGCGCGCAAAATATCGCCGCGTTGCGGCAAAATCAGACCGGCAAATGCCAGACCAGTGGCGGCATAGAGGCGGTGGACACCTTCACTCACCTGGCTCATGGTGAGATCGAGCCAGCGCGCTTGATTGGCCATGGACAGCTCAATACTGGCCCATTGACGCCGGTCGCCATAGGGGCGCAAAGCCGGTATATGAGCGCTCCATGACATTAAGCGACGGGCCGTCACAGCAGGTAACATGGGCTGTTTTTTCCAGATGAAATCAGCCTGTGTCCACGCCAAAATATGTTGCAAAGCCTGCTCGCGCGCGGCGTCATCTTCGACCGCCATAAGATCTTGCAGCCAATCAAAGCTATGCAAAGCACTGGCCCATTGGCTGCTCGGTGCAAAGAGAGAGAAGACCGGTGCCTTGGCGTCGCGCATGAGCCCGCCGGGCAGACTATAATCGCCGGCTAGCCATGCTTCGCCGCGCGCCGCCGAACCGGGGCGCAAGTGCGGCGGATAGTCGAAAGACACCTCACCGTTTGGCGCATCATCGGCTTGTTGGTGGAACCAAAAGCCACGCCCAAGGGCGCTGCGATAAAATTGATTTTTGATGGCGGCGCGAAATTGGCGGCTTACCGATGTCAGTACATCTATGGTCAGGGCCAGCTTGCGGGTTCGGCGCATCAGCTATCAGAGCAAGCTTTCAGCGCCGCTATATTATCGGCATAGGCGCTTGGCCCGCCGGTGAATGTGGCGGTGCCGGCGACCAGTACGTCAGCACCGGCGGCAATGGCGGCGCCAGCTGTTTCGCGGTTGATGCCGCCATCGACTTCCAATTCAATGGCCCGACCACTGGCGGTGATACGGCTGCGAATGTCGCGAATTTTATCAAGCTGGCTGGCGATGAAAGATTGACCGCCAAAACCTGGGTTGACCGACATCACCAAAACCAAATCAATGTCATTGAGCAAATGATCCAGAACGCTCACCGGTGTTGCCGGGTTCAGCGATACGCCTACTTTGCAGCCCGCCGCTTTAATGGCCTGTGCGGTGCGGTGCGCATGTGGGCCAGCTTCCGGATGAAAGGTGATGATATCAGCACCGGCAGCGGCAAAAGCCTCAATATACGGATCGACCGGCGAGATCATCAAATGCACATCCAACGGCTTGCTGGCGTGCGGCTTAATGGCTTTTACAACATCTGGGCCAATGGTGATATTGGGAACAAAATGGCCATCCATCACATCGACGTGGACGTAGTCGCATCCAGCGGCGCAAATGGCGGCCACTTCTTTGCCCAATTTCGCAAAATCAGCTGAGAGAATGGACGGCGATATTTTTACAGAGCTCATAGATTGTAACTATGCTTATTTGCCGCTTGGCGCAAGACGTGGCGTGCTTAGGCGTCGGCTTTTTTGTGGAAACAGGCGGCGAAAAACCCATCGCAACCACCGGCCTCTGGCAACATGGCGGGTGTCGTGCGCAGCCAGCCTTCATCGGTAATGGCGGTGGTAAAACCAGCCGGTAAATTCTCGGCTTGCAGCGGCGCTGCATGAAAACGTGGATTGCGTTGCAAAAATGCTGCTGCCGCCGCCTCGCCCTCTTCCGGCTCTAGCGAGCAAACGCAAAACATCAGCGTGCCACCAGCTTTGGTCAGGGCGGCCGCCTTATCCAACATATCGGCTTGCTGTTTGGCCATATAGGCGCCACTGCCAGCGCGTCTGTGCAATTTCAAATCTGGGTGGCGGCGCAAAGTGCCGGTCGCTGAGCACGGTGCGTCGAGCAGAATATGTGACCATTGCCGCCCCGGCTGCCAGTCGAGAAAATCGCCTGTTTGGCAGTCTGCCTCGAGCTTGGTGCGGGTCAGGTTTTCTTGCAAACGGCGCATCCGGCTGGCGGAAATATCAACTGCCGTGACACGGCCACCACGGGCCGCCAATTGCAATGTCTTGCCACCGGGCGCGGCGCATATATCAAGCACCTCATCGTCGGCCGCGATGTTCAACAACCGCACAGCGAGACTGGCGGCAATGTCTTGCACCCACCATGTGCCATCGGCGAAAAATGGCAAATGCTCGACGGCGCCGGCGTTTTCAAGGCGCAGGCAATCGGGGTTCAGCACATGGTGGCGTGCCGGACTATCACTGTCATCATTGCGCGCCTGCATGGCGTTAATGAATTCGGTCATGGCTGCGGCTGAGGTGAATTGTAAATCTAGAGCTGGCAACCGCTGGATGTTTTCGGCAATGGCGGCGCAGGCGGCTTCGCCATAGGCGGTTTGCCAGCTATTGATCATCCATTCCGGCAGAGAAGCAAGCGGGTCGGCGGCAATTGGCACGGCCTCGGCCACGCGTCGCAACACGGCGTTAATCAGGCCACGGAATGGTTGCTCGCGACGACCAGTGGCGCCGACGGTTTCATTAATCGCGGCATGGGGGGCGACCTGCATATAAACGATCTGCGCGACCCCAATATATAAAAGCGCGCGCGCCAAATGCGAACGCCCGGGGATGGGGCGCTTCATGAAGGGCTGTAAAAGAATTTCGATTTCGCCGTAATGGCGCAAAGCTGACAACACCATGGCATTGGCAAAGGCGCGATCATTATCGGCCAGACCATCGAGCTTGTCGCGCGCCTCGTCGAGAGTTTTGCCGCGTTCGATGGCGGCCAGCATAGAGGCGGCGGCCCGGCGACTGGCGTTAACGCCGCGGCCACGGCCAGTGGATTTAGATTGCGTATTCATGTCGCGGTTAGACCATCTTGGCAAATGGCTTGCAAGCATCCATATTAAGCAGATGGAAAAAACAACGGCACAGCAAAAACAACAACAGGCGGCGGCGCGCGCTTTGCAGGAAGCACAGGCACGGCGCGCGGCGCATATTGTCCGGAAACGGGCATCGGAAAGTGGCGGCCAGGAAGGCCCCGAACCGACCCGCTATGGCGATTGGGAAAAGGCTGGCATCGTCTCCGATTTTTAAGGCCTCTGATTGCTAACGGAAATAATCCGTGCCCCGTCGTCGGCACCGATTATTCAACTGTTAGTTAGTATCTTATTTTCATAATTCATAATAGTTTAGTGAATGAGGGCTGCGCGCCCCAGCACTCGCGCTTTGCGTGTGGTTTTAGAAACAACCTCCCATTGCGAGCACGGAGGGTTTATGTCACGCTTTGGTTCTTCATTGTTTTTGATCCTTGTCCTGATCGGCGCTCCGGTTCAGGCCCGTGCGGCGCAAACATTAGCTGGCCCGTTTAGCTTTGAGGTTTTGCAAGTGATTGACGGCGACACATTCCGCGCCCGTGTGCCTATCTGGCTTGACCAGACGGTGACGGTGAAAATTCGACTATCGGGTGTCGATACGCCAGAGATGAAAGGCAAATGTCCGGCTGAAACAGCGCGTGCAAAATTGGCCCGCGACTTTGCGATTAAGTGGTTGCAACAAGATGACTTGCGTTTGGTCAATGTGCGCTATGGCACTTATGCCGGTCGTGTTCTGGCGACTGCCCAAACGGCTGATGGGGTCAGCCTTTCGCAGGCGCTTTTGGAAGCCGAGCTGGCGCAGCCCTATCGCGGGCGACGCGCACAATGGTGCGGGGCGGTGCAGTAGCTAGCGGTTTTGTCGGTTCTCAATCAAATCTTCAACAACAGCGGGGTCGGCCAATGTCGATGTATCGCCGAGGTTGGAAAAATCATCCTCAGCGATTTTGCGCAAAATGCGGCGCATGATCTTGCCCGACCGAGTTTTCGGCAGACCGGGAGCAAACTGAATCAAATCGGGTGATGCGATGGGGCCAATTTCCTTGCGCACCCATTGAACCAAGGTTTTTTTCAACGCGTCATCGCCCGACAGGCCGGCATTGAGGGTGACATAGCAATATATCCCCTGCCCTTTAATGTCGTGCGGATAGCCAACCACCGCCGCCTCGGCAACATCATCATGTGCCACCAAGGCACTTTCGACTTCTGCTGTGCCCAAGCGGTGGCCGGAAATGTTCAGCACATCATCAACCCGACCGGTGATCCAATAATAGCCATCTTCATCACGACGGCAGCCGTCGCCGGTGAAGTAATTGCCCGGATACTGACTGAAATAAGTTTCAATGAAACGCTTATGGTCGCCATAGACCGTCCGCATTTGCCCTGGCCAGCTATCGGTGATGCATAAATTGCCAGAGGCGGCACCGGTCAGCTCATTGCCGTCGGCGTCGACCAACATGGGTTTAACGCCAAAGAAAGGTCGCGTAGCTGACCCTGGTTTCAGGGCGGTCGCGCCCGGCAGTGGGGTGATCAGAATGCCACCGGTTTCGGTCTGCCACCACGTGTCGACAATCGGGCATCGGCTGTCGCCAACTTCGCGGTGATACCACAGCCAAGCTTCGGGGTTAATCGGCTCACCGACCGAACCGAGCAAGCGTAAAGACGCGCGGCTGGTTGATTTCACCGGCCCGGTGCCTTCGCGCATCAGGGCGCGCAAAGCGGTTGGTGCGGTATAGAAAATATTCACCTGATGTTTGTCACAGACCTGCCAAAAGCGCGAATTGTCAGGATAATTCGGCACGCCCTCGAACATTAACGTGGTGGCGCCATTGGCCAGCGGCCCATAGACGATATAAGAATGGCCGGTGACCCACCCCACATCAGCTGTGCACCAATAAATATCGCCGTCTTTATAATCGAAGACATATTCATGGGTCATTGAGGCATACACCATATAACCGCCAGTGGTGTGCAAAACGCCTTTTGGTTTGCCCGTCGAACCCGAGGTGTACAAAATGAACAGCGGGTCTTCGGCGTTCATTTCTTCGGCTGGGCAATCGGCGGCAACGGCGGCTTTTGCTTCGTGATACCAAATATCGCGACCGTCTTGCATGGCTACGCTATTGGCCGTGCGCTGCACCACAACCACGGTTTCAACATCCGGGCATTGCGCCAAGGCGGCGTCTGTGTTGGCTTTCAGCGGAATGATTTTGCCGCCGCGCACGCCCTCATCGGCGGTGATGATACAGGTGCTCTCACAGTCCAAAATGCGTCCGGCCAAGGCATCGGGGGAGAAGCCGCCGAAGACCACGGAATGCACGGCGCCAATACGCGCGCAGGCCAGCATGGCATAGGTCGCTTCGGGGATCATCGGCATGTAAATGGTAACCCGATCACCTTTTTTCACATGGCGCGCTTTCAGCACATTGGCGAAACGACAGACTTCCTCGTGCAACTGGCGATAGGTGATTTTGGCATCGTCGCTGGGCTCATCGCCCTCCCAAATAATCGCCACCTGATCGCCGCGTTTTTGCAAATGCCGGTCGATGCAATTGACCGAGGCGTTGAGCGTGCCGTCTTCGTACCATTTAATGTAGACCTCATCTTTGCCGTAATGGGTGTTCTTGACCTTACTATAAGGGCGCATCCAGTCGAGGCGTTTGCCATGATCCCCCCAAAACTGCTCGGGGTCGTCAATTGAGGCGGCATACATTTGCTGATATTTGGCATCGTCGACCAGCGCATTGGCGCTGATATCGGCAGGAACATCAAAAATTAGGTTATCAGACATAGGCTTCCTCATTATTTTTGAAATGAGCCATTGGGCCCAGATTTGGTAAGGGGCCGCACTGAGGCGGGTTTAGGCTGTCAGCTTACCCAAGCGGCTCGTCGCCCGCAAGCTCTAGCGGCCCGTTGAGCACAATGTTTTTCACCATATGCCCGTCGGCATTCACGGCTTCGACAATGGCGACATCAAGACGCTTTAAGCGATCGCCGGCACACGGGCCGATGAAACAGTGACCCGTACGGTCAAACTGCGCGCCATGGGCCGAACATATAAGCGCCGTTTGTGCCCAATTGAGCAATTGATCGGGCATGGTTTCCAAAGGTAAATGTAAATGAGGGCATTGATTGACATAAGCGGTGACAATGCCGTCGTCCTGCCAGACAATAAGGTCGATTTCCTGATCGGCTTGGTCACCGCGCAGAATGAAGCTACGCGCCGGTTTTTCATCCAAAGCGCTGAGCGGACAAATCAGCGTGCCGCGAGCAGGCAGCCACATTGGCTTTAGGCGCTACGGTCTGGATCAAGTCCAGCCATTTTGCAAACCAAGCGCCATTCTTTTTCCAAGACCGGCTGCACGGATAGGCGCGAATTATTGACCAGCACCATATTCTCCAATTTCGGCTCAGCTTTGATTTCCGCTAAAGTGACATGATAGGCGGCGGTTTCAACGGCCATAATATCGACCATGCCAAAACGCCCTTTCGGGTCTGTGTGGTCGGGGTAATGTTCCTTGATGATTTGCACCGTCCCCATAATCCGTTTTTCATTGACCGAATGATAAAAGAAGCCGCGATCACCAAGACGCATTTGTTTCATATTTTTATTGGCCAGAAAATTGCGCACCCCATCCCAATGCTCGCCCTTGGCACCACGTTTGAGTTGGTCGTCCCAGCCCCATGTGTTGGGTTCAGATTTGAAAAGCCAGAAAGCCATAATCGCGCCTATGCCTTATTCGGGTCGTCGAGCCCGCCAATCAAATGTTTCCATGCAAACACTTCGACACTGTCGAACAGACCGGCTTTGGCATAGGGGTCATTGGCGGCGAACTCTTCGGCAGCGGCGCGGCTGTCGACATTGAGCAGCATCATGGTGCCAATCATTGTCTCGTTATCATCTGAGGTAAACGGCCCAGCGGCGGCGACAATGCCAGCGGATAAAACATACTCAACATGAGCCGGACGATTGTCCATGCGCAGTTGCACGTGGTCGGGCTTATCTTTGCAAATTAAACAAAACATTTAGGTTCCTAACTTAGTTTGTGCCTTCGGCGGTAAATGGCCGCGCCAGCAGGTTTTCAATGGCCGTGTCGACGCTTTCGCGGCCAGCTAAAATATTATCAACGGCCAAACAAATTGGCATATCCAGACCGTGTGTTTCAGCCAATAGGCGCACCGCTTCGGCGCTCATGGCTCCCTCGCTGACGGAGGCGCGCTGACCGAGAATATCTTCAGCTTTTTGCCCCTCGCCCAAAGCATGGCCCAGTGAGAAATTGCGCGAGGTCAGGCTGGCGCAGGTCAAAATCAAATCGCCCAAACCTGACAGGCCAGCCAAAGTTTCGGCCTGCGCGCCCATGGCCATGCCGAGGCGTTGCATTTCAACAAAGCCGCGGGCTGTGGTGGCGGCGCGGGCGCTTTCGCCGAGACCCTTGCCAATTACAATACCGCAAGCAATGGCCAGTACGTTTTTAATGGCGCCACCAATTTCGGCGCCGATAATGTCGCCAGATAGGTAAGGTCGGAAACCGGCTGAGCCGATGGCTTGGCACAGGGCATGGCCGCGCCCTGCATCGGCACAGGCAAGCGTCACGGCGGTTGGCATGCCGCGCGCCACATCGGCGGCAAAGCTGGGGCCAGACAAAACCGCAATCTGAGTGGCCGGCACATATTCTGCAGCCATTTGTGACATGAATTTCAAACTGCCGCGCTCCACGCCTTTAGCGCACAAGACGAGAGATGTGTCACGGCTCAACAGCGGGGCGAGTTGGGCGATAATCGGGCGGGCGAATTGAGCCGGCGCGACCATGAGAATAATATCGCAGTCGGCCAAGGTCGTTAGGTCGCTGGTCGCTATAATGTTTTCCGGCAAGCGGACATTGGCCAGAAATGGGCGGTTCTCATGATGGCGGTTAATCGCTTCAACCGTCTCGGCCTCGCGGGCCCATAGTTTGACCGTTTGCGTTGCATCGCTGGCGCCACTGCTGCGTCGGGCCAAAACACAGGCCAGAGCTGTGCCCCACGCGCCGCCGCCAATCACCCCATATGAGTAGGTTTTTTCCATTCTTCTGAATAACCATCTCGGGCTCTAGATGCAAGTCGGCAAAAACTATTATACAGGTGGGTGTGTGAATATTTTATTGATTGTTCAGTGTTTCATGCTAGATTGCGCCGATGAGCGAAACAGATGTAACACGCGAACAGATCATTGAAGCCGCGGAGCAGCGGTTTCGTCACTACGGTTATCCGAAGACGACGATTGCCGAAGTGGCGTGTGATTGTGGCATGTCGCCAGGTAATATATACCGTTTTTTCAAAGGTAAAATTGACATTGCCGCAGAAATAGCGCGTCGCCAAGCTCTGAGCGCTATTGAGACGATTGAATCGGTGCTGGAATGTCCGCACCGGAGCTCGCGCCAACGCCTTGAAGAGATTGTTTTTGCGGATCTGCGCTATACCTTCCATTTGCTGGAAAACAGCGCAAAAGTGTTGGAGTTGGCGCAAATTGTTATTCGCGAACGGCCACAATTTCAGGTCGAAAGTTTCCGTCGCGAACGCCGCGCTTTTCAACGTATTTTGCGCGAAGGCCAAGCCTCGGGTGAGTTTACCATTGATAATCTGGCGCAAACGACAATTGCCATTCAGGCGGCGACGTTAAAATATCGCTATGCACAATTATTCACCAATCAAACCTTGGCAGAATTAGAGCAAGAACTGTCCGGTGTGCTGACCTTGGTGATGCGTGGTCTGATTATTCGCAATGACGGTAAGTTAGTGGCACCAACGACAATTCCCGGCGATATTGTTGGCCAAAAAATGCCGCGAGAGCTGTAAAGCCGGTAAAATTCAACAAAAATTTCAAAGAAAAATCAGCTTGCAAGCCGGAAACACCCACTTTTCCATGACTTCTTACGCTTTTATGAAAAAAATAGTCAATAAAAACAATGGTCTATCTGTGAATGTGACAATCTCGTTAAATAATGAATAATTTGCCAAATATTCATTGTTTTTTGTGGCGGCATGCCCTATATAATAATTGTAACGTAAACGCGTAACCAATTTGAACTGAACAGTGAGACTGCAATGAGCAATTTATTGAAACCATCACGGAAAGCCTTCACCGGCGTTACTGTTGTTAAAGGTCTTCTGGCGCTCTATGGCGTGGCCTTGGTCACCCAAGGGGTCGCTGGGATTACAATTATCTAAAAGCCTCCTCCCGGCTTTTAGAAAAAGATGAGTGCGTCTCCCTCCCTTATGCACTCAATATGGCCACCCTCCCGGCCAAAAATAGAGCACCGATAGACCCTCCCCTATCGGTGCTTTTTTTGTCTTAATACAGTCAGATAAATTTAGTCAGTTAAATCGGCCAACGGCCAGCGTGCTTGTGCGGGCGCTGCCATCGGCTGTTCGGTCATCCGGTCAGCGACGAGGCGCTCAGCACCAGCCCAAGCAATCATCGCCGCATTGTCTGTGCATAAAGCCGGCGGTGCTACTTGCAATATAAAGCCATATTGTTCGGCAACATCAGCCAGCCGCGTTCGCAGCGCCTGATTGGCCGCCACCCCGCCAGCAATCACAAATGGCCAAGGCGTGGTATCGTCTGGCGCATGACGGGCGCTGAATAAACGCATAGCCTTGGCGCTGCGCTCGGCCAAACAATCCATCACCGCGGCCTGAAAACTGGCGGCTAAATCGTCAATATGTTGGTCGCTCAAGGGCTGTAGTTTTTCGGCTTGCTGGCGCAGGGCTGTTTTCAAGCCGGAGAATGAAAAGTCGCAGTCGTCGTCCTCTTGAGGCCCATTGATCAGCGGTCTTGGTAAGGCATAGGCTTTACTGTCACCGCTTAGGGCGCGCGCTTCTATTTCTGGCCCGCCGGGATAGCCGAGACGTAATAGTTTCGCGGCTTTGTCAAAGGCCTCACCGACGGCATCATCGCGCGTCGTGCCAAGGCAATGATAGGTGCCCAGACCTTCCACGCTCATCAATTGGCAATGACCGCCTGATACTAATAATAGTAAATATGGAAACCGGGTTGCGTTGGTTAGCCGGACGGTCAGGGCGTGGCCCTCTAAATGATTGATTGCGATAAAAGGTTTATTGGCCGCTAAGGCAATGGCTTTGGCCGTTGTCAGGCCAATGAGCAAGCCGCCGATTAGGCCGGGGCCGGCGGTGGCGGCAATGGCGTCTAGTCCGTCCAAGGCTATGTCGGCCTCGTCCAAGGCTTGCGCCACCAAGTGATCGAGTTGGCTCAAATGCGCCCGCGCCGCCAACTCTGGAACCACACCGCCATAGGGGGCATGCATGTCGATTTGGCTCAGCACGACATTGGATAAGATGTCTCCGGTGCCACAAATCGTCCCGTCGGCGTCGATAGGCGCACGGATAATCGCGGCGGCTGTTTCGTCGCAACTTGTCTCAATACCCAAAACGATTTTGTGCTGCATCACCAAACTTCTCTGTACCTCTCTGCCTGCGACCATCGGTATGATAGCGAACCCTTTGACGCGACTTTATATATGCGCTAGGCAAATTGCCAAGTTATTATAGGACCGCGTATGAAACGGCAGATCACAATCGGAACAAGAGCATCTCCTCTGGCCTTGGTGCAAACGCAAAAAGTGCGTGAGGCGCTAATTGCTGCGCATGGCTGGTCGGATGAGGCGATTAAAGCGCGGGAAATCATGACGCGTGGCGATGCCATTCTCGATAAACCGTTGGCGGACATTGGCGGCAAGGGGCTGTTTACCCAAGAGTTGGACGATGGTCTGCGCCGGTCAACCCTCGATTTGGCGGTGCATAGTTTGAAGGATATGCCAACCGAGGATGAACACGGTCTGGTGATTGCCGCTATATTGCCGCGCGAAGATGCCCGCGATGTGCTGGTGCCACGGGTCGGCTTAGAGCTTAAAAACGGCCTCGCCGATTTGCCGCAAGGGGCGAAAATTGGCACCGCCTCTTTGCGTCGCAAAGCGCAAATTCTGCACGCACGGCCTGATATTAATATCTCCAGCCTGCGCGGCAATGTCGGCACGCGGCTCGGTAAGATTGCGGCTGATGGGCTCGATGGCACAATTTTGGCACTGGCTGGTCTCAAACGCCTTGGCCTGTCGCCAGATGGCGCTGTGCCACTGGCGCCGCAGGTGATGGTGCCGGCCGCTGGGCAGGGCGCCTTGGCCGTGCAATGCCGCGCCGACGATGAGGACATGCAACTTTGGCTGCGGGCGCTGCATTGCCCTGCGACCGCCGCTTGTGTGACTGCTGAGCGGCGTTTTCTCAACGCCTTGGATGGTTCGTGCCGCACGCCGATTGCCGCGCATGCGGAAATTTCCGGCGATGAGCTGGTTGTGACCGGACGCCTTTTGTCTGATGAGGGGAACGATTGTGCCGAGGGGCAAATGCGCGGATCAATCGCCGACGCAGCCGCTCTGGGGAATGAATTGGCAGCACAATTGAAAGCCGAAAAACCGCATTTGGTGCGAGGGCGCTAACATGCGTCTGCTGATTACGCGACCACATGATGATGCGCTGAACTTGGTACGGCAACTGAACGCGCAGGGTCACGAATGTGTGATTGCGCCGGTCATATCTATTGTCGCACAAAAAGTCGCCTTGCCATCACCAGAGCATATCCAAGGTTTGGCCTTCACCAGTGCCAATGGCGTGCGGGCCTTGCACCAACGGCTTGGCTCAAACGCATCGATCTGGTTGGCGTTACCGGCCTATACAGTGGGGCCGCAAACCCAACTGGCTGCGTTGGCGGCCGGGTTTGGTCGCGCTGTCCAGGCTACAGGCGATGTTGAGAGTCTGGCCGATTTAATTGCTAGCCAGCAACCAGCGCACGCCGACAAGCCGGTTTTGCATATTGCTGGCAGCCATTTGGCTGGCAATCTGCAAGCGCTTTTAGCGGTGCACAATATAAGTGTTGAAAAGGCGGTGCTGTATGAAGCGTTGGCCGCCACAGATTTTGAGCCACCAGTGGCCAACGCCTTGCGGCAGGCCATGTTTGACGCGGTGGTGATTTATTCGCAGCGCAGTGCGCGCATTTTCATT
>CALEFA010000051.1 GCA_937876775.1 uncultured Rhodobiaceae bacterium | reverse complement strand
AAAGTGCCGCCAGCCATATCATCAGGCGCAATTTTGCCATCGCGCGCCCGAAGGCCAAAATCCGAGATTGCCCGTTCGGTATCGGCCAAACTCATTTCACCAGCATCTTTGATGACCGGCACAACAAGCCCTTGCGGTGTGCCAACAGCAACTCCGATATTATAGTAATTCTTATAGATAATATCAGTACCATCAATTTCGGCATTTACCGCCGGAAATTCACGAAGCGCCTGAATGGCCGCCTGCACAAACACACCCATAAAGCCAAGCCGGACTTCATGCACCGCTTCGAAGGCATCTTTATAATCAGCCCGCAATTTCATCAGCGATGACATATCCACCTCGTTAAAGGTGGTCAGCATCGCCGCGCTATTTTGCGCCGCTTTCAGCCGTGCGGCAATGACCTGCCGCAATTTCGACATGCGAACACGCTCTTCACGCGCCGCATCAACCGCCCGCGGCGTTGCCCGTGGTGGTGTTGGCGCATTTGCAGTTGCCGTGACGCTTTGCGCTGGTGCCGCCTGCGGCTTGTTGATCGCCGCCAAAACATCAGCCTTGGTCAAACGCCCGCCAACACCTGTTGCCGCAATATTTGCCGGATTGAGTTTATGTTCATCAACCAGCCGCCGCACTGCAGGTGACAGGTCAGAGTTGTCAATTGCCGCTGGCGCAGATGCCGCCGCCACAACCGGGGCCGGGGTGTCATCGGCCGCTTTTGCTGGCGCTGATTTTGGTGCCTCTTGTTTTGGTGCTTGTTGTTTCGGAGCTGGTTTAGCACCTGCCGCGCCTTCTTCAACTCGCGCCAAAAGCGCACCAACTTCAACCGTTTCACCTTCGGCAGCGATGATTTCGCCAAGCTTGCCAGCAACCGGTGACGGCACTTCCAATGTCACCTTATCCGTTTCCAGCTCAACAATCGGCTCATCTGCAGCGACCGCGTCGCCAGCCTTTTTTATCCAACGGGCAATCGTTGCATCGCTGACTGATTCGCCAAGTGTTGGAACATTAATATCAA
>CALEFA010000050.1 GCA_937876775.1 uncultured Rhodobiaceae bacterium | reverse complement strand
GCTTATGACTTTTTGCTGCTCGCCAATTCATTAAATGGCACAGTCTTGTCGACACGAATGTCTTGCGGCAGACCAAGCACTTGCTCGGACACAATATTGCGCAAAATTTCATCCGTACCACCGGCAATCCGGTAACCAGCAGCGCCAATCCATTGATTTTGGAAGGCACCGGCCATTGGGCTTTCGTCGACATCTTGCATAATGCCGCCCTGCCCTTGAATATCCATGGCAAATGACGCCAAATCCTGCATTTTCGGGCCCGACACAATTTTACCAATTGAGCTTTCCGCGCCCGGCACTTGGCCTTTTGACAGAGCCGTTAGTGTGCGGAATTTAGTATATTTCAAACCTTGGGACTGCACATACCAATCAGCCATTTTTTCGCGCACATTGGAATCTTTAATGGCTGGGCCATTTTCCAATTCTGTTTCGCGCGCCAATTTCAGCAATTCTTCATAGTCAACGCCAGCCCCTTGGCCAATCGCCAGACGCTCATTCATCAAGGTCGTCAGCGATACTTTCCAGCCTTCACCGACATCACCCAGACGCTGGCTATCAGGAATACGTACATCATTAAAGAACACTTCGTTAAACCCAGAGTCACCTGACATTTGTTTAATCGGACGAATTTCAATGCCCGGTGTTTTCATGTCGAGGAAGAAGAAGGTCAGCCCCTTGTGCTTAGGCACGGTTGGGTCTGAACGGGTAACGATAATGCCGTAATCGCAAAAATGCGCGCCCGATGTCCAAACTTTTTGGCCATTGATGACCCACTCATCGCCGTCTTTTTCGGCTTTGGTGCGCAAGCCCGCAACGTCTGACCCTGCGGCTGGTTCTGAGAATAACTGGCACCATACTTCTTCGCCATAAAGCGCAGGTTTGACATAGCGCTCATTCTGCTCAGGGGTGGCCCATTTCATCATCGTTGGAATGCACATACCAAGGCCGATTTCAAAGAACCCACGCGGCACTTCAAAAGCGGCTTCCTCTTGCGAGTAAATTACCGACTGAATGGGCGTACCACCAAGGCCACCAAACTCGGTTGGCCATGTGATGGCGGCGTAACCGGCGGCGGCTTTCTTGGCCTGCCATTCTTTGGCCCGCACCAGGCGCTCGGCTTCTGATTTCTCAGAACGTCCGGCTTTGGCTGATGCTGGATCGCGTAATTTTGCATTTTGTTCAAGCCATGTCCGAACTTCGCTGCGGAATTTGGCTTCTTCGGGTGTGTCGTTAAAATCCATTTTAACTTCCTCTCATATACTTATTCATGTGCTGGCTGCAGCAGATGTTCAGCTCACGCCACATTACTTTTCTCAAGCTCGCTAATGAGCCTGTCTTTCCATCGGCTTGCGCTACCTAGCGACAAGGCCAAAAGTTTCGAACGCCGATAGTGGAATTGCGGGTTGGCTTCCCATGTGAACCCAATACCACCATGCGTTTGAATATTTTCCTGCGCCGCGAAGCGATAGGCTTCAGTGGCGGCAATGCGAGCTGTCGCGGCAGCAATTTCTAAATCACTGGCATCGCTCGACAGCGCCATGGCGCCATAATAGCAATTAGACCGAGCCAATTCGAGCTTCACATACATGTCTGCCAATTTGTGCTTAATCGCCTGATAAGAGCCAATTTGACGGCCAAAGGCATAGCGATCAAGGGCATATTCCTTGGCCATATTGAGCGCCGCTTCAGCTCCGCCAACTTGCTCAAACGCCACCAAAACAGCAGCGCCCGCTTCAACGCGCTTATAAGCTGACCAGCCCTCGCCTTCATTGCCGAGCAATTCGGCTGGCGTGTTGTCGAAAATAATTTCCGCATGGCCACGTGTTGGGTCAATTGTGTTCACAGGACTGCGGGTCACACTGGCATCGGTCAAATCAACGACCGCCAAAGACAAGGCTTGCTCGCCACTGCCACCGGTGTTGACCAACACAATAGCAACGCTGGCGGTTTCGCCATCAGCGACAGGAATTTTTGTGCCGCTTAATTTGCCGTTGGAAAATTTGCTTTTGACACTATTCGGTGAGGGCGCTTGCGCACCTTCGGTTGCGGCAATCGTGCCAATGATTTCGCCGCTGGCAATTTTCGGCAACCATGTCAGTTTCTGCTCTTCAGAGCCGAAAAGTTTCAGCGCTTCTGCCGCCAAATAAATGGACGAGCTAAACGGAACAGGCGCAACACAACGGCCAAGCTCTTCAGCCAGAACGCAGAGTTCCAGAGCCCCCAAGCCAAGTCCGCCATAGGCTTCCGGTATAGCAGCACCAGCGAACCCAAGCTCGCACAAACCTTGCCAAACGGCGTCGTCATGGCTGGCGTCGCTCTCTAAAATTTTGCGTACATCGGCCAGCGTGCATTTGTCATCAAGAAACTTGCGCGCTTGGTCTTTGAGCATTTTTTGATCATCAGAAAAATCAAAATTCATTGTCGAAACCTCTCCCCAGTTACTGAGTTAAAAAGCTACAGCTTGTTAACAGGTCGGTCAATGCTGATTGGTCGCTGCAATGGCCGCCAAACTATTGGACAAAAGCCTCTCAACAAAGCCACGATGAGCCGCCAAACTGGCCAGCAAACGCCCCATATCTGGCTCATTTACCGCCTCCAGCAGAAGGTTCTCAATGCCAATCGCCGGATTTTCTTCATTATCTTCCAAACACAGGCTGGCAATTTGCCGCAGTGTGGCAAAATACTGCGCCGCATGGCGGGCGCCGTCATAGTCGGCTGCGCTCAATATCTCGGCCTGATGCAAATCCGCAATTAATTGCGCTAAACTGCGGGCGCCGATTAACCCATCATGCTGACACCCCCACGCCAATTGCAAAGACTGGCAGGCGAATTCAAGCTCCACCAAACCGCCCTTGCCGCGACGAATATCATAAGGCCCGCGCATTGGGTTGTGCTGCAACAACCGCGCCCGCATATCTTCAATGTCTTTGGCCAGAGACGCACCATCGCGCGGCAAAGACAAAATCTCATAAAGCGCGGTATTTAATTTTTCAGCCAATGGCTTGTCGCCGGTCAGCACACGGGCCCGTGTCAGCGCCAGGTGTTCCCAGCTCCACGCCTGATTGTTTTGATAGTCAACAAACCCAGATATTTTACTGACCAAAGCGCCAGCATTGCCCGAGGGGCGCAAGCGCATATCAACCTCATACAGGCGGCCCTGCGCCGTTGGTGCCGACAGGCCGCTGATGAAACGCCGCGCCGCACGGCTGAACCATGTATCGGCGTCGATGGATTTTTCACCATTCGAAAAGCGCGAAAAGTCGTCGCAATCACAAATCATAATCATATCGAGGTCTGACTGCAGGGTCATTTCACAACTGCCCAATTTCCCCATGCCCAGAAGCGCGAACTCAGCGCCCTCAACGCTACCATATTGGCGCTGCATATCCTTTATGGCGGCTGGCAAAAGTCCGGCAATCGCCTGTTCGGCCAAGCGCGTATAGGCCACGCCATGATCGGCCGCCATCACCGGATCAGCCAGCACCTTTGTTCCGGTGCTGAACATGCCTTCATGCACTTGCAGGCGCAATTCTTCCATCACATCTTCAAAAGGCGCCGCCTCATCTTGCACCAACACTGCCATCTCATCGCTGGCTGGCGTGTGCGAAATCAGCATGTCCACCAAACGACCATTGTTGGATAAAAAGGCAATCAGTCGCGGCGCCAATGAGACAATATCGCCCAGCAAGGCCAAAATCTGCGGATTGGACTGGAAAAGAGAAAAAATCTGCACGCCGGTCGGCAGGCTTTCCAGCAGATTGTGAAAGTGCACAAAACTATCGTCAGGGTCGGCGGCTTGCGACAATATGGTAAGAATTTTCGGCTGCAAACGGGTTAAAATTTCACGGCTTCGCGCCGTCCGTGTGGCTTTTAATCGGCCCGCGTGCCAGCCACGAATAAGCGTCGAGATGTCACCGGCTCGCCGGAACCCCATATTGGTCAATGTATGCAACGTCTCCGGATCATTCTCGGCGCCGGTGAACACCAAATTACCGGTCTCAGCCGACAGGCTTTCGGCGCGCTCAAACAACTTGCCATATTCCTGCGTGACATAAACCAAATGGCGCATTAAATCGGCTTCAAAAGCGGCCGTCTCTTGATAGCCTGCGAAACGGGCAAAGCTGTCAAAATCCTCACCGGCCAATGGCAAAGTTTGGGTCTGCTCATCAAGCCGCATTTGTAACCGATGCTCCATGCGCCGCAAAAAATAATAAGATTCCGTCAGCCCATCCGCCGCCTGCTGATTAATCCATTGCTTGGCGGCCAGAATTTGCAGCATATCGACGGTGCGATGGCCACGTAAATCACTGTCGCGCCCGCCGGCAATCAATTGTTGGGTCTGGACGAAAAATTCGATTTCGCGAATGCCACCACGTCCTAATTTGAGGTTGTGACCGCTGGTCGCCAATTTTGCATGGCCACGCACGGCATGAATTTGTCGTTTCATCGAATGCACATCTTCAATCGCCGCGAAATCATAATAGCGGCGCCAGATATAGGGCTGAAGCTCTTTCAAAAATCCGTGTGCCGCGTCAATATCGCCGGCAATCGGGCGCGCCTTAATGTAGACCGCGCGCTCCCAATTCTGCCCCATGGACTCATAATAACTCAACGCTGCTTGCACTGGTATGGTCAGCTGGGTGGCGCCAGGGTCTGGGCGCAGGCGCATATCGACACGGAAAACAAAGCCATCAGCCGTCGGGTTCTGCAACATGGCCGTTACATTGCGCGCCATGGTGACATAAAACTTGCCCTCATCCTGCGACGCCGCCAATGGCAGTGCCTCTGGCGCGTAATACATCACAATATCAATATCGGACGAATAATTGAGCTCTTGCCCGCCATGTTTGCCAAGCGCCAAAACCACCAAACCTTGCCGCGAAAAAGCCGGTAACTGGCCGGCACTTACGGCCTCAGCCAGCAAAAAGTTAACGCAAGTAGCAACCGCCTTATCGGCCAGCGCACTCAAATAAGCGGTCACCGTTTCGACATCCCATTGATCGGCCAAATCTGCCAGCGCCGTAACCAGAGCCAGATGATTGCGGGTGACGCGGAGAATTCTCATCGCCTCATCACGCGAAGCAGCCTCGGCAACCATTGTCGGCAAAGCCGCCAATTGGTCGTCCAAATAAACCCGTGGCGGCGTCTCCAACAGGCTTTCGAGCACTTCAGGATAGCGCCGCATCAAACGCAGTAAAAACGAACTCCCCTCTACCACCCAGAGGAAAAAATCCCGATTATCCGCCACCGCTTGACGAGCTTCAGGCGACAAATTCTCGCTGACATCAAGCAGCAAATCAGCCGCGTGCTGCGGATTGATCGGCTTATGAGTTTTCGGCAAATGTTGAAAGAAAAGTGAATCCATGGGCCTATTCCCTAGCCCTTAAACACATCTCACAACGCAGACCCGAAGGTCGGTGATTAGACAAATGTAAGTGCCCGCCATGGCGTCGACAAATCGCGTCCACCAAAGACAGACCCAAGCCATTGCCGGGCCGCGAGCGGCTCTCATCGAGGCGCACAAAACGCTGGCGAATATGGGCCAATTGATCTTCCGCGACGCCGCCACCCGTATCGGTAACAGAAATAATAATCTGCTGATTGCGGCAGGTTAGGCTAACGGTCAAATGCGATGCTGAGCCGACACCATGGATCAGCGCATTTTCCAATAAATTTATCAGCGCCTGCGCCAGCAAATGCCGGTCGCCCAAAATATGCGCCTCAGCCGCCGCGCTATCAACCGCATAATCAATCGTCCAACCGGCCTCTTCAAATACCGCCTGATAAAGCTCCATCACATCATCGACCAGCGGTTTAACGCCAATCAGCTCTCGCTGCATGTCGCCCGTACCGGCTTCCATGCGCGACAAATTCAATACCGCCGTAAACAGGCCAAGCAATTGGTCAATATCCTCAAGCCCTTGTTCGATGTCCTCGGCCTGTGCCGTTTTCTGGGCGCTCAGCGATAGTTTTTCCAGCCGCCCGCGCAAGCGCGTCAGCGGGCTGCGTAAATCATGTGCCAGATTATCGGTCACTTCGCGCATTGCCAGCATGAGCGTTTCGATACGAGCCAGCATTTCATTGATTTGCGCCGCCAAATCAGCCAGCTCATCTTGGCTCGATGTCGGCGCAATACGGGTGGAAAAATCACCGCTCATAATCGCTCTCAGGCTATGGTTGATATTCTCAACCCGAGCCAGCGCCTGCCGCCCCATTAGACCGCCACCGATGACGCCAAAAACCGCCAATAACAGCAAGGCGATGAGAAAGCTGCGCGCCAAATCATCCATTGTTGCCTGCTGGGCGGATAAATCGCGGCCAATCAGCAAAACAAGGTTGTCGTCAAACCGCACCAAGCGCGCCCGCGCCTCGGCGAACGGTGTTTGCAAGCGTAAATGCAGCCAACCATCTTCTTGCATTTGCGTATCCGACGGCGCCGGAAAAGCCGGCACATTACCAGCGATATAGCGCCCCAACCCATCGGCCAGAAGATAGACACCGACGCCGCTCAACTGGCTTTGCTGAGCGACTAATTCTTCGACTTCCGATAGGCCGCCCAGCGCATAGCTTTGGTTCATCATCGCCGCGTCGCGCCACACGGTTTTATCATTATTGGTCGTCAAAGCCTGATTGATTTGGCCATGCAGAAACAATAAGACAATGCCGGTTGAGCCGAGAAACAGGCCAAGATAAACCAGCACAGCGCGAAAGCTTGAGACCCGCAAAAGCCGACGCATTATAAATCGCCCAATTTATCGGCGCTTTG
This sequence comes from uncultured Rhodobiaceae bacterium, assembly GCA_937876775.1. Taxonomy (GTDB): domain Bacteria; phylum Pseudomonadota; class Alphaproteobacteria; order RS24; family RS24; genus JAHEGN01. The sequence continues at coordinate 6,329 of CALEFA010000050.1, read as the reverse complement.
CAGAACAAATCCACGGCCACGCAAAGTGTGCAAAAGCGGTGCATCAAACTCTTTATCGAGCTTATTGCGTAGCCGCGAAATATGCACATCAATGACATTGGTTTGAGTATCAAAATTATAGTGCCAGACATTCTCTAGCAACATCGAACGCGTCACCACCTGCCCCTTATGGCGCAATAAATACTCCAATAATGAAAACTCGCGCGCTTGCAGGGCAATGTCTTGCGCCCCACGCGTCACCCGACGGGCAATCACATCCATGGTTAAATCAGCCAGCTTCAGCGTGGTTTCTTGCGACGGTTGCTTGCGCCGCACCAAGGCCTCAAGCCGCGCCCGCAATTCTTCATAAGCAAAAGGCTTGACCAAATAATCATCGCCACCAGCCTCAAAACCGGCCACCCGATCTTCAACACTGTCGAGCGCTGTTAAAAATAATACCGGCGTGTCAGCACCTTGTTGGCGCAATTGGTGGACCATTGTCAGACCATCCATTTCGGGCATCATACGGTCAACAATCAGCACATCAAACTCACTCTGCTTGGCTTGCGCCAGACCGATTTCACCATTTTCAGCATGAGCGACATCGTCGCCATCGCCACGCAGGCGGTCAACCAGCAAATCTGCTGCCTTATGATCATCTTCAACAAGTAAAAGCCGCATCATGTGTCCTTTGGCTTCACTCTAGCTGTTATTCGATCGGCTTAGAAGGGGGGTTGCGCAAAAGTCGATAGGCCCAAAATCCACCCAAAAACAGAATAATAAGCGGTGTCATCCACAGCAAGAAAGTATGCCCACCAAATTGTGGGCGAAATAAGACAAACTCGCCATAACGGGCAACCACCGCGGTGCGGATCTCATCGTCGGTTTCGCCTGCCTGCAAACGGTCGCGCACCAAGTGACGCAAATCGCGCGCCAACTCAGCATCGCTATCGTCAATCGACTGGTTTTGACACACCAGACAGCGCAATTCAGCCGACAAGGCACGCGCGCGCGCTTCCAACTGCGGGTCGCTCAATGCTTCGCCGGGGGCAATCGCATGGGCTGTCACGGTGAGGCTAAGAGACATAAGAACAAGTGCGGTAAGTTTTTTCAGCCCCATCATGCCGCACCTTGCCCTGACTTAGACATACGCGCGCGCAAGGCAAAACTACCACCAAGCGCCATCAATAAAGCCCCAATCCAAATCAGCGCCACCAGCGGGTGGAACCACAAGCGCAAAACCCGTTTTTCAGCCACCGCTTCACCAATCACCGCATACAGATGACCGCTGATATCTGAGGTGATGGCCGCTTCAGTTGTCTGTCCGCGCTCGGCTTGATAGAAGCGCCGCTCCGGCAGTAAAACCTTGCCCTTATGCGGGCCCGATAAATAGCTTATCTGCCCCTGTTCGGCTTGGTAGTTTGGCCCCTCAACTTCTCGCACGCCGTCGAAGCGCAATTGCCGCCCCGCCACTTCCATGGTTTCGCCCGCCTTGGCCGCGACCACAGTTTCTGATTGCCACATAGATGCGCCAATCACCCCGATAATCATAATGGCCAAACCGGCATGCGCCAAAGGCGCTGAAAAGGCCGTCGCCGGAAGCCGCCACGGTTGGCGCAAAATCTGCCAGCCATAGGGCCGCAAACGTTGCGCCAAATCGGCTAAGGCCCCAAGGGTCAGCCAAATCGCGCCACCAATCAGTAAAAGCGCAATCAACGGCACACCAGCTTGCGTTATCCAGAGGCCCAAAACCACCAGCAGTGACGCCAAAGCGGCAATCAATAAGCCATTGATTGGGGCGATTAATTTTCCGGCCTGCCAAGTCAACAACGGGCCAAGCGGCAATAGAATGATAAATGGCAGGGTCAGCGGGCCGAAGACAGTATTGAAATAAGGTGCCCCAACGGAAATTTTGCCCAGATTAAGGGCGTCGAGAACCAGTGGATAAATCGTGCCGATGAACACCGTCATAGTGGCCGCAGCGAGGAAAATATTATTGGCCAACAAAAGCCCCTCGCGGCTTACCGGCGCGAAACTTCTATCTTCCGACAGACGCGGCAAATAGCGCCCGTAAAGCGCCAAAGCGCCGCCGGTGAACAGTGCCAAAATCGCCAAAATGAAAACCCCGCGTTCCGGATCATTGGCGAAGGCGTGCACCGAGGTCAACACGCCGGAACGCACAAGAAATGTACCAGCCAATGATAAAGAAAAAGTCAAAATGGCCAGCAGTAACGTCCAGCGCTTTAGCGTGTCACGGCGTTCTGCCACCAGAGCCGAATGTAAAAGAGCAGTGCCTGAAAGCCATGGCATAAGCGAGGCATTTTCCACGGGATCCCAAAACCAAAAACCGCCCCAGCCAAGCTCGTAATAAGCCCAGAAAGAGCCAAGCGCGATGCCGAGGGTTAGAAAAATCCAAGCCGCCAAAATCCATGGCCGCATCCATTTGGCCCAATCGCGGCTTGGCTGATCCGTCGTCAGAACCGCAATAGCGAAAGCAAAGCTCATCGAGAAGCCCACATAACCTGCGTAAAGTAACGGCGGATGCGCCGCCAGTGCCGGGTCTTGCAAAATCGGGGTTAGGCCGCGTCCGGCAAAGGGGGCCGGTAAAAGCCGCGCGAATGGATTGGAAGTAAACAGCAAAAACGCCAAAAAGGCTGAGCCCAGCCAGCCCTGCACGACCAGTACCATGGTCGCAAAGCGGTCAGGCAACGCCAGTGAACGCTGCGCGAAAAACGCACCATAGGCGGCAAGGATGAGCGTCCACAACAACATCGAGCCTTCATGATTGCCCCACACGCCAGCGAATTTGTAGATCCACGGCTTGGCTTCATGGCTATTGGCATAGACAATGACTAGCGAAAAATCAGACCGCAAAAACCCGTAGGTTAGCGCGGCGAAAGAAACGGCCAGCAAAACCACTTGTAATTGCGCTGCTCGTTTGGCCAGAAAGCGGCCATAAGATTGCCCGCGATACAGAGCCCAGAGCGGCACAAAGGCTTGCACCAGCGCCACGCCGAACGCCATGACCAGAACAAAATGACCAATTTCTGCAATCACCGAACGCCCTCAGCTTCATTGGCTGGCACCCATTTACCTGATGCCTTCAACGCATCGGCGACTTCTGGTGGCATATAGGTTTCATCATGTTTGGCCAGAACCGTATCGGCGACAAACACGCCATAGCCGTCAAACCGGCCCTCAGCGACGACACCTTGGCCTTCACGAAACAAATCGGGCAACATGCCCTCATAAGTCACGGCAATGGTTTCCGATAAATCAGTCACCTCGAAAGAGGCCCGCAAACCGTCGCGCGTGACACTTCCTTCACTGACCAGACCGCCAATGCGCAAAACCGTGCCCGGCGCAACTGGCGTCACCGCCAATTCACTTGGCGACCGGAAAAACACAATATTATCCTCCAGCGCCGTCAAGGCGACGGTGGCGGCAATCACCAAAAAGCCGAGTCCGGCAAAAATCGCTGCCATTCTGGTTTGTTTGCGGGTCATGAAAACTCCAAAATTACACTTAACTATAGCGCGAAGTTGCGATATCTGACCATGCCCTGATGCCGCAGGGCAAAACCGCTTATTTTAACGATTGAAGACGTTCGTCGAGTATCCGCGCCAAGGGAATATCATCCGGCAAATCTTCGCGCATGGCTTGCCAAAGGCGAGCTGCTTCTTGCGGTTGGTTCTGCTGCTGCCATGCCATGCCGCGCCAGAATCGCGCGACCATATTGCGCGGATCAAGCTCTAAGGCTTTGTCGAGCAGCGCAATCGCCGGATCACTGACGACCCCGGCATCGACCTCAATCAAGGCCTGCGCCAGCCCACCATAGGCCTCCGCGTCGCCTTCGTTTAACGCCAAAACCCGACGCCACGCATCAGCCGCCTGCGGGTATTGTTTAACCTGTCCGCGCAGGCGCGCCATCAAACGCCAGCCCTGTGCATCGTCAGGTGTAACGCGTAATTGTTGTTCCAAGCGCACCAAAATAGCCGCTGGTGGCAAATCGGTTAACGCGCCCTCAAGCCGTGGCGCCAGCGGTTGGTCAGCTTCTTCGGGCGAACCTAAAATCAGATACACGCTGCCGCTGGCTAAAATAACCAATGCCAAGAGCAAAATAACTCGCCGTTGATGCGCTTGCGGTTGCTGACGCAGGGGCGCGCTCAGCCACCAGAGGCTGACAAAGCCAATCAACGCCGCCATGCTGACAACAATTAACTGTGTAGACATAAATTAAAAACCAACAAAACTGGCGACTTCATCAAGCGGCGCGCGCGGCGATTCCAATTGATTAATCGCCGCATCGGGATCGGCATAACCAAGCGCCAGAGCGCAGAAAAAAGTCATATGATCGGGAATATTGAGGAAATCTTTAATGCTCGGGCTCCATAGGGCCCAAGCCTCTTGTGGGCACGAATGCAAACCGCGTTCGCGAGCCAGAAGCATAATCGATTGAATAATCATCCCCATGTCCGACCACTGGCCCTCTTGCATGGTTTTGTCGAGCGCGAAAAATACCGCGCAGGGGGCGCCGAAGAATTCAAAATTTCGGGCCATTTGACCAAGCCGTCCGAGCTTGTCTTCGCGTGCAATGCCGAGGGTTTCATACATGCGCTCGCCAATGTCGCGGCGGCGCGTGTCATAGGGCTGTTTCAACTCTGGCGGATAAATGTGATATTCAGACCCTTCGCCGCCCGGCTTGTCGGCCATTTTGGCTTTAATGTCAGCGACAAATTCCGTCAGTGCCTCGCCCTGCACAGCCCACATATGCCAAGGCTGTAAATTGCCGCCAGATGGCGCCCGCGTTGCGGTTTCAATGAGATATTTGACTTCGCTCTCAGGCACCGGCGTGTCGAGAAATGCGCGACAAGAAAATCTTGTGTTTAGCGCCTCAGTGACGCTGGTTGAAGCGGTTGTTAATCTTGACATGAAAGCCTCCCTCATCATGTAACGCCGCAGCGGATGCGAGAAACATAGCAGGTCGCCCCAACATGGCAAGCATTGCGCCGCCTATAATGAGGGAGTCGGCAGGCTGAAGTAAAAAATATCCAATACTAATTGGCCGCCGGTAAAATCCCCGCCTTCAGGGGTTAAAACCAGTGGTGTGTCTTGCCAATAGACGGACGGCGGATCGGCTGGCCCATTAATCCTCCAGCCGGAGGCCAGTGGCAAATCCGTGCCAAAACGATTGAGCCCATCGCTGGTGCCCAATTGCCAAACCGTTGGGCCGCTAATGGATTCGGTAATCAAGCCAGTAACGCCGAAAAACATGCTGTGGCTGGGTATCGTCAGGTTTGGTGTGCTCGGCAGCGATTGAGAGAAATCATATAGCCCACGCTCGCGGGTTAAGCTGAGCTGCGTGTCGCTGTCAGAGGCCACATTGACCCATTGCGTACCATCAAAGGCCAGCAGGCGTTTTTCATCGGCCACCCACATGCGCCAACCGGTTTGCGGCGTTGCATAATACCATTCACTGTCTTCAAACTGGGCCAATTGCCCTTCGTGTGTCGCCCACTCATCTTGCGCATTTTCGGCGATGAGATAGCGCGACCCATTTTCTGGCGCCGACGGCGGCACCATCAGGCTACGGCTGGCCACCGATAAATGCACCAGCCCATCAAGCCGCCGCAAAGCCTCATTGACGGTCACATGTTTTTGTTATTGCTTTCAACGCCTTACGTGTTTTTTGACGGGGATTCAGAACAAAAAATTATTATTTTTTAATAGGTTAGTGAACAGTAAAATGGCAACCTCTATGTCTCCAAAGGCCACGCAACGACGCGCTCTTCTATATCGTCGTGATACAGGCTTTCTGCAATAACCCGCCCTTGCACACTCATCCGCGCATTAATCATGGCTGTGCGTCCGCCGCTGCGTAGCGGGTGCCAGTCTGGCAAATCATGGCCCTCATACAAAAGCCGATAGGCGCAACTCGGCGGCATGAAATTAACTTGCTGTAAATTTTCAGGCGTCAGCTTAACGCAATCGGGCACCCTCACCGTGCGATTTTGATAGTCCGAGCACTGGCAATTACTCTGGTCGAGCAGGTCACACACAACATCGGTGAAGACAATATCATCCGTGTCTTCGTCCTGTAGTTTAATCAAACAACATTTACCGCACCCATCGCACAAAGACTCCCATTGTGCTTCGCTCATATCTTGCAGGGCTGTGGTTTTCCAAAAATCATCCTGCGACATTATTCCAACTCTCTTTTCAATTGCCCGCGTAAGGGTGATTGACGCTCACGCCACTGTCTGTCAGTTTTAGGCCATAATAACTGCGAAAGATATGCATGAAACAGTTCCGTCTATTTCTCCACCTTTGTGTCTTATGGCTGGCCGGCA
>CALEFA010000049.1 GCA_937876775.1 uncultured Rhodobiaceae bacterium | reverse complement strand
CGTATCTGTCAATCTGACGACGCAAATGTTGGCGACGCTATTTGATTTTCCGTTTGAGGAACGTGAGAAGCTGACATATTGGTCGGATGTCGCTACGTCGACGGAAGGCTCGGATCATTTTCCTGGGCATGAAAAACGCGTCGAGATTTTGCTGGAATGTTTGGAATATTTCACCCGCCTGCGTAAAGCGCGCGCCAATGGCCCAGCAAAATTTGATTTTATCTCAATGATGGCACGCGATGAAAACACCAAAGATATGGATGATATGAATTTCCTCGGCAATCTATTGCTGCTGATTGTTGGCGGCAATGATACGACCCGTAATTCTATGTCAGCCAGCATTAATGCGTGGAATAAATTTCCGGAAGAATTTGCCAAATTGCGCGAAGCCCCGTCATTAATCGACAAAATGGTGGCCGAAGTTATTCGCTGGCAGACGCCGCTGTCTCATATGCGCCGCACGGCGCTGGAAGATATTGAGCTGGGCGGCAAGCTCATCAAAAAGGGCGACAAGGTGGTGATGTGGTATTATTCGGGAAATCATGACGAAGATGTGTTCGATCATCCGCGGCAAGTTCGTTTCGACCGCGAAAACGGCAATCGCCATGTCTCCTTTGGCTTTGGGATTCATCGCTGTATGGGATTGCGCGTCGCTGAATTGCAATTGCGCACATTGTGGCAGTTAATTCTCGAAAAATTCGAGTCGATTGAACTGGTCAGTGAACCGCGCCGAGTGAAATCTAATTTTGTAAACGGCTATTCAGAAATGAAAGTTAAAGTGAAGCGCCGTTCATCTTGATCATTTAGGGGTTTGCGTGACATCTGATAAAATTCGCTGGGGCATCGTGGCCACAGGCAATATTGCTGGGCAATTTGCCACTGATTTGAAACAAAGTCATAGTGGCGTTTTGGCCGGTGCGGCAAGCCGACAAGCCGCGTCGGCGCGCGCTTTCTGCGAGACGCATGGCGGCACCGCCAGCGATAATTATGACGCGCTTTTGCAGCGCGATGACATTGACGCGGTTTACATTGCCACACCGCATAACAGCCATATGGCATGGACGCTGAAAGCCATGGCCGCCGGCAAAGCGGTTTTGTGCGAGAAACCGCTGGGCCTTAATCATGGCGAGGTTTTGCATTTATATGGCGAAGCGGCGCGGCGCAATGTCCTGCTGGTCGAAGCACTGATGTATTTGATGCACCCGCGTATGCATTTGGCCAAGCGATTGATTGACGACGGCGCGATTGGCGAGATTACAGGATTTTCCTCGTCCTTTGGCTTTGCCTTTCCGTTCACCCCCGACCACCGACTATATGACAAGCAATTGGCTGGCGGTGGTATTTTGGACATTGGCATTTATCCGCTGACAGCGGCCCGCTATCTGGTCGGTGAGCCGAGAGGTTTAACCGGCAGTGCCCGTCTGGCGGCCAGTGGCGTCGATGCCGAAGCCCATGCCAGCCTCGGCTATGACGGCTTTGAGGCGACCTTGCATTGCGCCCTCGACACCAATCTGCCTTGGCATATCACGGTTGAGGGCCGTCTGGGCACCTTGCACATTGACCAGCCTTGGCACCCAGGGCCAGAAAATAAGGCTGTGGTGATTACCAATGCGCAGGGTCAGCAAACAACCCATCAAAGCGATGATCCGCGCCCACTTTACGCCATTGAAGCCGACCATATGGGAGCGCTGATTCAGGCCGGCGCGCAGGCGTCGGATTTGGTGTCACCAGACTTTTCTATTAATACCGCTTATTGGCTCGACCGTTGGCGCGAAGCGGCGGGTGTGCGCTATGACGCCGACCAGCTTGGCGATAAGGGGTTTCACGGGGACAGCGTGCGCCTTGGCGTCCATGGGCAGATGCCGCTGGGCAAAATTGCCGGCCTCGATAAGCCGATTTCCAAATTGGTTTTGGGCACCGATAATCAAACCGATGGGCCGACCATGGCGGCCATGGCTGACGCTTTTGTCGAAGCGGGAGGCACGTGTTTTGACACGGCGCATATTTACAGCGGTGGGCTGAGCGAAACGCTTCTGGGCCAGTGGATGAACGCCCGTGGCCTGCGTGAGCAGCTGGTGATTATTGGCAAGGGCGCGCACACGCCGGAATGCCACCCCGACGCCGTCGGCCCACAACTGGATATATCCCTCGACCGTCTGCAAACCGATTATCTTGATATTTATTGCCTGCACCGCGACAATCCGGATGTGCCTGTCGGTCAGTGGATTGATACGCTGAACAGTGAGGTCGCGGCCGGACGTATTCATTTATTCGGCGGCTCCAATTGGACGGCGGCGCGGATTGATGAAGCGAATAATTATGCCAGCCAAAATGGCCTGCAGGGGTTTTCGCTCTTGAGCAATAATTTCTCTCTGGCACGGATGGAAAATCCAGTCTGGGACGGCTGTCTGGCCAGCTCAACCGATGATTTTCAGCAATGGCACGAAGACCGGCAAATTGCGCTGTTTCCTTGGTCGGCACAAGCGCGTGGGTTTTTTCTCGACTGGGCGCAAAACGGGCTGGCGGCGACCCGCCATGGCGCCGATCCGACAGATGAGGAAATGCAGCGCGTGTGGGGCTCGGCAGAGAACATGCAACGTCGCCAACGGGCCTTTGACTTGGCTGAGCAATTGGGCACCAGCGCCATTCAGATTGCTCTGGCTTATGTTTTGCATCAGCCCTTTGCCTGTTTTGCCCTGATCGGCCCGCGCACGCCAATGCAAATGCACGACAGTATTGCGGCCAGCCATATTGAGCTGAGCGCGCAGCAAGTCGCTTGGTTAGATTTGCGCGATTAGCGGCGTAGACAGCGGCCCAAAAACTTCAGCCAATGATTGTTGAGCGCGTGAATGAGCAGCTCAAACCGTTTCGGCGTCAGGGCGCCGCCACTCATATTGCGCACCGTGCTGAGCCGCATCGACAACACCATTTCCTCGCGCATTTTAATCAGAACCGGTGAATCATCGGCGCGGCGTTCGCCCAAAGTGGCGCCAACCGCCTTGAACACGCCTCCAACCAACCGTTTGCCGAGCCAATGATGGCGGATGTCACCAAGCGTGGTATTGGCGTGATAGGGTTTGATGTCATCCGGCGCGGTAACGCTCAAGCCAAGCCCGGCCAGCGCCCCGTCGCCCATCAGCACATAGGGGGTTTCGTGATAGCGGGCGATATTGCGACCGCTGTCGTCATCCAGCGCCACTGTCAGTTTTTCGCGAATATCCGTGCTCGATGCGGCAAACAGAATATCGAAATCTCCGGCCTCAATATCCCAATCGTCAATCGACACATCGAAATAAGAAAAGGCGCGCGCGTCTAGATCAAACAGCACAGTTTGGGTTTCACCGGCTTGCAGGAATATTTTTTGAAAACCTTTAAGCTCGCGCTCAGGCCGATAGGCGGTCGATTCAACGTCGCGAATATAGAGTTGCACCACCTCGGCGGCCGCGCAGGCGCCGGTGTTGGTCAGCTCAACGGCGACCTGCATGGTGCGGGTTTCAGGTGACCATGGGGCAGTGACGCGCGCCTTGCTATAGGCAAATTGGCTATAGCTCAGCCCGTGGCCGAAAGGAAACAGCACCGGCTTATCATGGGTGATGAAATAGCGATAGCCGACGTTCAGCCCCTCGCGATAAACTAGCTGGCGCGGATGGCTGGCAAAATTTTCCTGACTCGGACTATCCGATAAGGTCAGCGGAAAGGTCTCGGCCAATTTGCCGCTCGGACTGATGGTACCAAATAATAAATCAGCCAACGCGCCGGCACCGGCCTGCCCGGCCAGATAAATTTCCAATATGGCTTTTACCTTGCCAACCCAAGGCATTTCAATTGGCGCGCCATTGGACAGCACAACCACCGTATTCGGATTGGCCGCCGCCACCGCTTCAACCAGCGCATCAAGCTGTGGCGGCTGGCGCAAATGCGTGCGGTCAAACCCCTCAGCTTCGAATAAAGCCGGCAAACCGACCATGACAACCGCGCGTTCAGCCGACTTGGCAGCCGCCACCGCTTCGGCAATCAGCGCCTCATCGTCATTGGCCAAATCGACGTCATAACCCTTGGCGTAAACCACCTGATCGGCCCCCAAACGCTGTTGCAGCAACGATAGCGGCGTATCGATTTGATGGGCGTTGACTTGAGAACTGCCAGCTCCCTGAAACCGTGGCTTTTCTGCAAAACCACCGATGACCGCCAGCTTGCCGGTATCAGCCAAGGGCAATAAGGCATCGATATTTTTCAGCAAAACCGCTCCCTCGGCGGCTGCCTTTTGCGCCAATTGGTGATGGGCGGCGAAATCCACCGCCAGCGGTTGACTGTTATGGTCAGCCGCCAAAATCATTTGCGTCACGCGGCTGGCGGCCTGATCAAGATCTTGTTGTGATAAGCTGCCATCGGCAACAGCAGCAGCGGCGATACGGTCATTGGCGCCACCGCTACTCGGCATTTCCAATTCAAGACCCGCGGCAATGCCACGCGGGCGGTCATTGACGGCGCCCCAATCGGTCATCACCAAGCCATGAAACCCCCAGCGGTCGCGCAGAATACCGGTTAATAAATCTTCATGCTCGCTGCAATAATGCCTATTCAGCCGGTTATAGGCGCACATTAATGTCCACGGTTGAGCTTGTTGCACGGTCGTTTCAAAGGCCGGTAAATAAATCTCAAACAAGGTACGCCGGTCGACCAATGTATCGACCACCATGCGGTCGGCCTCTTGGTTGTTGACGGCAAAATGCTTCAAACTCGTGCCCGTGCCAGTGCTCTGCACGCCCGCAACAAAGGCGGTGGCCATTTGTCCGGCGACATAAGGGTCTTCGGCGTAATATTCAAAATTGCGTCCACATAAAGGGTTACGCTTGATATTAACCCCCGGCCCCAAAAGCACGGACACATTTTCCGCCTGACATTCACGGCCAATGGCGGCGCCAACTTCGAAAATCAACTCTCTGTTCCAGCTCGAAGCCAGCGTCACGGCGGTTGGAAAACAGGTCGCCGGCACCGACGCCTGCATGCCCAAATGATCGGCGTGTTGGGCTTGTTTGCGCAAGCCATGCGGCCCGTCGGCGACCATAATGCGCGGCAGATCGAGGCGATCAATCGGCTGCAAATGCCAAAAACTACTGCCCGACATGAGGCTGGTTTTTTCCGATAATGTCATTTGCGCGACGCGCTCTGCGGCCTGTTCTGCGAATTGTTTTGGTTGCTTCATGGTCTTCTCTATCTAACGACGACAGCGACAAGCTTAGAGCTTTTGCGCCGCCGCGTCGATATTTAGCGCGCTGTGTTTCCATCTTTGACCTCAGCCAAAAACCGCTTATGCTCAGCCGGTTAGTGAGAGGTGTTATGGGACAAATTTGGGTCGATTATTTCAAGCATTCGACGGTTCAGTTTTTATTGCTGTCTTTCGCCGTATGCCTATACGCCGTTAATACCTATGCACTGTGGGATCAATGGGCATGGATTTTGCTGATTATTGCCATTGCGCCATTTTATGAGTGGGTGACGCATAAGTATATTTTACACCAAGACCTGAGCGAGACGCCTGGCTGGAAGCGCAATTTTCAAATACGCCTGCACCATGGCCACCATTTGCACCCCGACGATCGCGTTTTACAATTTGCGCCAGCCAGTGCGCTGGTCTTTATGTTTGCCCAACTATATGGGTTTTACGCGCTGATCAGCTGGAGCTGGACCACCCCGCTGATGCCGCTGCTGACCAGCCTTGGCTATTATTTGGTTTATGAGTGGATCCATTTGGCGCATCACACCAAAGCCTATCGGCCGCGCACCAAGTCCGGACTGGCCCTGCAACAAGCGCATATGCGGCACCACTTTCATAATGAAAATTACAATTGGGGCATCACCAATGGCCTGGCTGATGTTTTGCTGAACACGTGGAAGTCGACGCAGGACGTGCCGAAATCTCCGACGGTCAAGAAATTGGCCGGCTATGAAGGGCATATTGATGAGTAGTAAAATCAATATTGGCATCATTGGCACCGGCATGATGGGGCATGAGCATATTCAAAATTTTAATTTGCTCGACGATGCGCATGTGATGGCACTGGCCGACACGGATCAAACGATGTTGGCCAAGGCGGTTGAGCTGAACCAAGATAAAGCCCGCACCAGCGATGATTTCGAGAGCCTGCTCAGCGACCCGCATATTGACGCTCTGGTGATTGCGACACCGAATTTTCATCATATTGATGTGTTGCCCGCCGCCTTGCAGAGCGGCAAAGCGATTTTATGCGAAAAACCGCTATGCACTAATTTGCCGGACACACAGCGGATTTGCGACAGCGTGAGCCAAAGCGGGCAGGTTTTTCAAGTTGGTATGGAGTATCGTTTCAAACCCGCCTTGGCCGATATGATTGCCCGCGTCGATCGTGGCGATATTGGGCGCATGCATATGCTGAGCATTCGCGAACACCGGTTTCCGTTTTTGCCAAAGGTCGCCGATTGGAACCGATTTAACGCCAACACGGGCGGCACATTGGTTGAAAAATGCTGCCATTTCTTTGACCTTATGCGCCGCATTGTCGGCAGTGAGCCAGTCAGCGTGCTGGCCTCCGCCGGTCAAAACGTCAATCATTTGGACGAGCGCTATGATGGTCGGACACCGGATATTTGGGACAATGGCTATGTGATTTTTGACTTCGCCAATGGCGCCCGCGCCCTGCTCGACTTATGCATGTTCGCCGAGGGCTCGCGCCATAGCGAAGAATTGGCGGCGGTTGGCGACAAGGCGAAAGTCGAATGCCTCTTGCCGCAGAATATTGTCACCCATGGCCATCGCGATAGCTGGGAAGTGGAGCAATATCCGATTAATGTCGATGAAGCAATTTTGAAAGCTGGCTATCATTCCGGCGCCACCTATTATCAAAACCGCGCTTTTCTAGATGCCGTCAAAGGGCTTGCGCCGGTCATCGTCAGTGCTGATGATGGGCATCGGGCTGTGGCCATGGGCGTGGCGGCGCAAGTTGCAGCCAGCCAGCAAAGGCGGGTTGAGATGAAGGAGTTTGGGCTATGACGCCGGAAGATGAAAACCTAGTCAATGCAGCGCCACGCTGGCTTGGCGAGCGGCAAATCGGCGCCCTCGGCTTTGGTTGCTGGCGTTTGGTTGGCAGCGACACGCAAGCGGCAACACAGCTGATTTCCTGCGCCCTCGATTTGGGCATGACGTTAATCGACAATGCCGATGTCTATGGCCTCGACTGGGGCGGCACGGCATTTGGCGAGAGCGAGCGTTTGCTTGGCAGCGTTTTGGCGCAAAACCCGACGCTGCGCGATAAAATGGTGTTGGCCAGCAAAGGCTCAATTTTGCCCGGCGTGCCTTATGTCGCCAATGCCGCCTATTTGAACGCCGCCTGCGATGCCTCATTGCACCGCCTGCAAAGCGAGCACATTGACCTGTATCAAATTCATCGCCCCGATATGTTTACCCATCCCGAAGAAACCGCCGCAGCCCTTGATGGGCTGGTCGCTGCCGGCAAAATTTCAATGGTCGGCGTGTCGAATTATACGCAGGCGCAAATCCATGCCCTGCGTAGCTTTCTACAGGCGCCGCTGGTATCGTTGCAAAGCCAGTTTTCGGTTTCGAAATTAGACCTATTGCGCGATGGCTCACTGGATTTATGCATGGAGACCGGCATGACCCCGCTGGCCTGGTCGCCCTTGGCTGGCGGGCAGATTGTCAGCGGTGAACACCAACCGGCGGCTTTAATCTCGGTTTTGGATGGGCTGGCCGCACGCGAAAATGTTGACCGCGCGGCCATTGCCCTTGGGTTCATCTTGGCTCACCCTGCCGCCTGTGTGCCATTGATTGGCAGTCAATCGAGCGAACGGCTGAACGCTGCCACGGCAGCGCTGAGCGTGTGTTTGACACGGCGCGACGTTTACCAAATAATTGAAGCCAGTGAAGGCATCCCCCTGCCCTAAGCCTGAAAAACAAGAAAGCAGCAAATGACCCAAAACAGCTCTGGAAATAATCGTGTGGAAGTCAGCTGGTTTTCAGCCCTTTGCGACGATGACTACCAGTTTTTGGGCGTCGAAGATGCGTCTTTGAAAGCCAGCTGGCCACATTGCCGCGATATTGCGCTGACCGCCGAGGGCAATGGGTTTGATAATATCTTGCTGCCATCGGGCTATGAGCTGGGCATGGATAGTATTTCTTTTGCCGGCGGCATTGCGCCCTTGCTGGAAAAAATGCGGCTTTTGGTGGCTGTGCGCTGCGGCGAGATGTGGGTGCCGCAATTGGCGCGGCAAATGGCAACGCTCGACCAAATGCTGGGCGGACGGCTGACGATTAATATTATTTCATCGGATATGCCCGGCCAAAAGCTGGCCTCTGACCCGCGTTATCAGCGCACATTGGAAACCATGCAGGCGCTGCGCACCATGCTGAATGGCGAGGCTGTGCAAATGGACGGCGATTTTATCAAGCTCGACCTCGAACCGCCGCGCATGCGCACCGTGTCGGGCAAAGCCCCGCCGTTTTATTTCGGCGGCATGTCGCCACAAGCGCGCGATACGGCAGCGCAAGCCGCCGATGTATTTTTAATGTGGCCAGACACTCAACAAGCCGTGGCCGATATTTTGGCGGATATGAAAAAGCGCGCCGCCAGCTATAACCGGCAGCTCAAATTCGGCTATCGGGCGCACGTCATTGTGCGCGAGACTGAAGCCGAAGCGCGCGCCGCCGCTGATCTCTTGGTCAGCCGACTGGATGACAAAATTGGCGCAGAAATCCGCAATCGTTCGCTCGACAGCCAATCCATTGGCGTGCGACGGCAGGCCGAATTGCGGGATAATGCGGCGGCTCAAGGCGATGGTGATTTTGTCGAAGAGAACCTATGGACCGGCGTTGGTCGCGCCCGCTCTGGCTGCGGTGCCGCGATTGTCGGCGACCCTGATCAAGTGCTGGCGAAAATAAACATGTATCGCGACATGGGGATTGAGGCGTTTATTCTATCTGGCTATCCGCATCAGCAAGAATGCGATTTATTCGCCAAATATGTGCTGCCAAAACTACCGCACGGCCCGCTTGCCTTCAGCGATGAGGCATAATCATGCGCATGGGTTTGGATTTAGGCGGCACCAAAATTGAAGCGGTGGTGATTGACGCAAAAGGTGAGATTTTCTGGCGCGATCGACAGCCGACCCCTGCCAACAATTATCAGCACATTATCGACCTGATTGGTACGATCGTGGCGCACGCCGATCGCGATATCGGCGCGCAACTGAGCGTGGGGATTGGTATGCCCGGCTCTTTGTCACCGCGCTCCGGCCGCGTGCGTAATTCCAATACATTGTGCCTGAATGGCGAGAATTTGCAGCACGATTTGGAGAGCAAACTAAACCGACAGGTGCGGCTGGCCAATGACGCCAATTGTTTTGCCCTGTCAGAAGCCACCGATGGCGCCGGCGCCAACGCGCAAAGCGTTTTTGGGGTCATTCTTGGCACTGGCTGCGGCGGCGGTTTGGTGTTCGACAAAAAACTGCAAAATGGTGCCAATGGCATTGGCGGCGAATGGGGCCACAACCCGCTGGCCGCGCCCAAGGCCGACGAAATGCCTGGCCCCGATTGCTATTGTGGCCGCCGAGGCTGCAATGAAGTATGGATTTCAGGCTCCGGCTTTGCCCGTGATCATTTGGCGGTCACTGGTCAGGCGCTCAGCAGCGAACAGATTATCGCCGCCAAGACGCCGGAAGCGCAGGCCAGTTTCGAGCGTCTCTGCGACCGGCTGGCTAGGGCGCTGGGGGCGGTAATCAATCTGGTGGATCCGGAGGTGATTGTTTTGGGCGGCGGGCTGTCGAATATTGAGGCGCTTTATCAGCGCGTGCCGGAAATCTGGCAACAGTATATTTTTTCTGATGTGGTCGAAACCCGCTTGCTGGCCAATCATCACGGCGACGCCAGCGGCGTGCGGGGCGCCGCATGGCTGTGGCCGCAAAGCGCTTGACGGGCTGGCCGCTTATAGCAGAAAATAATTTTATAATCTGAACTGAGAGACACTTATGTATCAAGAAGCTTCCCCCCAATCGACCTTTGAGGCGCTGCAGAATGACCCGCAGGCGCAATTGATTGACTGCCGCACGCAGGCTGAATGGAGCTTCGTCGGCATGCCGGATTTATCGTCGATTGGGCGGGCCGTCATTCAATTGGAATGGCAAGGCTTGGACGGCAAACGCAATAGCCAGTTTGTGGCGCAGGTGGAAGAAAACCTGCCCAAAGATACGCCAATTTATATTCTGTGCCGCTCCGGCGTGCGCTCGGCAGCGGCTTGCACGGTGCTGGCCGAACGTGGGTTCACACAATTATTCAACATTACTGGCGGCTTTGAAGGCAACACCAATGCCGACGGCCATCGCGGCCAGACCGAAGGCTGGAAATACGAACAACTGCCATGGCGGCAACCGTAAGCTGGTTATAGGCGGCTGGTTATAGACGAACGTCGCCGGCGTCGATTTGGCTTTTGAGATCCGGCGTCACCGCTTCCCACTGCTCGGCACTGGCTGGCAACACAAACACCTCATCGTCAAGCTCTTCGACATGATAAGCCTCGCGCTTGAGCACGCTTTTTTGGAATTTAAACGTGCCAGTGACATCCACCTTGCTGCCAATGCGCAAGAACCGGGGCACTGCATAGGGCGGCAGAGCGGCACGTAAATGCGCCGCCAGCGCGTCGCGGTCGAGCGTTTCACCAGCCTTCAAATTGACAAACATCATGCCGCAGCGGCCATCGCGGCCCGGCACTTCGACACCATAGACAACGGCATCTTGAATTTGCGGCCATTTCATCACCGCGCCTTCGACTTCTGTGGTCGCCACATTTTCGCCCTGCCAGCGGAACGTGTCACCAATGCGGTCACCGAATTGAATGTGGCTATGTTTTTGTAGCACCACCAAATCACCAGTGTTGAACCATTGGTCGCCGGTTTCAAACACATCGCGCAAAATCTTTTTCTCGCTCTCGCGCGGGTCGGTATAGCCGTCAAACGGTTGCTGCTCATCAATTTTGATAATCAATAAGCCAGTCTGGCCGACTTTTTGTTTTTTCATAAAGCCGTTGGTATCGCGCACGGGCCGATCGGCCTCAACGTCGAAATCAACCACCGTCCACAATTTGCCGCCATTGGGCGCCCAGCCGACGGTTTTGTCGAAATTAAAAATATTCACAAAACCGCTGTTGCCTTCTGAGGCGCCATAAAATTCATGGATGCGGTTAATGCCAAAACGCTCTTTGAACTGCAACCAAATATCTGGCCGCAGACCATTGCCGAGAATTTTCACCACCCCATGGTCACGGTCGGCAGGGGTTTCCGGCAAGGCCAGAAGATAGCGCAAAAGCTCACCAATATAGAGGAAGGCAGTGGCGTTAAATTTGCGGCAGTCGTCGAAAAACTGACTGGCGCTGAACTTACGTCGCACGGCAAGCGTCGCGCCGCTCATGAGACAGGTGCCCAGACCAATCAGCAAAGCGTTGGAATGGTAAAATGGCAAAGCACAGTAATACGTGTCGTCTTCGGTCATTTCCATGACATTGATGCCAAATTGCATGGCCCCGCGATAAAGCTTCATCTGCGTGGTGATGCTGGCCTTTGGCAGACCCGTGGTACCCGAGGTGAAAATATAATAGCACGGGGTCGCCAATGTCAGCGTCTTCTCCGGCACGATATTATCGCTGGGCTGGTCGAGCAGCAGCGGGGACAAGTCTTCGTAGCCAGCCGGTGGGCCAGCATGATTGCCGTCAGCGATATACAGTAATTTACCCTGATGCTCGGATTCCAACACATCAGACACCGTGTCCATATTGGCCAAACATTCCGAGCCGACAACAATCAGCTTGGGATCAATCAATTTCAAACTATGCGCGAGGGCTTCGGTGGTCTGGCTGGTATTGACCATGCCGGCAATGGCGCCCAATTTCATGCAGGCCAGCACATTGACCAAAACTTCGGGCCGGTTTTCGATATTAATCGCCACCGCATCGCCATAACCGACGCCGCGACTGCGGAAATAATGCGCGGTTTGATTGACGCGCTTGTTCAATCCACCCCAAGTGATCTTTTGGTCTTCGAAAAGAATGGCCGCATAATCGGACAGATTGGCCGCATGGCTTTCAAAATATTCCACCATTGAGCGTTCATCGGTGGCGCGCGCGCCCAATAGAGCGCGCAAATTGCCAATCATGCCGGGGCGCATTAATAATTTAGCGAAACGGTAAATATATCGCGGGGTGGTAATGGTTTGTTCTTTAAGGGCCATGAACGCTGGTCTTTCTCTCAGTTAAACGAGGTAACAATTATCACCCTTCGAGGGCAAAGGCTTTTTGTAACGCCGGACGGGCTTTCAGGCGCGCCACATAGGCTGACAAATTGGGGAAATTATCGGCCAATAGACCCATGCGGTCGGTCATTAAAATTGAATGGCCGAGCATGGTGTCGGCGGCTGAAAAATCACCGGCCAAATAGTCTTTATTGGCCATATCGGCCTCAACCGGCTCTAGAGATTTCAGCAGTAGGCGCTGAGCTTGCCCCAAAACAGTGGCGTCGCGGCGCTCTTCGGGCAATAAAATTGTGTGCACCACAATGGTGTTAATTGGCGGCATGACCATGCCTTCGCAATAATGGAACCATTGCAGATAAATCGGATAATTATCATCGCTTGGCTGCGGCTTGAGACCGCCGTTCTTGTGACGCTCCAGAATATATTCAGCAATGGCGCCGGATTCGTAAATCATCACATCGCCATCTTCCAGCACAGGAATGCGCCCCAAAGGGTGACGCGCCCGATGCTGATCCGATTTCAAATCATTGGGATGAAAGGCCATGGCATTAAGCTCATAAGGAAGGTCTAATTCTTCCAGCAACCAAGCGGTACGCACGGCGCGCGATTGTGGGGCGAAGTGAAGTTTTAACATGTTATTCTCCTGTTTCATAACTATGCCAGCATGTGCCCATTAGGTCGAGAGCCAGTCTGGAAAATTTATTGATTTCTGCCTGTTAGACGATGATTTAAGCGGCTTTATGTCTGTCGCCGCCGCTGCGTGACGGTCTGGCCACCAATCCCCCAATTATCGGTCTCCACCTCGTCGATAATGACAATGGTGGTTTCCGGGTTTTTACCCATGACGCGCTGCAAAACCTCGGTCATTTCTTCAATGACTTGAGCTTTTTGTGCTGCCGTGCTCTCACCCTTGGTGATTTTCAAATTGATCATTGGCATTGATGAAACTCCTGTTTACTGAATGGCTTTATTAATCGTACGGAAAAATGAGAAGGTCGCCAATTCCGAGTCACCGGCGATTTCATCATCGGTCGCGTAAGCATTATTGGCCGATAATTTAACAATCACTGTGCCGCGTGTCGGGTTCACAAAAACAAACTGATTGTAAACGCCAATGGCAGAAAACGCGCCCTCCGTCCCTTCTGGCACCCACCATTGCAAGCCATAGCCCATGACATAATCGGAATTGGGATTGTCACCCGGTAAGAGATGCGGCGCATCGGGGGTAACCGAGGCACGCACCCATGCTTCGGGGACAATCTGGCGGCCATCGCGGCGGCCTTTAAGACGGAACAACTCACCCAATTTAGCATAATCGCGCGCCGTCGCATTAAGCCCGCCAAAGGCCATTTCCACGCCCTCTGAATCAAGCATCCAATAGGCGTCATTTTCCGGCCCCATTGGCAGCCATAGTTTCTCGGTCATATAATCGGTCAGAGACCGCCCGGTAGCTTGGCTGATGAGCATTGCCAAGGCTTGCGTATCGGCCGAATTATATTGGTTGTAAGTGCCGGGCTGGCGCTGGCGTTGCAAGGTGGCGGTAAATTCGTTTAGGGAACCGCCAAGAGCAAAAATTTCGGCAAACCGCATGACGTCAGACTCCGGATCGCTATAATCTTCATTCCATCGCGCGCCCGATGACATTTGCAAAACATCCTTAATCCGCACCCCATCATAGGCCGAACCAGCCAAGCTCGGCACATAATCGGTAATCGGTTGCTCAATGCTTTTGATAAAGCCTTCATCAACGGCAATGCCCAAAGTGGCTGAAACGAAACTCTTGGCCACCGACATGGACAGCCAATTGACCTCAGGCCCGCCGGTGAGCCAATAATTCTCATAAACAATCTCGCCGTCTTTCAGCACCAAAAGCGCTGCCGTATCGGTGGCGTCGAGAAACGCTTGGGTTTCATATGTTTGCCCCTGATGCGAAAAACCGCTTGGCAAGTTAAGCGACGCGGCACGCGGGAATTGCTGCGGGTTGGTCGCTGCCGGCATCGTCGAATGCGGGAATAATTCGGCTGAACGCGGGAAATTGTCATATTGTTCGGCGCCGGTAAACAGGCTGGAAATCATTAAATAGCGATCAAATTTCGGCTTCAGCATCACCCATGCAATCAGCCCCACCACGATGACAACCAGCAAGCCGCGTAGAATATTATTTTTCACTTTATAGCCCCCCTCAATAGCCAAAAATGCACGTCGTCGCCATCGCGATGTTCAATGGCAAGCTTACAAACCTAATGACATCTACCATGTCACAATTTTGGCTCGTGCCAAAATCATATCAGCGATGCTTGCAGGGCGCAAAAACTGCCGTATACTCGCGCCATGCGTATACGACGTGTGATTATTTTACTGGCCCTGTTGGGGGTTATCAGCCTTGCCATGCAAGCCCTGACGTCGTCTGAATTTTATAAACATTTGCAACACGTCGGCGGTGACTCCCACGCCCATTGATCCGCCCCATTGAGTGAGAAAAACATGACGATTACCAGCATTAAAATCAGTGAATTCGGTGGCCCCAATGTGATGCAGTTGGTCAGTGAGCCGTGCCCGACGCCGCAAACCGGCGAGGTTCGGGTGAAGCTGACGGCGATTGGCGTTAATTTGATTGATACCTACCACCGAACGGGGCTTTACCCGTTGCCGCTGCCGAGCGGTCTTGGCTGTGAGGGAGCCGGCGTGGTGGATGCAACTGGCCAGGGGGTAGACAGTTTAGCGATTGGCGACCGCGTTGGTTTTTGCATGGCCATGGGTGCCTATAGCGAGGCGATTATTGTGCCGCAAACGAGTTTGGTGAAACTGCCCGATGGGGTGAGTGACGCCCAAGCGGCGGCGGTTTTGCTGAAAGGCATGACGGTCGATTATCTGTTCAATGAAACATTTGCGCTGAGCGGCGGCGAAACGATTTTATTTCATGCCGCTGCTGGTGGCGTTGGCCTGTTGGCGTGCCAATGGGCCAAACATTTGGGTGTCTCGCTTATCGGCACCGCCAGCACGCCGGCCAAATGCGATATGGCGCGCGCCCATGGTGCAGCGGCGTGCCTCGTTCTCGACGAGGCGGCGCTGGCAAGTGGCTTGCGCGATGAGCTGAATGCGCTGACCGACGGCAAGGGTTTTCCGGTGGTCTATGACAGTGTTGGGCAAGCGACCTATCAACTGAGCCTGCAGGCTCTGGCGCCGCTTGGCACTCTGGTCAGTTTTGGCAATGCCTCCGGCCCGATTGAGGCGGTATCACCGTCGGCTTTGGCGGCAGCAGGCTCGGTGTATTTCACCCGCCCTACTCTGGCCACCCATATTGCTCGCCCCGGCTGGATGCAAAAATCAGCC
>CALEFA010000048.1 GCA_937876775.1 uncultured Rhodobiaceae bacterium | reverse complement strand
GATTTGAACTCGCGACCCTCTGATTACAAATCAGATGCTCTACCAACTGAGCTATGCCGGCACTGGCGCATGAAATACCCATAAACCAGCCATAGGGCAAGTGGTTTTTGCTGTTTTCGCCAAGTTTTTAACCCGCCGCCTATGCCGCCGCCTCTGTAGCCGGAAGCGGCCGCGCCCTTGACCAGGCGATGAAACTGAACACCGTAATGTACATCACAAATAAATACATAATGCCGGTAATGGCAAACTCAGCCCGCTGCAAAAGGCTCAGCGCGATGACAAAAGACAGAATATAATTCTGCACGCCAATCTCAATCGAAATACTGCGCGCTTGCCGCTCGCCGAGCGCAAAACGCCGCGCCACACTGAAACCAACCAGCATCATACTGGCATTCAGCAATAGCGTAATCAGCCCCGCATCAAGCACAATGTTGAGCATTTGATGGCGCAATGTCCACAACATCACCCCCATGGTGAATAACACAAGGGCAAAGGATAAACGCGTCGCCCATGGCTCAATGGCAGCCGCCGCCGCGGTGAAAGCATGTCGGAAACTCATGCCAATCACCACCGGCACAATCAGCGTGATGAAAATAAACACCATGGTGCGCACCACCGGTAGGCGAATATCACTGGCTTCACCAGCGAATAGGTCAAGCCCGAGATTGACGTAAAACGGCACGGTCAAAAGCGCCGCCATGCCAGAAATCACCGTCAGCACAATTGATAAGGCGACATCGCCGCGCGCCAGATGGCAGAAGAAATTAGACGTCGCACCGCCCGGACAGGCAGCCAGCAATATCAGCCCAATGCCAATCGCCAGAGGCGGTTGCAACAGCCACACCAGAAAGAAACCGGCCAAAGGCAGAACCAGCAATTGCCCCACTAGGCCAAGCGCCACGCCGCGCGGATCCTTGCCGATTTTGGCAAAGTCACGCAGCGTGAGGGTCAGCCCCATGGTCAGCATAATAATCCACAGCGCAATCGTGCCAAGCAGCGACAGCGACACGCCAAACACTTGCATGCCCAATAGGTTGAGGCCATCGAGGGTGGTATGCATCATGGCAATTACAGCTCTTGTTTGGGCAGCTCAAACCCGGCTTTGGCGACAAAGGCCTGATCATTAGCAATCAAGCCAGCCATCGACGGGCGGCCACTGCAGCGTTGATAATGCGCCGCCAAATTCGGAAACCGCGCGGCCGGCACGTCAAAGCCAACAAAGGACAGATTATATAATTGGCAGGTGGTGGCAATATCGGCGATTGAGAAGCCATCGCCGGCAAACCAGGTTTTGCCGTCCAATTGCTTTTCCAAATAGGTCAATAAGGTGCCGGCGAGCCCTTCGAAACCAACTTTGGCGGCTTCATAATCGGCCGCTTTGCCAGTTGCAATGTTGAAAAACACTGGCCGAAACACGCCCATGCCGGCTTTGGCCGCCAGCTCGCTGTCGCAAAACTCTTCAATCCACAAAGCCCGCCCAAGCGCTTCCGCCTCGGCTGGAAACAATGCCGGTTCTGGCTTCAAGCGGTCGAGATAAGCGCAAATCGCCGAACTATCATTAATCGCATAATCAGGATTGCTCGGGTCTGGCAGCAGCGCTGGAATGCGTTTGAGCGGGTTAATGCGCTCAAAGCCTTCTGGCCAGCCGAGCGGACTTGGCCGCGGATCGTAATCATAATCGATGGCTTTTTCAGCCGCCACAATACGAACTTTCTTGATAAAGGGGGAAAGCGGTGCGCCCAGTAATTGCATAATCATCTCCGTTATAGACTGCGCTCAGTTTGACCCAAGCCACGGCCCAGCGCAAGCAGCAACGGCTTTGACCTTGGCCGCAGCAGTGCTAGTGTGGGCGCTTGTTTGGGGGGAACCATGAGCCATATTTTTGCAGCTAAATCCATCATCACCATGAACCCAAGCCAAGCGCGCGCCACCCATATGGCCGTGCGCGATGGCCATATTCTCGCCGTCGGCGACGCCAGCCATATCGCGCAATGGCGGCAGGCGTGGGGCGATATGCCAATTGACGAGAGCTTGAGCGATAAAATTTTAATGCCCGGCTTCGTCGAAGGCCATACGCATATGATGGAGGGGCTGTTCTGGAATTATGACTATGTCGGCTATTACGACCGCGAGGGGCCAGACGGCAATGTAATTGCTGGCTTGAAGTCCATTGATGATGTCGTCGCCCGCCTGTCGCAGATTAACCAGCAGCGCGACGACCAAACCCAACCGCTGATTGCCTGGGGATTTGACCCAATATTTTTCGACGGGCGACGCATGAACACGGCGGATCTGGACAAGGTCAGCACCGAATGTCCGGTGATTGTGCTGCACGCGTCTTTGCATATTCTCAACACCAATAGTCTGGTGATTGAACAAGCTGGTGTGAAAGACGGCGACAATAATGAAGCGGTGCGGCGCGACGAGAATGGCCGCCCATCGGGTGAGTTTTTGGGGCAATTGGGTATGTATATGGCCATGCGCACCACCGGACTTGATCTTTTGGGGGCGGCTGGCTCGGCGCAAACGCTGATTAACTTCGCCAATGTGGCGCGCCAAACCGGTGTCACCACAGCGACAGATCTGGCCAATCCGGTGCCGGTCGAGGCGGTGCAGACGATGCTGGATACCATCTCGCAAGATAGTTTTCCCATGCGCTTGGTGGTAGCGTTTCAAGGCGGCGGCGCAGACCCGCAAGACGGTATTGCCAGAATTAAGGACTTGCAAAGCCAGCAAACAGACAAATTGCGATTCTCGCTGGTGAAATTTGTCGCCGACGGATCGATTCAAGGGTTTAGCGCGCGGCTTAAATTCCCCGGCTATTTCAACGGCGCCGATAATGGTCTTTGGTATATTGAGCCTGACCGATTGAAGGCGTTGATTATGGCCTATCATGCGGCAGGTATTCAGATTCACATTCACACCAATGGCGACGAATGCACAGATGTGGCGCTTGATGCCATTGAAGCGGCCTTGCGCGAAAACCCGTGGCCTGACCACCGCCACACATTGCAACATTGCCAAATGGCCAATCGGGCGCAGTTTAAGCGCATGGCCAAATTGGGGGTCGGGGTCAATTTATTTTCCAATCATTTATATTATTGGGGCGATGCGCATATCAGCATCACCATGGGGCCAGAACGCGCCGCGCGGTTGGATGACGCCGGCGGCGCTTTGGCCGAAAACGTGCCTCTGGCGATTCACTCTGATGCACCCGTGACCGCATTGGCGCCATTGTTTACCGCTTGGTGTGCGGTCAATCGGGTAAGCTCAAAGGGGGTAACATTGGGCGGCGAGACGGAAAAACTAACCGTCGAACAAGCGCTTTACGCCATCACCATGGGGGCCGCCTATTCGCTGCGCATGGATCATGAAATTGGCAGCCTTGAAGTCGGCAAACGCGCCGATGTGGCAATTTTGGAAGAAGACCCGCTACAAGTCGGCGGCGCGCATTTGAAAGATATTGCGGTTTATGGCACGATTTTGGGAGGCAAGGTTCACGTCAATAAACGCGGCGCAAAATAAATAATGAGCAATATGGTCGTTCCCATCACCATCATCGCCGGATTTCTCGGCACCGGCAAAACCAGCCTGTTGAACCATCTTTTGGCGCATGCCGACGGGCGACGGTTGACCGCACTGGTCAATGATTTTGGCGCCCTGAATATTGATAGCGAATTAATTGCGGCGCAAAATGGCAATCAAATTTCGCTGGCCAATGGCTGTGTGTGCTGCTCGATTGGCGATGATTTAACGCTGGCTTTAGCGCAAGTGATGAACCAGTCGCCGCGCCCAGAGCATATTTTGATTGAAGCCAGCGGCGTCGCCGATCCGGCGCGGATTGCCGCTTTCACACAGGTTGACCGCGATCTGCGCCTCGACGGTATTGTGACGCTGATCGACGCCCTCGCCCATCAGCACCACGCTAACGACCAGCATTTGGCAGATAATTATCGACGGCAAATAGAGGCCGGAGATTTTTTGCTGTTGTCGAAAACAGATTTGGCGAGCCCTGCCCAGACACAAAGCGTCCGGCAACAATTGGCAGCGCAGAAACCAACAACGCCCATTGCCATAAGTGAGCATGGGGTGTTTGACGCGCGGGTTTTGCTGGGTCTCAATGAAAGCCATCCATTGCCCCCGCAAGCTGAGATTGAACATGATTTGCGGCAATGGTCGGCTCATATGTCGGCGCCTGTGCCGCGGCAACATCTGCTCGATAGTCTGCGCACGCTGGCACCGCATTTATTGCGCGCCAAAGCCGTTTTGCACGATGACGAGGGAGCTTATGTGCTGCATTACGCTGGGGGGCAAAGCTCTGTAGCTGCCTTTGACGCGCCCCCGTCGGGTCATTTTGTGTTGATTGGCAAGCCGGATATGCCCGATGACGCGAGCCTTGCACGGCTTTTGATGCCCACATCC
>CALEFA010000047.1 GCA_937876775.1 uncultured Rhodobiaceae bacterium | reverse complement strand
GTCGCCATACTGCTGTACCAGCGCGGCACACGCGGCGGCCAATGCCTGATCGGTTTTAGGCTTGTCGTTGTCACTGTCACTCATGATTCTGATATAGGCCAATAGACAGGCCTGACAAGTGTTCAGCTATCGGCTTTTTGGGAGGGAATGGAAGGTAGATAAATAGGAAGGCCAGATAAAAAGGCGGGCGAAATGTGCGGAGTACCTATACAAAAACAAAATACACTCTCATTATTATTATTGCCATCTCACACATTCCGCGACCGGACATTAGCGCCTGTTAAAAAAGTCGCATAAGCTTAATTTCAAATAAGTTCCTTAAAGAACATAAGTTAAATTGTAACAGTTGGCCGCACCTGCAGGCTCTGAATCTTCTCAATAAATAGCTCTTTTCCGTGCACGACATTGGAAGCCCAGTCATCGTGAGCAGCATCGTCAGCATTGTCGGAAATATATTTGAAGCACTTGAAATCCACATTGTGCAGATAGCAAATTTTGGCCATCGCATAGGCCTCCATATCCACCAAATCAGTCTTTAATTTTGGCGACTGGGTGACAAACGAATCGCCACTGCCATAACTATAGCCGTGGTCACCAAAATCTATCTCTGCGACATCATCAAATGGCGTCTGCCCCAGTTCAAATCCAAGCGCTGTCGCGTCCATATCGCGCTGCACAAATCGTGATACTTCAACCAAGCCGCTCAGCCTTTCATTCAACCGACCAGCCGTGCCATAATTAATAATCAGCGATGGTGAAAATTCTTTGATGATAGCCAGTGTTTTAACCGCTGCATTGATCTTCCCAACCCCCGTATAATCAAGCCGAAAACCCGGCAGGTCTTTTGGCTCCAGCTCTTGTTCGACAGCAACGAGAATAAAAGTCATATGGCTTTCCTGACATTATTATTGTTTCGGAAAAACGCTTACACTTACTCCACGGTAACAGACTTGGCCAAATTGCGCGGCTGGTCAACATCCGTGCCTTTGGCGACAGCGACATGATAGGCCAATAATTGTAGCGGCAAGGCATAGATAATTGGCGCGATAAACGCGTCGATTTCCGGCATAGTGATGGTTTCCGAACACCCCTCCCCGGCCTCGGCTAAGCCTTGAGCACTGGCCAGCATAATAATTTGACCACCGCGAGCCATGACTTCCTGCATATTGGATACGGTTTTTTCAAACAAGGGGCCATCCGGAGCAATAGTGATAATCGGCATATGTTCATCAACCAGGGCAATTGAGCCATGTTTCAATTCACCGGCAGCGAAACCCTCAGCGTGAATATAAGAAATCTCTTTTAGTTTTAACGCCCCCTCAAGAGCTAGGGGAAACATGGTGGCCCGACCAATATAAAGCGCACTATTTGTATCAACAAAACCACGGGCGATTTCTTCAATATGGGATTCTTCGGCCAATACTTCATTGGTCAGTCGCGGCGTGGATAGCAACAGATTGCACAATCGGGCTTCTTCTTCAGCGGATATGGTGTCTTTCAATCGTCCCAGATGAATGGCTAAAGCCGCCAAAGCGCCTAATTGAGCCGTAAAAGCCTTCGTCGACGCCACACCAATCTCTGGGCCAGCATACGTTGGCAGCGTCAAATCAACTTCTCTGGTCATCGAGCTGTTGGGCACATTGACCACACCCAATGTTGGCAAACCGTGTTCTTTGCAATGGCGCAACGCCGCTAAAGTGTCCGCCGTCTCACCTGATTGCGAAACAAAAATCGCCAAACAATCTTTGTCCATTGGCGCTTCGCGATATCGAAACTCGGAGG
>CALEFA010000046.1 GCA_937876775.1 uncultured Rhodobiaceae bacterium | reverse complement strand
TTGAGGTTGAATGTCTTGGGGCGTGCGTGAATGCGCCAATCCTGCAAGTGAATGACGATTTCTACGAAGATCTTGACTATCAATCCACTGGCGCGCTTCTGGACTCGCTTGAGGCGGATGCGCCATTGGCGGTTGGATCGGTTCTTGGCCGATCTGGATCCGAGCCGACAACCGGTGCAACAACGCTGGCAGCCAGAAAACCGGGCAAGGCGGCAACTGGCGCAACCAAAAAGCGGAGCCAAGCCAATGCTTAATGATGCAGACCGTATTTTTACCAATATCTATGGTTGGGGTGACGCTGGTTTAAAGGGTGCAAAGGCACGCGGCGACTGGGATAAAACCGCCAAGCTGTTGGCGCTTGGCCATGATGAGATTGTTGAGCGAATGAAGGCATCGGGCCTTCGCGGGCGCGGCGGCGCTGGATTTCCGACAGGGCTGAAATGGTCATTCATGCCAAAAGAGGTCAAAGACCGTCCGCATTATCTGGTGGTGAATGCCGATGAGTCCGAGCCAGGCACATGCAAGGATCGTGATATCATCCGTCATGAGCCGCATAAATTGCTCGAAGGGTGTGTTGTTGCCGGTTTTGCGATGCGGGCACATGCGGCCTATATCTATATCCGCGGCGAATTTGTGAATGAGGCACGCCGTCTTCAAGCCGCGATTGACGAGGCTTATGACGCTGGCCTGCTTGGCAAAGATGCGGCAAAATCAGGCTGGGCATTTGATATTTATCTGCATCGCGGTGCAGGGGCTTATATCTGCGGCGAAGAAACCGCGCTATTGGAGTCATTGGAAGGCCGAAAAGGCCAACCACGGCTAAAACCGCCATTTCCAGCCGGTGTTGGTCTTTATGGCTGTCCGACAACGGTGAATAATGTTGAATCGATTGCTGTTGCCCCAACTATTTTGCGTCGTGGTGCCGATTGGTTTGCTGGTCTTGGCAAAGAAAATAACACAGGCACAAAATTATTCTGCATTTCGGGTCATGTGAATAACCCGTGTAATGTCGAAGAAGAAATGGGCATTCCGCTTCGTGAATTGCTGGAAAAACATGCTGGCGGGGTTCGTGGCGGCTGGGATAATCTGCTTGCGGTCATTCCGGGCGGGTCATCAACACCGTTGATGCCAAAAGATGTGTGCGCCGATATCACCATGGATTTTGACGCGCTTCGCAATGCCGGAACAGGGCTTGGCACTGCTGGCATCATCGTGATGGATAAAAGCACCGATGTGGTTAAGGCGATTTCGCGGCTATCTTATTTCTACAAGCATGAATCTTGCGGCCAATGCACGCCATGCCGTGAAGGCACTGGCTGGATGTGGCGGATGATGGAACGGC
>CALEFA010000045.1 GCA_937876775.1 uncultured Rhodobiaceae bacterium | reverse complement strand
GTGTCGACAAGACTGTGCCATTTAATGAATTGGCGAGCAGCAAAAAGTCATAAGCTGAGCTGCACCAACTATAAGCGCCCGCCGTGTCCGCACGGCGTGCGTTTTTTTGAGGTTTTTCGTGGATAGCGAGCGAGCGGCCCTTTTGTAAAATATTAGCAGACGCCTAGCGGACGCCTTTAAGTTAGAGGCTCAGCAGGATCGGGTTTTCAATATAATCGGCTAGGGCGGCGAGGAATTGGGCGCCAAGGGCGCCGTCGATGGCGCGGTGGTCGCACGATAGGGTCACGCGCATGTGGGTGGTCTCAACCGCCACGCCGTCGTCCAAATGCAACTGTTTGACCGGCCCGCCAACAGCCAATATCGCCGCCTGCGGTGGGTTGATGACAGCGGTGAAATGCTCAATGCCAAACATGCCGAGATTGGAAATCGAAAAACTTCCCCCCTCATATTCGGCTGGCTTCAAACGCTTGTCAGCCGCACGCGCCGCCAAATCGCGAATTTCAGTGCTGATAACGCGAATGGATTTTTCATCGCAACGCGCCACAATCGGCGTTATCAGCCCGTCGGGCAGCGCCACAGCGACGCCAATATCGGCATGGTGATGGTGCAAAATCGCATCGCCTGCAAAAGACACATTGACCTCGGGCACATCCATTAATGCCAAGGCGGCAGCGCGAACCAGCAAATCATTCAGTGAAATCTTCTCGCCATGGTCAGCCAATGCCTGATTAACCGTTGCGCGATAGGCCATGAGCGGATCAATGTCGAGGGTGCGGGTGAGGTAAAAATGCGGAATCTGTTGTGTCGACTGGGTCAGCCGTGTGGCAATCGCCGCGCGCATCATATCCAGCGGTTTTTCATCATAATCGGAAGTCTGGTAAAACGCCCGCGCCGCGGCCAGCGGTGGCATAATGGCGGCATGCGGAGCGGCAGCAGCCGGTGTTGATGCCGCCGCTGCCGATTTAGGTGCCGATTTAGACGCCGGTTGAGGATCGGCCAGCGCGGCTTCA
>CALEFA010000044.1 GCA_937876775.1 uncultured Rhodobiaceae bacterium | reverse complement strand
CCCAAACAGGCGGGGATGCGAAAACATATCTCATGACAACAGTATAGATTGTGAAGCCAACCATAAGCGCCAGAAACAATGAACACATCGCTTCCAAAAAACGGTAGATAAATCGGTCAAATTTATTCAGGAGTTGCAGCATAGCTTTGACCTAACTCATAATTCCGGGGAGAAACATCGTCAGCTCAGGAATGACAAGGATGAAAAATAAAAGTAAAAAAAGCCCGGCCAAATAGGGAACCAAAGCCACGGCTACTTTTTCCAATCTTACCTGAGCGATGGTCGCAGATGTAAAATAGGCAACGCCTACCGGCGGTGTTACCGAACCGATCAAAAAGCCAACAATAACGACAACAGCGGCCTGAACCTCCGGAAAGCCAGCCTGCGCCATCACGTTAACGAGAACCGGGCCGACGACGATAATATTCACGGCCGAGTCCATGACCATGCCAAGTAAGAAAATAAAAAGCATTATCGCCAGAATGAAAAGCAAGGGCGAGTCAGCAAGGCTCATCAACCAATTCTCAAGATCACCGATTGCACCAAGCGAGGTCAGCAACCAACTGAACGGTCCTGACGCCGCGATGATGATAAATACCATGGCTGAATTACGGAACGCACGACGGAAGGCGCCAGCACAGTCTTTCCATTTGATGGTTCGATAGACAAAGACCCCAGTAAATAAGGCGACAACTGCAGTGATAGCACCCGCCTCAACCACTGACGCAACGCCCCCCATAACTGACCCAACCAGAACCACTGGAATCAACAGGGCGAATGAAGACCGATATAATTCGCGTCCGGCGCGCCGCACTGAAAATTTTTCATCGCTCCGCTCAAAATCATATTTTACGGCAAAATAGTGATTGATTAGCATGATCACTGCACCAATCAGCAAACCAGGAATAATGCCAGCGGCAAACAAGGAAGCGACCGAAATTTCAGTTGCATTAGCAAGGACGATCATCATGATGCTCGGCGGAATAATGCCGCCAATCGTCGAACTAACAGCCGTGACCGCAGCGGAAAATGCGGGTGGGTAACCAGCCTTTTTCATCGCTGGCAGGACTAATGCACCCACGGTGGCTGTGTCGGCGACAACTGAACCATTCATCCCGGCAAAAAACATGCTTACCAGAACATTTACTTGCGCCAGCCCGCCACGCAGGCGGCCAATCAGTGACCGGCTCAATGCAACAAGCCGATCGGTGATCGTTGCGCTTGTCATTAATTCACCCGTCAACATGAAAAAGGCAATTGCCGTCAGGGGAACGGAGTCGATTGCGGTAAACATTTGGCTTGGGATTAAGATAAGCGGAACCGCGTCGGTAATCAAAATATAGAAGAAAGGTATCAAAATAAGAGTGAAACCAATGGGCGCACCACACAGGATCAAAAACAATAATAGGCCTAGTAGAATGAGGCTTTCCATGGTTACCCAAATCTAATGAATTTGTTGGAGAAAAGACCGTTTAGCGTTCAGTTTTTACGATAAACGGTCTTTTCCGCGTTAAGGTGACAATTCTGTCTAAAGCGCGCCAGCTTTTTCCAGCTGTGAAACAAAGCTGTTCATGCCTTGTTCAAGAAGCACTCTTTTCGCAACCTCGGGCTCGAACGTGCCCTTAGCATCTA
>CALEFA010000043.1 GCA_937876775.1 uncultured Rhodobiaceae bacterium | reverse complement strand
TGGTGACATAGACCGTGACTACTTTCATCTTTTGCGGGATCAATCATTTGAACCTTTTTGGTAGTCTCGTTTTAGCCAAGCTGGCCGTATAGCTCAAATAACAGATTATTGCCCTTTGTTACGAAATAGTAACAAAGAAAAACGCCCGGTGTCCTGAACCCAAGACCCGTGCGCTTTCTTTACGTGCCCCCCCCAGAAAACCATAGTTTGCCGGAGGTTAGCGCGTTACCGGCGTAAGAAGGCCGGAATATCAAGCTGGTCGGCATCGAAAGATGATGACGACATGCTGCTGGACGATGTTTGCATCGTCGACTGCATCACAGGTGCCGATGAGCTGGCTGATACGGACGACGTGCTGATAGCTGCCGGTGCCGGTGCTTGCGCTGGTGCTGGTGCGCTAACGACTGGCTGGCTGGCGGCCTCTTGTTTCGGTGCCTCAGGCGCTTGCATTTTTGGCGTCTCTTCAACAGCATCCTCAACGTCGGCGGTTTCAGCAGCTTTCGCTTCGGCAGTTTCTTTCACCTCAATTTCGGCCACCAAATCGCTCTCGCGTGAAGCTGTTGCGACTTCCTTCGGCTTGATGATCGGCGCCGATACTGGGGCTGGGCCATCAAGGTCAGCGGCAAATCCGGCTGGCGCGGCATCTTGAATCGGTGCCTCTGGGGTTTTCTCCGTTGGCGCCACTTCAGCTTGCTGCAGGTCTGCTTCGGCCTGCTGGAAAGCACTCGACATCATGTCCGCACTCGGTGCTTCAGACGCCTCCGCCGCATCAACCAGAGAACTGGTGGTATCGGCCGGTGGTTTTTTCTTGCCACCAAACACACGCTCAATGAAAGAACGCGACTGTCGGGGAATTTCCTGCTTCGGCGCAACCGCTGGTTTGGTTGTCAAAAAGCTCGGCAATTCACTGGCTGGCGCCGCCATTGGCTCAGCCGGCACCGCCGGTGCTTCCGGCAGGCTCATGCCATCGGCAATCTCAGCTTCAGCCGGTGCTTCCGGCGTTTGTGGCTGTGCTGGTGTCATAGAAATCACGCCAGCAGACGCCACCATATTGACTGGACGCAATTTTGCTTCACTCTCAATACCGGTCGCGACCACAGAAACACGAATAGTGCCCTTCAATGAGGCATCGAAAGTTGACCCAATAATGATATTGGCATCGGCAGCCACTTCATCTTTGATCCGCGTTGCCGCTTCATCCAATTCATAAAGCGTCATGTCATCGCCACCTGAGATGTTGATCAGCACACCATTGGCGCCCTGCATCGACACATCATCCAGCAATGGATTGGCAATGGCGGCTTCCGCTGCTTCAATAGCGCGATTGTCGCCCGAAGCTTCGCCGGTGCCCATCATCGCCTTACCCATTTCATTCATGACAGTGCGAACATCAGCAAAATCAAGATTGATCAGACCTGGCTTAATCATCAAATCGGTAATGCCCGACACGCCTGAATGCAAAACCTCATCGGCCATAGCAAACGCTTCGGCAAAAGTGGTTTGCGCATTGGCAATGCGGAACAGATTTTGGTTTGGAATGATGATCAGCGTATCAACTTCTTGCGCTAATTCTTCAATACCCGCAATCGCCGATCGCATCCGTCGGCCACCTTCGAAATCAAACGGCTTGGTAACCACACCGACAGTCAAAATGCCTTGCTCGCGAGCTGCGCGGGCGATAATTGGCGCGGCACCTGTACCCGTGCCGCCGCCCATGCCTGCGGTGATAAAGGCCATATGCGAACCTTGCAAAGTCTCGGTAATCTCAGCCAAAGTTTCTTCAGCCGCTTGCCGACCAACCTCAGGGTCTGAGCCTGCGCCCAAGCCTTCGGTTAGCTTGCCGCCAATTTGGATACGTCGGTCAGCACTTGAGGCTGATAAGGCTTGCGCATCTGTATTGGCAACAACAAAGTCAACGCCTTCAAGACCGGCTGCGACCATATTATTGACTGCATTGCCGCCGGCGCCGCCGACGCCAAAAACGACAATACGGGGTTTCAACTCACGTTTTGGTGGAACTGTTAATTGGATACTCATGATCCTCTCCTTTTCTACTCGCCTGATTTGGGCGAGTTTTGCGTTGCACGAAGAACCATCGGATTGACGCCCAATTTCTCAATCTGCTGGTTCCGCGACGGGCCGTATTGCGCCGTCATTTTCATTTTTTTCCCATCCCGACAAAAATTCATCTTGGTCTCCATTGTCAAAAATTCCGTTTCAGCCAAGCTTGCATCCAGCCAATCAGGCCGTGACCGCTTTGCTCAGATAAAATCGCGTCTGCATGACGGCGTCCGGCATAGCTCAGCAAGCCGGCACAGGCCGAAAAAGCTGGATTGGCCGCCGCCTCTGGCAGGCCAGTGATCCGCATTGGTGCGCCGATACGCGGTTGTTTTTCAAACATCGTCTGGGCCAATTCGCGGGCCCCAGAAAGTTGTGCGCCGCCGCCGGTTAGAACAATGCGCGAGCCACCAAACTTGCCATAGCCAGAAGCCAGAACACGCTCTTGAATAAGCTCAAAGGTTTCTTCCAAACGGGGCCGTATAATATTGGTCAATTGACTGCGCGGCAGGGTTTGGTAATCGCCGCCCAGCACGGGCACTTCAAACTGCTCACGGTCACCATCGGGGCTGGCCAGCGCACTGCCATAAAGCGTCTTAATACGTTCAGCTACATTCAGCGGCACATTTAGCCCACGGGCAATATCATTGGTGATGTGATGACCACCGACCGGCACAATGCTGGTAAACATCGGAGAGCCACCATAGAACACGCTGACGCTGCTGGTGCCACCGCCCAAATCAATATGCGTTGCGCCCAAATCACTCTCATCCTGCATCAAGGTTGACAGCGCTGAGGCATAGGGCGTCGCGACTAATTTTTCGCATTCCAAATGGCAGTTTTCTATACACGCCAGCAAATTGCGGATCGGCCCCACGGGCGCGGTAATCAAATGCATATTGACCCGCAACACATCACCATGCATGCCGACCGGATTAGACACACCCATACTATCATCAACGCTGAAGTTGTTAGGGATGGCGTGCAAAATCGCTTGGTCTTCGTATGTGTGCTCGTCATGCGCTTGCCGCAAGCTCAAAGAAATATGCTCAGGCGTCACGATTTGGCCGTTCAACGGCACTTCCGATGCGCACATGAAACTGTTCAGGCGATTGGCCGAAATGCCGACAATCACGCGCCGCACCTCAATGCCCGCCATACGCTCAGCCGCGTCAACGGCGGCGCGTATGCTGTCTTCGGCGGCGCGCATATCAACCACTTGCCCGGCATTTATACCTGCTGAAACCTGATGACCAAATCCGGTGATGCGGATCAATCCATTGGCGCTATCATCCTCAATATTCTCGGCAATCAAACAGGCGATCTTCGAGCTCCCGACATCAAGTGCCGCAATCGTGCCACGACGCGCGGCGCTATTGCCACGGCGTTCAAACTGCTTTTGTTTCACAGCTCGATTCATGACGCCTCCACCCGTTTGGTTGCAGTAGTCTGGCTAGAGCGCTGCCCTTCCGGACGCAATAAAATGCGGTCTGGCAAGCGCAAATCAATGGCCTGATTCTCGATCGCCAGAATGCGGCGGTCGCGCTCTAATTCCATCAAACGATCGAGCGCAATGGCAATATCGCCATCGGGCAAATGCACGGCCCCGCCATGGTCAAGCTGCAAAGTCCAACGGCGCTGACCCACCCATTCGGCGGCGACCAGACGATTTCGAATGACCGGATAGGCGCGCAATGTGCGCATTAAGTCAGCCGCTCGAACCCGCGATCCGTCTCCTAAAAAGGTCGGCAAATGCGCAAATTTCAGCAAATGATTGCCGGTGATTTTTGCGCCCGTATCATCAATCAACATCAGCGACGACTCGTCTCTATAAAGCGCGAAGGGCTCGCGCTCGCGAATTGAAATATGCAAAATATTCGGCAAGCGACGGGTCACGACAGTTTCGCCAACCCATGGCAATTGCTGCACGCGGGCATGAACATCATCCAAATCAATGGCGAAAATCGGCGTCTTTAACTGCAGCTGAACAGCTTTCGCCAAATCGGCTTTTTGCGTGCGTACGCGACCTTCAACAGTGATGTCATCAATCCGAAACCCTGCCTCGCCCGACAGACGATAGGCTTGTGCTTGCACGTAATCAGCGGCAGGCTGAAAAGGCGCGAAACGGAATAAAGCCGTTGCAGCTAAAGCAATGAGCAAGGCGACCGATGCCAGACGCACACGACGCGTTGACCACATTAAACGCAGCACAATCGCCAACAGGTTCAGCGGTGTTGCCAAAATTGACAGCGCAATATCAGCCAAACGCCGACGCCAAACGGCTTGTGTATTTTGTTTTGTTACCTTTGGCATGATGCATCCTCCAATATCCACGCAACCAGATCCGTGAACGACATGCCGCGCGCGGCCGCCATTTCGGGCACCAGCGACACCGGCGTCATCCCCGGTTGCGTGTTGATTTCTAATAAAATGAGCTGCTCGGTTTCAGGGTCATATCGGAAGTCAGCCCGCGAGACGCCACGACAGCCCAATGCCATATGCGCCATCAACGATATATCTTGAATGCGCGCGCTAAGGGCTGGGCTGATGTCAGCCGGTAAATCATGGCGCGACCCGCCCTCGTCATATTTGGCGCGATAGTCGTAAAAGCCATTGGACGGCACGATTTCCATAACATCCATGGCGGTTGTTTCCATTACCCCACAGGTCAATTCGCGGCCAGCGATATAGCGCTCAACCATGGCCATGCCATCAAAACCCCAACCGCTCTCGGTCAAACTGGCCGGCACCGCCAAATTTTCTTGCGTGACGATTTCCACGCCAACGCTAGACCCTTGATTAACCGGCTTCACCACATAAGGCGGCGTCATCGGGTGGCCACTGACAAGGCCTTTTTCAAGCAACAAGCTTTCGGCCACAGGCAAGCCAGATTGCGCGAAAATTTGTTTCGACAAATGCTTATCCATAGCCAGCGATGAGGCGCGCACGCCTGAATGCGTATAAGGAATTTGCAACACTTCCAAAAGCCCCTGCACCTCGCCGTCTTCGCCACCGACGCCATGCAAGGCGTTGAAACAGACATCCGGTTTCAGCGCGCTCAGCACATCATGCAAATCACGAGCCACATCTATTTCGCTCACCTGATAGCCCAGTTCGCGTAAAGCGGCGGCACATTGCGCACCAGACACAAGGCTGACCTCGCGTTCAGGCGACCAACCGCCCATGAGAACGGCAACATGCGTATTTTGTGGCCATTTACCCATGCACCACCTCCCCAATACGCTTGATTTCCCATTGCAAATCAACGCCACTGGTTTGCTGCACTTTTTGGCGCACCATATCGCCAAGGTTTTCGATGTCGGCGGCCGATGCGGCGCCGTGATTAATCAGAAAATTGCAATGTAATTCAGAGACTTGCGCATCACCAATGCGCGCACCACGACAGCCCGCCGCGTCAATTAACTGCCATGATTTTGGCCCGTCAGCACTCGTGCCAGCTGGGTTTTTAAAGGTGCTGCCACCAGTGCGTGATTTAATCGGCTGGGTGGTGGCGCGCTTGTCAGATATTTCCTGCATGGCGGCGCGGATCAGGGTTTCATCGCCCGGCACTGCCTCATAATGAGCCGCAGTGTAAATAATGAAGTCATCATAGCCATTGTGACGATAAGACAAATCAAGCTCGGCGGCGGTCAATTCAACGACCTCACCGTGACGGGTCACCCCTTCGACTTTGCGCAAGCGATCAGCCGTTTCGCCGCCATAGGCGCCAGCATTCATTGCAATCGCACCGCCAATAGCCCCAGGAATTCCACGATAAAATTCTAAACCGCTGAGCGACGCATCAGCCGCCGCCCGCGACAGCCGCACATCCAACGCCGCCGCTCCTGCTTTTAATTGCCGGTCAGAAATTTGCTCGATAGCACCAAAAGCGGCACCAAGACGAAGGACAACGCCGCGCACGCCTCCATCGCGGATCAGTGTATTGGAACCGGCACCGAGAATGTGCAACGGAATATCGGCTGGAAGATGAGCAAGAAAATGCGCCAGATCTTCTTTGTCAGCCGGAAGATAAACAACATCTGCCGGCCCGCCGACGCGGAACCAGCATAAATCGGCCATGGCAAACTGATAGTGATAGCTGCCGCGCACCTCAGGCAAGGCCTTCACCCATTTTGGCGCCGACTCATGCGGGGCTGAATGCATCATTGACGTGCTCATGATATCACCGCCTCAATCTGCTCCGGCAACGCATAAGCAATTTGCGAGATACTACCAGCCCCCATGCAAATGATCACATCGCCCTCAGCCATTTCTTCGGCCAAAGCAGCGGCAAGGGCTTCCGGTGTTTCAATATGCAAAGCCCGTCGGTGGCCATGCGCCTGCAAACCAGCGACCAACGTGGCGGCGTTGATATTTTCAATCGGCTTTTCGCCTGCCTCATAGACCGGCAATACCATGACCGTATCGGCGCCATTCATACAGCTGCAAAAATCGGCGAATAAATCGCGCAAGCGTGTATAGCGATGCGGCTGCATGACGGCGATAACGCGCCCCTTAGCAACCGCCCGCGCACTCTCTAGCACAGCAGAAATTTCAACCGGGTGGTGGGCATAATCATCAACAAGGGTTACGCCTTTTATTTCGGCGACCTGGCTGAAGCGACGTTTGACGCCGGCAAAACCAGCCAAAGCAGATTTAATATGCTTGTCGCTGGCGTTCACCTCAATGCCCGCAGCAATCGCCGCCAATGCATTTTGCAAATTATGCCGACCAGCCATTGGCAAGCTCACATCAGCAATCGTGCGGCTCGACCCGTCTAGGCGATTACGAATAATGACGTCAAAAATTTGTGACAATCCGTGCTCGCGAATATTGCTGGCGCGCAAGTCAGCCTGCTCGTTTAAGCCATATGTGGTCAGGCGCCGGTCAGTAATGCGGCCAACCAATGTCTGCACTTCCGGATGGTCGAGACAGACAATACCCAGCCCATAGAAAGGAATGTTTTGGATATAGCGTTCAAAGGCGGCTCGCAGACCGTCGAAATCGCCGTAATGTTCGAGATGCTCGGGGTCAATATTGGTGATAATGCCAATCGTCGAAGGAAGTCGGACGAATGTGCCGTCGCTTTCATCGGCTTCCACCACCATCCAGTTTCCCTGACCAAGGCGGGCATTGGTGCCATAAGCGTTAATAATGCCGCCATTGATGACCGTCGGATCAAGATTGGCCGCGTCCAAAATGGCGGCGGTCAATGAGGTCGTGGTGGTTTTGCCATGCGTGCCAGCAATGGTGATACACGGTTTCAAACGCATCAGCTCGGCCAACATTTCAGCACGCCGAACAACTGGAATATGCGCCGCGCGCGCCGCTTGCACTTCCGGATTATCATCGGTCACGGCGGAGGAGATGGTGACCACCCCAGCGCCATCAACATGCGCCGCATCATGACCAGTGTGCACGTCAATGCCCATTGCCCGCAAGCGCTGCGTATTGGCATTGTCGCCCATATCGCTACCCTGCACCTCATAGCCCATGACATGCATAACTTCAGCAATACCGCTCATGCCAATGCCGCCAATGCCGACAATGTGCACGCGACCAAAGGGGCGTAAATTGCTTGCAAGGTTTTTGACATCACTCATCAGCGCCCTCCTTGCAAAAATGATGAAGGCTGGTCGATTTGAATTGGCAAATGCTGCGCCAAACAATAGGCGTAACGCGCCAAACGCACAGCCGCTTCTGGCTCGGCCAAGCGGCGTGCATTGGCGGACATAGTTTCAAAGCGCGCCTTGTCATCAAGCCATTTATTCAACAGGTCGGCCAAATCTTCGGCGTTAAACTGCTTTTGTAAAATCAACTCAGCCGCACCCGTAGCTGCCAAATCGCGGGCATTATTGGCTTGGTCTTGGTCAAGAGAGCCGGGCAAAGGCACGATGATGGACGGCACCCCAAGAGCGCAGATTTCGCTAATCGTTGAAGCGCCGCCGCGACAAATAACCAAATGAGCATGACGCAAGCGACGCGGCATATCGTCAAAAAAGTCACGAATTTCTGACGAAACCTTCATCTCGCCATAAGTGTTGAGCACGTCTGCCATATGATCTTTTGAAACCTGCTGCACGAGATGCAAGTCTTTGCGCTTATTCTCCGGCAATAGCGCAATCGCTTCCGGCACAACGGTGGAAAAGATCTGCGCGCCCTGACTGCCGCCAAACACCAAAAGATCGAAGCTTTGCGAGCGCGTTGGCGAGCGATAGCTGATTTGGGTCGTCGACAAAACATCTGCTCTGAGTGGATTGCCGGTTTTACGCATTCGCGCCGCTGCCCGCGCAGGCACGCCAGCCGTATTGGGGAAGCTGGTTGCCAAACTAGCGCCCAGTTTAACCGCTAATCGATTAGCCCGCCCCAAAACCGCGTTTTGTTCATGCACCAACACAGGCTTTCGCATCAGCAAACCAGCCATCACTGGCCCGAATGACGGATAGCCACCAAAGCCAATAATAATCGCCGGGTGCAAACGCAGCATCAACACCAATGAGTAGACGATTGACCACAAAAGGGTAAGAATGCGCGCGGGTAGTGCGAATAAGCCACCGCTATAGACGGTCGCCGCAGGCACGCAATAAATCGGCATGGCGGTTAACTTATTCTGATAAGCCATACCGCGCTTGTCGCTTGCCAGCATCACCTCATGGCCCTGGGCTTTCAATTCTTCAGCCAAGGCACTCGCGGGGAATAAATGCCCACCAGTGCCGCCAGACGCCAGAACAATCCGCAGCGGCGATGTCATATTGATATTTCCCTGCTGACTCATAGCTGCCCCCGCATTTGTCTGTCTAATTGAGATGCGGTCAATGTGCTCATGCGCATTGGGCTGACCGCGCGCCGCCGCATGAGAGCCACCAACATGCCCATGGTAATGGCCGAGGCTAAAAGCGAGGAACCACCATAAGAGATGAACGGCAAGGTCATGCCCTTCGAAGGTATGATGTCGAGGTTCACCGCCAGATTAATGCTCGCCTGTAAACCAAACAGGCAAATCAATCCTGATGCGGCGAGTTGAATCCAGTGTTCTGTTTCATTGCGCATCGCATTAAGCGCGCGCCAAATAAGAAAGCCAAAGGTGAGCATAATTAACGCCCCGAAAATCAGCCCCCCCTCTTCGGCGGCAACGGCGAAAACATAATCGGAATGCGCATCA
The DNA here is from genome assembly GCA_937876775.1 of uncultured Rhodobiaceae bacterium. Taxonomy (GTDB): domain Bacteria; phylum Pseudomonadota; class Alphaproteobacteria; order RS24; family RS24; genus JAHEGN01. The sequence goes on along the minus strand of CALEFA010000043.1, from coordinate 16,421 downwards.
GGCAGTATCGACTTCACTTGACCATCACCGACGCCAACCCCAACCACGCCGCCAGAGCGAATAGCATCCATGGCGCGGTCGACCTGATAAGTATCACCAGCTGAGCGGTCGAGAAACCGGTCTACCCGACTGGCCACATGCGGCTTGGTGGCATAGAGATAACCAGCGGCCACGGCCCCGCAGACGGTTAGCATGACCAATCGGCTCAAAGACGCGCCGGATAAGAAATACAAACACATCCAAACCAAGCACAGAAGTGTCATCTGCCCAATATCCGGCTGCATAACCAGCAAGATACTGACCAGAACAAGCACGCCGAATGACAGCAGAACGGCCTTACTATCAAATTGCGCCCGTTGGCGCGCAAACAAACAAGCGGCGACAACAACGAAGGCTGGCTTCAAAATTTCTGAAGGCTGAATCGACAAACCGCCAATCAGCAGCCAACGGCTGGCACCTTTCACCGAGACACCGATTGATAGGGTCATGGCGACAGCAACAATACTGGCAAGCAATATAAACACCGCCAAAATCTGGATTTGCTTCGGATTTAGCATTGAAACAGCCAAAAATACGGCAGCGGCGAAGGTCAAAAACATCAATTGTTTATTGGCGAAATAGTAAATTGGCATGCCGATATTCTGTGCCACCGCTGGACTGGCAGCGAAAGCCATGAAATATCCTAAAGCCAAAAGCACGCCAACGCCGATCAACATGGTGCGGTCAACCGTCCACCACCATTCGGAGACAAAACTACGGTCAGTGCGAGAGAAGATGCGCATCACATACCTCCGCCTTGTTGCGGTTTCCAGCTGGCAACATAGGTGCAAAACGCATCACCGCGCGCTTCGAAATTGTCAAATTGGTCGAATGAGGCACAGGCGGGTGACAGCAGGACGGTAGCTTCTTCGAGATTGTCAGCCATCGCCTGATCTGCTGCCGCAAAGACGGCGTTTTCCAGCTGGCCGCTCTCGACACAATCGACATGCGGCGCCATGGTGGATAATTGCTGGGCAAATTGCGGCGCCGCTTCGCCAATCAAATAGGCACGCCGCACGCTTGCGAAACTAGTCTCCAAACCTTTCAACCCGCCCTCTTTGGCACGGCCACCGGCAATCCAGTAAATATTGCGATAGGCCGCCAAAGCATGACGTGTCGCCTCGGCATTGGTGGCTTTGCTGTCATTGACGAATGTCAGCCCTTCAAACCGGACAATCGGCTGCAAACGATGCGCCAGTCCGGGGAAGCCAATAAAGGCTTCCGTAATATCAGCAAGATTCAATCCCAAAGCCTGCCCAACGGCTAAGGCAGCGGCGGCGTTTTGCGCATTGTGCAGGCCACGAAGGCTGGCCATAAACTCTAGCCGCATGAGCGTCCCGACATCGCCGCTCAACTCATCGGCAGTCACATAAATATCAGCTGTTGCTTGGGTTGACGACAGACGTATGACGCGCGTGCCCTGTTGCGCCAAAGCATTTGCCATATCGGCACTTTCATCGTCATCAACGCAGATAATGCCAGTCATATCGCTGGCGCCATGGGCGAATAATTTCTGCTTGGCGGCAACATAACCCGCCATTGAGCCATGCCGGTCGAGATGGTCGGGCGAGATATTGGTCAACACCCCAATGTCGCAAGCCAATGTATCATTGAGATCAAGTTGATAAGAAGACAGCTCCAGCACATAAGCGGTTTTGCTGTCGGCTTGTGGCATGTCCAATTGCAAAATCGGCGTGCCCAAATTACCGCCGACTTGTGGCATCCAACCACAATGCGTCAGCATATGGCCGATAAGTGCGGTGGTTGTCGATTTACCATTGGTGCCGGTGATACCAATAACCGGCACGTGATGCTGCGGATTGTCGGCCTGCCAAAGCTGCAGGCCAGCATAGAATAAATCCATATCGCCCATTATTGCGATACCGGCGGCGCGCGCATTGACGACCACTGCATGTGGCTCTGGGTGGGTCAAAGGCACGCCAGGGCTGACAATAAGGCGCGCTGGCTGGCCGAAATCTTGCTTTAAATCACGAATTTTGGCGCCGCGTTTGGCGGCCATGTCACATTGCGTCGGCTTATCATCCCACGCCACCACATCGCATCCGGCAAGCATCAGCGCGTCAACGCAAGCAAGGCCTGATTGACCGAGCCCGAAGACCGCTGTTTCACCAGAAAAATGTGGCAGTGTGATCATCCGACCCCCTAGCGCAATTTCAATGTCGCCAGCCCAATCAAGGCCAGCACGACTGAGATGATCCAGAACCGGATAACGATGGTGGACTCGGCCCACCCGCGTTGTTCAAAATGATGGTGTAAAGGCGCCATGGCAAACACCCGCTTGCCGGTCAATTTGAAAGAAGCCACTTGCACAATCACCGAAACGGCTTCGAGCACAAATAAGCCGCCGATAATCGCCAAAACCAATTCGTGTTTGGTGGCGACAGCAATCGAACCAATCGCGCCCCCCAGCGCCAATGAGCCGGTGTCGCCCATAAAGACCGCAGCTGGCGGCGCATTATACCAAAGAAAGCCAAGGCCAGCGCCGATCAGAGCCGCGCAAAACACCGCCAATTCGCCGGTGCCAGGCACATAATGAATTTGCAAGTAACCTGAAAACACAGCATTGCCGACAAGATAGGCAATCAAACCAAAACTCATTGCCGCAATCATTGTCGGCACAATCGCCAGCCCATCGAGACCATCAGTTAAGTTGACCGCATTAGAGGCGCCAACAATGACGAACACGCCCGCGACAACAAAAAGTGGCAGGCCGAGCGGCAGTAAATAATCTTTAACAAATGGAATGGCGTAGCTGGTGGCCATCGGCGCCGGCAGCAATTTTGAAATATACATAACCGTAGCAACGGCGATGATGGCCTCAAGCAAAAGCTTAATCCGACCCGGTACGCCGTCACTGCTGCTACTGCGCAATTTCAAATAATCGTCCGAAAAGCCAATCGCGCCAAACCCCAGAGTGGTTAGCATAACCGCCCAGAGGAACATATTGCTCAAATCGCCCCAGAGCAGCGACGCGCCAAGGGCCGAAATCAAAATGAGTAAACCGCCCATGGTCGGCGTGCCGACTTTGGTCAACAAGTGAGAGGCTGGCCCATCTTTGCGGATCGGCTGGCCCTTGCCTTGACGGGCGCGCAATGTGTCAATCAACCAAGGGCCAAGTAAGAAGCTTATCAGCAAAGCCGTGAGCAAGGCGCCACCGGCGCGGAAGGTAATATAGGAAAACAGATTGGCGCCAGGTAGCGCGTCTTTCATTGATGTCATCAGTTCGTAAAACATATTAATCCTTCTCCTACACGCTTTGTGCCACAGCCGATTCATCGGCTTGAACCAAGGCATCGACAACAGCCCCCATTCCGCTGGCATTCGATCCTTTAACCATGACCACATCACCGGCCCGCACATCTCTCAGCAAATAATCTGTCAGATCAGCCAGCGAAGTGGCGTGATAAGCCGAACAAGTGGCCGGTAAATTTTGGTGCAAATGATGGCTCAAGGGCCCATGGGTGAGCACTTCATCAATTTCAGTCTCGGCGATGGTATCAGCCAATTGAATGTGCAAATCAATCGCCTGCGCGCCAAGCTCGGCCATGTCGCCCAATACGGCAATGCGCCGCCCCCGGCCTTCCCGTGTCGCCAGTCCAAGCGTCGTCAACGCTGCCGCCATCGATGTCGGATTGGCGTTATAGCTTTCATCGACCAAAATATATTGGCCACCTTCCGCGTGTAAATAATGCCGCTCACCGCGACCCACCAAGCCATCGTGGTCAGCTAGAGACAGAGCACCTAAAGCCAAATCGGCACCGGCCAAAGACACGGCAGCTAAGACCGCGAGACTGTTTTGCACATGATGAGCCCCCGACATACCAACCTTATAGGTCACCTTATCGGCCAAAATCGTTGCACTGACACAGCTGCAAGAAGGGTGTAACTTAACCTTCTCAGCCAAAGCTTGCACTCCGGCGCCCACGCTCTCCGCGTTACCAAAACTAATGATATGATCAATCTGACAGCTGGCGGCTTGAGCCTTCAGTAACTCAAAATATGGGCTGGCGGCTGGCAATATAGCGGCGCCACCGGCGACCACGCCGGAAAAGATTTCCGCTTTGGCGCGCGCTAAGTCTTCCATTGTATCAAAATGCTCAATATGCGCCGTGCCGATTTCAGTGATAATCGCACTATGTGGTTGCACCATCTTGACCAGAGCATCAATTTCACCGGCGTGGTTCATACCAATTTCGAACACCGCATATTGGCAATTTTCGGGCATCCGCACCAAGCTCAGTGGCACGCCAATATGATTATTATAAGATTTCTCAGAGGCATGAACGACACCTGATTTTTCCAGCGCATAGCGCAAGGTTTCTTTAACGCTGGTTTTGCCGACCGATCCGGTAACGCCAATAATATAAGCGTTAGAACGTGCGCGCGCCGCCAAGGCCAAAGCCTCAAGCGCCTTCATAACATCGCGCACCATTATAAGGTTGTCGCTGTCGCCAAGGTTTTTGATGTCGCGCCCCTGCTCAACCAAGGCCGCTGCCGCACCAGCTTGTAAGGCCGCCGCTACATAGTCATGGCCGTCGGCTTGCTCGCCCGGCAAGGCAACAAATAAGTCACCTTTTTTGAGGCTGCGCGAGTCAATAGAGACACCGCTCACGGCCAAATTTTGTTGCAACTCAGCGCGCAATGGGGTCGTCAAAACATCCCCCAAAGCGTCAACCATGGCGTCGCCAGTCCAGATAATCGGTGGTTGCAGATTAGCCATGATGCACCTCGCTTTGCCCAAGCGCTTGGGCAATGTAAGTGACATCATTAAATGGCAAAATTGTGTCGCCAATTATCTGCCCTGTTTCATGACCTTTGCCAGCCACTAAAACAATATCGTCGGCTTGCGCCTGCACCAAAGCCGCGTCAATCGCTTGTCCACGATCAGCAATTTCTTGCGCCAGCGGGCATTGTGCCAAAATAGCTTGGCGAATTTGAACGGCCTCTTCGTGACGCGGATTATCATCGGTCACAATAATTTGGTCAGCCAAATGCGCGGCAATCTCGCCCATCAATGGGCGTTTGCCGACATCGCGATCGCCGCCGCAACCAAACACCACATGCAAGGCGCCCTTATCATGCATATGCGCTCGCAGAGCGTTGAGAGCATTGGCCAGCGCGTCTGGTGTGTGGGCATAATCGACATAGACGCTGGCGCCACTGGATGTTTCACCGGCTTTTTGCAACCGTCCCATGGGCGCTACCAAGCCGCTGAGCGACGCCAGCACATCACCCCAAGCACAACCCAACTGCAAGCTTATCGCCATAGCTAATTGCACATTTTCAATTTGGAAATCGCCAACCAAGGGCAGCGTCACATCGCCCTGCTGGTCGTCGAAATGAGCGCGCAAAACAAGACCATCACGCTGGCGGCTGACCAGCTCAACATATAAATCCGCATCCTGTGTGCCAACCCGCATGACCGAGCGACCGCCCCTAGATGCCGCGTCGGCAATCTGCTGACCAGCCTCACAGGTGACGGTAACCACGGCTGTACCATCGGCGCTGAGCACCTCAGTAAATAAGCGTTGCTTGGCCGCCAAATAATCAGCTTCGTCCTTGTGATAATCGAGATGGTCGCGGCTTAGATTGGTAAATCCGGCGACACTAATATCTGTACCGTCGAGACGATATTGCGCCAGACCATGGCTCGATGCCTCAAGCGCAACATGGGTGATTTGATGCGCCACCAAATCGCGCAATGCGGCACTCAATGTCACTGGATCAGGTGTCGTATGCCTTAGCGGCGCTTGATAGCTAGCGCTTTGAACGCCCAATGTGCCGAGGCTGGCGGCGGTATGTCCGCAAGCGGCAAGAATTTGCTGCACGAATTGCGCCGTCGAGGTTTTGCCATTGGTGCCGGTAATGGCGACCACATGCTGGGGCTGAGTGGCAAAAAATCGTTTGGCCATCAACGCCAAATCACGGCGCGGGTTTTCGCTTTGGAGGACGGCCACTTGAGCCGTGGTCTCAGTGTCTATTTGTGCGGGCTTGGCCACTAAAACAGCCGCCGCGCCGCGCGCAATAGCTTGATCAATAAAGGCTACACCGTCGGTTTTAACACCGCTCAGAGCAGCGAATAAATAGCCCGGCATCACATCGCGACTATCGGCTGTGAGGCCACGAATATTGGTACTGGCGAAAGCCGGCAGCGGATTAAATTCAGGAGCCAATCGATCAAGGCGCATAAGAACCTCCCGACCTTGGCTCAGCCATGGCTGTCTGCTGCAAATTTAGCAGCTTGGCTTCTTGCTGTGTCGCATCACGATTTGGCAGCACGCCCAAAATTGGTGCAATGCGCCTAATAATATTGCCGCTGGTCGGTGCCGCATTCCAACCGGCACCGGTTTGGCCATAGGTCGCCTCAATGCCAGTTGGTTCGTCGAGCATGACCAGCATCACATAGCGTGGCGCGTGACCGGGAAACCCTGACAGAAAACTGGTAATGCGCGCATCCTCACTATAAGTCCCCTGTTGTGGCTTATTGGCGGTACCGGTTTTACCGATCACCGCATACCCCTCAACGTTTGCATTCTTTCCCGTGCCCACGGTCACCACGCGGCGCATCATATCGCGGACGGTAGAGCTGGTCTGCGCACTGACCACACGCTGACCAATTGGCATGGCGACTTTTTGCAAACTTGGCGGATAGAGAACGCCGCCATTGATCATCGCACCGCCAGCCACCAAAACATGCAGCGGCGACACCGAAATACCGTGTCCGAAAGAGGTGGTGGCGCGTTCAATATCCGTCCATCGACTGACCGGCGCAGGTCGAACGCGCGCTGGAAAATCAGTCGCGATGCGATCACGCATACCGAGACGCTGTAAAAATTCCTCATGCATCTGCTCAGGCACTTGTAGAGCAATTTTCGACGAACCAATGTTTGACGAATGCACCAAAATTTCATCAACCGTGAGCGGACGGTTTTGCGGGTGATCATCAGAAATTTTTTCTGGCCCGATTTTCATTGGTTCGCTGGCGTCAAAAATATCGTCGCGTGTCACATAGCCGCCATCTAGAGCCATGGCCACTGTGAACACTTTGAACACCGATCCAAGCTCATATTTACCTTGAATGATTTTGTTAAAATGCGTGCTTTTGGGGCTGGCGGTTGGGCGATTGGCATCAAAATCTGGCAAGGACACCGAGGCGATGATCTCACCATTATGGACATCCATAATAGCCGCCGCCGCACCCTTGGCGGAAAACTTCTCCATTGCCCGCATCAGCTCATCGCGGACGCTGTGCTGCACGCGCACATCAAGGCTTGTTTCAAACTGATTATCCAGCAATGAAAACTCTTCACCTTGATCAAGCCACAACTCAATGCCGGACAAGCCGCGCATATCGCTGCTTGAGAAACCTACAATATGGCTGGCCACTTCCCCATTTGGATACACCCGACTGGTTGCTTTTTTCAATTGCAACGCTGGATTGCCCAAATTCAAAACCGCGCGCCGTTCATCCGGCGTCAGCCCGGTTTGCAGCTTTACATAAGGCCCTTGGCGCGACAGTAATTGCGCGGCGCGCGACTGATTCAACCGTGGTAAAATTTCACTGAGCTGGCGCGCCATAGCCGCCCCATTTTCAATCTGCGAAGTATCGGCGCCCAATGTGGTGGTCGAAATTTGCGTTGCAAGCACCACACCATGCCGATCGGTAATAATCGGTCGCTCTTGTTTTACGATGGTCTTTGCTGCCTTCGATGATCCAATCACTTCATAGCTGGTCGTCAAATCAGCCAGCCGACCGATAAGCACGACAAATACCAAGCTAAAGCTGATCAAAGCCACGCGCAATCGACGGCGCGTTTGCTCAACCGCATGATGCGATAAATCACTCGGGCGCTGCCCCAAGCGGCTACCCATGACAGCCGCCCAATCGCCACCGGCGCGCACAATCGGGGTGCTAGCGCGAGCCATCGCTCACCTCCCCGCTTTGCAGCAATACTGAGATTGGACGAATTTCATCTGGCCGCAAATCAATCACCTGATTGGCTGATAAATAATTCAGGCTCAAATAGCGATTGGCCAATTCTTGCAACCGACGCGGATCATTCAAACTACTCCACTCAGCTTCCAATGTGCGACGCTCGTCGCGCGCCGCCAGCATTGCGTCCTCAACCTTTTTCAGTGCCCGCATTTCGGCGTCGGCGCTATAACGCACATGATAGACCGCCGCCGTCAGAGCAATAATGAAAACCGCACAAATAATATTGATCAAACGTATCATGATGACACCGCCTGCGGCGCCCGCGCCGGCATTAAATCTGTGCTCGTCGGATGGGCCGGTGCCTCAGTGCGTTGCGCCGCCCGCAAGCGCGCCGAACGCGCACGCGGATTGGCGGCAACTTCTTCAGGGCGGGCCTTGGAGCTGCGCTTATCAAGCTCGCTAAAGCTGGCTTGCGGGCCGACAATATCTGGCTGGTGACGCGATGGCCGACCGGCCCGACCCGTGCGCGGCGCGAAAAATTGTTTGACGATGCGGTCTTCCAGCGAATGGAAGGTAACCACAGCAAGTCGGCCTTGCGGCTGCAAAATCTGTTCAGCCGCCTGCAAGCCACTGACCAATTCACCAAGCTCATCATTGAGGTAAATCCGCAAGGCTTGAAAACTGCGCGTCGCTGGATGCGCCTGTTTCGCGCGTGGCTGGCCAAGAACACCACAAATCAAATCGGCTAATTGGCCAGTGCGGGTTAACGCTTGGCTGGCGCGTTTTTCGACAATCGCGCGGGCAATGGCACGCGCACGGCGTTCCTCGCCATAAACAAATAAAATATCAGCCAGCAAATCAGCCTCGGCGGTGGCCAACAATTCTTGCGCTGACATGCCCTGACGGCTCATCCGCATATCCAGCGGCCCGTCGCGCATGAATGAAAAACCGCGCTCGGCTTGGTCAAGCTGCATAGAGGAAACCCCCAAATCCAACATCACCCCATCGACGGTTTGATATCCGGCAGCAGCCACCAGCTCACCCATATTGCCGAAGCACCCCTCAAGACAGACCAACCGATCGCCGAACTGATCTTTGAGCGGTGCAGCAAAAACAAAGGCGGTGGGGTCGCGATCAATTGCCAGCACTGTGCAGTCAGCCGCTGCGAGAAGTTTTTGCGCATAGCCGCCAGCACCAAATGTGCCATCGACGTAAACGCCACCGTCACGTGGTGCCATTGCGGTGGCAACTTCTGAGAGTAAAACTGGAATATGAGGCGCAGAGGGAGATGACGGAGACGGGGTCACGTCATGCGCTTGCGTCACATGGCCCCGACTAGTCATTGTGAGCTCCCGCCCGGGGGTGGGACTGATAAGGATTTGAGCAAGCTGCGGTCTTCTAATGCTCTGGCGCGCGCCTTGGCACGATAATCTGCATAGGCCTCTGGATTCCAAATGCGGAACTTGCTGCCCATGCCGACAAAGCAAACCGCCTTGTCAATTTGGGCGTGATGCAACAGCGCCTCAGGCAAAGATACCCGACCATCACTATCAAAGGTCAGCGTATGACTGTCGCCGAAAAGAACCGAAGCCAGTGCTTCATATTCTTCGGTGAACGGGTCCAAACGGTCGACCATTTGATTATAGTGTTGGCTGAGGCTGACGCCGCCGCCCTCAATTGTCATTTCGGTGAAGGAAGGATAAATGAAAATCGAATGAGGCCCTGCGGCACTCCCATTTTGAGCCAGAATTGCGGAACGGAAAACAGCCGGAACTGAGACGCGCCCTTTGGCGTCAATCTTGCCCTCAATAGTGGACATGAATCTGGTCATGCCTTCCTCCGCTCAACTATGTGCATCCGTCGACGCACAACCCTCTATGGGATACTCTGGGATAGCATGGGAATAGATGGGAAGTCAACGAGTTTGTCTGGGACAAAACGGGATTTCAGCGCCAAAAACCGGCGGAAACCGGTGCGATTATGGTTTTATTGCGCCATTTCGCTTCAAAAATTAGAAAATCGCGGGTTTTTTCAACAAAACTGCGCGAACCGGCATTTATCTTTGAAATGGGCCAGACGGTCTGTAAGCCGGGTTCTGTGCTCACCCCTAAAGGTGGCGGTGACCATTCATCTGGGATGCCTGTTACCAGACACCTCGTGCAACCTACCCGAGCAACGATCCGGAAACAGATCATATGTTGCTCCTATTTGGTCTTGCTCCCGACGGGGTTTACCCTGCCACTGCCGTTACCGGCAGCGCGGTGCGCTCTTACCGCACCCTTTCACCCTTACCGCTAAAGCGGCGGTTTGCTTTCTGTGGCACTTTCCCTAGAGTCGCCTCCGCCGGACGTTATCCGGCGCCGTGTTTCCGTGGAGCCCGGACTTTCCTCCCTTGCGAACAAGAGCGATCACCCAACCATCTGGCCCATATGTGAATTACGCCGCCACCCGCAAGGCGTCAAGCCTGATGTCAGCTAACAGCCAAACGGCATAGCGCATAAATCAAACTCTGGGTTTGCCCGTCAGCGGCACCATCTATTTTTTGAGCTCGGAAATGGCGCTGAAACGCCCGCACAACGGCCTGAGTCTGCGGCCCATAAACACCATCTTGAACCACACCATAACCATAAGCAGCCAAGGTTTTTTGCAAGGCAGCAACGGCTGGCCCTTCTGTATTTAATGTCAGGGTGTCAACATTTTCGACCGGCACATTATCGGCCCACAGCCCAACCCCTTGAGCCGCCAACTGGCGCCAGTCAAGCGCTTCTCCCGGGTCAATTTTGCGCATTGGTGCAACATCACTATGTCCTAACACGCCAGCCGGTGCGATAGGATGGCGGGAAATAATATCACGCGACAAGTCCACAAGAGCCGCCATTTGGAGAGGCGGATAAGCCGCCATGTGCCCATCGACATGTCCGACATGGTCGAGCTCAATGCCAATCGACGCGCTATTCACGTCATCAAGCCCGGCCCAATGCGCAACGCCAGCATGCCATGCGCGGGCCCCCTCATCGACCATTTGCGTAATCTGCCCCTGCCGATCTATCAAATAATGCGCCGAGACTTTGCTGGCCGGATCGCATAGGCGCGCCAACGCCTGTTCAGCTGAAGGCATATTTGTATAGTGCAAAATCAACAGCGATACTGGGCATCGGCGGCTATCAAAATTGGGCGATGGGCAACTGGCGATGGGAGCCATCACAATACCGTCCCCGCTGATGCCACCTCGCGTTTGCGCAGGCCGATAATCAGCACGCCAGATAGGGTGATGGCACTGCCAATCCAGAACCGCAGACCGAGACTATCGCCCCAAACCAGAACCCCAAAGACGATGCCAAAAATTGGCGCCATTAGCGTCAGAGGAGCGGTGACCGACACATCATAGCGTTGTAATAAATAATACATGCCAGCGTGACCAATCAGACTGGCGCCAATCGCCGTATAGACAACCCCGCCCCACCCCATCCAGCTGGCTTGCGTCAACACTTGCAAGTGATTGCTCTCAAACATCAGCGACACAATAATCAGCGGCGGCCAACTCAATGTCGAAATCCAGGCCTGCATTTGATAGACGCCCATTTTCGGCACTTGCTTCATAATAATCGTGCCGACCGAGCCAATAAAGGCGGCGCCGACGACCAATAATAATCCAAGGCGTTCATTGACCACAGCCGGATCAAAACTGATCACCATTACCCCGGAAAACGCAGCAATCACTCCCAGCCAACGCCGCCAGCGCACTTGCTCGCCCAAGAACACAATCGACATAATCGTGCTGATCGGCACGCCTAGCTGAGTGGCAACGGCGACTGAAGAAACATTTTCAGCCACGGACATGCCGCCGTAAAATAACGTGAAATGAGCTGAGCCCATGGTCACAGAAATAACGAAAATCTGCCGCATACTGCCAACAACGACTTTCAAGAACGGAATCAAAATCAGCGACAGTAAAAGATAGCGCAAAGCCGTAAACATCATCGGCGGGATTTCGCTCACTCCGGCTTTACCAGCGACGAAAGTGAACCCCCAAACCAAACAAATGATAAACATAAGAAAAAGATGTCGAACGGCCATGAATCGGATGTAGCATGAGTTCAAACAAAGCGCTATAGCCAGCTTGTAAAACCAATGGAGTCACCATGCCCGCCCTGCTTTTTGATCTAGATGGCACACTTGCAAATACAGACGCCGATTTACATGCGGCGATGAACTATGTGTTGCAGAAATATGGCTATCAGCCGGTGCCTAATGACGCGGTACATAATATGATTGGTGGCGGCGCGCGGATGATTTTGCAGCGCGGTCTGGCTGAAAACAATGCCTCAATGGATGATGCCGCGCTGGATTTGGCGACCGAGGAATTGGTGCTTTGGTATGATCAAAACATTGACCAGCACACGAGAGTTTTTGACGGCGTGTTGCCAATTTTAAAAGCCGCCAAAGCGGCGGATTACAAAATGGCCGTGGTCACCAATAAACGTGAGAGCCTGTCGAGCAAGTTACTATTCCGGCTTGGTCTGCATCAATATTTCGACACATTGGTTGGCGGCGATACATTGGCCACCCGCAAACCCGATGCCGCGCCTATCATCGAAGCCTTGCGGCGTTTGGACGTAGCGCCGGAAGATGCGATTATGGTCGGCGACAGCGAAGCCGATACGGCCAGCGCGCAAGCCGCCGAGGTCGCGTGTATTTGTGTCAGTTTCGGCTATCGTCGGGTCAGCCTTGATGCGCTTGGCGCTGACGCAATCATCGACCATTTCAACGAATTTTCCACCGCTGCCAAAGCCTTAAAGCCCGGCAAATTCGACGCCCTATAGACGCTGAGACAGACTAGAATTTCAGTCTGATTGCCAAGCCGCCGCCCTGAACATTCACGTCATCACCAAAGGCAGCGCGATAGCTCAGCTCAACAGCAAAATAATCATTATGTGCCGAAACACCAAAACCGATATTGGTCTGGTCAGCCACTTCGGTTGCCGTTTCCATAACAAAACTTTCATTCGATCCAACGAAATTCACATTGCTAGAAAATGGCTGATAAGTAACGACTGACTGATAGCCAATGTAATAATTTGGCGACCACTTAATGGCAACCGGCGATCCACCGCCGTAATTTGCCTGCCCACGCAGACCGAAATGATTGGTCGTCAATTCAGAAGTAGCAGTGCCAACATGCACAGCAAGTTTGGCGTCATAGACAGATTTTTCCGTATGCGCATCTTGTTCGAGCGAGAAGAAGTCGGTGCCAAGTTCAGCCTGCAAACTATGACGACCGGTCAGAATAGGAACAGCAAGTTTGGCCGATGCGGCGAAGCTCGTGCCATCCCAACCATCGCGCAAAATATCGCTCACATTGCCGAAACGTCCAATTCGTTCGGACTCAAATTCGACTGTGCCGCCCTGCGCCGTTAACTCGATACCTACCGGCCCAATCTCATGCGCCAAATAGGCACCAATGGCCCAGCTTTCCGAGCTCACCTCATTCACTGACGATGATTTTTCATCGACATTGGAGAAGCTCAACTGGGTGAAAAGCCCAAGCGCATCAAGCCCCAAAATTGGTGCGTCATAGCCATAGGCAATCGAATAGCTGTCGCCTCGCAATGTATCGCCTTCAGTTGTTGCGTCTTGCTTGCGATAATCGCCAAACTGTTGCAACCAACCCTCGCCGCCATTGCGGCCGCCAGCTTTAACCAATTGCATATGCTGGCTCACAGAACCATTGGCCGACGAGGCCAACATTGACAATTGGCGCATCGTGCCATCGCCATAGTGTGGCAGAATTTGATCATAGGCAGAGATGAAATCGGCTTGGGTGGCAATAGATGTTAGGGCCGTTTCAAGCGATGAATGGCGCCCAAAATGGCTCAACACAGCTGACAAGGAGGGGGCCTGAGCGGTGTTCAGACCAATTTCATCAGCGGTTTTAATGCCGAAAATTGCGGTAATCGCCTGATCATCTCCCGCAACATCTTCAATTGCCAGGCTGACATTATAAATGAACGGCTGATCACCACTCAAATGGTCGTTAATGCTATCCGCGTATGACGACAAGTCACTGGCTGTCTGAATGAAACGCTGCGAATACCCGCCCACTGCAATATTTTCAAGCGCTGGCGAGATTTCGAAATCTGTACCGGTAATAACCAAATCTTGCGCATAGACCAGAGCCGTATTCGCCGTGGTTGCCGTGCTATCCACCACAAAGCCAATATCGGCCTCATCGGCAATGGTTAGCGTGTCAATTTGCACACTTTCGTCAATGACTTCCTGATTGTTGAAAACCATCCGCGAGCGCCCTGACATATTTACATTCAGCAGGCCACCATCTGACGTCAGCGCACCAACAAAAACCGTGTAAGGTTTTTCAAAAGTGCTTCCGGCGATCGGATTGGCTTCAGGGTTGCTGATGTTAAAAGTATCATCGCCTAGGCCAAAATAGACATTTGAGAACATGGTTCCAGCCGTCAAATCTAGCGTGTCGTTATAGGCCGAAAAATAGACATCACCGGTAATGGCTGGTGTCAGCACATCTTGCGAAGTCACAAAACCGTCGCCAATCACATTGCCGTCAGCATCCGTGTCGCCCGCTACGTCGAGATCAAGATCACCATTGCCCAAATATTCGCCCGCAATATTCACCTGATCCTCGACCCGCAAAGATTGACGCAGAGCGATGCCGCCAGTCACGGAATATCCGCTATAAGCCGAAAAATCATAAGCGATCGCCTTGTCACCACTAACGCTTGTTATGCCATCAATATGCGTTGAGCTGGCGTAAACCGCTCCCGTGTTAACAAACACAGGGGCGTCTGGCAAAACAGTAGATGCGGAGAGCGCAACCGCTTTTGCCGCATAGCTAGCGCCGGTTGCTGTTGCATCGGTTTTAGTATTGCTGGTTACCGCTGCCGAAATTGTGCCCTCATTGATGAAAATTTCTGACGCCAGACTCTCTGTGCCGAGGGACGTTGTTCCCAATGAAATAGCCGTTGCATCATTATTATAGGCGGTTGCTGAAATCGTGCCGGCATTCAACAGGCCGCCCTCCAAAGTCGCGCTATTACCGATTGAAACAGCGGTAGCAGAAATACCATCATTGAGGCCATTCGCGGTAATGACCCCGCGGTTCATGAATGAATGAGTGTAAGCAAATGTTGTGCCGCTGAACGCCGTCAATGTGTCATTGTCATCATCGCGCGTGTCAGCAAAGCCTTCAACAATTTGACCAAAAGTGCCCGTTGATAAGGTCAACGCTGGGGCAGACCCATAGGTGGTAATCCGTCCCGTGCCACGGTTTTCGTCGAAATGATACGGCTCAGTTTTCAGCAAATTCACAGGGTCATCATCGCCACGGGCTGTGGTAATCGCCGTGAGGCTGGTGGTTTCATCGGCGGAAACTCTCGAATTGATTCGTCCGTTAACCAACACACCTTGCGTGATGCTTCCGTCCAGCACAACCGCTGAGCCACCCTGTTGTAGCTCATTGGCGTCGAGATTAGTCTCACCATCGGCCGCCAAAAGGCCTCTATTATGAATCGCTGTTGTTTGATAGCCGGTTGAAGTAATTGAGCCTTCAATTTGCAAGGCGCCGGTAATATCGCCCTCAACAATCAAGCCAGAAGCACCGCGCCCTATGCCTGACAATGTACCAGCCTGAATATAGCGGCCGGTAATCGACGCCAATGGATCAATATAGACCGCAGCGGCATACTCTGTCTCAACATCTCCCAAGCCAACAATTTCCGAGCCAACAACGCTTATGGTGCCGCGCAAATCAATATTGCCGATAAATGGGCCTTTGAAATAAAGACCCAATCCGCGATCTGACGTGACAGCTATTCGCGAGCCCGAAAGACTGAATAAGTTTCCGGTCATCGCGTTATCGATGTATAGGCCAATACGCCCCAAATCTTGTGCAAAATTGGTTGCGCTGAACACATCATCGCTTGTGTCAACCGTATCGTAATCCAGCGTAATACCGTCTAAAATACCATCTGAGTCACTATCGACACGCGCCAAACTATCGAGCAACAGAATGGAAGCACTTGCTCCGAGCGTTAAATCGCCGGTAAACGGCTCTTTAACCCACACGCCCGATTGATCCGAGGTGTCATATTTAGTTGTGCCGTCAGCGTTTTCATCAACAATACTGACCGCACCATTGAGTGAGACATCAACCGCATCATTATGCTCAATAACGACAGCCGCACCACCGAGCGTCGGGCCGGTAATCGTGACACTACCATCAGATGAAATCGAATGAAGGCCATCCGTATCCACAGCGCTAGATGTCGACTGTTCGGCTGTCAGAGCGGTTTGGACATCCAAAGCAAAAGCCGGAAGACTACCCAGCAATACTGGCAGTACAAATGCCGTCGTTAGTAGTCTTGATTTATAACTCATCATGTCCTCGGGCTAA
>CALEFA010000042.1 GCA_937876775.1 uncultured Rhodobiaceae bacterium | reverse complement strand
GCAAATGTGGTGATAATCACGCGCCCGCTGCTGGCTTTGACGACGTCTTGCAAAGCCGCGCCAACATCCGCCTCAGAACCAGAGCGACCGGGGCTGAGCACATTGGTGCTATCGCAAACAATCGCATCAATACCCTCGTCACCAAAGGCCGACAAGCGCGCTTCCTCGGTCAATCGGCCAATCACCGGATCGGGATCAATTTTCCAATCGCCCGTATGCAATACCCGCGCCGCGCCGCAACGAATGGCCAAGGCGCTTGGCTCTGCAATCGAGTGGGTCAGGCAGATATAATCAATCTCAAACGGCCCCAGTGAGACATGCGCGTCCGTGTCGATAATGTGCAAGGGCACGACGTCTAATAGACCCACTTCAGCCAGTTTGCCCTTCACCAATTCGGCGGTAAATGGCGTTGCATAGACCGGACATTTCAGCCGTGGCCATAAATGCGCCAGCGCGCCAATGTGGTCTTCATGGCCATGCGTCAGCAAAATACCATGCAGCGATTTAGCGTGACCCTCAATAAAGCTGATGTCAGGGGTAATCAGGTCAATGCCCGGGTCATTTGCTTTGCCGAATGTGACCCCTAAATCGACCATAATCCAATCGCGCTTGCCGCGTTTGCCATAGCCATAAAGATTGCAATTCATGCCAATCTCGCCAGTGCCGCCCAATGGCAAAAACACTAAATCACTATCTTGCTTACTCATATATTTACCCCGGGAAAAAACACGTCAGCCGCCGAAATCACCTGACGCGTGCCATCTTCAGCGCGCAAAATAAGCGCGCCACTGGCGTCGATATCTTCAAAAATACCATGCAATTCCTGCGCCTCTAATCGGGCCGTAATCGGCTTGCCAAAGTTTTGCGCGACCTGCCGCCACCGCGTCAAAATTGACGCAAAGCCAGTCGACCGCCATTGCTGGTAGAATTTCTCAAACGCCGCCGCCAAAATATACAAGGCCTGCAAATTGTCAGGCGCGGTGCCGCCCATGGCCGCGATACTGCTGGCCGGATACGGCGTATCTTCGGGGAAATGTTGCAAATTCAGACCAAGCCCAATGGCAACCCAGTCAAGCTGGCCGCCTGTCATTGACGCTGACTCCAATAAAATACCCGATATTTTGGCGCCTTTGACCAATACATCATTGGGCCATTTCAACCGCACATCCGCTTCATCATCGAGTAAGGTGGCGACCGTTTCATGCAACGCCAAACCGGCGACAAAAGACAATTGCCCGGCCTGCTCCGCTGCCAATGACACGGGAAGATATAAGGTGGTCATTAGATTGCCGGTCGGCGACTGCCAATGGCGCCCGCGTCGACCACGGCCTGCTGTTTGTTGATCGGCTAAAATCCAATGCGGCGCGCGCACCCCGTCTTGCGCCATGCGGCGCGCCTGCTCATTGGTGCTGTCAACCGATGACAGATGAAGAAGCTGATAGGCGTTGGGAAGCTGATTTACCAAATTATGGCCGGCTTAAGAGGCCGGTCACAACATCAGTGCCCGCCCCATTCAATAAGGCGGCCGCCGCGCCATTTGATAGCTCAATGAGCGGCGCCGGATAGACGAAGAACAAAAGCGCAAACCCCGCCATTACCCCAGCCATGATACTCAACTCGCGCGGCATCGGCTGATAGTCGTCCTCACTCGGCGCATCGATATACATGATTTTGACAATCCGCAAATAGTAGTAAGCGCCGACAACACTCGACAAAACGCCCAGAATACTCAGCCCATAAAGACCTGCATCAATCGCCGCGCGGAAAACGAATAATTTGCCGAAGAACCCGGCCATCGGCGGAATGCCAGCCAATGAGAACATCATAATCGCCAGACAAGCCGCCATGAACGGGCGGGTTTGGCTGAGACCTGCCAGATTATCAATGCGCTCAACCATGCCACCTTCGCGGCGCATGGACAAAATGCAGGCAAATGTGCCCAATGTCATAATGGCGTAGAGCGTCATATAGAGAATAACGCCCGACACGCCATCTTGCGTCCCAGCGGCGAAACCAACCAAGGCAAACCCCATATGGCCGATTGATGAATAGGCCATGAGTCGTTTGATGTTTTGCTGGCCAATCGCCGCGAAAGCCCCAAGCAACATGCTGGCGAAGGAAACAAAAATAATGATTTGCTGCCAAGCAATAATCGCATCGGGAAAGGCAGTGAGCATAACCCGCAGGAATATCGCCATGCCGGCCAATTTCGGGGCGGCGGCAAAAAACGCCGTGACGGCGGTGGGCGCACCTTCGTAAACATCCGGCGTCCACATATGGAACGGCACAGCGGAAATTTTAAAGGCCAGACCGGCAATCAAAAACACCAGACCAATGGTCATGGCAATCGGCAATTGCCCATCTACCGGTTGGAAGGCCTTGGCGATTTCGGCAAATTCAATGCTGCCAGAAAAGCCATAAATCAATGACGCGCCATATAGCAGAAGACCTGAAGACAGGGCGCCGAGAACAAAATATTTCAAACCAGATTCGGTCGAACGCAGACTATCGCGATTGATCGCAGCGACCACATAAAGCGCCAGACTTTGCAGCTCAATGCCCATATAGAGGGCGATCAAGTCATTGGCGGAAATCATCATGCCCATGCCGGTGGCGGCCAAAACCAACAACACGCTGAACTCAAAGCGCGCCAGCTTTTCGCGAGCCATGAAATCGCGTGACATCAAAATCGCAATCGCCGTGGCAACGAAGGTGAGCGCTTTCATTAAGGCGGCGAAACCATCGACCACAAAGGCACCGTTAAAGGCGGTTGCGTAACCATTTTGGCTTTGGGTGAGCGACAAAACCGCGGCCACCAGTAATAGGATAATGGCGCCAAAATCGACCGTTCGCGTGGCATCCTTTGACGAAAAGGCGCCCAGCATTAACAGCCCCATAGCACCCAAAAACAGCACTAACTCAGGAAGAATAAGTCCAATATCGTTAAACATGCGTGTCTCCTAATACCCTGACAGGCCAGAATAATGCGCGGCCAGCGCCTCTTGATAATTGCTCACCAGCGCGTCGACTGAGCTTGCGGTGACATCGAGAATTGGCATGGGCCAAACACCGAATAAAATCGTCGCGACAATAAGCGGCGCAATGATGAAAATCTCGCGGCGGTTCATATCGCTGATTTGCTCTAAGCCCTCGTGCTCAATACGGCCAAGGCTGACACGGCGATACAGGGACAGTGCGTAGACGGCGGAGAAAATAACCCCGCTGGCAGCGAATAAGGCCGTCCATGTGCTGACTTGGAAGGCGCCGATAATGGTCAAAAATTCGCCGACAAAACCAGAGGTGCCCGGCAGACCAACATTGGCCATTGTGAACAGCAAGAACACGGCGGCATATACCGGCATACGATTAACCAGCCCGCCATAAGCGGCAATTTCGCGTGTGTGCATACGGTCATAAATCACCCCGACGCACAAGAACAGCGCGCCTGAAATCCAGCCATGCGACAACATTTGGAACACCGCCCCCTGCACGCCTTGCACAGTAGCCGTGAACAGACCCATGGTTACAAACCCCATATGCGCCACGGATGAATAGGCAATCAGCTTTTTCATGTCTTCTTGCGCGAACGCGACCAGTGAAGTGTAGACAATGGCAATGGCACTGAGGGCAAAAACCATTGGCGAGAACATATCAGAAGCAATGGGGAACATTGGTAAAGAGAACCGCAAGAAACCATAGCCGCCCATTTTAAGCAGCACGCCCGCCAAAATTACGGAGCCAGCGGTTGGCGCTTCAACGTGAGCATCCGGCAACCATGTGTGCACCGGCCACATGGGCATTTTGACCGCAAAACTAGCGAAAAACGCCAACCAGAGCCATGTTTGCATATTGGCATCGAAACCGATTTTATTGAGGTCTGGGATAAAGGTTGTATCGGCTTGCCAATACATCGCCAAAATCGCCAGAAGCATCAACACTGAGCCGATGAGCGTATAGAGGAAAAACTTAAAGCTGGCGTAAATCCGCCGCGCCCCGCCCCAAACACCAATGATGAGAAACATTGGAATGAGACCGCCTTCGAAGAATAAATAGAACAGCACCAAATCCATGGCGCAGAAAACGCCGATCATCAATGTTTCGAGCACCAGAAAAGCAATCATATATTCGCGCACACGGTGGCTGATACTCGTCCAACTGGCGAGAATACAAATCGGCATCAGCGCTGTCGTCAACAGCACGAAGAGCACGGAGATACCGTCCACGCCCATGGCATAGTCAATGCCGCCGCCAAGCCACGACACCCGCTCAACAAACTGGAAGTCCGCCGTGCTGCCATCAAATTGCGTGATCATGAAAATGCTAAGCAAAAGGGTGACAACGGTCGTCCATAAGGCCACGGCGCGCGAATTATTGGCAACCGTCGCCTCATCGCCACGCACCAGCATAATAAACAAGGCCCCCAGCAGAGGCAGGAATGTAATGGTCGAAAGAATAGGCCAATCGGTCATTTAGTGTCCCCCAGCCAGCATGAACCAGCTCACAAAACCAGCGACGCCGACAAGCATCACGAATGCGTAGTGATAAACAAAACCCGTTTGCAGGCCGACAAATCTCTGTGTCACCCGCAAAACATTGGCCGCAATGCCATTTGGCCCGAAGCCGTCAATGACATAGCCATCGCCGCCCTTCCAGAATAGGCGCGCCAGCCAAGCGACAGGGCGCACGAAGATTAGGTGATAAAGCTCGTCAATGTACCATTTATTGAGCAAGAATTTATACAGCAGGTCATGTTGAGCCGCGATTTGTGCCGGCCACTCTGGCGAGCGTATATACATCACCCACGCGACGATAAAGCCGGTCATCATCATCACCAAAGGTGAGAGTTTTACCCAAAGCGGCACATTGTGCAGATCATGCAGCACGTGATTATCCGGGCCGGTGAAAATACTGGCGCCCCAGAAAGCCGCCTGCCCGTCACCGATAAAGGATCCGGCAAACACCAGTCCCGCGCCCAAAGCGCCCAAAGCCAAAACCAACAATGGCACCAGCATAACAGGCGGGCTTTCATGCACATGATTGAGTGTTTCGGTTGAACAACGCGGCTGACCATAGAATGTCATGAACATCAGGCGCCAGCTATAGAATGAGGTAAAGAGTGCGGCCACCACCAACAGCACAAAGCCAAACATATGCGGGCCAGCGTGGGCGGCATAGGCGGCTTCGATAACCGCATCTTTTGAGAAGAAACCAGCGGTCAATGGGAAGCCGGTCAAGGCCAGCGTGCCAATCAGCATCATAAACCATGTGGTCGGCACCAATTGGCGAAGCCCGCCCATTTTGCGCATGTCTTGCTCGTCTTGCATGGCGTGAATAACTGAACCAGCACCAAGGAACAACAGCGCCTTAAAGAAAGCGTGGGTGAACAGATGGAACATCGCCACCTGATAGGCACCAACGCCGAGGGCGACGAACATATAGCCAAGCTGCGAGCAGGTTGAATAGGCAATCACCCGCTTAATATCATTTTGCACCAGACCAACTGTGGCGGCAAAAAACGCGGTGATCGCGCCGACACAAATAACCACGGCAGAAGCGGTTGGCGATAACTCGAAGAGGGGTGAACACCTTGCCACTAAGAACACGCCGGCGGTTACCATGGTCGCCGCGTGAATCAAAGCCGACACTGGTGTCGGGCCTTCCATCGCATCTGGCAGCCAAGTGTGCAGCATGAATTGCGCAGACTTACCCATGGCGCCCATGAACAACAGCAAGCAAATGGTGGTTAAGGTTGGCAATGTCAAACCGAGGAAATCAAACTTCCCTTCCGATAAGGCACCGGCAGCAGCAAACACTTCATCAAATTGCAAAGAGCCGACAGTGAAGTAAATCGCGGCCATGCCTAAAATCAACCCAAAGTCACCGACCCGATTGACCACAAAGGCTTTCATGGCGGCGGCATTGGCCGATGGTTTTTTGAACCAGAAACCAATCAACAGATAAGATGCCAGACCCACGCCTTCCCAGCCGAAGAATAATTGCACGAAATTATCAGCCGTCACCAACATCAACATCATGAAAGTAAACAGCGACAAATAAGCGAAAAACCGTGATCGGCCCGGGTCATGGCTCATATAGCCAATCGAATAAATATGCACCAATGAAGACACACCATTGACCACCACCAGCATCACCGCGGTCAGCGTATCAATGCGCAAGACCCAATCAATGTTGAGGGTGCCTGAATGTATCCAGCTCAATAAATTGACCGTTGCCGGATTATTATTCATCGCCACATCAATAAACGCGACGCATGACAAAATAGCCGAGGCAACCAAAAGCCCTGAGGTCAATTGTTCAGAACGCTTATGGCCAATAATACGGCCAAATAGTCCGGCAATAATCGCGCCAACAAGCGGGAAGAAGACGATTGCGTGATACATTTTTTAGCCTTTCATCTGACTAACATCTTCAACCGCGATGCCGCCACGATTGCGGAAATAAACCACCAAAATAGCCAACCCAATGGCCGCCTCACCGGCTGCCACTGTGAGCACCAGAAGAGCGAATACTTGGCCGACCAAATCGCCTAGGAAAGCCGAGAATGCGACTAAATTAATATTCACCGCCAGCAACATAAGCTCGATGGACATGAGAATAATGATGACGTTTTTACGGTTAAGAAAAATACCAAACACGCCAATGGTGAACAGAATTGCTGCCAAGGTGAGATAATGCGTAAGTCCAATGCCAGTCATTTTACAGCCCCTGTCCTGGTTTCACGTCGACCAAGGCGACACCATCTTCTTTGGTGCGGGCGTTTTGCTCGGCAATGTTTTGACGGCGCGGGTTGTTTGATTTGACCAAGGTCAAAACAATAGCGCCAATCATCGCCACCAGCAAAATCGCACCGGCGGCTTGGAAATAATAAATATGATCAGTGTACAAAACACGACCCAAAGCTTCGGCATTGGTCATGCCTTCCGGCGTGGCGCGCGGCAATGGATTGCTATCCGCCAGCCGCGACGAAGCGCCAAAGACCAATAAAAGCTCAAGCAGTAAAATCAGTCCGACGGTGGCGCCAATGGGGAGATATTGCAAAAACCCCTCGCTTAATTCGGCGAAATCAATGTCCAGCATCATCACCACAAATAGGAACAACACAGCGACCGCGCCGACATAGACGACGACGAGGATCAATGCCAGAAACTCGGCCCCCATGAGGATGAAGAGACCGGCTGAGTTGAAGAAAGTCAAAATCAAAAACAGCACGGAATAAACCGGATTGCGTGCCGCAATCACCATAAAGGCACTGGCCACGGAAACCGAGGCGAATAAGTAAAAGGCGAGTGATGTTAAGGTCATATGAATCTACCGGTAAGGAGCATCAAGCTCGATATTTTTTGCAATTTCGATTTCCCAACGGTCGCCATTCGACAAAAGTTTGTTCTTGTCATAAATCAGCTCTTCGCGGGTTTCAGTTGCAAATTCAAAATTTGGCCCTTCAACAATCGCGTCGACTGGACACGCTTCTTGGCAAAAGCCGCAATAAATACATTTCACCATGTCGATGTCATAGCGCACAGTGCGGCGGGTGCCGTCATTATTGCGCGGGCCAGCTTCAATAGTGATGGCTTGCGCCGGACACACGGCCTCGCATAATTTGCACGCAATGCACCGCTCTTCGCCATTTGGATAACGCCGCAACGCATGTTCGCCACGAAACCTTGGGCTAATCGGGCCTTTTTCATGCGGATAATTCACCGTCGCCTTGGGCGCAAAGAAATAGCGCATGGCCAAGGCAAAAGCCGACACGAATTCGCTAAGAAAAAGCCCTCTTGCTGTGCGATCTAACCAAGCCATAAATCTCTCCCCGCCCCTAGGACGCCATACCGGTAAATTGTAAAAACGCTGCCGTCAGCACCACCCAAATCAGCGATAGGGGCAAAAACACTTTCCACCCCAAACGCATCAGCTGGTCATAGCGATAACGCGGCACCATGGCCTTAACCATGGCAAACATGAAAAACACGAAGCAGATTTTCAGGACAAACCAAACCACGCCCGGCACCAGATTGAACGGCATAATATCGACCGGCGGCAACCAGCCACCGAGGAATAAAATGGTCGTCATGGCGCACATCAAAATAATATTGGCCAGCTCGCCAATCATGAAAATCACATAAGGGGTCGACGAATATTCGGTCATAAAGCCAGCGACCAATTCTGATTCCGCTTCCGGCAGGTCAAAAGGTGGGCGGTTGGTTTCAGCCAAGGCTGAAATAAAGAAGACAACAAACATCGGAAACAAAGGCACGGCAAACCATACGGTTTTTTGTGCCAACACAATGTCGGTCAGATTGAGCGAACCAACGCACAGCAGAACCGTAATAATCACCAAGCCAATGGACACTTCATAGGACACCATTTGCGCCGCTGAGCGAAGGGCGCCAAGGAATGGATATTTCGAGTTTGACGCCCACCCGCCCATAATAACGCCATAAACGCCGAGCGAGGAAATCGCAAAAATATACAGGATGCCGACGTTAATCTCAGCCACGGCCCAGCCTTCATTGACCGGAATAACCGCCCAAGCACTGAGCGCCAAGAACATGGTAACAAACGGCGCCAAAAGAAAAATCGGCTTATTGGCAGTGGTCGGGATAATCACTTCTTTGAACAAATATTTCAAAATATCAGCAAAGCTTTGCAACAACCCAAAGGGCCCGACGACATTCGGCCCGCGACGCAATTGCACCGCCGCCCAAATTTTACGGTCGGCATACATGAAAAATGCCAGAGACACCAAAAGCACCAGAATGATGGCCAGACTATGGGCGGTGACCAGCAAAAGCGGCCAGATATAGGTATCGAAGAACAGATTATCCATGCGATCCAGTTCCTTGTTTTGCTGGTGCGCGCTCACCTTTGGCCTTGGCACACGCGGCCATGGTCGCCGAAGCGCGGGCAATTGGGTTGGTGAAGTAGAAATCCTCTACCGCAACGCCAAAAGCGTCAGATGTCATTGCACCACCCTCAGGCGCCTGAGGCGCGCCGGCTGGTTCAATATGATCGAGCTGGGCCAAATGTGGCGCCACAGCAAACATCTTGACCCGCAGCGCTTCAACCGTATCAAAATCCAGAGTGACAGCGAGGTGATCAGACAGGGCGCGGAAAATTTTCCAGTCTTCGCGCGCCTCGCCAGGTGGGAAAGCCGCCCGCTCAGTCATTTGCGGCCGCCCTTCAGTGTTCACATAAATCGCCTGTTTTTCAGTATAGGCTGCCGATGGTAAAATCACGTCGGCACGATGCGCACCACGGTCGCCGTGGCTACCGATATAGACGACAAACGCTTCGCCCAAGGCAGCGCCAGCAATCTCGTCGGCGCCATAGAGAATGACGGTTTCCACGTCGCCGCTCTTGGCGGCTTGTAAAATACCAGCGGTATCTTTGCCGCCCTCGCCCGGTAACAGCCCCAAATCAAGACCAGCCACGCGAGCGGCCGCTAAATGTAAAACGTTGAATCCATTCCATGTTGGTGAAATGGCACCGCTGTTCTCTGCCAGCTGAATGGCAGCGGCCAAAACCGCATCGCCATCATCGCGCGTCAAAGCGGCTTGCCCGACCAATATCATGGGTCGTTCGGCATTTTTCAAAACATCGGCAAAACCATGTTGGCCAGCCAGTAAATCGGCCAGCGTATCCGTGCCAGCACCAATATGACTGACGTCATAAGTCAAATCAGCTGGCGCCCCAATCATCGCAATGGGGAATTGCCCCATCATGAAACGTTTACGAATACGGCTGTTGAGCACCGGCGCTTCAACGCGCGGATTGGCGCCAATGATTAACAGCGCGTCGGCTTCTTCAATGCCGGCAATGGTTGTATTGAACAAATAATTGGCGCGCGGGCCGGATAATTTGGCGCCATCCTGACGACAATCCAGATGCGGGCTGCCAAGATTATCCATCAATGATTTCAGCGCGAACTGGCCTTCGGCACACACTAAATCACCAGCAATGGCGGCCAACTTATCGGCCTTACCATTGATTTTTTCAGCAATAACGGCAAAGGCGTCATTCCATGTGCTGGCGGCTAATTTGCCATCGCGGCGCACATATGGCGTGTCGAGACGCTGCGTGTTGAGCCCATCCCAGACAAAACGCGACTTGTCGGATAGCCACTCTTCATTCACATCATCATGATTGCGCGGCATAATCCGCATGGCTTCGCGGCCACGTGTATCGACGCGAATACTACTGCCGACCGCATCCATCACATCAATGGTTTCAGTTTTTTTCAGCTCCCATGGCCGTGCCGTATAGGCATAGGGCTTGGAGGTCAGAGCACCGACGGGGCACAAATCAATCACATTGCCAGACATTTCGCTGTCCAAAGCGGCCTCAAGATAGGTTGTGATTTCCATATCTTCGCCGCGACCAATGGCGCCAATTTCCGGCACGCCAGCCACTTCTGTGGCAAAGCGCACGCATCGCGTGCAGTGGATACAACGGGTCATAATGGTTTTCACCAATGGGCCCATGTGTTTTTCTTCAACGGCGCGTTTATTGCCATCAAACCGGCTGGCGTCACCGCCATAGCCCAGTGCCTGATCTTGTAAATCACACTCGCCGCCCTGATCGCAAATCGGGCAATCCAGTGGGTGGTTGATGAGCAAAAATTCCATCACCCCTTCGCGCGCCGCCTTGACGCTGTCGGTTTGGGTGAACACCACCATATCAGGCGCAACGGGCGCCGCACAGCTAGCCACAGGTTTGGGCGCGCGTTCGACTTCGACCAAACACATGCGGCAATTGCCAGCAACGGATAGGCGCTCGTGATAGCAAAAACGCGGGATTTCGGCGCCCGCTTCTTCGCAAGCCTGTAAAATTGTTGTGCCTGGCTCGACCTCAACATCGATGCCGTCAACGGTCACTTTAATGCGATCGCTCATTACTCAGCAGCCTCCTGCATTGGTCCGGCGGCCAAACGCTCTTCAATCAAAGGCCGGAAGTGACGAATAAGCCCCTGAACAGGCCAAGCGGCGGCGTCGCCAAGGGCGCAAATTGTGTGCCCTTCGATTTGCTTGGTGACCTGCAACAGCATATCAATTTCTTTTGGCTGCGCGCGACCCGCGGCCATGCGCTCAAGCACCCGCCACATCCAGCCTGTGCCCTCACGACACGGCGTGCATTGGCCGCAGCTTTCGTGTTTGTAAAAATGCGAAATACGGGCGATCGCCTTGATGATGTCGGTCGATTTATCCATGACAATCACCGCCGCCGTGCCGAGGCCCGACTGCACTTCTTTGAGACTGTCAAAATCCATCAAGACAGTGTCGCAAATTTCTTTTGGCAGAAGGGGCACAGATGAGCCGCCTGGAATCACCGCCAACAAATTATCCCAACCACCGCGCACGCCACCAGCGTGTTTTTCAATCAGTTCTTTCAGCGGAATGCCCATTTCTTCTTCAACATTGCAGGGGTTGTTCACGTGACCCGAAATACAGAATAATTTTGTTCCGCTATTGCCTTCGCGCCCAAGACCAGCGAA
The DNA here is from genome assembly GCA_937876775.1 of uncultured Rhodobiaceae bacterium. Classification (GTDB taxonomy): domain Bacteria; phylum Pseudomonadota; class Alphaproteobacteria; order RS24; family RS24; genus JAHEGN01. Next base: position 4,313 of record CALEFA010000042.1, on the reverse strand, counting down.
CCATGCACCACCACGGCGGCAAATCGTCGGCGCCACGGCAATACTCTCGACGTTGTTAACCGTCGTTGGGCAGCCATAAAGCCCCATATTGGCGGGGAATGGTGGTTTCAAACGCGGCATGCCCTTTTTGCCCTCAAGGCTTTCAATCAAAGCGGTTTCTTCGCCGCAAATATAGGCGCCTGCCCCATGGTGGACGTAAATATCGTAGTCCCAGCCCGAGCCAGCGGCATTTTTGCCGAGCAGACCGTCGGCATAAGCCTCATCGACGGCCCGTTGCAGGGCTTCGCGTTCGCGAATAAATTCACCGCGCACATAAATGTAACAAGCGTGCGCGCCCATCGCAAAACCGGCCAGCAGACACCCTTCAAGCAGTTTATGCGGCTCATGGCGCATGATATCGCGGTCTTTGCACGTGCCCGGCTCTGACTCATCGGCATTCACCACCAGATAATGTGGTCGACCATCGTTTTCTTTTGGCATGAACGACCATTTCAAACCGGTTGGGAAACCAGCCCCGCCCCGACCGCGCAAGCCTGAGGCTTTGACTTCGTCAATCACCCAATCGCTGCCCTTTTTGATGAGGTCAGCCGTGGCTTGCCAATCACCGCGCGCTTTTGCGGCTTTCAGGTCAGCCCCTTCGAAACCATAGATATTGGTGAAAATACGATCTTCATCACGCAGCATTATTTCGTGCCTTTCAAAACAGTCAGTCCGCCCTCAGGCTCTGATGTGTGGCGAGTGTTCTGTGGCCCTGTTGCCACTTCCTTACCGGCGCGCAAATCCGTCAATACTTGCTCAAAACTCTCAGCCGTTAAATCTTCGTAGAAATCATCATTGATCTGCACCATAGGCGCGTTCACACAGGCGCCGAGACATTCAACCTCAAGCCAGCTCAATTTTCCGTCTTCGGTGATGTCGCCCTGCTCGCCAATCATTTTGCGGCATACAGATTTCAAATCATCAGCGCCGCGCAACCAGCATGGCGTGGTGCCACATAGCTGAACGAAAAACTCACCAACCGGCGACAGATTGAACATGGTGTAAAAAGTCGCTACTTCCAGCGCCCGCATATAAGGCATGTCGAGCATGTCAGCGACGGTGCGAATGGCCGGCTCAGACAGCCAGCCCTCTTGTTTTTGCGCCTGCCACAAAAGCGGAATAATCGCACTAGCCTGACGCCCCTCAGGATATTTGCTGATTTGGCCTTTCGACCATTCAATATTTTCCGGCGTGAAAGCGAAACTTTCAGGCTGGGTTGCATGAAGGCGGCGCACACTCATCGGTCAACTTCTCCGAACACAATATCCATTGACCCCAAAATGGCAGAAACATCTGCCAACATGTGGTCGCGGCTTAAATAATCTAGGGCTTGCAAATGGGCGTAACCCGGGGCACGAATTTTGCAACGATACGGCTTGTTGGAGCCATCCGACACCAAATAGACGCCGAACTCACCTTTTGGTGCCTCAACGGCTGCGTAAATTTCTCCGGCCGGCACGTGATAGCCCTCCGTGTATAATTTGAAGTGGTGAATCAAGGCTTCCATGGACTGCTTCATTTGCGCCCGTTTTGGCGGCACAATTTTGCCATCGACGGCAGACACAGGGCCTTCCGGCATATTGGCAATACATTGCTTCATAATACGGATTGATTGGCGGCATTCCTCGACCCGCACCAGATAGCGGTCGTAGCAGTCACCATTGATACCAATCGGCACGTCAAACTCAAAATCATTGTAGGCTTCATAAGGCTGGGCGCGGCGTAAATCCCACGCCAGACCAGACCCACGCGCCATAACGCCGGTCAGCCCCCAATTGTGAACATCATCAACACTGACAATACCGACATTAACATTACGCTGTTTGAAAATCCGATTGTCGGTCAACAAACCTTCAATATCGTCGAGGACTTTCAAAAATGGATCGCAAAATGCGTCAATATCGGCCAGCAATTGTGGCGTCAAATCCTGATGCACACCGCCGGGGCGGAAATAGGCTGAGTGCATCCGTGCGCCACTGGCACGTTCGTAAAAAATCATCAGCTTTTCGCGTTCTTCAAAGCCCCAAAGCGGCGGCGTCAGCGCGCCAACGTCCAAGGCTTGCGTGGTGATGTTCAGCAAATGGCTCAAAATCCGGCCAATTTCAGAATATAAAACGCGGATATATTGGCCACGCTTTGGCACCTCAATGCCCAACATGCGCTCAACCGCCAGAGCGAAGGCGTGCTCTTGATTCATGGGGGCAACATAATCAAGGCGGTCGAAATAAGGCACAGACTGCAAGAAGGTTTTATGCTCGATTAGTTTCTCAGTGCCACGGTGCAACAGGCCGATATGCGGATCAATACGCTCTACGCGCTCGCCATCCAAATCCATCACCAAGCGCAACACGCCATGGGCAGCCGGATGCTGCGGGCCGAAATTAATCGTAAATTTGCGGTCGTCTTCGACCGGTTTTTCAGGAGACATTGACATTGAACTTAACTCTCCTGCTCGTTTGAGCTGTTGTCGCCGGAAGCCTTTTCGTCACCTGGCAGGTTGGCGCCCATTGAGCGCGCACCTTCCCAAGGGCTTTCGAAATCAAAATCACGGAACTCTTGAACCAAAGAAACTGGCTCATAAACAACTTTTTTCTGGTCATCATCATAGCGCAATTCAACGTGTCCAGTGAGCGGAAAGTCTTTGCGCAATGGATAGCCTTCAAAACCATAGTCAGTCAAAAGACGGCGCAGGTCAGGATGGCCAGAGAATAAAATGCCATACATGTCGAAAGCTTCGCGCTCAAACCAATTGGCGGCATCAAACAGACCGGTCACACTCGGCACTTGGGTTTCTTCGCCCGCTTGCAGCTTCACCCGTATGCGGTGGTTCTTGGTCATCGACAAAAGGTGATAGACCACGTCAAAGCGCAGTGTGCGCTGCGGATAATCGGCGCCACACAGATCGATTAACTGGGTAAAAGCACAGTCGGCGTCATCGCGCAAAAACCGCAGAACAGACTCAATTTCACCGGAATTAACCTCAATGGTCAGTTCACCAAAGGCAACAAAATGACCAGCCAGCTTGTCACCAAGGCCGGCTGTAATATGCTGCGTAAGTTGCTCAACGCTTGCCATAATGCCCTCTATCTCTCAATCGTGCCGGTGTGACGAATTTTCTTTTGCAACAGCAACACCCCATAAAGCAGCGCTTCCGCTGTTGGTGGGCAGCCGGGAACATAAATATCAACCGGCACGACACGGTCACAGCCGCGCACTACAGAATAGGAATAGTGATAATAGCCACCGCCATTGGCACATGAGCCCATGGAAATCACATAACGCGGTTCTGGCATTTGATCATAAACCTTGCGCAGCGCCGGTGCCATTTTATTGGTCAACGTGCCGGCGACAATCATCACATCCGATTGGCGCGGTGAAGCGCGCGGGGCAAAGCCGAAACGCTCAACATCATAGCGCGGCATGGAGGTTTGCATCATCTCAACAGCACAGCAGGCCAGACCAAAGGTCATCCAGTGCAATGAGCCGGTACGCGCCCAGTTGATGAGGTCTTCCGCCGAGGTGACAACAAATCCCTTATCGGCAAGCTGGTCATTGACCTGCTCATAATACGGGTCGACGGCCGGGGCCGGCTTCGTGGTCTCAATCTGGCTTTTTGACATTATCCGCTCCTAATCCCAATCCAAGGCGCCTTTGCGCCACTCATAGGCAAAACCAATGGTCAGCACGCCAAGGAAAAACATCATTGACCAGAAACCAAACAGGCCAACCTCGCCAAAGGCCACAGCCCATGGAAAGAGGAACGCCACCTCAAGGTCGAAGATGATGAACAAGATGGCCACCAAATAAAATTTCACGTCGAACTTCATGCGCGCATCATCAAAGGCTTCAAAGCCGCACTCATAGGGGGCGTTTTTCTCTGAGTCTGGATTATGCGGTGCGGCGAACAGCGGCACCACCATCAGCGCCAAAGTAATCACGGCCGCCAAAGCCATAAAGATCAGGATTGGGTAGTAATTGCTTAGCAAGTCTTGCATCGGCACCGGCTCTCCGTCAGCTGATTTAGTTGGGCAAAATGTGTCCCGTTCAATTTGCCGCGAGTATAGTTAGCCTTCGCCGCTTTGCAATAGGCAAAACCTAGTTTTTCGGGAACCAAATGCCGCATCAGCGGCCTAAAATTAAAGCGCCGTTATGGCGCTCAATTTATGACGAAAACAAGATAATTTTGCGACGGGAAAGTGGCGGGAGTGACGGGACTCGAACCCGCGACCTCTGGCGTGACAGGCCAGCGCTCTAACCAACTGAGCTACACCCCC
>CALEFA010000041.1 GCA_937876775.1 uncultured Rhodobiaceae bacterium | reverse complement strand
CTGTAAGCTGTAAGCTGTGAGCGGGCGCCGAACGGGCGCATCTTACTTATCCCCTTGATATCGTCGCCTGCCGGTGGGCATGCGGGTCTGGCTGGTCTAGACTAACTTATGTCGAATCGTCGGCATGGAGTTGCGGTATCAGTCATGTCAGAGCAAATTGAACAACAATCAGCCTCTTGGTCTCTCATGAAGCCGAAATTTATCCATTTGCGCACGCATAGCGCTTATTCGCTCCTTGAAGGAGCGTTACCCATTAAAACCCTGACGCAAGCGGCCTTGGCCTCGCAAATGCCGGCTTTAGCGGTGACCGATCGCAATAATCTTTTTGGCGCGCTGGAGTTTGCCGAAACCGCCGCTGGCCTCGGTATTCAGCCGATTATTGGCGCCACTTTGAAAGTGCACGCTGATGAGGCTGATGGCAGTGAGTGTGATGGCTATATTGCGCTTTTGGCCAAGGATGAGCAGGGCTACCTCAATCTCATGGCGCTGATCAGCGCCGCTCATTTGGCCGCCGAAGGCACCAAAGAGCCCGGTGTGTCGATGGCCGCGCTGAAAGCCCATGCCACCGGTTTGATTTGTCTGACAGGTGGCGAAGAAGGGCCAATCAATGGCCTGCTCAGCAGCCAGCGCCCGAAAGATGCAAAAAGTAAATTATCCAGCTTAAACAATATTTTCAGTAGAAATATTTATGTAGAACTTCAACGTTATACGGGACGTGATGACGGCGAGATTGAGGCCGCGCTGATTGACCTTGCTTATGACATGGAGCTGCCATTGGTGGCGACCAATCAGGCGTTTTTTGCCTCAGCCGACGATTATCGTGCGCATGATGCGCTGATTTGCATTGCCGCCGGTCGTTATTTGAACGAAGAAGACCGCCGCCGGTTGACCCCTGATCACCGGCTCAAATCAGCCGAAGAAATGTGCGCCTTGTTTGCCGATTTGCCCGAGGCGCTCGAAAATACCATTGAAATCGCCCAAAGATGTGCTTTTCGCCCACTTGAGCACGCGCCGATTTTGCCGGCCTTTGCCGCCGGTGATGAGCTTGCGGCCCTGCGTCAACAAGCGCATGAGGGGCTCGACGACCGATTGCAGCAAATTGTACCGGCGGCAAGCCCGGAGGCCTATCGCGAGCGGCTTGATTTTGAGCTCGACGTCATCGGCAAAATGGGTTTTCCCGGCTATTTCTTGATTGTTGCCGATTTTATTCGTTGGGCCAAAGAGCAGAATATTGCCGTCGGCCCGGGCCGTGGCTCTGGGGCTGGCTCGGTTGTCGCTTGGGCGCTGACCATCACCGACCTCGATCCTCTCAGATTTAATTTGCTATTTGAACGATTTTTGAACCCTGAACGGGTTTCCATGCCTGACTTTGACATTGATTTCTGCCAATCGCGGCGTGAGGAAGTCATTGCCTATGTGCAGGAGAAATATGGTCGCGGGCAGGTCGCGCAAATCATCACCTTTGGTAAATTGCAGGCGCGAGCTGTTTTGCGCGATGTCGGGCGGGTGTTGCAAATGCCCTATGGGCAAATCGACAGTTTGTGCAAAATGGTGCCGAATAATCCCGCCAATCCGGTGACCCTGAGCGAGGCGATTGACGGCGAACCGCGCTTGCAAGCCGAGCGCGACAGCGACGCGCAAGTGGCGGAATTGATTGAAATTAGCCTGAAACTTGAAGGCCTTTACCGCCACGCTTCGACCCATGCCGCCGGTGTGGTGATTGGTGACCGACCGTTGCAAGAGTTGGTAGCGCTTTATCGTGACCCGAAGTCCGACATGCCAGTGACCCAGTTCAATATGAAATGGGTGGAAAAAGCCGGTCTGGTCAAATTTGACTTTTTGGGCTTGAAAACCCTGACAGTGCTGGAAAAAGCCGTCGATTTGCTAGCTCGCACGGGCGTCGAGGTCGATATTCATAAACTGCCTTTGGATGACGCGAAAACCTTTGAGCTTTTGGGGCGTGGCGACACCATTGGCGTGTTCCAGTTAGAAAGCTCTGGCATGCGCGATGTGCTGCGCAAGATGAAGCCAGATGTGTTTGAGGATATTATCGCCCTTGTGGCGCTCTATCGTCCCGGCCCAATGGATAATATTCCGCGCTATATTGCCTGTAAAAATGGCGAGCAACAGCCGAATTACCTACACGACACGCTCAAACCGCTACTAGAAGAAACCTACGGGGTGATGATTTATCAGGAGCAGGTGATGCAAATCGCCCAAACCCTGTCGGGTTATTCGCTCGGCGAGGCCGATTTATTGCGCCGCGCCATGGGGAAGAAAATCAAAGCAGAAATGGATGCGCAAAAAGCCCGCTTCATTGATGGGGCGACGGAAAATGGCGTCAGCAAAGCCAAAGCGGCAGAAATTTTCGATCAGGTCGACCGTTTTGCCGGTTATGGGTTTAACAAAAGCCATGCTGCGGCTTATGCTCTGATTTCCTATCAGACAGCCTGGCTAAAGGCTAACTATCCCGTCGCCTTTTATGCCGCTTCCATGTCATTGGATTTTGAACGCACCGACAAGCTCAATAGTTTCAAACAAGACGCGGGCCGCCATGATATCGCCGTGCTCAGCCCCGATGTGAACCGGTCGGAAGTGCAATTTTCCATCGATGGCGATAAAATCTATTATGCGCTATCGGCCATTCGCAATGTTGGCAGCCAATCCATGCGTGCCTTGCAGGCTGAGCGGGAGGCCAATGGGCCGTTCAAAGATGTCTTCGATTTCGCCCGCCGCACCGCCACTATTGGCCTCAACCGCCGCACGCTGGAACATTTGATTGCCGCCGGTGCATTTGACCAATTAGACGCTGATCGAGCCAAATTATCCGCTGGCGTCGATGTGCTGCTCGGTGAAGCCAGCATTGCCCAAGCCGATAAGGAATCGCAGCAAGAAAACTTGTTTGGCGAAGAAGATGTTGCCGAAAGCGTTGTTTTGCCGCCGGCCTTAGCCCCATGGTCGTCAATGGATCGGCTGTCGCATGAATTCGGGGCGCTGGGCTTTTTCCTGACCGGTCATCCGCTTGACGACTATCAAACCCTGCTGAAACGCAGCCGTGTTGCCAGTTTTGAAGAACTCGAAAGCCGCGTCGAGCCGGAAGTCTTGGTGGCCGGTGCGGTGATTAAAGTCGATGAACGCAAATCGAAAAAGGGCAATCCATTCGCCTTTATCACCTTGTCCGACACCACCGGCCAATTTGAGGTGACCACGTTCTCAGAGGCCTTATCGGTGGCGCGGGAAAATTTGAAAGTCGGGGCGCTGATGGTCGGCACGGTAAAAATTGAGCGCGAGGACGGGCAATTGCGGTTGTTGGCGCAATCACTGCGGCCGATTGATGAGGCAATTTCCAATTCGGAAGCGGGGTTGCGTATTTTCGTTGAGAAACCAGAGGCGTGTGCCGGACTGCAGACGCGCCTGAAAGACGTTGAATTGCTGCCGCATAAAAACGGCGGCGAGGTGTCATTGGTGATTATGGGTCAGCAGCGCGAGGTCGAATTGCGCTTACCCAACCGCTATGCCATCAACCCGCGCGTGGCCGGAGCCATCAAGGCTGTGCCGGGCATTTTACACGTCGAAGAAATATAGACAAAAGCCTGCGGTCAGCCCTGATTTTTGCTTGCCAGAACGGCATAAATTCCCTATACCACGCGAACTACTCACGCAGGATTAGCCCATTTGCCGGGCGCTCTTCGTGTCAGACATTGGGTCTGATGACACCCCTGCGGCGGATTAACGAGAGAAAGGAAGGCAACGCTATGGCTCTGCCCGATTATAATATGCGTCAACTGCTGGAAGCAGGCGTACACTTTGGACACCAAACCCACCGTTGGAACCCGAAAATGGCTCCGTTCATTTTTGGCGGTCGTAACGGCATTCACGTTTTAGATTTGGCACAAACGGTGCCGCTTTTGCACCAAGCTCTGGTCGCGGTTCGCGATGTTGTGGCCTCAGGTGGCCGAGTATTATTCGTCGGCACCAAGCGTCAAGCGGCTGAACCAATTGCCCGCCACGCTAGCCAGTGCGCCCAATATTACATGAATTCACGTTGGCTCGGCGGCACGCTGACCAACTGGCAAACTATTTCAAATTCAATCAAACGTCTGCGTGAGCTGGAAACCATTTTGGGTGGCGACGGTGCAGGCGGTCTGACCAAAAAAGAAATTCTGAACCTGACACGCGAGCACGAAAAACTTGAGCGCGCACTCGGCGGAATTAAAGAAATGGGCGGCGTGCCTGAGCTGATGTTTGTGGTCGACACCAACAAAGAAGCCATTGCCATTGCCGAAGCCAAAACATTGGGCATTCCGGTGATTGCCATTCTTGACAGCAATTGCGACCCAGACGGCATCGATTACCCAATTCCAGGCAATGATGACGCCTCACGCGCCATCGAGCTTTATTGCAGCCTGATTTCAAAAGCCGTTATTGCTGGCATTGAAGACAGCAGTTCTGCATCTGGTGTTGATCTAGGCGCGGTTGCTGAGCCAGTGGTTGAAGCGGTGCTTGCAGAAACGGCTGTTGAAGCGTCGGCTGAAGAAGTTGTCGCTGCTGAGGAAGTTGTTGCTGCTGAGGAAGTTGTTGTTGAAGCGCCAGCTGAAGAAGTTGTCGCCGAAGAAACAGCCGAAGCAGCCCCTGAGGAAGAAGCCCAAGCCTAAGGCTTGCATTCTAAAATAGACAAGTGAAGGAGCTCACAATGAGCAACATTACAGCGAGTATGGTGAAAGAGCTGCGCGAAGTTTCTGGCGCCGGCATGATGGATTGCAAAAATGCGTTGAACGAGAACAATGGCGACATGGACGCTGCCGTTGATTGGCTGCGCACCAAAGGTTTGGCCAAAGCGGCTAAAAAGTCTGGTCGCGTCGCGGCTGAGGGCTTGGTCGGCGTGGCATCAAATGGCACAACCGGTTCAGTGGTTGAGGTTAACTCAGAAACTGACTTTGTTGCCCGTAATGATGTTTTCCAAACAATGGTTGCGCAGATTTCAACTTTGGCCAGCACGATTTCTGGTTCGCATGACGATTTATTGGCCGCTGAGTTTCCTGGCGCTGGTAAATCTGTTCACGACCATGTGCAAGAAATGGTCGGCACAATTGGCGAAAACATGAACGTGCGTCGCTCGCAAACTTTGAGCGTGTCGGAAGGTGTTGTGGCCAGCTATGTACACAGCCCAGTAACCGACGGTCTTGGAAAAATTGGCGTTCTGGTGGCACTTGAGTCATCTGGCGACAGCGAAAAACTGCAAGCATTGGGCAAGCAATTGGCCATGCATGTCGCGGCGACAAGCCCATTGGCGGCGACGGCTGACGAATTGGATCCCGAAGAAGTCGAGCGCGAACGCGCTGTGCTGATTGCCGAAGCTAAAGAGAGCGGCAAGCCAGACGAGATCATCGGCAAAATGGTTGAGGGTCGGATCCGCAAATTCTACGAAGAAGTTGTGCTCGAGTCACAAGTCTTTGTCATCGACGGCGAAACACGGGTTTCAAAAGTTCTTGAGAGTGCCGCAGGCGATGTTGGTGGTGCTGTGAAACTGAAAGGTTTCGTGCGCTTCGAATTAGGCCAAGGCGTTGACAAGGGTGAAGAAGCTGATTTTGCCGCCGAAGTTGCTGCAGCGGTTAGCGGTAATTAATCATCTGTGTTCTGCGCTGGCTCTGGTCAGGGCGGCGTATAAATGCAAATCTTATAGCCACAATGGCCGGAATCGCGCCATTGTGGCTTTTGCAAATAAGCAACGATTATTGGCTCTCAGGAGGCGCTCATGGCAGGTAAACCGAACTATAAACGTGTGCTTTTGAAAGTTTCCGGCGAGGCCCTTATGGGGTCCGGCCAATATGGCATAGACGTTGCCACCGTTGACCGAATTGCCCATGAAGTCAAAGATGCGCTGGCGCTTGGGGTCGAGGTCTGCATGGTCATTGGGGGCGGTAATATTTTCCGCGGCCTATCGGGTGCGGCGGATGGCATGGATCGCTCAAGTGCCGATTACATGGGCATGCTCGCAACGGTGATGAATGCGCTGGCCATGCAAAATGGCTTGGAACGTTCAGGCGTTGCGACTCGCGTCTTATCTGCCATTCCGATGACAAGTGTGTGTGAGCCATATATTCGCCGCCGCGCCGAACGGCATATGGAAAAAGGTCGGGTGGTGATTTTTGCTGCCGGCACTGGCAACCCATTTTTCACCACAGACACAGCCGCCGCTTTGCGGGCCGCAGAAATGAACTGCGACGCGCTGATGAAGGGCACCAATGTTGACGGGGTTTATTCGGCCGACCCGAAAACCGACCCGCAGGCCGAGCGTTATGACCAGCTGACCTATATGGATGTGTTGTCGCGCGACTTAAAAGTGATGGACGCTTCGGCGGTTTCTCTCTCGCGTGAAAACGGCATTCCGATTATTGTCTTTTCAATTCAGCAATCTGGTGCCTTTACGCAAGTGTTAAAGGGTGACGGCGCCTGTACGATTGTGCAAAGCTAAACCATAGCAAGGATATAAAATGAGCATTGATATTTCAGATATTGAGCGCCGCATGGAAGGCGCCGTAACAACATTGAAAACTGATTTGGGCGGGTTACGCACAGGGCGTGCCAGTGCCAGCCTGTTGGAGCCAATCACCGTTGATGCCTATGGCCAGCAAATGCCAATTTCTCAAGTCGGTACAATTTCTGTGCCAGAGCCGCGCATGTTGAGCATTCAAGTGTGGGACAAAGGGCAAGTGAGCCTGGTTGAAAAAGCCATTCGTGAAAGCGGCCTTGGCTTGAACCCAATGGCCGACGGCACGTTGGTGCGTATTCCTTTGCCAGAACTGAACGCGGAACGGCGCGAAGAATTGGTCAAAGTGGCTGGCAAATATGCGGAACAAGCCCGCGTCGCTGTGCGTAATGTGCGCCGTGATGGAATGGACCAGATTAAGAAGGCCGAAAAAGACAGCGAGATTTCGCAAGACGAGGCCAAGGATTTGTCGGCTGAAGTGCAAACCATCACCGATAAATATGTCAAGCTGGTGGATGAAACGCTGGAAGTCAAAGAAGGCGAAATCCGGCAGGTTTAGTTGGGCAGGGCGTATGTCGCAGTTTCACGAACAGCAAGACTTACCATCTCACCTCGCCATTATTATGGATGGCAATGGACGCTGGGCGACAAATCGCGGTGTGCCTCGGCAGGAGGGGCATCGACAAGGCGTTGAGACTTTGCGCCAATCACTCAAAGATGTCATGCGGGCAGGCATTAAATGCCTCACCGTGTTTTCCTTTTCCTCCGAAAATTGGAACCGCCCAAAGGCAGAAGTTACCTTTCTCATGACGCTATTGCAGCGCTTTATTGAGAGCGATTTGGCGGAGCTGCATGGGCAAAATGTGCGCGTGCGCGTGCTGGGGCGGCGTCAGGATTTGCCGCCGAAAATTACCAAACTAATCGAACACGCGGAGTCGCTGACGGCTGACAATACGGCATTGCAATTGCAGGTGGCGTTTAACTATGGTGCCCGCGAAGAAATCGCCGACGCGGCGTCGCGTTTGGCGCGCCGCGCTGTGGCCGGCACCTTGGATCCCGCATCAATTACGCCTGAGGTTTTTGACGCTGAATTACTGACCGCGGGGTTGCCAGACCCAGATTTAATCATTCGCACCAGTGGTGAATATCGCGTCAGTAATTTTTTGCTGTGGCAGAGTGCCTATGCTGAATTTTTCTTCACCGAAACATTGTGGCCAGATTTCACCGTCGATGATTTAGACCAAGCATTGCACGCTTATGCCCAGCGTGATCGCCGCTTTGGCGGTTTATCAAATCAACAAGAGCGGGAGCGCTAGATGGCTGCCGTAAAGCCACAGACAGCAAAGCCCGTTAAGCTAGCTGATAAATTTGTCGGTCTTGTGCAGCGCATCCGCACAGCTCTTGTGATGTTGCCCTTCGTGTTGGCCGCCGTGTGGTTTGGTGAGCTATGGTTTTTCGGCCTGATTGCTCTCGCTGCGCTGGTCATGGCCTATGAGTGGGTTGGGCTGTTGAAAAGTCAGCAACCGAGCAGAGACCGCCTTTGGTTGAGCGCTTTGCTTTTGGCGGTTTTATGGTTTGCCCACGTCACCTCGGCAACCGATGGTCTGGCTTTGATTGCGGTAATTTGTCTGTTTGGCGGGGCGGTGTTGGTTCAATCCGGCGCGCGCATCACGCCAGTTCTCGGCGGCTTAGTTTATATCGGCTGGCCGATGACAGCAGCCATTGGATTTCATCAGGCACCTTTGGGCGCGCTGATTATTTTATATGTGCTGGTAACCGTTTGGTCGGTGGATATTTTCGCCATGTTTAGCGGCAAAATTATTGGTGGCCCTAAATTGGCGCCGCGCATATCGCCGAATAAAACTTGGGCGGGTCTGTTGGGTGCCATTGTAGGCGCCATGGCCGTGGCCTGTTTGAGCTATTTGGTTTTTCCCTATTTTGGCCTGTCGCAAGTGACGCTCTCTCACATGTTCACCCTTGCGGTGGGGCTGGCGCTTGTGGCGCAAATGGCCGACCTATTTGAATCCGCCATAAAGCGCAAGAACGACATTAAAGATTCCGGCGCGATCATCCCCGGCCATGGCGGCATTCTCGATCGGGTCGATGGTCTGGTTGGCGTGTTCATTGTGTTGCATCTCATTGTTTTATGGCGTGGCGGCTCCGTCGCTGATGCTTTGTGGTTTTGGTAAAATGCGCCGTATTTCCCTATTTGGTGCAACCGGCACGATTGGCGATAATGCCTTGCAATTGGTTGATCTGCACCCCGAGCGTTTCACCATTGAGGTGATGAGTGCGCACCAAAATGTAAAGAAACTCGTTGCTTTGGCGCGTCGTTATCAACCCAAATGTTTGGTCATTGGCGATGCCGAGTCGGCAGCTCTGGTGAAACAAAACCTGACCGACTTTTCTGGTGATATTTTAGTCGGCGAAGCAGGTCTGGTCGAGGCAGCGCAAAGGCCGTGCGACGTCACCGTGATGGCGATTGTCGGTTTCGCAGGTCTTAAGCCGGCGTTGGCCGCAGCGCAATTGGGTCATATTTTGGCTCTTGCCAATAAAGAATGTTTGGTTGCTGCTGGCCCCTTGCTGATGCGCCAAGCCAGTCAGCACGGCACCACCGTATTGCCGATTGATAGCGAGCATAATGCGATTTTCCAGCTTCTTGATGGCCGCCGTGCCGATGGCTTGGAGAAGATGATTTTGACGGCATCAGGCGGGCCGTTTCGTGAGGCCAGCCGTCGCGATTTGGAAAATGTGACGCCGAGCATGGCCGTTGCCCATCCGAATTGGGACATGGGGGCGAAAATTTCTGTCGATAGCGCGACGTTGATGAACAAAGGTCTGGAGCTGATTGAGGCGCATTATTTGTTTCAGGTGGCGCCAGAAAAGCTTGATGTTCTGGTGCATCCACAATCAGTGGTGCATGGTTTGGTGAGTTTTGCCGATGGCAGTGTGCTGGCGCAAAAAGGTAGCCCTGATATGCGCACACCATTGGCTCATTGCATGGCCTATCCTGAGCGCATTGATGCGGGTGTGGCGCCGCTTGATTTGGCCGCCATTGGCAGTCTGACGTTTGCCAAACCAGATCGCGATTTATTTCCCTGCTTGGGCTTGGCCGAGTCTGCTATGCGGGCCGGTGGTGTGATGCCGACCTTACTCAATGGCGCCAATGAAGAAGCGGTGGCAGCGTTTTTGGCTGGCCGCATTGGGTTTTTGCAAATTGCCGATTTGGTGGCGGATGTATTGGCGCAATTTGCCGATACTGGGCAGGAAGTGGCGTCTTTGGAGGCGGTTTTCGCAGCCGATCAATGGGCCCGCGACAAAGCCCGTATTTGGCTGGAAAGAGCGGCGTAAAGGCGAAAAAGGCGGCATATCGACTAATTTTGCCATAATTCGCAGGTTAACTGAATTGAGGCTTTAACTCTGGTCAAAAATGGCCATAATGCTGAAATTCTTGGGAGTTTTCATGGACGTCATTAACAATTTGTACAGTGGCCTTGGGCTGGCATATCTGGTTCCCTTCGTCTTTGTGCTGACCATTGTGGTATTTTTCCATGAGCTCGGGCATTTCTATGTCGCGCGCCGGTGCGGTGTGCGGGTCGAGATATTTTCGGTTGGTTTTGGCCGCGCCATTGCTAAATGGCACGATAAGCACGGCACAGAATGGCGCATTAGCTGGATACCATTGGGTGGCTATGTGAAATTCTTTGGCGATGAAAACGCCGCCAGTGCGCCCAGTGCCGACGCCCTCAATGATATGGATGACGCCGGTCGGCAGGGCACCCTTTATTACAAACCGCTATGGCAGCGCGCCGCCGTGGTTGCGGCCGGTCCAGTGGCTAATTTTATTCTGGCAATTATCATCTTTGCTTCGCTGTATAGTTTTTTTGGCCAACGGGTTAACGACCCTCTGGTCGGCGGCGTGCTGGAAAACAGTGCCGCTGAACGGGCTGGCTTTCAAACCGGCGATTTAATTACCGCGATAGACGACGAGCAGGTTGAAAATTTCGGCCAAGTGCGCCGTCTGGTGACGGTCAATGCAGGCAATCCCTTGCGCTTTTCTGTGCAGCGAGACGGCGCCCAAGTCTTGCTGACGGCGACGCCTGATTTGGTGTTGGAAACCGACCGTTTTGGCAATGAGTATAATATTGGTCGCCTCGGTGTCGCCGTGTCTGGCGATGGTTCAGGCACGCGCCACGTGCGTTATAACCCAATCACCGCTATAAGAATGGGCGTTGAAGAGAGCTATTTTATTGTCGAACAGACTTTCATCATTATGGGGCGCATTATCATGGGGCGCGAGAGTGCTGAAAGCCTCGGCGGGCCCATTCGTATCGCGCAATTGTCCGGCCAGACCGCGACCCTAGGGCTGGTTGCGCTGATTAATTTAACCGCCGTTTTATCGGTGTCCATTGGCCTGATTAACTTGTTTCCTATCCCCATGCTGGATGGTGGGCATTTGATGTTCTATGCTTATGAGGCCGTTGTCGGGCGTCCGATGTCGATGCGGGTGCAAGAATATGCTATGCGCATCGGCTTGAGCATGGTTATGCTCTTATTCATATTTGTTACATGGAACGATTTGGCCCGTTTAGATGTTTTCTCCCGTGTCGCCAACTTTTTTGGATCTTAATCAATGTCAAATCATTTGAAATCCCTCCCTGTTTTGCTGGTTGTTTGCCTTTTGGCCGTATTCATTTCTCCGGCCTTGGCAAAAATTGGTGAGCCGGTCTCCTTTATCCGCGTTGAAGGTACCCAGCGTGTCGAGGACGAGACGGTTCTGGCCTATATGAATATTCGGGTCGGTCAGATTGATGACGCGACGCTGGTTGACCAATCGGTGAAAACCCTTTTCTCATCCAGCCTGTTCTCGGACGTCACCATTCGGCGCGATGGGTTGGGTTTGGTGGTAACAGTGATTGAAAACCCGATTGTGAATCGGGTCGATTTTGAAGGCAATTCAACGATTCAGGACGAAGCCCTGGCAACCGAAGGCACGTTGAAGTCGCGGCAAATTTATACCCGCGCCCGCGTTCAAGATGACGTTGAGCGCTTTATCGAATTATATCGTCGCGGCGGACGCTTTGCCGTGCGCATTGAACCGAAAGTTATTCAAAAGCCACAAAACCGCATTGATTTGATTTTTGAGATTGACGAAGGCCCGACGACCTCCGTGCGGTCAATCAATTTCCTTGGCAATAAGGCGTTTGATGATGACCGCTTGCGGCAGGAAATTTTTACCACTGAGGCGCGCTGGTGGCGATTTGTGACCTCCAATGACAATTATGACCCTGACCGTGTCGCCTATGACCGCGAATTATTGCGGCGCTTTTACCTAAGCAAAGGCTATGCCGATTTTCAGGTGGTCAGCACCAATGCCGAGCTAACCCGCGACGGCAAAGAGTTTTTTGTTACCTTCAAAGTGGACGAGGGGGCCATGTATAATTTCGGCGCCAGCAGCGTATCGACCTCGCTGGACGAGCTGAAAATTATCGAGCTGGAAGAGCTCATTACCCATGAGGAAGGTGAGCGCTACGACTCGCGAGCACTGGATAAAACCATTGATGCGCTGACCAAAGCCATTGGCGAGCAAGGTTTTGCCTTCGCTG
>CALEFA010000040.1 GCA_937876775.1 uncultured Rhodobiaceae bacterium | reverse complement strand
GTTATCGTTGCGATACGATCGGTGATAGAAATCGTTGCTGCTGCACTCATGCTTCGCTACCTCTTCGGAATTGCATTAAAAACATCACTATTCTTAACATAATCGCCAACCAAATCAATATCGGTAGAATAATCGGGGCTGGTTCTGGCCCAAACTGGCCGCTGCTATAGGTAAAAACGAAAACAAAGGCGAGGTAATGAAGGCCGAACTTGTGCAGCCGTCGCCAACGAATTTGCCCGAGCCAACGAATAGCGGCATCGGATGAGCTGGCCCACATGGCAAACATGGCGACATAGGCGCCGCCACCGACAATAACCGTTACCATGCTCACGGGTTCTGAGCGCAGGCTGAGATAAATCGCCAATGCCGCTAGGTGAATGGTGTGGGCAAGGGCGAAACTGATGCCGCTATTTCGTCGATTCCTTCTCAGGAAGCTTGTGAAAGATGTTTTGTAAAGTTGGTAAAGCGGCGCTGTTAGATAGGTGATGAGGAAAATGGCAAATGATAAACGCGCCGTATAGCGCGCCCAATATTGCCAAGTTTGGATCTCAAGTGCGCCCGAAAAAATAACCATAAACAAGCTCAGGCTTGCCAGTGCGACGCCGAGCAACCAAAATTTCAAAGCTGGTTTTGCCAAACCAAAGCCATTTTCGCGCTGTACATACATGGCCATATCCCTCCTTTATTCTGTCTCGCGTGGGGCGAAATGACACAAACACAATGATTTGCATGGCGTCTGTTTCGCCTTAGTATAGTCTAAACGCGTAATTTGGAGAAAACTATGACCTATAAGGCCCCTGTCGACGAAATTCGTTTTGCCCTCATGCAAGAGGCTGGCTTTGAACGGCTGATAGCGAATGGAAAATATGAAGATTTGTCAGATGATCTGATCGACGCAATTCTCGATGAGGCGGCTAAATTGGCTGATAATGTGATTGCTCCAATCAGTTGGGATGGTGATCAAAAGGGCGCGCAACTGGGGCCTGATGGAGTCACCGTGCCGGAAAGCTTCAAACAGGCCTATAAGCAGTATGTTGAGGGCGGCTGGCCAACTTTGGCGGCGCCAGTAGAATATGGCGGGCAGGGCTTACCTTTGGCCTTGTCGAATGCCGTTACCGAAATGATGAATGCGAATATTGGTTTCCAATTGTGCCCCATGCTGTCAAATGGCGGCATGGAAGCGCTGGCCGCACATGCCTCTGAGGAACAGAAGCAAAAATATTTGCACAAGGTGGTTTCAGGTGAGTGGTCGGCGACAATGAATTTGACCGAGTCACATGCCGGTTCTGATGTCGGCAATATTCGCGCAAAAGCTGAGCCGCAAGACGACGGTAGCTACAAAATAACCGGTACCAAGATTTACATTACCTATGGCGACCATGACATGGCCGAAAACATTATTCACTTGGTGTTGGCCCGCACGCCGAATGCCCCCGAAGGCACGAAAGGCATTTCGCTATTTCTTGTGCCAAAGTTTTTCGTCAATGACGACGGCTCACTGGGTGCGCGCAATGATGCCAAATGTATCGGTCTTGAAGAAAAAATGGGCATTCACGCCAGCCCAACCTGTGTCATGGCCTTCGGTGAAGAAGGCGGTGCAACCGGCTGGTTGATTGGCGCCGAAAATCGCGGCATGGCCTGCATGTTTACCATGATGAACAATGCACGCTTGCATGTTGGCCTACAGGGTGTCGGCGTTGCTGAGCGTGCCACCCAACACGCCCTAGCTTATGCGCTTGAGCGCAAACAAGGTCGCAAGCCCGGGGCTGGCAAGGACAATAATGAAGCGGTTGAAATTATCCATCATCCCGATGTTCGCCGCATGCTGATGACCATGCGTGCCCTGACCGATGCGGCTCGCGGCATTTGCTATGAGAATGGCGTGGCTGCAGATTTGGCGCATAGTGAAAATGATGAGGCAGCGCGCGCCCGTAATGATTTGCTGACGCCGCTTTCGAAAGCGTTCAGCACGGACATTGCCAATGAAGTGGCGGCGATTGGTGTTCAGGTGCATGGCGGCATGGGCTTTATTGAAGAAACGGGTGCGGCCCAGCATGCGCGAGATGCCCGCATTCTGACCATCTATGAGGGCACGAACGGTATTCAGGCGCTCGACTTGGTCGGTCGTAAATTGCCTTTGGGCAATGGTAGCGTGGTTGCCGACTATATTGGTGAGATGCGCGAGACGGCCGAGGTGTGCCGTCAGTCAAATAATCCGGTGTTAGTTGACATCGCCGATAAGCTCGGCGACGCCATTGCTACCTTAGAAGAAACCACCGAATGGCTGATGAAGGATGGCAAGCCCATGGATGTGCTAGCGGGTGCCACGCCGTATCTGCGTTTGTTTGCACTCACGGCGGGCGGGCATTATTTAGCGCGCGGTGCTTATGCGGTAACGCAACAGGCGGTCAATCCGCAGTTTGCTCAACGCAAAATGGCTACGGCACAATTCTTTGCTCATAATCTGTTGTCGCAATGTAGCGGTTTGGCGACGTCGGTGAAGGCCGGCAATGACATGCTCGACGACATTGGACTGGAAGCACTGGCCAGCTAATTTCCTTCGTAACAAAGCGCAAAACAGTTTGATTTCATCTGTGAATCCAACTCAGTCTATAACTGCGTCTCATGGTTCACGCCCGTCGAAAGTTGATAGATGAAACAGATGGAATTTAACGCCGTTATTTTGGCTGCTGGCAAAGGCACGCGGATGAAATCCGCTTTGCCGAAAGTGCTGCACGAAATTGCTGGTCAGCCAATGCTCGGTTATGCCGTCAAAGCGGCTTTGTCGGCTGGTGCAAAAACAATTTTTCTTGTGACGTCTCCTGATCAAGACAATGTGCGCGCCTATGCTGACGGTTTAGGCTGCGCGTTGGTTCATTGCATTCAAGAGAAACAAAACGGGACGGGTGATGCCGTTCGGGCGGCCTTGCCGAAACTTCCGGCTGGCGAACGGGTGCTTGTGATGTTTGGCGATACCCCTTTGATGCGCCCGCAAGTGCTTCAATCTCTGGCCAGTTGCCCTGAAGATATCGCTGTGCTTGGATTTGAGCCGGACGACCCGGCAGCGTATGGGCGGATTATTCTGGATGACCAAGGTGCGCCGCAGGCCATTGTCGAATTCAAAGACGCTGATGAACTGACACGCACAATTGGGTTGTGTAATGGCGGCGCTATGGGTCTGAGCCAAAGTGCTTTGGCGGACTTATTGCCTCAATTAAGCAATGATAACGCACAGGGCGAGTATTACTTGCCTGATTTAGTAAAGCTTGGTGTTCAATCCGGGCGCTCCAGTGCTTTGATTATGGCCGATACACAAGATACTTTGGGGGTCGATGGACGTGCTGGGCAGGCGAAAGCGGAGCGGTTGATGCAGCAAAGATTGCGCGACGGATTTTTGGAGGCGGGCGTTGCCATGCAAGATCCCGATAGCGTGTTTTTGAGTTTTGACACGCAAATTGAAGGCGATGTGACGATTGAGCCTCATGTGAAAATTAACCCTGGTGTGTCGATTAGTGCTGGGACAGTGATTAAATCATTCAGCCATCTCGAGGGCGTGTCGATTGGTGCGCGGGCTCACATTGGACCCTATGCCCGTTTGCGGCCCGGAACGATTGTTGAAGATGAAGTGAAAATTGGAAATTTTGTCGAAACCAAAAAAGCCCATATTGGGTTCGGCGCTAAGGTCAGCCATTTATCTTATATTGGCGACGCTGAATTGGGGCCAGAGGTCAATATCGGTGCCGGTACCATCACCTGCAATTACGATGGGTTTAACAAGCATGTAACCAGAATTGGCGCCGGTGCGTTTGTCGGTTCCAACTCTTCTTTGGTCGCACCGGTATCAATCGGGGCGGGGGCTTATTTGGGATCAGGCACAACCTTGACCAATGATGTGC
>CALEFA010000039.1 GCA_937876775.1 uncultured Rhodobiaceae bacterium | reverse complement strand
ACACTGTCTTTCTCTCTCGTTATGGTTCTAAAGCGTGCGCGCAAGGCCTCATCGGTTGCAATCGTGAATTTTTCAATACTCATAGACCATCTCCTCGATAAACTTGGGATTTGCCGACCCGCCGCGCGCGCCTTTAGTCGATGAGTATAACGAGATATTCCGCTTCAGGACAAATGAAATGCGGTTCTAAACTGCGCCGTGGCAGTGCTTATACTTCTTGCCTGAGCCGCAGGGGCATGGCGCATTGCGTGCGACTTTACCCCAATCTTGAGCGTTACCAGTTTCGCCAACAGCCTCTGCCGGGATTGCGGCTTGAACCTCGGGGGTTTCAAGTGCTGGTGGCTTGGTTTCAACTTGCACGCGCATCACATAACGCACCACATCGGTCCGCAGCTCTGCCAGAAGATCAGAAAATAGGGTGAAGGCCTCAAGCTTGAACTCTGATAACGGGTCACGTTGGCCCATGCCGCGTAGACCGACAATCTGGCGCAAATGCTCAAGCGTAATAATATGTTCACGCCAATGGTGGTCGAGGGTTTGCAGCAGAATTGATTTTTCAACTTCACGCATCAGCTCTGGGCCAATTTGCGTCGCTCGCGCAGCGGCAGCCAAATTGGTTGCCTCATAAAGACGTGCCGACATTTCTTCTTCGGCAATGCCTTCTTCTTTGGCCCAGTCGGCAAATGGCAGGTCGAGGTTGAAAATATCTAGTACTTGCTCGTGCAAGCCATCCATATCCCATTGCTCAGCATAGGCGCGGGCTGGGATATGGGTCTCAATCAAATCATCAATAATCTGATGCCGCATATTGATAATGGTTTCGTCAATGCCTTTTGCCTGCATAAAGTCAATGCGCTGCTCGAACACCACTTTGCGTTGGTCATTCATCACATCGTCATATTTGAGGATGTTCTTGCGAATATCAAAGTTGCGCGCTTCGACTTTTTGCTGCGCCCGCTCTAGCGCTTTATTAATCCATGGGTGAACAATTGACTCGCCTTCTTTCAGGCCAAGTCGTTTCAACATGGTGTCCATGCGATCAGTGCCGAAAATGCGCATCAGATCATCTTCAAGGCTGAGGAAGAAACACGAGCGCCCAGGGTCGCCTTGACGCCCAGAACGACCTCGCAGCTGATTGTCAATGCGACGGCTTTCATGGCGTTCAGTGCCAATGACACACAGCCCGCCAGCCTCTAGCGCTTGTTTCTTCAGCTCCCCGATTTCGGCCTCGATCTCAGCTTGCCGTTTGTCACGCTTCGCGCCAGTCAAGCCTTCGAGCTCTTGCTGCAGGCGCAATTCGACATTGCCGCCCAATTGAATATCAGTGCCGCGACCGGCCATATTAGTGGCAATGGTCACCGCGCCTGGCACACCTGCTTGGCCGACAATGGTGGCTTCTTGTTCGTGATAACGCGCATTCAATACATTGTGTTTGACCTTGCGGGCCGTCAAAACGGCTGAAAGATCTTCAGATTTTTCAATACTTGTGGTGCCGACCAAAACCGGTTGGCCGCGCTCCTGACATTCGACAACCAAATCGGCAATGGCAGCAGACTTTTCTGCTGCTGTACGATAAATTGCGTCGTCTTCATCAATACGCGCAATTTCTGTATTGGTTGGAATTTCGATCACATCAAGACCGTAAATATCCATAAACTCTTCGGCTTCAGTCAAAGCGGTACCCGTCATGCCAGACAGGCGGTCATAAAGTCGGAAATAATTCTGGAAGGTGATTGAGGCTAGCGTCTGGTTTTCTGGTTGTATGGCGACCGCTTCCTTGGCCTCCAGAGCTTGGTGCAGCCCATCAGAGAAACGTCGGCCATCCATCATACGGCCAGTAAATTCGTCAATAATCACCACCTGGCCTTGGGCGCCAGCGCCACGGACAATGTAATCACGGTCTTTAAGGAACAGGCGATGGGCTTTCAACGCATTGGTGACGTGATGCACGATGGAAATATTTTGAATGTCATAAATTGATGAATCCGCATCCAATAGTCCGGCTTCGCGCAACAGGCTTTCGACGTGCTCATTACCTTCTTCGCTCAAATTGATTGAGCGGGTTTTTTCGTCGAGTTCATAATCGGCATCACCCAGCGCCGGAATAATTTTGTCTACCGATATGTATAAGTCGGAACGATCATCCAACGGGCCGGAGATAATCAAAGGCGTCCGCGCCTCATCAATCAAAATCGAATCGACTTCATCGACGATCGCAAAAGCGTGGCCACGCTGGCTCATTTCGGCAATTGAATATTTCATATTGTCGCGCAAATAATCAAAGCCCAATTCATTGTTCGTGGCATAGGTGATATCGGCGCTATAGGCGGCACGACGCTGAACGTCGTCCAGATCATTGACAATGCAAGAGACGGTGAGGCCGAGCTTTTCGTGCACGGCGCTCATCCAATCGGCGTCGCGCTGAGCTAGATAATCATTCACCGTTACGACATGAACTGGATTGCCGGTCAGCGCGTTTAAGTAGCACGGCAAGGTCGCGACCAAGGTTTTACCTTCACCGGTTTTCATTTCAGAGATTTTGCCATCGTGCAGCACCATGCCACCAACCAGCTGCACGTCGTAAGGGCGTTGGCCAAGCGCCCGCGACGCTGCTTCGCGCACGGCGGCAAAGGCTTCTTCCAGCAAGCTATTCAGTGTTGCCCCATCGGCATGGCGTTGTTTGAATTCGGCAGTTTTGGCTTTTAGCGCCTCATCGCTCAGCGTTTGAAACTCTGGCTCAAGCGCGTTGATTTTCTCAACCCGCGAGAGGTAACCACGCAGCTTACGGTCATTGACTGATCCGAAAAACTGGCGGGCAATTGTTTTCAGACCAAGCATTGGATTCTCCATGAGCGCCGCGACGGAATTAATACTACTGCTGATGTAAGGAACCGATGGCTGGATGTCAATTAGCGGCATGCTTTTCACGCTTTTTAAAAGAGCTTGTTAATCGCGCGAGACAGCGTCAATATGGAGGCTTGTGATAAAAATCATCAAAGAAAGTTTAGTCTCATTATGGCGTTATCAATTTTCATTTTGCGTTGTTCACGGCGCGGTCTGGTCACTCTATCTTTGATGGCAAGCCTCGGTTTAGCCTCGGTTATGCTACCGGTTGGCGCCGCCGCCCAGTCAATAAATGACGAAACCCTTGAAAAAACTGTCATTGCGACGGTCAATAATGTGCCGATCACCTATGGGGACATTGCCTTGGCCGAAGATGAGCTGATGGGTTTGATTGGCAAACTACCGGAAGACAAGCGGTTTGAAATTCTGTTGGGTCACATGATTGACCGCATTCTGGCATCGCGCGCAGCACAGGAGTCTGGGCTTGACGATGATCCACAAGTATTGGAGCGGGCCGCTTTTATGAAACGCAAGGCCATGCAAGACGTGTTTATTAGCCGCCAGCTTATGCAGCGGGTCACGGAAAAAGAAGTGGCGGCCTATTATGACAAAGAAATTCAAAACGGCCCAAAAGACGAAGAAGTGCGCGCGCGACATATTTTGCTGGATAGTCGCGAGGCTGCAGATGCCGTTGTTGTGGCGCTTAAAGACGGCGCTGATTTTGTGACCTTGGCCAAAGAGCGCTCAAAAGGACCGTCGGGGCCATCGGGTGGCGATCTTGGTTATTTTGGCAAAGAAGCCATGGTCGAGCCGTTTGCTGAAGCAGCCTTCCAAATGCAAAAGGGCGATATTTCGGCGCCGGTAAAAACGCAATTTGGTTGGCATGTTATCAAATTGGAAGACCGCCGCTCCAAGCCGACACCAAAGCTTGATGATGTGCGGGACCAAATTTTCCAAATTCTCATTGGCGAAGCGCGGCAAGATATTTATGTCAAAATGCGCGCTGAAGCCGACGTTCAATTTGTCAAAGCCGACCCTGTAAGCGAATAGGACTTTCTATGGCGTCTCAATTGCCTGTTTCTCCTTTGGCTCCCAAAAAGTTCCCCAAACTGCCGACAATCGAAGGTATTAGTTTGGCCACTTATGCCACCGGCTCGCGCTACAAGGGGCGCGACGATTTATTGCTTGTGCGCTTTGCTGCGGGCACCAGTGTAGCTGGCGTCTTCACCACGTCGAAAGCGCCCTCAGCAGCCGTCGATTTGTCGCGGTCTAATTTAGCGAGTTCAAAAGGTAGAGCTGGTGCGCTTGTGGTCAATGCAGGCATTGCCAATGCGTTTACTGGCAAGGCTGGGGCTAAAGCGGCTCAAACCACGGCAGCGGCAGCGGCAAAAGCTTTCCGTTGCGCCGCCAACCAAATATTTATTGCTTCAACAGGCGTCATTGGTGCTGATTTAGACCCAACTCCTTTGGTGGCGGCGATTGATGAATTGGCTGCCGATATGCCGATCACGGGCGGTGACTATGGCGCCGCAGCCAAAGCAATTATGACCACGGACACATTCGCCAAAGCGGCCACGCGTGTTGTGAAATTTGGCAAAGAACAGGTGCGGATAAATGCCATTGTTAAAGGGTCAGGCATGATCGCGCCGGATATGGCTACGCTATTGGCGTTTGTTTTCACAGATGCCGCGATTCCGCCTTCGGTTCTGCAAAAATTACTCAACGAGAGCAATGCCGAAAGCCTGAATTCAATTACCGTCGACAGCGATACATCGACTTCTGACACCTGTTTGATGTTTGCTAGCGGTCATAAGGCGCTTGGCGGGGCGCCGTTGCGCAGTATTGAGGATAAAAGATTGCGCGCTTTTCGCGCTGGCTTGCAGGATATTATGCAAGATATCGCCGTGCAAACCGTCAGTGATGGCGAAGGGGTTTCGAAAATCATGACCATTGATGTCACGGGCGCTGAAAACGATGCAGCGGCGCGTCGCATTGGCCTCGCCATTGGCAATTCACCTCTGGTGAAAACCGCCATTGCCGGCGAAGATGCCAATTGGGGTCGCATTGTGATGGCGATTGGCAAGTCGGGTGAATTGGTCGAGCGTGACCTATTGGCGATTGATATTGGCGGCCATAAAGTCGCCCGCCGTGGCCGTGCCGTTGCCGGTTTTGATGAGGCGCCTGTGGCCCGCCATATGAAGGGGCGGAGCATTCACCTCGCGGTCAATGTCGGGGCAAAAGCCGGCAAAGGCAAAGGCCGCGCTCGAGTTTGGGCCAGCGATTTAACGCATGGCTATATTTCGATCAATGCCGATTACCGCAGTTAACATCCAACTGGTCGTCGCTTGCGCCTTGGTTGACACCGATGGTCGTGTGCTGGTCGCGCAGCGTCCTGAGGGCAAGGATATGGCTGGTTTGTGGGAATTTCCCGGCGGCAAACTGGAAGCTGGTGAGCTCCCCGAGCAGGCTCTTATTCGTGAGCTGAAAGAGGAATTGTCAATTGATGTGACACAAGCTTGCTTAGCCCCTTTGAGTTTTGCCAGTCATAGCTATGACGCATTCCATTTATTAATGCCGCTTTATATTTGCCGCAAATGGGGTGGGCAAGTGATGCCGCGTGAAAATCAAGCTGTGAAATGGTGCACGCCGCGTCAACTTTTTGATCTTGATATGCCGGCCGCGGATAAACCGTTAATCGCGCCACTTCGCGACATGATTTAGTCTTTTAATTTAGTTTCGGTGGTGCCCAGAGCATCAGCAAGGCGGGCGCGGGCCGTGCCGGGGCGCAAAGGCTGTTGCTGACTTTCATGCGGCGCCCATCCAGCCAAATAGCAAATCTCAAATTCAGCGAGGCTTTTGCCGTCTTGCGCCGTGGCTTGGGCAAAAATCTCCATGGCCCGCATCAACACATCGCGGCGCAGGGGTCGCTTGGCTCTTTGCGTTAGGACATTGCTCTCACCCATGCCGCGTAAATCTGCTAACAGCGAAAACGGCGAGCTATAGCGCACCCGCACCATATCAGCGTCGGCAACCGGTAGGGCAAAACCGGCGCGCTGTAACAAGCCACCGAGATCGCGCAAATCGGCGAATGGGTGAATGTGGGGGGCCGCGCCACCACAGAGTTCAGTTTCCGCTTGGACAAAGGCTTGGCGTAATGGCGCCAAGGTTTGGCTGCCGGGTAGGGCGGCGAGAAACAAACCGTCAGGTTTTAAGGCGCGTTTGATTTGCACGAACGTGCCGGGCAGATCATTGACATGATGCAGGCCCCAAGGCGACATAATCAAATCAAGGCTGGCGTCAGCAAACGGCAGTTTTTCCTCGTCTAAGACCAAACTCGAGGCATCTGACGCTGGCGGCAAAAGCGCCGCCGTCAGTTCGCAATCGACGATAGATTGAACTTGCTTGTGTTCCGATAGGGCCGCGCGCAGCAGACCTTTGTTGCTGCCCAAAATAACTGCTCGATCAAATTTGCGGGTCTGCACAGACAACCGTTCAGCCATATCGGCGGCAATATGGCGGTGCAGAAAATTATACTGCGCAAAGGCGGATGCCGCACGGGTGCGATTGGCGGCCAGCCGCTGGCGGTCAAAAATTATCGGGACATCAGAACTCATGGCTGGCAATATGCCATTGGTGAGCAAAAAAACAAAAACTATCTTGCCGACAGGGTCAAAAAATCGTCGCATCGCGCCACTGCTTTTTCAGGGGCTTGTGCGGATTGGCGATGTTCTCGTGCCGCCTAGCTGCCCATTGTGCCGCCGGTTCCTTCATCAGCAGGAGGGTATTTGCGGCGCATGTTGGCAGCATTTAGAGTTCTTAACCGGCCCGTTGTGCCGTGTCACCGGCCAACCAATGGCGGTCGATTTGGGCGCGGAGACGATTAGTCTGGCGGCGCGCATTCGCCCACCGCCTTATCGTATGGCGCGGGCAGCCTTTGCCTATGATGGCAGTGCGGCAGATTTAATTAAGCGGTTCAAGTTTTCCGATCGTCCCGATTTGGCCAAATTTCTGGCGCCGCACATGGCGCGCGCTGGTCAAGAAATCAATGACCCGGAGGCGGTCTATGTTCCCGTGCCGCTGCATCACTGGCGGTTGCTGGCGCGCCGCTTTAACCAATCAGCCGAATTATGCCGCGCTTTGTCGGTGCTCACACATTATCCTATGTTGTTGAATGTTTTGCTCCGCATTCGGCCAACACGACAGCAAATTGGCCTCAATCGGGAGGGGCGGCGGCGTAATTTATCAGGCGCTTTTGCCATTGCCCCCAAACGCGCGGCGTTAATTCGTGATAAGCCAGTGATATTGGTCGATGACGTGTTAACGACTGGCGCGACGATTGAGGCGTGTAGCCGAACTTTGCTGAAAGCAGGAGCCCGACGGGTTGACGTTCTAACAGCCGCACGGGTTGTGATGCCGGAGCAAATTCGACTACCATAGAGTGAGAGCATTAGCGTAAAGGCGTGATATGAAGATAGCAGCCATCCAAATGACCACGGCATGCGATCCGGCGGAAAATTTGCCGATCATCGCGGCCCGCGTGGAACAAGCTGCGGCGGCCGGCGCTCAGTTTATCGGCTTGCCGGAGACTTGCGTATTTATGGAGCGTGGGCGTGTCGCCATGCGGGCGCGTTTACAGACCGAGGCCGAGCATCAGCCATTGCGAGATTTATGCGATCTGGCGCAATCCTTGTCGGTTTGGTTGCTGATCGGCTCGTTGGTGTTGGCTGACGAGGATAGCGATAAGGCGGTTAATCGCTCAGTGCTGATTGCCCCTGACGGTCAGATTGTGGCGCGCTATGACAAAATTCACATGTTCGATGTGACCCTAGAAAATGGTGAGAGCCACAAGGAATCTGAAAATTACCAAGCTGGTGCGGCTTTGGTGGTGGCGCCGATTGCGACGTTTCATCTCGGCATGAGCGTTTGCTATGATGTGCGCTTTCCCAATCTCTATCGCCGACTGGCCGAAGCTGGCGCCGATATTTTATCTGTTCCGAGCGCTTTCACCAGCCAGACGGGGGCGGCGCATTGGCATATTCTTTTACGAGCGCGGGCTATTGAGACTGGTAGTTATGTAATCGCCCCAGCCCAAGTCGGTCAGCATGAAAACGGTCGCCAAACTTATGGCCACAGCCTGATTGTTGACCCTTGGGGCAAAATTATTGCTGAGGCGCAGGCCGATGACAGTTTCATTATCGCTGATATTGACAAGGCGGCGATTGATGCGGCGCGGCGCCAAATTCCTTCTCTCAGCCATGGTCGACGCTATCGCCTGCCAAAAGATAAAGAGCAAAATAAAACCAAGGCAATACAATGGTCCGACGACTAGGCCTTATTTTCGGCAATCGCCATATAATTGACGGCCATATCCCCGGATAAAGCCCATTTGTTCAGCAAGGGATTAAAACTCACGCCCGTCGATTGCTGAACCACGAGGCCAGCTTGCTCGACCATTCCCTGCATTTCATCTGGGGTGATGAATTTGTGCCAATCATGGGTGCCGCGCGGCAGCCAGCCGAGCACATATTCCGCCCCCACAATGGCCAAAGCATAGGCTTTCAGGGTGCGATTGAGGGTGGCGAGAAACATACAACCATCTTGCGACAACATAGAGGCGCAGGCGCTCATAAAGGCTTGCGGGTCGGCAACGTGTTCGATGACTTCCATGTTCAAAATGACGTCAAATTTTTCGCCGCTTTGCGCCAAAGCCTCGGCGGTGGTGGCGCGATAATCGATTTTTAAACCTCCTGCCTGCGCATGAAGGCTGGCGGTTTTGATATTGGCTGGGCTGGCGTCGGCGCCGACAATATCAGCACCGAGGCGCGCCATGGGTTCGCTCAGCAGGCCTCCGCCGCAACCAATGTCGAGAAAGCGCAGACCAGTAAATGGCTGATCGGTTTTCGGGTCGCGTTCAAAACGTGCGCACAGGGCATTGCGAATATAAGCCAGACGCACAGGGTTGAATTTATGCAGAGGCCGAAACTTGCCATGTGGATCCCACCATTCCGCTGCCATGGCGGTGAATTTGGCCACCTCATCAGCATCAATCGTGCTGCCACTGACTGTCTCGGCGTGAGTTTTTTGTGTCATCTGCCCTGCCTCAATAATTTTTCGCAATACGTGTGTGTTGCATCATAAGTAAGTTTTCGTGTATGTCTGCCCCGCAAGTGCGGTCTATGCCTTAAACTTTCACCTATATATAGGTGCGCGCACGACGAAAGGAAACCATGGCACGTTTGGTCATGAAATTTGGCGGCACATCGGTTGGCGATATTGAGCGCATCCGTAACGTAGCCGCTCACGTAAAACGTGAAGTCGACGCCGGCCATCAGGTCGCCGTAGTGGTTTCGGCTATGTCTGGCGAGACCAATCGTCTGGTTGGTCTCACCCGCGACGTGTCGCCGCTGCATGATGCCCGCGAGTATGATGTTGTGGTATCGGCTGGCGAGCAAATCAGCGTTGGGCTTTTGGCTTTGGCTTTGCAAGATGTTGGCGTCGCAGCGCGCAGTTGGTTGGGGTGGCAAATTAAAGTCGAAACCAGCGATGTGCATGGCGCGGCGCGGATTTTAGATATTCACGCCGATGGTTTAGAGGCGCAACTCGAAGAAGGCCGTGTTGCCGTGATAGCCGGTTTTCAAGGCATTTCGTCGGCCGGTCGCATTACGACTTTGGGACGCGGCGGCTCTGATACAAGCGCTGTGGCAATTGCCGCCGCTTTGAAGGCAGACCGTTGTGATATTTATACCGATGTCGATGGGGTTTACACCACTGACCCAAGGGTTGTGTCGCAAGCGACCAAATTGGCACGTATCTCGTATGAAGAAATGTTGGAAATGGCGTCGCTTGGGGCCAAGGTCCTGCAAACACGTTCGGTCGAACTGGCGATGGCGCATAATGTGCGCTTGCAAGTGCGTTCGAGTTTTGACGCCGCCGATAGCGCTTTTCCCGAAGACGGTATTGTGGGAACATTAATCTGCAATGAGGATGAAATCATGGAACAAGAAATTGTTAGCGGAATCGCTTATGCGCCAAATGAGGCAAAAGTAACCCTGCTGCAAGTCGCCGATAAACCCGGCGTCGCAGCAGAGATATTTGGCCCGCTGGCTGATGCGGCGGTGAATGTCGACATGATTGTTCAAAATATGTCGGCTGATGGTAAAACCACTGATGTGACCTTCACCGTATCCTCCGATGAACTAGAGCGCGCCCTAGCGGTGATTGAAGGCCTCAAAGGCAAGGTTGAATTTGCTAATTTGCAGGCTGTGCCTGAAATGGCGAAAATCTCTGTGGTTGGTGTTGGCATGCGAAGCCATGCAGGCGTGGCACAAAAAATGTTCAAAGAACTGGCCGAAAAGGGTATAAACATTCATGTGATTTCAACATCTGAAATTAAAGTTTCAGTGTTGATAGACAGTGACTATGCCGAACTGGCCGTGCGCGCTTTGCACGCCGCATATGGACTCGACGACGAGACGATAGACACTTAATCAACGTATGATTGATAAAGGCTAGAAAATGCCGTTAACGCTTGAAGGACCGCGCATACTATTGCGCCGCTTGCGCCATGTGATGGCCGATGGCGGCGACAAGCAAATGCGCCTCAATCGTACGGTTGAGTTGATCGCGGCATCAATGAATGCGGCGGTGTGTTCTGTGTATTTGCGTCGCGGTAATGATGCGCTTGAATTATGCGCTACTGAGGGTCTCAATCCGGAAGCCGTGCACAATACGATTTTGCGCTTTGGCGAGGGTTTGGTCGGCGATATTGCGCAACATAAGCGTTCGCTTAATCTTTCTGATGCACCGTCGCACCCGCGTTTTGCCTATCGTCCAGAAACTGGCGAGGATCCGTTTAAGTCATTTGTTGGCGTTCCGATTTTGCGTGGTGGCGATGTTACTGGCGTGTTGGTGGTGCAAAACAGCACAGAACGGCTTTTTGTTGATGAAGAAGTCGAAGCGTTGCAAACCGTCGCCATGGTGTTATCGGAAATGTTGACGGCCACCGGCGAAGGGTTGGCCGACGAAGATATAGCGCCCGACGCGCCACGTGTGTTTAAAGGTATTGGCCACAATGACGGCATTGCGATGGGCCATGTGGTGTTGCACGAGCCGCGCGTTGAAGTCACCAAGCTGATTAGTGATGACACGGAAGAAGAAGGTCGCCGCTTGAGCAGCGCGATTTATAAATTGCGCCGCAATATCGATAAAATGCTGGCGACGGAAGATGTGTCACATGCTGGCGAACATCTGGCGGTGCTGGAAACCTATCGTATGTTTGCCAATGACCGCGGTTGGCTACGTCGTATCCAAGACGCCGTGCATTCGGGACTGACGGCGGAAGCCGCTGTCGAGCGGGTGAATAACGCCATGCGGGCGCGTTTAAGCCGTCATCGCGACATTTATTTGCGTGACCGAATGCATGACTTTGAAGACCTGTCTAACCGATTGCTGAGAATTCTGACCGGTCGGGCGCAATTGGCGTCTGAAGATAAGTTGCCGCGCGACGCGATTATTATGGCGCGCACCATGGGGCCGGCTGATTTACTCGATTATGACCGCCGCAAGATTCGCGGTTTGGTTTTGGAAGAAGCGGCCATGGGCGCGCATGTGACCATTGTGGCGCGCGCCTTAAACATACCTTTGGTTGGCGATTTGCGCGGCATTGTCGCCTCAGCTCGCGATGGTCATGAGATTATTGTTGATGCTGACCAAGGCGAAGTGCACCTCAATCCGGCCAGCGATATTATTGACGCCTATTCAAATCGAGCACGTCTGCAGGCGCGTCGTCAAAAAAGCTATGCGCGGATTAAACATCTGCCAGCGGTCACCCGCGATGGGGTGGATATTCAATTGAATATGAATGCTGGTTTGATGGTCGATGTAGAAAATCTGCAAGAGAGCGGCGCGCAAGACATTGGCCTTTTCCGCACTGAGTTACAATTTATGGTCGCGGCTCGTATGCCACGCGAGACAGAGCAATTAGCGGTCTATAAAAATGTTCTCGATACCGTAGGTGAACGCGATGTGGTTTTTCGCACCTTGGATATTGGTGGCGATAAAGTTTTGCCCTATTTGCGCACCCGGCCAGAGGAAAACCCGGCCATGGGCTGGCGTGCTATGCGCATGGCACTAGACCGGCCGGGCTTGGTACGCCATCAATTGCGCGCTTTATTGAAAGCGGCGGCGGGACGTCAGTTGAGCATTATGTTCCCGCTTATCACCACAGTGGAAGAATTTGAACGCAGCCGCGATTTATTGCTGAAAGAACAAGACCGTTTGCACAAATTCGGTTATGACGTTCCAAGCAATTTGCGCATAGGTACCATGCTAGAAGTGCCGGCCTTGGTTTGGCAGCTTGATCGACTATTGCCACAGCTAGATTTTCTATCAATTGGCACCAATGATCTTATGCAATTCTTTTTTGCTTCCGATCGTGGGAATCCGATGACCGGCGATCGCTATGACATTTTGTCTTTACCATCTTTACGGCTTTTGTCTCACGTGCGCGAAATGTGCGATAAATATGAGGTTCCAGTATCCTTATGTGGCGAATTAGGCGGACGTCCACTTGAAGCCATGACACTGCTTGGTCTAGGTTTTCGGTCGTTTTCCGTGCCGTCAGCAAGCGTTGGGCCGGTGAAACGCATGGTGCGATCAGCTAATTGCGAACGTTTAGAAACCGCGGTTGGCGAGGCTTTGGCGTCTTCTTCTGACGACCTGCGAGAACAGTTAAAAACGATTGCAGATGCACATGGGGTTAAGCTGTGATAGTTTTGGTGGCGTTCCAATGGACGCGAGTAAGGGTAAAAACATGAAGCAAACTGATATGGATCTTTTCGGTATTGGGCGCATATTGCGCGAAGCGCGCGAGGAAAAAGGCCTTGAGCTCAATGAAATTTCCTCGATCTTGCGTATAAGAGAAACCCATTTGGCGGCGCTTGAAAACGATGACTATGAAACCTTGCCAGGCAAAGTTTATGCGATTGGCTTTATTCGCACTTATGGCAATTATTTGGGTCTCGATTCGGCTGATTTAATCGAACAATTTAAGGGCGTCGTGACCACGAAACCTAGTAAAGAATTAAACTATGACGTTGTCGAGGAAGCCGAACCCATCTCGCCCGTGGTAAAAATTGTCGCCGGCGTTGTGCTGGTTTTGGCGATTTATTTCATTTGGTTATTTGTCGGTTCGTCATCAGAGCCAACACTTGTCGATGATGTGGTGGCTGTCGTCGAAGAAACCGTCACTGAAACGCCTAACATTGCCCTCGCTATTGAAGAAGCACCTCAAGCGGCACCGATTGATGTGGTGGACACACCACCGGAATTTGCCGATGAGACGCCTGCTACGACAGCGGTCGAAACAATTGACGCAGCGCCCACCGAATTGGCTGAAGTTGACGCACCCGCACCAGCTGAGGCAGCTGCTGTCGATGCGCCTAAGTTCACGACCAATGATGTGGTTGACGTTCGAGCCAACCGACGCGCCTGGATGCGCATTGAAAATGGTGATGGCATGGTTTTGTTTTCGAGTGTGGTCGCGGAAGGTCAGAAATTTACGCTGGAGCCGGGTGAGGTTTACTTTTTGGCGACGCGTGACGCTGGGGCGCTTGACTATGTGATAAATGATAAGGTTAGCGAGCCGGTTGGTCGACGCGGGCAAATTTTGACCAAACGCCGTTTGGACCGCGACGCTATTATAGCCCTTCAGCAATAGGCGAATGATATAATGCTGCGTCCTTGGCGACATATTGAAAGACGAAAAAGCCGACAAATTATGGTCGGCAATGTGCCGGTTGGCGGCGATGCACCGATTTCTGTGCAATCCATGACCAATACGCTGACATCTGACGCTAAGGCGACGATTGAACAAATCATCGGCCTACAAGAAGCTGGCGTTGATATTGTGCGCGTCTCGTGTCCCGACGAGGCGTCAACCAAAGCCCTGAAGGAAATTGTAAACGCCGTGGATGTCCCGATTGTGGCGGATATTCATTTTCACCATCAGCGTGCGATTGAAGCCGCGCAAGCCGGGGCCGCGTGTTTGCGCATTAATCCGGGTAATATTGGTGATGCTAAACGTGTGGCCGATGTGGTCAGTGCGGCGCGCGACCATGGCTGCTCCATGCGCATTGGCGTTAACGCCGGCTCTTTGGAAAGACATTTGCTAGAGAAATATGGTGAGCCGTGTCCAGAAGCCATGGTTGAGAGTGCGCTCTACCATGTTGGCTTGCTCGAAGAACACGGGTTTCGCGACTATAAAATCAGCGTAAAGGCGTCAGATGTATTCTTGTCTGTGGCCGCCTATCAGCAATTGGCTGAAGCTGTTGACTGTCCTTTACATATTGGCATCACAGAAGCTGGCGGTTTGACCAGCGGCACCATCAAATCATCCATTGGCTTGGGTAACCTTCTCTGGTCGGGCATCGGCGACACCGTGCGTGTATCGCTGTCGTCGGATCCTGTGGATGAGGTGAAAGTCGGTTTTGAAATGTTGAAAGCGCTGGGGTTGCGCCATCGCGGGGTGACGATTATTTCATGCCCATCATGCGCCCGCCAAGGCTTTGATGTGATTTCGACCGTCCGCGAATTGGAACAACGTTTAGAGCATATTGCTGAGCCGATTACTCTGTCGATTATTGGCTGCGTGGTTAACGGCCCTGGCGAGGCGCGCGAAACAGATGTTGGTTTTACCGGTGGTGGTAGCGGCAGTGGCATGGTTTATGTGGCTGGCAAGCCAGACCATAAAAAGCCGCACAATGAAATGATTGACCATTTGGTCGGACTGGTTGAAAACAAGGCCGCTGATATGAAGGCAGCCGACATGGCAACCACCGTCGATAAAGACCTAGCCGAAGGACAATAGCTATGCTTCCCGTTGACCGTCTCGATGCCATTTTGGCACGAGCTGAAACTTTGCAAAATGAAATGAACGGCGAATTGCCGCCTGAGCGTTTTGTTGAGTTGTCGAAAGAATATGCCGAGATTGATCCTCTGGTCACAGCAATCACTGCCTATCGTGCAGCCCTGACGGAGCGCGAAGAGTTGACGGCGCTTAGCCAAGGTGACGACGCCGAAATGGCAGAATTAGCAGCGCTGGAACTGGAGGGCATTGGGAGCCAAATTCCGGATATGGAAACTGCGCTTGAGGTTCTCTTATTGCCGAAAGACAGCGCCGATGAATTGAGCGTCATCGTTGAAGTGCGCGCCGGTACTGGCGGTGATGAAGCCGCCTTGTTTGCCGGCAGCTTGTTTCGCATGTATGCCCGCTATGCCGACTTGCAGGGCTGGAAATGTGAAATCATCAGTCAATCAGAGGGCGAAGTCGGTGGTTATAAAGAAGTTGTCGCGTCCATTCGCGGGCGAGGCGCCTTTGCCCGATTAAAATTTGAGAGCGGGGTGCACCGCGTACAGCGCGTGCCGGAAACCGAGAGCGGTGGCCGTATTCACACCTCTGCGGCAACGGTTGCGGTGCTGCCAGAGCCGGAAGAAGTAGATGTTAAAATCGAAGATAAAGATTTGCGCATTGATGTATTTCGCGCCAGCGGCCCAGGCGGGCAATCAGTGAACACCACGGATAGCGCTGTGCGAATTACCCATTTGCCGACCGGTATCATCGTGATTCAACAAGATGAAAAATCGCA
Source organism: uncultured Rhodobiaceae bacterium (assembly GCA_937876775.1). Taxonomy (GTDB): domain Bacteria; phylum Pseudomonadota; class Alphaproteobacteria; order RS24; family RS24; genus JAHEGN01. Next base: position 6,870 of record CALEFA010000039.1, on the reverse strand, counting down.
ACATAAAAACCGCGCTAAAGCGATGACGGTTCTGCGGGCGCGCCTCTTCGAAGCCGAGCGCCAGCGTGCTGATGATGAGCGCGCCGCTGACCGGAAATCACAGGTTGGTTCGGGTGATCGTTCGGAGCGTATTCGTACCTATAATTTTCCGCAAGGTCGGGTCACTGATCACCGCATTAATGTAACGCTGCACAAGTTAGAAAAAATTCTCGCCGGTGACGGGCTAGACGAATTGCTCGAAACCTTGGTGCGGGAAGATCAAACACGCCGTCTGGCTGCCGTTGGCGACGACGCGTAAAGACGATGGCTGATCGGTCGCCCGCGCTGAGCTATCGGCAATGGCAGTATGAGCTGAGCCAAGCCTTTGCAGCGGCAGATATCGACAATTCTATGCTTGATGCGCGCGTCTTAGTGACCGCTGTTAACCGCATGACCGATACGCAATTGGCCGTCCATGGGGACGATATTGTGCCGCCCGCGCAGAGCCATCAATTACGCCTTTGGCGCGACGCACGGTTGGCTGGCGCGCCGGTGTCACGGCTGATTGGGCATCGTGAATTCTACGGTCTCGATTTCAAAATCAACCATCATGTTTTAGACCCGCGCCCCGACAGTGAAACACTGGTCGATGCGGTGCTGGCGCAAAAACCAGAGGCCAGAAGCGTTTTAGATTTAGGCACGGGATCGGGCTGTCTGATTGTGTCGATTTTGCATCACCTGCCTAACGCTTGCGGCGTAGCTGTCGATAAAAGTTCGGCGGCGCTGCATGTGGCGCGACTCAATGCGCACCGGCTAAGCGTGCGCTCAAGATTAGCTTTGCGCCAAGGTCATTGGTTTGCCGCTTTGGGTTCTAACTTGGGTGATAAACCACCGCAGTTCGATGTCATCGTGTCCAACCCGCCGTATATTGCCAGCCATGAAATTGCGACGCTAAAGGTCAATGTGCGCGACCATGACCCGCGCCTTGCGCTTGATGGAGGGGCTGATGGGTTGCGCGATTATCGACATATCATTGCCAAAGCTGGGGCTTATTTGAAACCAGCTGGGGGGCTATACTTTGAGATTGGTCATCAGCAAGCCGATGATGTGGTGGCGCTGATGCAACGGTCGGGTTATGAAAAAATACATGTAATTCGTGATTTAGCGGGCCTTGACCGTTTAGTTGCAGCGGTGAAAAAAAAGTGAAAATTTGAAAAAGAAGTTTGAAATAAAATGTTTAAGCGGCTAGTGTCCAAACTGCTTGGAACGCGATTACACAATATGTCTCTGTTCCACAGCTCTTTCATCCAAATCCGCGAGCGCAAAAAATTGAAAAGCGTTTTCCGGTCAAGGCTAGAGCGATCAGGTAGATCGGACACATTGTCTGACGAATCTGTTTAACGTCGTCATATGAATTCAAATTAAATATGAGTTCACGGCGGCACATGAAACAAATGAGAAATAATTATAGGAACGCATTATGAAACGTTCACGTGGACGCGGACGGCGCCAACAAAATTCTGTTAACCGGAGCTATGATAGCAATGGTCCTGATGTAAGAGTGCGCGGCACAGCCAGCCAAGTATATGAAAAATATCAAACGCTGGCGCGCGACGCTTTGTTGACCGGTGACCGCGTCAATGCCGAGAACCTGCAGCAACACGCCGAACATTATTTTCGTATCATGCTGGCCAATCAACCTGCAGTGAGCGAAACCGATAACCTTGAAGATGGCGATGTTGAAGCCGATGTTGGCTCTGAGCAAGGTGATGAGCGCGCCGCTGAACCTTTAGTGTTGATGCGTGGCGAAAACAACGACAGCGAAGCCGAGCCGCGGCAAGACAAATCGCGCCGCCGTGGGCCGTTGCGTCGTCGTCGTAAAGATAATGGCGAGGGCAACGAAAATGGCGTTGAGGTTTCTGGCAATCTTGCGCCGGAAGCTGAAACCGAAGCGCCAAGCGAGGCGACCGTCGTGGCTGAAGCAGAAGTTGTTTCGGCGGTGAACGACTAATATTCGGACAATTAAACTAGTATTTTCGGGGCGCTCCGGGCGACACCTTGTAATGGTCGGTATCTATTCCTAAATGCGAATAAACAGCATTGGAGTAGGCAAATGAACATCGAGCGCTACACAGACCGTGTTAAAACGATTATTCAAGAGGCGCAAAACCAAGCCCTTGTGCGCGGCCACACGCGACTTGAGCCGTGGCATATTCTGGCCCAATTACTTGATGACGCAGATCATCTGGCGGGTCACTTAATCACCGCCGCTGGTGGTGACCTGCACCAGCTACAAACAGCCACTCAAAAAGCTCTGTCACAAAGCGCAACACAAAGCGGTGGCACCACTCAACTATCGATGAGCGCCGACGCAGCAAAGCTTTTGGCGGAGGCGGAAAAGCTGGCGACGGCTGCTGGCGACCGTTTTGTCACGCAAGAGCGGCTGTTGCAGGCGATGGTGGAAGGCAAAAGTGCGACTGCCCAAGCCATGCAGGCGGCGGGTCTTGAGGCGACATCTTTGGCCGCTGCCATTGATCATATGCGGCAGGGGCGTAAGGCCGACTCGGCGACAGCGGAAGACACTTATGAGGCGCTCAGTAAATATGCCCGCGATTTGACAGCTGACGCACAAGCCGGAAAATTAGATCCAGTGATTGGCCGCGATGAAGAAATTCGCCGCACCATGCAAGTTTTGTCGCGCCGCACCAAAAACAATCCAGTTCTGATTGGCGAGCCCGGCGTTGGTAAAACCGCTATCGCTGAGGGCTTGGCGTTACGTATTTTAGCCGGCGATGTGCCTGAAAGTCTGGCCAATAAAAAACTCATGGCGTTGGACATGGGTGCGCTGATTGCCGGTGCGAAATTTCGCGGCGAGTTCGAAGAGCGCCTGAAAGCGGTTTTGCAAGAAGTTAGTCATGCGCAGGGCGGGGTGGTTCTATTCATTGACGAAATGCACACATTGATTGGTGCTGGCGGCGCGGATGGGGCGATGGATGCGTCTAATTTGCTCAAACCGGCTCTGGCGCGCGGCGAATTGCACTGTATTGGCGCCACCACACTGGATGAATATCGCAAACACGTCGAAAAGGATGCCGCCCTTGCGCGGCGTTTTCAGCCAGTGTTTATCGCTGAGCCCAGTGTCGAAGATGCCGTATCAATTTTGCGCGGGTTGAAAGAAAAATACGAATTACACCATGGGGTGCGTATTTCTGATGCGGCGATTGTCGCCGCCGCCAATCTTTCGCAACGTTATATTACCGAGCGGTTCTTGCCCGATAAGGCGATTGATTTGATTGATGAAGCGGCCAGCCGTTTGCGAATGCAGATTGATTCTAAGCCAGAGGCGTTAGACGAGCTAGACCGTCGGGTCATTCAATTAAAGATTGAACGCGAGGCGCTGAAAAAGGAAACCGACAAGGCGTCGGCTGAGCGTTTGATGAAACTGGAAACCGAGCTGGTTGGCGTTGAGGAGAACCTCAATGCTTTGACAGCGCGCTGGCAGGCTGAAAAAGATAAGCTGGCCGATGCGCAAAAACTGAAAGAGCAGTTAGAATCGGCGCGCCTTGAGCTTGAGCAAGTGCAAAGACGTGGAGAATTAGAGCGCGCCTCAGAGCTGGCCTATGGGGTAATACCACAGCTAGAAAGCGACATTGCCGCTGCTGATACGCGAGCCAATGATATGGCGGATAAAGCTGAGGCTGGCATGCTGGAAGAAGTTGTTGCTGAAGACCATATTGCACAAATTGTATCGCGCTGGACGGGCGTGCCAGTTGAAAAAATGCTTGAGGGAGAGCGGGAGAAATTGCTGGCCATGGAAAGCTATTTGCATGGTCGGGTGATTGGTCAAGACGCACCAATTGAGGGTGTGTCGCGGGCTGTGCGCCGCGCCCGTGCGGGCTTGCAAGACCCGCAGCGGCCAATGGGCTCATTTTTATTTTTGGGCCCTACAGGGGTTGGTAAAACGGAATTAACCAAGGCCTTGGCCGAATTTCTTTTCGATGATGAAGCCGCAATCTGCCGTCTTGATATGTCGGAGTATATGGAAAAACATTCGGTCTCTCGATTGATAGGCGCCCCACCTGGCTATGTTGGTTATGAAGAGGGAGGCGCTCTCACCGAACCGGTGCGCCGGCGTCCCTATCAAATTATCTTGTTCGACGAGATTGAAAAAGCTCACAGCGATGTCTTCAATGTCTTATTGCAAGTGCTAGACGATGGGCGCTTAACGGATGGGCAGGGGCGAACCGTCGATTTCCGCAATACGTTAATCATTTTGACGTCAAACCTCGGGGCACAACATTTGGCGAGCCTGCCAGATGGCGCGCAGGCTGAGGACGCACGCGAACCGGTCATGCAAGAGGTGCGGGCAGCTTTCCGGCCAGAGTTTTTGAACCGGCTTGATGACATCATGTTGTTTGAGCGCCTGCAGGCTGGGCAAATGGGCGCCATTGTCGACATTCAAATGCGTCGGGTTCAGGACTTGTTGGCTCAGCGTTCTATGACAATCATGTTGTCGGACGCTGGCCGTGATTATCTAGCTGCCAAAGGTTATGACCCAGTTTATGGCGCGCGGCCTTTGAAACGGGTCATTCAGCGAGAGGTGCAAGACGCCCTAGCGGAAGAGATACTGTCGGGACGGTTTGGCGATGATAGCCGTATGATTGTCGATGTTGTCGACGGGGCTTTAAGTTTAATGCCAGCCAAGAAAGAATTGATCAACTAGCGCGGCAATGACGTCAGTGAATTATTGCGGCTGGCCAGTGTGCCAATGCGCTTGGCGGCCTGTGTCCGGGTTGTTTCAAAGGCAGCCAATTGTTGCGCACTTAACTCTTGGCGCGGCGGCAAATTAAGCGAGCGCGGGTTGACCGGCATATTGCCCTGCAAAACTTCATAATGCAAATGCGGGCCTGTCGCCAAACCTGTGCGGCCAACATAACCAATAACCTGCCCCTGTTTGACTTTGTCGCCTTTTTTCAATCCTTTGGCGAAGCCATTCATGTGTGCGTAAGCCGTTTCAAAGCGATCGTTATGGCGCAGTTTTATATAAAGCCCACTGTCCCCATAGCGACCGATTTTTATTACCTGCCCATCGCCGGCTGCATAAATCGGTGTGCCAACTGGGGCCGCGAAATCTAGTCCGCGGTGCAGTCGCGTATAGCCCAAGATTGGATGCCGTCGCATGCCATAGCGCGAAGACAATCGCGCGCCATCAACGGGTGTGCGCATGAGAAGGCGCTGCACACTGCGGCCTTGCTCGTCGTAATAATGTCGCTCCTCATCATCTTGGTTATGCAGCCAATAGGCGAGGCGCTGGCCGCGATTGGTCAGGGCGACGAAAATGATTTCACCTTCTTCAGCCAGCTGATTGTTTTGATCAAACCGGCGCGTGTACAACACTTCTAATTGGTCGCCTTCACGAATATCGCGTTGGAAATCGACCGAAAATGAAAATAGACGAATGAGATCGGCAACCAAATTTGGGGCGACCCCACTGCTGCGGGCTGCTTCATAGACAGAGCTTGTGATGAGCGTGTCCGCAACAAAATATTTTTCGTTCAATGGCCGGTTCTGACGTGTGGTTTCAAACCGACCATCATCAAGCCGCTGCACAATGACTTTTTGGCGTGGCTCAGGAATCAGATCAAAGCCGGCAAATTGACCTTCGGAGAGTTTTGCATCATCCTCTGGCGGCCAAGCGCGGAACACGCGAACTTTTTGTCCAGGCTGTAAATTGCGCGCGTCGAACTCGGTCTTCAAACTGTCAAGTGCGGCCTGTGCTTCACCCGCGGCGACGCCATTGCGTGCCAAAAGGGCGGCAAGACTGTCACCTTTTTTCAATTGATCCTCAGACGACCTGCGCTGCATTGGCACCATATCGCGCCTATCAAAATTAATCTCAGGTGCTGATGGGGCTGGTTTGGCGCTAAGTGATACGCTGTTGACGTCAGGGGCGAGGAAGTCATTGACCATCCAGCTAATAAAAATTGCTGTCAGTAAAAAACCAAATAAAAACTGGCGCCGCGCACGACGACGGCGTTTTGTCGCAATCAACCGCTTGGCAGCGGTTTCAGGCGATTCTTCAGGAGCGGCTGCAATATCTATGTTCATTGACTGGCAAAATGCGCTGTATCGGGCAAAATTGTCAAGTAATGGTAAAAAATTCTTCCGTCTAGAATTGGCCTAAAGCGCTATATGTGGTAGAGTTCTGCGAGTTTTCCACATGACCGAGTGTTTTATTTCAATTTCGTAAAAAAAAACGGAAAAACGACAAAAAAGCCTTTGACAGTTGTCAGCCCTGTGCCTATACACACTCCACACCAACGGTCGATCAGTAACCTTGGTGTCAAAACTTCCAGCGGTTCATCGCTGACTGTTTTAAGGCAATACTGATCCTTACGAGGATAATAAGACGGTCGAGGCCAGCAATGGCTGCGAGCGTTTTTGTGCCGAAGAAGGGCCGCAAGGCAGTTGTTTGACATTGTAGATATTGAAAGAGAAACGTGGACGGCGGTGTCCTGGCGTGTCGAAGCTTTATGCTTTGACAACAGAACAACGCATTCAACAATTTGTTGACGTTCGCGTTTCGCCACTCTCATATTTGCCTGCTGGTCTCCAGCAGGTCGGATATGGAAGAGTGGGAACTCGTCAGAGACATCTTCGGATGTCTCTAAATACGCAGATGAGACATCTTCGGATGTCTCGCACGCATTGGATCCGCAAGGATCCAGATTTTGAACGTTTAGTAAATTGTGATGATGCGAGAATCAAACTTGAGAGTTTGATCCTGGCTCAGAACGAACGCTGGCGGCAGGCTTAACACATGCAAGTCGAACGAGAAGCTTCTTCGGAAGTGGACAGTGGCAGACGGGTGAGTAACGCGTGGGAATTTGC
>CALEFA010000038.1 GCA_937876775.1 uncultured Rhodobiaceae bacterium | reverse complement strand
TCAATGAGTGTCACCCGGCTGCCAATATCTTGATAGAAACTTGCAAACTCCACACCAATGGCCCCCGAGCCGACAACCAGAAGTGATTTCGGAATGGTATCTGGCGTCATCGCTTCACGTGCCGTCCACACGCACGGGCTATCGCTCGGCACGCCCTTCGGCACACGCGGTCGCGCACCGCTGGCAATGATAATAAAATCCGTCTCCAACAGCTGCATTTTGTCGCCATTACGCACTTCGATATGCGTGGCATCGGCGATAAACCCGTGACCTTTGAGCACATCGATCTTGTTTTTCTTCATCAATCCGGCCACCCCTTTTTCGAGCTGACCGGCAACATGACGCGACCGCGTGACCATAGCTTTGATATCAATGTCGGCCTTGACGTTTTTCAAACCGAAATCCTCAGCCTCGTGAAGTAAGCGCACAACTTCGGCGCTACGCAACAGGGTTTTTGTTGGGATGCACCCCCAATTCAGACACACACCGCCCAATTTATCGGCTTCGATAATTGCTGTTTTAATGCCCAATTGAGCCGCCCGGATAGCCGCAATATAGCCGCCGGGTCCGGCCCCAATGACAACAAGTTGATATTTTTTATTCATTTCATCGCAACATTAGAGAAGGGTTTTCAATATAGTCTTTGAACCGGCTCGCCGCATGACAGGCCGGCACGCCGTCCATAACGCGGTGGTCAAAGGTGAAGCAGAAACTCATTATTTTTCCGACCGTCAATTCTCCATCGCGGACAATGGGGCGCTCAACGATATTGCCAGGTTGCCCAATATAGCTCTGCCCTTGATTGAGCAATGGCGTACTGATCATATAATCGGCTACCATTCCGGCGGTGCTTGATAAGGTAATCGTGCCATCTTGCATATCGCTCGCCGTTAATCGTCGCTCGCGTGCGCGCGCCACCAATTGCATCAATTCCTGCTGTATTTCAAGAACACCTTTTTTATCGGCTTGATGAATAACCGGCATGACCAACCCTGAAAAGGCTGGATGGCTATCGTCTATGGCAACGGCGAAGGCGACATTTACGTCATTGAAAATATCGATATAGCCATCACCCATGCGTGCATTTGTGATAGGCACATCCCGCGCTGCCAAAGCCAAGGCCTTGATGAAAAAAGACTGATAAGAAATCGATGCGGCATACGCTTCATCCTGAGCCTTAAAACTGTCACGCACCGCAATCAGATTTTCCATATTTATCTCAATGGCATTTGGCGTCATGGCCTGACCGTTGACGGCTTTCATAACGCCGTCGCTCACAGATTGACGCATGGGGGTCAGTTTTACTCGCTCAAATCCGCCCTGTGGCGTTGACATAGATGCGGGACGGGCTGCCAGATAGGCCTCAATATCGCGTTTCTTAATTCGCCCATGTGCGGCTGAAGATTGCACTTGGGATAAATCGATATTATTTTGAGCGGCCAGCTTCTTGGCAAGCGGCGATGCTTTGATGCGATCGATTGTGTCTGCAATCGGGGCAACCGGCACGGCAACAATATCCGTCGGGCTCGGCTCCACCTTTTCATCCGTGGCGGGCGGTTCAACAACGGCCAATGGTTCTGCTTTTTCATCTCCCGATAACAAAGCCCC
>CALEFA010000037.1 GCA_937876775.1 uncultured Rhodobiaceae bacterium | reverse complement strand
AAATCGGCTTTCATGCCCTCGGCGATAATGCCACGGTCGTTGAGACCATAAAGCGCCGCCGTTCGGCTGGTCTGGGCGGCTACCGCTTCTTCCAATTTCCAACGCGCGCCACGGACCCGATCGCGCACCCAATAGGATAATAAATAGGTCGGGAAACTGGCGTCAGTGATGACCCCGCAATGGGCGCCGCCATCTGACAAGCTCAAGACGGTGTTGGGGTTTTGGAACATGGTGTCAATATGGTCGAAATTCTGATGCGCGTAATTCAGCAACGGCAAATAGACATAGCCGGTGCCATCATTGGCCATCATCATATCATAGACAATCTCCGACGGCGCCACGGCACGCTGTTTTGCCAAGGCGGCCACTGAAGCGCTGCCTTCCGGCTCATAATCCGGCACGCCGTCTTGCATGAGCGCGAACATATTGTCAAAGCCCAGCGCTATCAGGGCGGCGACGCCATGGCCGGACGGTAAACCGCCATCATCGCTTTCAGCTTCTTCGGTCATGAAATAGGGTTTGCCATTGATCAGCGCCTGACGGGTTTCCGGCTCGCGCAATTTGGCGATACGCTGGTCAATCGGCAGACCTTCCAACGCCTGATATTCCGGATGCATGGAGAACGGGTGGACGGTGCTTTCCCAGCCCAAAATCAGCCCCGTCGGGCGAATGGCAATTTGCGCTTTGATTTGCGCCCCATCGGCCACAGCGGCATCGGTCATGGCCAATAAATCGCGCCAGCTTTCCTTATCGACCGGGTTTTGCAACAGCGCATAAGTGACCGGCAGACCGGTTTGTTTCGAGACGTCGGCCATCCAGCCAAATTCTTCTTCCGCTGGATTCAAATCCGAGGCCATTTCAAAGACACCGTGGCCACCGCGCTGCATGGCGGCGGCAATGCCGAGCAATTCGTCTTTATTGGCGAAAGTGCCGGGCACCGGAATGCCGTCTTTTGATAAATGCAACATGGTGCGTGAGGTGGAAAAGCCGAGCGCGCCAGCCCGAATACTGTCTTCGACAATATCCGCCATCTCTGCGATGTCTTGCGGCGTGGCGGCTTCATTATTGGCGCCGCGCTCGCCCATGACATAAGCGCGCACCGAGCCATGCGGAATTTGCGTCGCCACATCAAGGGCGCGCGGTTGTTTTTCCAGCGCTGTGAGATATTCCGGAAAGGTCTCCCATTCCCACGTGATGCCCTCGGCCAAAGCGGCGCCGGGAATATCCTCTACCCCTTCCATCAAGCCGATGAGCCAGTCGTGTTGATCGGTTTTGGCCGGCGCAAAGCCAACCCCGCAATTGCCCATGACGACAGTGGTCACGCCATTCCAGCCCGATGGCGACAAATACGGATCCCATGTGACTTGGCCGTCATAATGCGTGTGAATATCGACCCAGCCAGGGGTGACCAAATCACCTTTGGCGTCGATTTCTGTTTTGCCCTTTGCCGCGACCGTGCCAACGGCGCTGATGACGCCATCTTGAATTGCAATATCAGCCTGCCGCGCCGGCGCGCCCGTGCCATCGACCAAAAGTGCGTTGCGAATAACCAAATCAAACATCGTCTTCTCCCCAAATGTTCAAACTCTATTGAATGGTAAATTTACAGATAACGCAAGATGGGCGGGCTGTTAGGCGATGAGTGTGCGTTTTGCAGATGACAAAAAATTTATCTGCCTTTAGCGTGGCGGCATGAAAGTGATTGTTTTACGCGCCTATCGACCAAGCGCCTTTGCCGTGCTGGTGTTGGCCGCGATAATTTTAAATCCGGCCACAGCGCGGGCGTGGCAGAGCCTTGAAACCGAGGGCGGAACGACGTTTTATCTCGAAGGCGTTATGGTTGCCGGCAAAGCCGAAACCGACGGCGCCATTTCCATCACCATTGAGCCGCCGGAAGACATGTCGGCTTTAACCGATGGCGAAACGCTTTTTTACCGAAAAATTATTCTCAACTATGGCGACAGCTATATTTGCGGCCTTGAGCGCGAGGTGAAGATTAGCATTGACGGCGCGCTGATTTTGGAGCCCGGCGCCAATGACGATTGGCATATATTCCGCAAAGGTTTCCTCGACCGTTTTTTCGGGCAAGTTCTGACTTATGAAAGCATGCGCTTCAAAGGCGACACGGATGATTTGGCGGAAAAACTATTGGCCGCCCAATCTGAAATTCGGTTTGAACGAAATGAAGATAATTGCGGCGACGACGCTGTGTTTGTTTTCAAAATTGCTGACGAAAACTGAGGGCAATGAGGGTGGGCCGCGGGTCATATATAAGTCCACTCGAACAAGCACAACTTCCCCACCTATCCCCACACGCAAGGCAGCCCCCGTTTAGTTGATGAGCCATGCGCATCCATGTGTCCGCTCGCCGCCGCCGCGATCAGTTCAATCATGTGTTCTTGATTGCTCTGAAAATGATCCTTCGCTCAGCCCCCTGCATAATGAATTCGCTTGTGTTTGGACATGGTACTATTAATGTGCCTTAAATACTATTTTGTATTTCAGGAGTAAACCAATGACATTATCTAAAATAGGGTTGCCGTTTGCAGCCGCCCTTTTAATCGCGCCGTTTAGTGCGGCCGCACAACAGTCCATATCCCCGACCATTGATGGCATTTTGTCAGTTTCTTATGGGCAGTCAGATTTAGAAGGTACTGATTTAGACCGCGAAGCCTTTATATTGAAATCGACTATATCACTCAATAACAGCTTTTCTATTGGGGTGGACGCAGATCACTTCAAAAACTCGTTTGATGAATCTTTCGCCGATTTTGACGTTTCTTTAAATCGTTTTCAAATCGAGCCCACATATCATTTTGGGAACGATTTCTATGTTGGTGGATTCATCCAGCGCGCCTCATTTTCCTTCATTGATTTTGATGCTTCTGGCCTATTCGCTGGCTTTGAAGGTGGAAAATGGAGCGCCGAGGCTTACGCCGGAAAGTCTGATATGACGTTGGGCCTTTTCTTTGAAAGTGCGCGCACGGTAGCTTCGTCATTGCATGGCGTGTCAGTAAGCTATTCCGCATCTGAAAATCTGGAAATTTCCGCACACGTTTCTCAAAATAACCTTCCTGATAATGGGTTTTCCAGTGGAGGACGACATGAACTCAAATCCGTAGCCGCTTTTTACAAGATAGGTGGTGGGTTCTCAATTCACGGTGCGCTGGATAAGTTCGATTCAGAGACGATTTCAGAAGAAACTGAGACCTCTGCAATTGGAGTGGGTTACAACTTCGCCGAAGCGGGAATAAACGTGCCTGGAACATTTATGCTTGAAGCCGATCAGACTGACTATGGATTTGCTGAGGTAGACACGATTACCGCCTCTTGGGTGGTTCCATTTGGCAAGCAAACCGCCAAGCCATTGGATTCCATAGCACGGAATTCATCGGGTGATATTCGAACACCGTATATCGGTTACTTGTCTAGGAATCTTATCTTAGGCTTGGAAAATCTAGACTAGGTTAACGCACGCTAAAATTTATAAAGCCCAGCTCTGCTGGGCTTTATTTTTTTGCCTAAGCAAAACCTGCACGCTTTCATAGCGGCGCACGTCATGGGAAAAACGAGACCCATTTATCGACATTTAAGTCCGAATGATTACTAGTGTTTGAATGGTGCCGGCAGCAAGATTTGAACTCGCGACCCTCTGATTACAAATCAGATGCTCTACCAACTGAGCTAT
>CALEFA010000036.1 GCA_937876775.1 uncultured Rhodobiaceae bacterium | reverse complement strand
AGGTAACGAGGACGACGACACGCGCGCCATCGTTTCTTGGGGCACGTCATTCTAATTCATAATTGAGAGAGGTTCCTCACATGAAACTTATTATTGCAATCGTTAAGCCATTCAAGCTCGATGCCGTCCGCGAAGCGCTGACCGCAGCTGGGGTTGATGGCATGACAGCCTCAGAAGCGAAAGGTTTTGGCCGCCAAAAGGGTCAGACCGAAATCTATCGCGGGGCGGAGTATGAAGTGAATTTTTTGCCAAAAGTGCGTCTTGAAATCGTTCTTGATGACGACAAGGTCGAGGCGGCTTGCGAAGCCATTCGTTCTGCTGCCAATAGTGAAAAAATTGGCGATGGCAAAATCTTCGTTCTTTCCGTTGAAGAAGCGATCCGTATCCGTACCGGTGAAACCGGCGCTGCGGCTATTTAGAAAAATTTGGAGATTTCTATGTTTATGAACAAACTCAAAAATTTCGGGCTAATCGCCGGGCTGACAGTTATGGCAAGCCCAGCGATGGCCGAAGTGCCAGGCGAAACCGCCTTTATTTTTAACACGCTACTATTTCTAATCATGGGTGCTTTCGTGATGTGGATGGCAGCTGGCTTCGCCATGCTCGAAAGCGGCATGGTGCGGTCAAAGAACGTGGCAACGATTTGCGTTAAAAACGTCGCCCTATTTGCCATTGCTGGCATTCTTTACTACGTCGTCGGTTACAATCTCATGTATAGCGGTGTCGACGCCGGCTTTATTGGCGAATTCTCCATGTGGTCTCCCGATGACAGTGCTTATTTGGGTGAGACCCCAGACTTCGGCGAAGGTGATACCTATGCCGCCGGTTCCGACTGGTTCTTCCAAATGGTGTTTGTGGCAACAGCCGCTTCCATCGTTTCCGGCACACTGGCCGAGCGCATCAAGCTGTGGCCTTTCCTCGGCTTTGTCGCACTGCTGACAGCTATTATCTACCCAATCCAAGGTTCTTGGACATGGGGTGGCGGTTGGTTGAGTGAAATGGGCTTTGCTGATTTCGCTGGCTCTACCATTGTTCACTCTGTTGGCGGCTGGGCAGCTTTAACAGGTGCCTTGATCCTCGGTGCCCGTTCAGGTCGTTACACAGCAGCCGGTACACCTGTGGCGATGCCGGGTTCGTCCATGCCTTTGGCGACTTTGGGCACATTTATTTTGTGGCTCGGTTGGTTTGGCTTTAACGGTGGTTCGCAGTTGGCACTTGGTTCAGCTGAAAACGCCATCGCAATTTCGCAAATCTTCATCAACACAAATCTGGCAGCCGCTGGTGGTGTTGTGGCAGCGATGATCGCCAGCCAAATGGTCTATAAGAAAGTCGATCTGACTTTGGCTCTCAATGGTGCGATTGGTGGTCTTGTATCCATCACCGCTGAACCATTGGCACCCACAGGTGGCTTGGCCATTCTTATCGGCGCGGTCGGTGGTCTGTTGATTGTCTTCTCTGTAACAGTGCTCGACCGGTTCAAAATTGACGATGTTGTCGGTGCGATCCCAGCTCACCTTGTGTGCGGTATCTGGGGCACGCTGGCCGTCGTTCTATCAAATGGTGAGGCCAGTCTGGTAACCCAGCTCATTGGTATCGCTTCGGTTGGCGCCTTTGTTGTGGTCACCAGTTCTATCGGCTGGTTGGTGTTGAAAGCCGTTGTCGGCATTCGGGCCAGCGAGGAAGAAGAACTCCTCGGCCTCGACAAATCAGAATTGGGTATCGAAGCTTACCCAGAATTCTCACGTAGCTAATCCCCCAAGACCTGCGTGAGACCCCGGGCAGAAATGCCCGGGGTTTTCGCGTTTGGGCGTTTTACATTTCTGGCACGGTCTTGAATTGCATGACACCCTCGGCAATGGCGTGGAAGTCATATTTTTCATCTGTGAAAATAGCAACATCGGGGCCGACAAAGTCTCCTGGCTTATCCATGGAGCCAACTTTCAGCAACACCGCGCCTGCCAGTTGCGGCGCACGGGTCAAGAGCGGCGTACCACAATTGCCACAAAACTCGCGGGTCACTGGATTTTCTAAATCCGAGCGCGTGAATGCAGCCGGTGTGCCTTTAGTATATTTAAAATTAACGTCCGGCAGGCCCATGACAAGATTGCCGGCACCGCCTGTAATATACTGACATTCTCGGCAATGGCATTGACCCTTAAAGACCGGATCGCCTTCTACCTCGTAGCGCACTTGGCCACAATAACATCCACCTTCTACTTTCATGGTCGTTCTCCTATGCTAAAGCCAAACTGTTGCAGATTTTGAAGGCTTTGAAAAGTCATCACGGGCCTTGGTTGAAACCGGTCTCGTCAACGATTTCGCTGGCCCGCTGGCGGAACCGTGCAATTTCATCCATTGGTAAGGCGTCGACCTGCAATTGCCCCCAACTTTGCACCAGCGGCGACACTGTCACATCTTGGCGCACCGGATACTCAAAATTTACCTCGGCGTAGATTTTCTGTGCCTGAGCGGAGACCAGAAATTCCATAAGTTTTTGTGCATTTTGTTGATTCGGCGCGTATTTGGCCATCACCATTCCAGAGACATTGACATGGGTGCCGCCATCGGGCATCAGCGGGAACACTGGCCGAACTGAGGCGGCCCATTGCTTTTGTTCGGGGTTCTTCTCATTGGTCTGCATCTTCCCCATATAATAAGTATTGCCGATGGCGACATCGCAAACCCCGCCGAAGACACGGCGCACCTGAGCGCGATCATTACCCGACGGCTTTTCCGTCAAATTACCTTTCAGGCCGAGCAGCCATTGACGGAATTTGGCTTCACCCAGATGAGCCAACATGGCTGCGAAGAGGGCGTTATTATAAGGGTGTTGGCCGGAGCGCAGACAGATTTTGCCGCGCCATTTTTCATCGGCCAATTCAGTATAGGTCAGGCTCTCTTGGGTGACTCTCTCTTTGGATACATAAGCAATGCGCGCGCGCCATGTCAGGCCGAACCACAAATCATCGTCACTGCGAGCAGAGGCCGGAATATACTGTTTGAGAATGGCTGAGCGCACAGGCTGCGCAATTTTCTCGGCCGCTTGGCTCAAATTGGCAATATCCGTGGTGAGAACAACATCAGCCGGACTATTGCTGGCTTCGGCCTCTATGCGTTCTATCAAGCCTTTTTGGGCGAAGATCACTTTCACGCCAATGCCGGTTTCGGCGGTGAAGGCGTCAAATAAAGGCTCCACTAAAAACGGCTGGCGATAGGAATAGACGTTGACGTACTGGTCGCCAGCCTGGCTGGAGGCGGTGCTGAGGAGACCACCGATGGCTATTGTGCCAGTGAGGGCAGCCAGCGCAAGGGATATAAGGCGGCGGATCATGGGCGTTCTCAACCTGTTGAGGGCACTGCGGACAGGCATTTCAACCCTAGATGCAAATGCGAGTTATTCTTAACAAGAG
>CALEFA010000035.1 GCA_937876775.1 uncultured Rhodobiaceae bacterium | reverse complement strand
TGCATGAAACAGTTCCGTCTATTTCTCCACCTTTGTGTCTTATGGCTGGCCGGCAGCGCTTTGGCGCAAGCCCTTGAGCCAGTGAACTTCGCCACTGATTGGAAAGCGCAAGCCGAGCAAGGCGGTTTTTATCAAGCTAAAGCGCTGGGTCTGTATGAAAAAGCCGGGCTCGATGTCACCATCCGGTCTGGCGGGCCGGGGGTGAATATCCCTCAATTGCTCGGCGCCGGAGCAATTGAATTTGGCATGGGCTCGAATAGTTTCATTCCGCTGAATATGGTCAAAGCCGGTGTGCCGGCCAAAGCGGTGATGGCGGCTTTTCAAAAAGACCCGCAAGTGCTGATCACCCATCCGCGCGATGATATTCAATCGCTGGCCGATATGCGCGGGCAGCCTATTATGGTCGCTGACGCCACTGTCAATGCGTTCTGGGCTTGGTTGCGCGTCAAATATGGGTTTGAAAATCGGCAAATACGCAAATACACCTTCAACCTGGCGCCATTTCTGGTTGACCCCAAAGCCATTCAACAAGGTTATGTCACCTCCGAACCATATACCATTGAAACGCGCGGCAATTTTAAGCCGCAGGTTTTTCTGTTGGCCGATTATGATTACCCAAGCTATGCCTCCATGGTGCTCGCCCGCAATGATTGGATTGAGACCAAGCCGCACTTGGTGCAGGCTTTCGTCACCGCGTCTATTGAAGGCTGGCGCAGTTATATTTACGGCGACCCGACACCGGGCAATCAGCTGATTAAACAAGTCAATCCCGAAATGACAGATGATATTATTGCCAATGCCATCAGCCAAATACGCGCCCGCGAGATGATGCGTTCAGCCGATACAGAGATGCTCGGCCTTGGCGCCATGACCGAAAAACGTTGGCGCAATTTCTTCAGCACCATGTCGCAAAGCGGCGTTTATCCGCCCGACCTGTCTTGGCAATCGGCCTTTACCACACAATTTATCAACGCCGGTGACGCACAATAATGACCGCCAAACCCGCCCCCGCGCTGAAACTTGATAATGTCACCATTGGCTATGACAATGGCTATCAGGCGCTGCGCCATCTCTCATATGCATTTGAAGCTGGCAGTTTCACCGCTTTGGTTGGGCCATCGGGGTGCGGCAAAAGCACTTTGTTGCGCGCGCTCGCCGGACTTTTGCCAGCCAGCGCCGGCACCATTGAAAATCATGGCAAAGGCGACATTGGTCTGGTGTTTCAGGAGCCGACGCTGCTGGCATGGCGAAATGTCCATGACAATGTCGCCCTGCCGTTAAAATTCGCCAAACTATCAAGCGCCGAAATTCAATCGCGCGTCACCCATGCGCTAGAGATGGTTGGCTTGGCCGATAGGGCAACGGCATTGCCACGGCAATTATCCGGTGGCATGAAAATGCGCGTGTCTTTGGCTCGCGCTTTGGCTGGCCACCCGCAGACCTTGCTTTTAGATGAACCTTTCGCGGCGCTTGATGAGCTGACTCGGTTTCGTCTCGATGATGATTTGCGCCATATCTGGCAGCAAGAAAAACCGACCATTATTTTTGTCACCCATTCAGTTACCGAAGCCGCCTATTTGGCGCAAAATGTTTTGGTGATGAATATAAACGGCGACATTGCCCAAGAGATTGCCATGCCAGCGCGGCAAGAGAGCCAAAACTTCCGCGCTGAACCGGCTTACCATGAAGCCTGTGCTGCCATTTCTGAAGCGCTCGGCCATCATTCGGCGGCTTATTTGTGATGCGTTATTTTCTGCCGCTTATCGTTGGTTGCGCCTTGCTTGGGTTTTGGGAGTTTTATGTCGCCTATGCCGAGATTCCGAAATTTGTTCTACCGCCGCCGTCAGCCATTGGTGCGGCTCTGGTTAACAATTTCGCGGGATTGATTGATGCCAGTCTCGTCACCTTGCGCATTACTGGCTTTGCGTTTTTCTGGGCTATGGTCAGCGGCCTTGGTTTGGCGGTTATATTCACCCGCGCCCGCGCCGTTGAGCTGGCGTTTTACCCTTATGTGGTAACCCTGCAAGTCACGCCGGTGGTGGCCATTGCCCCGCTGATTCTCATCTGGGTCGGTTTTGACAATGTCGAAACCGCCATGGTCATTATTGCCTGGATTGTTGCGTTTTTTCCGGTTCTGACCAATAGCGTGCAGGGCCTGCGCAGTATTGACGGGCAATTGCATGATCTGATGACACTCAGCCGCGCCAATAGTTGGCAGCGGTTGCTGTATTTGGAAATTCCGGCGGCGCTACCGGCTATTTTAACCGGTGCTAAAATATCTGCCGGACTGGCGCTTATCGGCGCTGTGGTGGCTGAATTCGTCGCGGGTTCGGGGGCCAGCACTGGTCTGGCTTGGCGGATTATTGAAGCCGGTAACCGGTTGGAAATCGCTACCATGTTCGCCGCCTTGTTTTTGCTGTCAGTGCTCGGCATTGGCATTTTTTATCTCCTCAGCTTTATTGAATGGCTGGCCCTGCGCCGCTGGCATGAGAGTTTTCAGGACTAAATTACGTATAAATTTTGTGGTTTATATGGTTTTACAAGCGCTTGACGCTATACGCGAAAATATGCATTATCCGGCTGAATCTCAGGAGAGTTGATATGGCGCAACATAGCGCAAAAGGGGCCCGTTTTCAGGCCGTCACCGCCAACCGCCTCACCGATGGCGAGGTGGTTTATTTTACCGATGCGGGGCACTGGTCATTGAGCTTTAGCGAGGCGGCAATTGCCGATGGCGCCGAGGCTGCAGAGGCTCTCTTAGCTGGTGCCATGCCGGCTGATTTTGAGGCTCATGTTCTCGACCCCTATTTATTTGAGGTTTTGCAAGACGCGCAGACAGGCTATCAACCGGCCAGCGTGCGTGAAACCATTCGCGCCAAAGGCCCAACCATTCGCCTTGATCTCGGCAAACAAGCTATCGCCAGCTAAGCCCAACTGATTGGAATAGACATGTATCGTTATGATGAATTTGATCACCAATTAGTCGCCGAGCGGGTTGAACAGTTCCGTGGCCAAGTAGCGCGTCGGGTAGCTGGTGAAATTACCGAAGACGCCTTCAAGCCACTGCGTCTGATGAATGGCGTTTACTTGCAACTGCACGCCTATATGCTGCGCGTCGCTATTCCCTATGGCACTTTATCGTCTAAGCAAATGCGTATGCTGGCTCATTTGGCGCGCGAGTATGACCGCGGCTATGGCCATTTCACCACCCGCCAGAACATTCAATATAATTGGCCAGCCCTTGATCGCATTCCCGACCTTTTGCAGGAATTGGCCAGCGTCGAAATGCACGCCATCCAAACTTCAGGCAATTGCATTCGTAATGTAACGTCCGACCAATATGCCGGCGCCATTGCTGATGAGGTTGAAGACCCTCGGATCATCTCGGAAATCATCCGTCAGTGGTCAACCTTTCATCCGGAGTTTTCTTACCTGCCGCGCAAATTCAAAATCGCCGTGACCGGTCATAAAAATGACCGCGCCGCCATCAAGCTACACGACATTGGTATTGTGATTGTCAAAAACGCGGCCGGTGAGATTGGCTATGAAGTCCATGTCGGTGGCGGTCAGGGCCGCACACCTTTTATCGCCAAAAAAATGTCTGACTTTGTGCCAGCGGCGCAATTATTAGCTTATTTGGAAGCGGTGATGCGGGTCTATAATATGCTGGGTCGGCGCGACAACTCATACAAAGCGCGGATTAAAATTCTAGTACACGAGACCGGCGAAGAAGAAATGCGCCGCCTTGTTGAGGCAGAGTTTGCCAAAATTGACGCCAGCCAAATGCTCACCGTGCCGCAAGAAGAAATCGACCGCATTGCCGCTTATTTCGCCCCGCCAGCGTTGCAAGAGCTTCCCGCCGCAAGCGCCAGCCTTGACGCGGCACGGGCCAGTGACACCGCCTTCGACCATTGGGTAACCACCAATGTCGTCAGCCATGTCAAACCGGGTTATGGCATTGTCAATATTTCACTTAAACCGATTGGTGGCATTCCTGGCGATGCCAGTGACGCGCAAATGGATGTGATTGCCGATTTGGCAGAAACCTATGCGCAAGATGAAGTGCGGGTGACGCACGAACAAAATCTGGTTTTGCCGCACGTGAAGCTGGATGATTTGAAAACGGTTTATGACACCTTACTAGCGCATGGTTTGGCGACCCCCAATCTGGGCATGATTTCCGATACCATCGCCTGCCCCGGTCTGGATTATTGCAACCTTGCCAATGCCCGCTCCATTCCTCTGGCGCAGGAAATCTCCAACCGCTTTGCCGATCTTGACCGGCAATATGATATTGGCGAATTGAAAATCAAAATTTCAGGCTGCATCAATGCCTGCGGCCACCACCATGTCGGCCATATTGGCATTCTCGGGGTCGACAAAAAGGGCACCGAGTTCTACCAAATCTCGCTCGGCGGCTCAGCCGATGAGAACGCCAGCCTTGGTGACATCACGGGCCGCGCTTTCACCGAAGATGACATTGTTGACGCGATTGAAAACCTCGTTGCCAGCTATGTTGATTTGCGCCAAGGCGGCGAGCGTTTTATCGACACTTATCGACGTGTCGGCATGCAGCCATTTAAGGAGCGTCTCTATGCAGAGTAATCGACAGTTAATCAAAGATGGCACACTTGCTGAAAATCTCTGGCTCTATCTTGAAGATGATGCCGCGCTGAGTGACACGGCGAGTATTGTTTCATTGCAGCGCCTTGAAGACGAAGCTGACACATTGCGCGCCCGTAATGCGCCTTTGGGCGTTATTTTGCGGGCCGGTGAAAAACAAGGTGAGGACGTGCGCCGTCTCGCACCTTTCCTTGATATGATTCAACTGGTCGCCATCGAGTTTCCGGTTTATCGCAATGGTCGCGGCTTTAGCTCGGCCCGCATTTTGCGCGAGGAGCTGAAATTTGACGGCGAAATCCGTGCCACGGGAGAGGTTTTGTTTGACCAATGGCAACCGATGGCGCGCTGCGGCATTAATGCTTTTGAAGTCGACGCCTCTATTTCGCTCGACCAATTCAATCAAGCCATGGGCGAATTTAGCCAAGCTTATCAACCGGCCAGCGACGCACGCCGTGGCCTCTTATGGCAGCGTCACGGCAAGTAATGATTAGTTGCCCTTTGGCGGCTCAAATAATTCTGACGTCTCGCCATTGGTTACTTCGTGATACACAGAGCGACTTGGGAAGGCGAAGGCCGATCCGGCTTCTTCCACAATCTGCTTAATCGCATAAGCCAAATCTTGCTTATTCTTCAGCCAATTGGCCCATTGCGTTTCGCGGGTGAAACAATAGACCATCATATCGATTGAACTGCTGTTGAAACTATCGACATAGACCAAACACGGCAGCTCTTCGCCCGACACAAAATTATCATTGCTTTCAATCCACGCCAAAATCTCGTCGCGCACTTTTTGCAATTGCTCCTTGGTGGTTCTGTATTCCAAGCCAATCGTCCAATAAATCCGACGGTTGGTCATTTCGGAATAATTGATCAGGGCGTGATCTGAAAACATATTATTTGGAACAATAGCCGGCACCTTATCGAAGCGCCGCACGCGGGTTGAGCGGAAGCCAATATGCTCGACAACCCCCTCGACAACATCCGGCACGGCCACCCAATCGCCGATTTTAAAGCGCCGCTCGACCAAAATCGACACGCCGCCCAAAAGGTTTTTGAACAAATCCTGCGCCCCTAAAGCGACGGCCACACCAAACAGGCCAAAGCCCGCAATAATCGGGGCAATTTGAATGCCCCAAATTTGTAAGATGGTAGCCAAGCCAGTCAAAATAACGCCCCAGCGCAAAATCGCCACCAGCCAAGAAATTATTTCTGACGACAACACATCCCTGACGCTTTGTAAGCCATAGGCGACCGGCGTGCTGGCGGCATGAATGGTCCAGAAAAGGGCTACAGCAATCAAACTGCGGACCGTATTATCAGCCAATTCCAGAGCCAAGCCAGATAGAACCATGGTCTCTTTGGCAAAAAATGCCCCTAAGACCAAAAAGAGGAATTTCAAAGGACGCTCAATCGACTCGCGCAGCAGATCGTCGACTTTGGTTTTCGTACGATCTGTGAGCCGCTGAAAAGCGCTCAGGACAAAGCGCGTAAACAAGCCGCGCAATATCGCGAAAAACAAGAACACCGCAAGCGCGCCCAGCATATTGCCCGCGCCAACGCCAAGCGAACCGACCTGCCAGACTTCGCCGACCAATTGAAGAAAATTATTTACCATTTCTTGCATATCAAAACCTGTTCACTCACTAATGATTATCTTATCCCATTTGCCATCGATTCTTTCTTCAAGAAAATGACGGCCTTGTTTGTCCTCAATTTCAACCACCCAAACATCCGGGTCACGACTGATCTCACG
Organism: uncultured Rhodobiaceae bacterium; assembly: GCA_937876775.1. Lineage (GTDB taxonomy): Bacteria > Pseudomonadota > Alphaproteobacteria > RS24 > RS24 > JAHEGN01. Next base: position 10,756 of record CALEFA010000035.1, on the reverse strand, counting down.
AGTCAAAAAATCATCAACCTCTCGATCTAGCGTTGCCAGTGCATGCGCCACCCGCCAACACCTTTCGCCCGACATATCGGTAAACATTGTCAAAACACCAGAGCAACCGTCAAGTTGATTTATTCGTATCATCACATTGCCCGCGTCACTGTCACCGCGGCGCACAATATAGGCTGCCGCTTGCGCCGCATAAACCCGACGCACCAAGGCTTGAATGAAAATTTCCGATTTAATCCGCCAACTCATATTTCCGCTATAGCAGGAACTGGCGCCGCTGCCTATATGCGCGTCATTTCGCGCCGCAGCCGAGGCTTGCACAAATCCGACGTTCCCCCTAGTTTGCCGTAAATTAGGAGTGATGATGTCGTTAGAAAGCCTTTTAGATGATTTTTCCCTGTTTGATGATTGGGAAGACCGCTATCGCTATATTATTGAATTGGGTGGCACGTTAGCGCCGCTCAGCGAAGCAGAGCACAGCGACGCCTATAAAGTGCCAGGCTGTGTCAGCCAAGTCTGGTTGGTCAGCGAAGTACACGGCGAAAAGCTGGTGTTTCGCGGCGACAGCGACGCCCATATTGTGCGCGGCTTGGTGGCCATTGTCCTAGATTTATTCTCGCAGAAAACCGCCGCAGATATTTTAAGCGTCGATGCCAAAGGCGCCTTCGAACAACTAGGCCTCAGTGAACATTTGACGCCGCAGCGCTCCAATGGTTTTCAAGCTATGGTTCAACGAATCCGAAATGATGCCGCTGCCGCCTTGGCCGACTGAAGCCCATAGAACACCGACAGGCGCAACAGACCAAGTTTCAAAACCATTTTCGCCGACCGGCGCGGCAAAGAAAAAACATTCTCGCAAGCCTCCAAACCCTGCTCATAGCAGCATATCGCCAGCATCATCTCGTCAAGGCCCGGGCCGAGATAGTCGAGGGCATCATTTAATCGCCGCCGCGCATCGAGACCATGAGCCGGTTCATTTGCGCCATAATCTTTTGCCACAGGGGCAACGCCGATTGGCCGCTGCCAATTCATCGTCAGTTTTCCATCATCTTGGCCAAGATGAAAATCTCTGGCAAAACGCTCTCCAGCCTCAAATTCAAGCTCGTCGATACCAAATCTTTTGGTTTTCTCGCGCGACCGCAACCAAACCAGAGGCGAAATACTGACGTTACGCTCCACAGCGCCGACCTCTGGCAATTGCTGTTCGCAACGCGCTTGGTGTTGCGCCATATACGGCATGTGTGCGGCCTGTTGTCGGCGCAACCAAGAACGTCCCTGATCTGATAGCACCAGTTTACCCGACCCATGATCCTCCAATAAATCGGCCCGCTGCCAACAACGGACATATTTCGCATCAATCATAATGGCAGATTTTTTCGCGGCAGGCTTGCGCTCTGACGTAATCTGAAACCGCTCATCTTTCGACGCTTGAAGAAAAATATCTGGCTGGCTTAATTTTTTGCCATATTGACGCAAGATGCGTTCATCCGCTGGGGTCATTGTCTACCTCCCAAAAATGATAAGGTGTGCTTAAATTCATGAGAGCCATGCTGGTCAGAGATGACTCCAAAAAATAAAGCCCCTTATCAACACGCGGATCATCACGTGAGTCCTCGACCCGCCGACAAGCGTGGGCCACCGTTGTTCGATCGCGACCGGTTAGGCGCGCCAGCTCGCTGTAGGAAATACTGAAACAACAATGCGCTAGATAGTGCATGGTTTGACGCGCCTGCGCCAAATGTCGCCCGCCACGACTAGGGCCAAGCAAATGGGTGGCGCGCGCATGATAGATGAGCTGAACGCTGGAGAGCACCAACCGAATCTTGCAGGCTGTGTGAAGCTCATTTTGCGAAAGGCTTGTTCCTAGTATCTGATGTCTTCGAAGACAACGCGACTTTATTGCTTGGGCTGGCATGCACATCCCCCATTTTGTAGGCCATTAAATTTTGCCTGCTTTAAAACGGAAGAGGATAAGTTCGAAAATATTCAATAAATTCAATATATTACTTCTAGTTTAATAATCTCATTCATTTAATGATAAACAGTGACTGGCGTTTGCCGTGATTTCCGTCTAATTTACTTAGTAAGAAAAATAAGAGGTTCAATATGGCCCGTAGACAAAACAACAAACTCATGAAAACGACAAAAGACTTCGAACCCGAAAGCGAACCCTTACTGACGCCGGTGAAAGATCCGATCAGCGGGTTCGACAGCGACGGACACGATTTCATCAACACTTTGCTTTTTGGCTATAATTTTGGCATCAGCGCTTTCAATACTACCACGCCGCATCATGAAGACTGGATTATGATGTTCGTGATTATGGAAAATGAAGCAGCTGGTCGCGCGACCGTGACCAAAAACATTGTCGAGCTAACCGGTCGTGCCTATGGCACGGTTCGCAGCTCCCTACACCGCTTTGAAAAACTTGGCTATATTGAGCCAGTGCAACGCATTGGCCGCTCCGAACTCTATGTGCCGACCGCCTTGTTGAAACAAACCATCAATCAATATGCCCGCCAATTTTGGCCATTTATCGAAGCGCTGCGTCGGCAAAGCTAAACCATCGCAAAAGGCCCATAGATTTCCGATCAACGCGCCCTTATAGTGGCGCTCGATTGGAAAACCAAAATGTCGTCACCCCAAGATCAAACTGTTGCCCGTTTAATCAACCCACTTGTCGCCTATCTTGGCGGCGTCAGCTCGTGGTTTGCCTCCCTCGGCTTGCAATTTGTGTTGGTGCCGACTTTGGCGATTATCACCCTAAAGACCTCGGCCAGCGAATTAGCGATTGTGCAAATGATGTTTTCATTGCCGCAATTATTTTTGTTGCTTTACGCCGGTTCTATCGCCGACAAATCCAATTCGCGTCTGGTGTTAATGCTCATCCACTGCCTCGCGGCCATGCCGGTGGCGGCCTTGGGTTGGCTGGTTTATTTCAATGCGCTGAGCTATTGGCACTTAATCGTTTTCGCCATTTCCATGGGCACCGTGTCCGCCTTTTCGGCGCCAACGCGCGACGGCATTTTAACCCGCGTGACAACCCGCAACATCCAAAGCGCCGTGATGATGGCACTGGTGACGCAATTTATCGCCCAGCTTTCAGGGTTCGTGTTGGCTGGCTTGGCGGCCCCTGTCGCCGGCCCGTGGGCTTTGCTGGCTTTACAATTTATCGCCATTATCTTTGGCCTTTTCGCCGCCTTTTTTCTGCCCAGCCTGCCGCCCATAAAACATGAGACGACAATGGGTGACCCCGGCCATGTGCAAGATCGCGGATGGCGAACGGGCTATCATATTGTCGCCGAGTCCGACCGGCTATATCCGGTAATTTTATCAACCATTTCTGTTGGTGTATTTTTCATTGGCATTTTCATGGTCGCTCTGCCGCTGATTGTTCGCAATGTGTTTGGCGGCGGGCAATTGGAAATTGCCATTATGAATGTGTGCTTTTGGGGCGGCACGATTTTCACCACGCTGGTGATGTTGAACCGGCGCCCTATTCGACGACGCGGGCGGGCCATGACACTGGCCTTAGTGGTCGGTTCAATATCACTGATTTGTGTTGGCTTTGCGCCCAGCTTCACCGCCGTCTGCATTTTTGTGACTTTCTGGGGCTTGGCAGCGGGTGTGAATATGGCGATGAGCCGCATCATCGTGCAAATCGAAGCGCCCGTGCAAGCCAAGGCCCGGGTCATGGCTCTATATAATCTGGGTTTTCTTGGCGCCGCACCAATGGGGGCAATGATTACCGGCTTAGTATCGGAATGGGTTGGCGCGCAGACCGCATCCATTATTTTCGCTGTCTGTATGATCGGCTTCACCGCGTGGCTAAGCATCTTCACACCAGTCTTGAAAATCGACCGGCATGAAGATGAAGCCTAATAAATCAGCCGACAGGCCTATTTATATTCGCGCTTTTCCCACCAAGGATAAAAGTCTGGCATATCTTGGCTTGGGCTATCTTTGAAGTCTGGCGCCCGTTTTTCGAGGAATGACATCACCCCTTCTTTGGCGTCGCTTTGGCGTCCACGGCCATAAATCGCTTTACTGTCGACCTTATGCGCTTCCATGGGGTGGTCAGCACCAAGCATGCGCCACAACATTTGACGGGTCATTGAAACCGATACGGGCGAGCTTTGTGCGGTCATCGACAAGGCGATTTCCTTGGCCCGATTGAGCAGCTCAGCTTGCGGCACAATTTCCGAAACAAGACCGCCGGCCAGAGCTTCTTCGGCTCCGAAAACCTCGCCTGAATAGCACCATTGCAGGGCTTGCGAAATGCCGACAATACGTGGCAAGAACCAGCTCGAACACGCTTCTGGCACAATGCCACGGCGGGCAAACACAAAACCAAAACGAGCATTGTCAGAGGCAATACGCACATCCATTGGTAGTTGCATGGTCACGCCAATACCGACAGCTGCGCCATTAATCGCGCCAATCACCGGTTTAATGCTCTCATAAATACGCAGTGTCAGAATTCCGCCGCTGTCGCGCACTTGTTCGGCACTCCAGTTAATCGATCCGTCGTCACGGCGAGCTGATGGTTTGCCGCCGTCGTCTTGACGGGCTTCGTAATTGAAGGTTTTGTCACCCTCTGATAAATCGGCGCCAGCGCAGAAAGCGCGTTCGCCTTGGCCGGTGACAATAATCGCGCGGACAGTGTCATCCGCATCTGCCTTATCTAGCGCGTCGCACATTTCATGCATCATGCGGGCGGTAAAAGCGTTCATTGCCTGTGGCCGATCAAGGGTGATAATCATCAACCCATTTTCATCCACTTGCGTGTTAATTTGTTCATAAGTCGACATATTTTTTCTCCCTAACGTCTATCTATTGTTGCCGAAAGCTCTCATATCTCTATAGTTTGCGTCAAGGAACATTGTCATCGGGGAGGAAGAAATGCATCCTTTTATTCACGCTCAACAGCGTCCAGACCATCCAGCCTATATCATGGCCGCATCGGAAGAAGTGGTCACCTATAAGCAGCTGAACGACAGATCCAACCAGATAGCGCAATTGGCGCGCGCCCGTGGTTTGAAGGTCGGCGACGGTGTTGCCATTTTTATGGACAACAACGTTCATTTTCTTGAAATTTGCTGGGCGGCGCAGCGTGCCGGCCTGTACTTCACCGCCGTATCATCGCGCCTGACGGCTGGCGAGGTCGACTATATCGTGCGCGATTGCGGCGCCAAAATTCTATTCACCTCAGATTATATGAAAGCCGAAGCCGCCAAGTTGGTTGATATGCTGCCGGAAATGGCTGGCATGTTCATGGTCGGTGAAGCGATTGATGGCTATGAATCCTATTTAGAAAGCCGCGATGCACAGCCAGCCGAACCGGTTGCGGATGAGTGCCGTGGTCTCGATATGCTATATTCTTCAGGCACCACTGGTCGCCCGAAAGGTATTCGCCGGGCACTTCCGGAAGGCCCCATCGAAGGAGCCGACAGCCTGCTTGGCTTGGCCGCCATGCTTTACGGGTTTTCCGAAACCAGCATTTATCTATCGCCGGCGCCGCTGTATCACGCGGCACCGTTGCGGTACAATATGGCGGCCCAAAATCTGGGCGCGACCTGCATTATAATGGAAAATTTCGACCCAGAAGAAAGTCTGGCGTTGCTGGAAAAATATAAGGCGACGCATAGCCAATGGGTGCCTACCATGTTTGTGCGTATGCTAAAACTGCCTGAAGATGTGCGCACCAAATATGACACTTCAAGCATGCAATATGCCATTCACGCAGCCGCCCCATGCCCTATTCCGGTCAAAGAACAAATGATCGATTGGTGGGGGCCAGTGATTTATGAATATTACGCTGGCAGTGAGGGCAATGGCTTCACCCAACTGAATTCAGAAGAATGGCTGGGCCACAAGGGCTCCGTTGGTAAGGCGCTGATGGGCATTATTCATATTTGTGACGACGAGGGCAATGAGTTGCCCATCGGCGAGGCCGGTTCGGTTTATTTCGAGGGTGAAGAAGGCGCTGCCTCTTTCGAATATTACAATGACCCGAAAAAAACCGCCGAAAGCCGTCACCCAAGCAAGAAAAACTGGTCAACCTTGGGCGATGTTGGCAAGGTTGATGAGGAAGGCTATTTATATCTCACCGACCGCAAAGCCTTTATGATTATTACTGGCGGCGTGAATGTTTATCCGCAAGAGACTGAGAACCTTCTGATTACCCACCCGAAAGTCGCCGATGTGGCGGTAATTGGCGTGCCCAATGAAGATTTTGGCGAGGAAGTCAAAGCCGTTGTTCAACCGATGGATTGGAACCAGACTGGTGACGCACTGGCCGAAGAGCTGATTGCCTTTTGTAAAGAAAACCTCTCGGCCATCAAATGCCCGCGTTCGGTTGATTTCGACAAGGAATTGCCGCGTCACCCGACCGGTAAACTTTATAAACGCTTGGTTCGAGATCGTTATTGGGGAAATCAAGATTCAAAGATTGTATAGCCGCCGAGAGCGACCTATTCTAACAACAGCATAAAGGAGAAAACCATGCGTTTATTTGAAAATTTGGCTGACTATGCCGCCGCCGTTGGCGAGGAAATCGGGGTCAGTGACTGGATGGAAATCGACCAGGAGCGGATTAACCTTTTTGCCGACGCAACAGGTGATCACCAGTGGATTCACCTAGATGGTGAGCGTACGCAAAAAGAATTGGGCATGCCAACCATTGCCCACGGGTTTTTGACCCTGTCACTTCTGCCCGTTCTAATGGCTCAGATTTCTGGTGTTAAAAGCGTTACGCGGGGCATTAACTATGGCTCCAACAAAACTCGCTTCACCAGCATGGTGCCCGTAAACTCAAAAGTGCGCGCCCGTGCCAAGCTCAAATCAGCTGAGCCAAAAGCTGGCGGCATGTTGTTTACGGCAGAAGTTTCGGTCGAAATCGAAGGCGCTGAAATGCCTGCCTTGGTCAGCGAAAACCTGACCCTATTGTTCGAATAGGATAGAGGCCTATGGGTCGCAAAAAAGACGATACCATTTGGCCGGTTATGAAGCCGGATGACGTGTGGCGTGAACAACTCACCGATGAGCAGTTCTACGTGACACGTCAGGCCGGCACAGAGCGGGCCTTTACCGGCCCCAATTGGGACGCCAAAGATGAGGGTGTCTACCATTGCATTTGCTGCCATGAGCCATTGTTCGATGCCGCCACTAAATTTGATAGTGGCACTGGCTGGCCAAGCTTTTACGCAGCTGTTCAACAAGGCGCCGTCACCGAACGCGCCGATAACACGCTTTTCATGCGCCGCACGGAAGTGGTTTGCAGCTCTTGCGGTGCCCATTTGGGTCATGTGTTTCCAGATGGCCCACCGCCAACTGGCCTGCGGTTTTGCATGAATGGCCACGCGCTCGATTTCCGCAAAGCCGACGAGACAGACGACAGCTAGGGGCGGATGCAAGCTGATAATTCCACACCGGCGCCGATTGCTGTAAAAGTAATCGCCGAAGATTGCCACCACGGCATCACCCGCCAGGACGAATTCGCTTGGCTGCGCGATGATAATTGGCAAGCGGTGATGAAACAGCCAGCGCTTTTGCAAGCCGATATTCGCGCTCATTTGGAAGCCGAAAACGCCTATACAGAGCAGGTTTTGGCGCCAACACAGGCTTTGCAAAAACAGTTGTTCGATGAAATGCGCGCCCGTTTGCAAGAAGACGAAGCCAGCGTGCCCGCCAATGACGGAGCTTACGCTTGGGCCTCGCGCTATGCCGTCGGTGGTGAGCACCCGCATATTTGCATGGGGCCACGCGACGCTGAAATTGACGCCATGCAGCCGGTCATTGACGGCGACGCTGAAGCGCAAGGTCGGGATTTTTTCAAACTCGCGGACTATGAAGCCGATCGCCAAGGGCGCTATGTGGCATGGAGCTTTGACGATAAAGGGTCGGAATATTTCACTATATGCGTTCGCGATTTAGCCACCGGCAAAGACACCCCAACCCGATTGCTGGACACCACTGGTTCAATGGCATGGTCGGCGTGTGGCGATTACTTATTCTATGTCATGGTTGACGACAACCATCGCCCCAATCGGATTATGCGCCACGCGCTTGGCAGCCAGCAAAGCGCGGATACATGCGTCTATGAAGAAACCGACGCTGGTTTCTTTATCGGCCTATCAGTTACACGCAGTGGCCGTTTTCTGGTAATTTCAGCGCATGATCACGAAACCAGCGAGGCGTGGTTATTGCCAACAGACGCGCCCTTGGCGACGCCGTCATGTGTTGCTACACGCCGTCCTGGCATTGAATATAGCGTCGATGATGACGCCCAACGCGAGCGGCTCATCATTGTCACCAATTGGTCGGCAGATGCAAAGGCGGATGATTTCCAAATCGTTACCAGCCCGCTGCCGCCGTCTGACATCACCACCCATGCAGATGATGCCATGCAGCACTGGCAGGTTCTACGGCCACATCAGGCCGGTTGTCTGGTGCTTGATGCCTTGCCGTTTGCCGATCATCTGGTGGTTTTATTGCGGCAAAACGCTCTGCCACATATTGAAATCGTCAACTGGCAAAGCGGCGACAGTCAGCCGATCGGCTTTGACGAGGAAGCCTATGATTTAGCGCTCGGTGCCATGGCTGAATATGACACGACAATTTTGCGTTTCACCTATGCCTCCATGACCTCGCCGACAGCGACCTATGATTTCGATATGGCCAGCGGGGCGCGAGTTTTGCGTAAAACACAAATCGTGCCCAGCGGCCATCAGCCGGACGATTATATCACCCGACGGCTAACCGCCATCGGCCATGACGGGGCGGAAATTCCCGTTTCGGTTGTTTATCATAAACACACAAAACTTGATGGCAGCGCACCGGTTCTCCTCTATGGCTATGGGTCTTATGGCATTACCATTCCGGCCGGTTTCTCAGTCACGCGGCTGAGCTTGGTCAATCGGGGGTTTATTTATGCCATTGCCCATATTCGCGGCGGTAAAGCGCGCGGCCATGACTGGTTCATGCAAGGCCGGGGGCCACAAAAAACCAATACATTTCATGATTTTATCAGTGTCGCCCGCGATCTGATTGCGCGTGGCTGGACACGCGAAAAACAAATCACCATCCATGGCGGTAGCGCCGGTGGCTTGCTGGTCGGGGCCAGTGTCAATATGGCGCCTTCGCTGTTTCGCGGTGCCGTCGCTGAGGTGCCGTTTGTGGATGTGCTGACCACCATGCTCGACGCTTCCCTGCCACTGACGCCACCGGAATGGCCTGAATGGGGTAATCCGATTGCCAGTGCCGAGGCCTATCAGTTAATCGCCAGCTATGCCCCTTACGAGAATATAACCGCCACCGCCTATCCGCATATTCTTGCCACCGCTGGATTGACCGACCCACGGGTGACCTATTGGGAGCCGGCCAAATGGGTGGCGCGGCTGCGCGACAGGCGCACAGATGACGGGCTGACACTATTGCGTACGGAAATGACCGCCGGCCACGGCGGCAAAGCTGGCCGCTACAATCAATTGCACGAAACCGCCTTTGTTTACGCCTTTGTTTTGGCCATTCATCAAGCTGAAAATGGCGTATAACGAGGTTAAGAATAGGGAGAACAACAATGAGTGACTTTACTTTTGAGAATGCCGAGAAATTAGGCTTCAACCGTCAGCGGCTCGACACCATACCGGCGTTTTTTAGCAGCTATATCGAGAAGCAGCGGCTGGCTGGCATCAGCATTATGGTTGCGCGCGCAGGCGAAGTTGCGCATTTATCGCATTTGGGAAACAGCGCTTTTGACGGCGGGTTTTCCGTCAATGATGAAGCGATTTTCCGTATTTACTCCATGACCAAGCCGATCACCTCGGTCGCGCTGATGATGCTTTACGAGCAGGGTCTGGTGCAATTGCAAGACCCGATCACCAAATTCTTCCCGAAGTTCAAAGACGTTCGCGTATTTGATAAAGGCACGCCGCAAGAATACACCACCCGCGAGCCGGAGCGGATGATAACCGTGCATGACTTGCTGACCCACCAATCGGGGCTGACCTATGATTTCATGCTGTCGCATCCGGTTGATGCGCTTTACCGCAATCATAAAATCAATGGCGCGCGTTCGGAAAAACAAACGCTTGAACAATTGGTCGATAAATTGCCGGAACTGCCATTGGTATTTTCGCCGGGCAGCAATTGGAATTATTCGGTTTCCACTGATGTCGTGGGTCGATTGGTGGAAGTGATTTCCGGCAAGCCGCTCGATGTGTTTTTCGAAGAAAATATTTTCAAGCCTTTGGGCATGCATGACACGAGCTTTACCATTAGCGATGAAAAGCGCCACCGCTTGATGCATAATTATTCGCGCTCGCCGATTGACGGCAAAATCACCCTCGCCGACAGCCCCGACAGAACCATTTATGCGCCGGGCCGAGAGTTTTTATCCGGTGGTGGCGGCTTGCTGTCGACGGTCAGCGATTACCATAAATTCGCTGATATGATGCGCCGTGGCGGCAGCACACCGACAGCTCGCATCTTGAGCCGCAAAACCGTCGCCTATATGACCAGCAATCATTTGCCAGATAATGACACGCTGGTGAACCGTGCGCTTGGCAGTTATTCTGAGGTCACCTATCTCGGTACTGGTTTTGGCCTTGGCTTTTCCGTGGTCGTCGATCCGGCGCAAACCTCAACCGTCAGCTCCAAGGGCAATTACTCATGGGGCGGACTGGCAAGCACAATTTTCTGGGTGGATCCGGTGGAAGATATCACGGTTATTTTAATGACCCAAATGATGCCATCGGGC
>CALEFA010000034.1 GCA_937876775.1 uncultured Rhodobiaceae bacterium | reverse complement strand
GAAGGTCGTAGGTTCAAATCCTACCCCCGCAACCAAAAGCCGAATAAAAACAATTAATTAAGCCGTCCTTTAGGGGCGGTTTTTTTGTGTCTGCTACCTATAAACTACCTATAAACTTTTATTTGATGAAACTAGAGGAGCCAGAATATTTGCCTACTCTTGGGTTTTCGATACATCTTGTAGATGATCGCCCCTTTGCTACACAATATATGTTCTCCCAGCCACTTTCGTTTGATATGTTATTGATGATTTAGGAAGGAGTGCGCTAATGTTTATGTATAGGTTTTTTCTCGCTTTTATTATAGCGACGGTTAGTCTCTACACGTTTCCTGTGGTTTCTGAGTTTGGAATAATTGTCTTGCTACCGAGCTTCTTTGGTGAAATAGGGGAGCTGAATTGGCAAGGGCAATTCAATCTAGATTTCCTAATGTTTTTGCTAATGTCGGGATTTTGGATTGCGTGGCGGAATGATTTTACACGCAAAGGAATTACTTTAGGAATTGGTGGGTTTTTTCTCGGAGCACCTTATCTGGCGGCATATTTGCTTTACTTAAGCTTTCAGTTTAAGGGCGACGCTGAGAAAGTATTGCTTGGAGAACGCCGCAAATAGAATTTTTGATTACCGTTGCTGCTCGTCAAGCTCATAACCTGAAGGTCGTAGGTTCAAATCCTACCCCCGCAACCAAAAGCCGAATAAAAACAATTCGTTAAGCCGTCCTTTAGGGGCGGTTTTTTTGTGTCTGCCACCTAAGCTTGAGATAAATCTACCGCTGATTTACTAGCTTCTAGGGGAATTTAGGTGGTTATCGGCTTCAAAGCATAACTGGCGAAGGTGACGCGCGATCACTGAGGAAACTGGATATTGTCCTTGATCGTGTCGATTACAACCTGCGACACATCGTTCGGCATATGATTCGTTTTTTTGCCTCTCGCGTAATTTAATTACGTAGGAACAAAGAAAAACGACCATAAATTTCATTTATTATACGATTACGCGACAAAATGCCCTTTTTTAATGCAATAAGAGATGTTTTTCCTACTCTTGTATCACCGCTTTCTTAGCGGAATAACTTCTTGGAGGAGGAAAGACGTTATGGACCAAATTAAATCAATGATCAGTAGTCTTACTGATGTTTTCGTTTCACTATTGGCTCTGGCTATCGTAGCTTCACTGCTTGTTGGCTCAGCCAATATGGCATTCTTGGGAGACGTTGCTGGCAACATCACTTCACTGGTTGCAACCTTGGGTGCGGCTGGTCTGCCAGGCTTAATCTCATTGGGCGTTATTCTGGTTCTTTTCCAGCGCAGCTAATTGCCTATAACCTCAAGAGCAGTAGATAAAACACGTAAGGATATATGATGGAACAGTTCAAAGAATATGCTGCCCGTTTACAGGCTTTGCTTCTTCGGTTTTCCGAATTGGGCGCGGCCTTTGTCTTTGCCGTGATTATTGTCTATTTGCTCTTGGGGGATGCGGCCGGACCCTATGTGGTGTCGGTCGTTGATAATGTCGCCAATTTTGTAAAAATGGTGACACCCGCCGCCTTTGTCGCTGTGGCGGTTATCCTTGCGTTGATTGCTTACATCCGCAAAACCCGCTAATTCTCGCTCACTTAATTGACCGGCAACGCCTTGTTTGCGTGCGCCCTTTTGGCTATGGTTTTGGTTCATCAAACGTCTGAGGGAGTACACGATGTCTGTGAAATATTATGATTGGCTGAACCAACACGAAAATGTGCGGGCCGATAAAGTCGCTATCCATGATTTAGATACGGGCGTTAAAAGCACCTATAAACAATTGAACCAGCGGGCGAAACGCCTGGCCGCTCATTGGCAGGCCAAGGGCATCAAAAAAGGTGACCGCGTGGCTCTGCTTATTCGCAATTGCACAGCGTTTTTCGAAGTGCAATTTGCCTGCTCCAAAATTGGTGCCATTTGTTTGCCGTTGAACTGGCGCCTGACGGCCAATGAATTGGCTTACATCCTCGGCGATAGCACGCCAGATGTGATGGTTTATGACCATGTTTTTGCCGAGGTTGCTGAGCCGCTGCTTGAGCGTTGCAATATCAGCCACGGATTGAAAGTTTGCGAACCGGGCGAGGCCAGCTCTTATGAAGAGGCAATGGATAGTCAACATGCGCTCGAAGAAGTTGAAAGCACCCATGATGATGTGTGCATGATTATGTACACCTCCGGCACCACAGGTCATCCAAAAGGCGCGATGATTACCCATCAAATGGTGTTTTATAATATGGTCAATATGGCCAGCCCGGCTGGGGTGAATAGTAAAACTGTGCAGCTGGTGGTGTTGCCCTTGTTCCATACTGGCGGCTTAAATTGTTATGCCAATCCTATTTTGCATGCCGGCGGCACTCTTTTGCTGATGCGTGAATTTGATCCGGGCCGGGCGCTTGAGGTGATTGACAGTGCCGATCTTGGTGTGACGCATTTATTTGCGGTGCCCGCACCTTATCAATTTATGATGCAGCACCCGAATTTTGCTGGCACTGATTTGAGCCGTGTACAAATTGCCGGTGTGGGCGGCGCTCCGTGTGCTGAAGCAATTTTGCAAGGCTGGCTCGACCGTGGAGTGCCATTCACCCAAGGTTGGGGCATGACCGAGACGAGCCCCGGTGGCGTGTCGCTGGAACCTGATGACGCCTTGCGCAAAATTGGCTCAGCCGGCAAAGGTTTGATGCATACGGAAATCCGTATCGTCGACGAAGATGAGAATGATGTGGCACCGGGCGAGGTGGGTGAATTGCAAATTCGCGGCCCGAATATCACGCCGGGCTATTGGAATAACCCCGAAGCCACTGCCAAAACTTTCTCTGGAGATTGGCTAAAAACCGGCGATGCCGCCAAATTTGATGACGAGGGCTTTGTCTATATCGTTGACCGGTCCAAAGACATGTATATCTCTGGCGGGGAAAATGTTTATCCGGCTGAAGTTGAAAATGTACTCTATCAATTGTCTGAAATTGCCGAAGCGGCAGTCATTGGTGTGCCAAGTGAGCGCTGGGGTGAAACCGGCAAAGCCGTTCTGGTGCTCAAGCCCGGCCAGTGCTTGGATGAAGAAGCGGTGATTGGTCACTGCATCAAAAACCTTGCGAAATTCAAAGTGCCGAGCAGTGTCGAATTTATCGAAGCCTTGCCGCGCAATGCCACGGGTAAAGTGCTGAAGCGCACTTTACGCGATATTTATGTCGAAGCCGGAACCGCTGCCATTACCTAAGCAATCTGGTCGTCGATATAAACAAACCTTCGGTTGTCGTAGGTTTCGACATTGGCGTCACGGCGGTTGCAATAGCCGCGAATAGCCGACATGCCAGTCATTTGTGCAAAGAAATCGCTATGGCGAGATGCTGAGCGATGCGAGTTAAACACTGGCGAAGCAGGCCGGCAGAGGATAGATTAGCGCTCATGTCGGCAGCGCCTCCCATATTATATCTTCAAGATATTCACCTCACTCATGGGGTGGTGCCATTATTGGCAGGCGCAGATCTGTCGGTCGGCCGCTATGATCGCTTGTGCTTGGTCGGCCGCAATGGTTCGGGTAAATCGACGCTTTTAAAAATTCTTGCTGGCCTTGCCGATAGTGACTCTGGCACGCGTTTTGTGCAGCCCGGCATTGCCATTGAGTATCTGGCGCAAGACCCAGATTTTAAGGGTTTTAAGACGGTTTCCGACTATGTGCTGGGCGATGTCATCAATAATGAAGACCGCCAGAGGGCGTTCCAAATCATGGCTGATTTACATATTCAGCCAGACGCCGAGTTGGCGCCCTTGTCGGGTGGCGAACGGCGCCGTGTCGCTTTGGCCAAGGTTATGGCCCCGCAACCGGAAGTTTTATTGCTTGATGAGCCGACCAATCACCTTGATTTGCCAGCTATTGAATGGCTGGAAAATAGCCTGCGGCAACTTAATTCGGCTTTGGTTGTGGTCAGCCATGACCGGCGGTTTTTGACCAATATGGCATCGAGCACAATTTGGCTCGATCGTGGACAGACCAAAGTCATGCGGAAGGATTTCAGCCATTTCGAAGATTGGCGCGATACTGAACTGGCCCGCGAAGCGTTGGAACAGCACAAGCTTGATCGCAAAATTGCCCGTGAAGAAGATTGGGTGCGCTATGGGGTGACAGCGCGACGCAAACGCAATGTCAAACGGATGGCCGATTTGGCTGACTTGCGAAAGCAAAAGCGCGATCATCGCGGCCCTGAAGGTGGCGTGGAGGCAGCGCTGGTGGCTGGTGATCGCTCTGGCAAGCTGGTTGTTAAGGCCGATCATCTGAGTAAATCTTTTGGCGACAAGGTGATTGTCGAAAATTTTTCAACGCAGATTAAACGCGGCGCTCGGATTGGCCTTGTGGGCGCCAATGGCACTGGCAAAACCACCTTGTTGAAAATGCTGCTTGGCGAATTGCCGCCCGATAAGGGGCTGGTGCGACTGGGCAAAAACCTTACGCCGCTGATACTCGATCAAAAACGTTCCGGTATCAAAAAAGATTGGTCGGTCAAAGACGCACTGACAGATGGCGCAGGCGACCTTGTTTCCTTAGGCGAAGACACCATGCACGTCATTGCCTATATGAAGAACTTCTTGTTTCACCCGTCGCAAATGCGCACCCCAGCGCATATTTTATCTGGTGGTGAACAGGCACGCCTATTGCTGGCGCGTGGCTTGCGCCAGCCGTCTAACCTCTTGGTGATGGATGAGCCAACCAATGATTTAGATCTTGAAACCCTTGATTTACTTCAAGAAATGATTGCCGCCTATGAGGGCACGGTGATTTTGGTCAGCCATGACCGAGATTTTCTTGATCGCACCGTCACTGCGGTTTTTCACAGCGAAGGCGGTGGTGTTTGGCATGAATATGCCGGTGGCTATTCGGATATGAAAGCGCAACAGAAACTGCAAATTCGCTCTCAAGAAAGCGCGGCGCTAGCCAATGGTGAGGGCGCACGGGGTAAAAGAACCATAGCGGGTAAAGCTGCGCCAGAAACCGCCTCGGCAAAAACCAAGTCGGTCGGCAAAATGAGCTTTAAGGACAAATTCCGTCTGGAAAAACTGCCGCTGGAAATGCAAGCTCTTGAGACTACGATCGGCGCCTGTGAAGCAGGTCTTGCGCAGGCCGATTTATTCGCCAAAGATCCGGAAAAATTTAACGCTTTAGCCCAGTCTTTGCAGCAAGCGCGGCTGGATTTGGCTGCCGCCGAAGAAGAATGGTTGCGGCTTGAGGTTTTGCGCGAAGAAATTGACGGGTCGGGATAATTGACAGGTTTTTGGCCTCAGCATTTGCATAAACAGCGTCATTCTGCCTAAGCTAGTGTTCTCATATAGGGAGAATGGGCGATGATTAAACTGGTTTATTGCGTTTGGCGCCGTGAAGACATTAGCCAAGAAGAATTTCATAATTATTGGCTCCACACACATGGGCCGAATGTCCGAAGTGTGGCCGAGAAAATTAATGCCTTGCGCTATGTGCAAAGTCACCGCGTTGACACGCCGAGCAATGATGCCATGCGCCAAAGCCGCAATATGACGGCACCCTATGATGGCATTACCGAGGTTTGGTTTCGCGATGAGGCGCACATGAATGAAGCGACCGCCAGCCAACAGGGGCGTGAGGCCGGATTGTTTCTTATTGAAGACGAGGCGCGTTTTATCAATTTGGAAAAATCCTGCCTTTTTGTCACCGAAGAGCATGAAATTTTCGATTTACGTTAATCTAGGGAGAAAGAGCAATGGTTCACTTGCAACATTTTTCGGCCGACACTGAGAAGGCAACGGTTTTGGATGCGATCCGATCTGACGGCGCGGTGATTTTGGATGATGTGATGTCAGCCGAACAAGTGCACAAATTATTGTCTGAAACTGAGGCCTATATGCAAAATACGGCCAATGGGAATGATGATTTTGTTGGTCATTTGACGACCCGAACGGGTGGTCTGGTATCACGCTCGCCGACCTGCCGCGAACTGATTGCAAGCCGTACAATTCTTGATTTATGTGATGGCTTTTTGCTGGATTATTGCGAGCGTTATCAACTGCATTTGACGCAAATTATTCGTCTACGACCGGGCCAGTCAGCGCAAGCCATTCATCGCGATAAATGGGCTTGGGGTAAGCATTTGGCGCATCTTGAGCCACAGCTCAACACGATTTGGGCGCTGTCCGACTTCACCGAAGAAAACGGCGCCACGCAAGTTGTGCCCGGCAGTTCTGATTGGCCCGATGACCGCGAAGCCAAGCCTGACGAAATATGTCAGGCAACCATGCGGGCCGGCTCGGTGCTGGTCTATACCGGTTCGGTGTTTCATAGCGGTGGAGAAAATACCTCGCAGGGTGATCGCATTGGTCTCAATTTGACATATGCTTTGGGCTGGTTGCGGCAGGAAGAAAATCAATATTTGTCGACGCCGCCTGAGTTGGCACAACATTTATCGCCGGAGTTTCAAGATTTGCTTGGCTATGCCATGGGGCAATATGCGCTGGGCTACTACACCCCGCCTGGGGCGCCGGGCGAGCATCCGGAACTGGTACCGCCAAGCTATGCGCTGGGGCGTTCAGATTTTGCCGATGCCATGGGTCCTCCGGAAGATTTGGCAGCTATAACCAAAGAAGCTACAGGTAAATAGCCCGCTGTTATAATGGGTTGTTTTGCCGCGACATTTTAACCTGTCGCAGGCAGCGCTTTGTGGTAAAACTCCGCAGAGTAAAGATAGGGGATTTCAATGCGTGAATTGACACATTTAATTGCAGGTGCGGCCACAAAAGGCGACGCGCAACGGACAGCAGATATTTTCAACCCAAGCACTGGTGCTGTTCAGGGTAAGGTTTGGTTGGGCGAGGCCAGCGATGTTGATGCAGCGGTAAAAGCGGCCCAAAAGGTTCAGCCTGAATGGGGCAGCACCAACCCGCAAAGACGCGCTCGTGTGATGTTCAAATTCAAAGAATTGCTTGAAGCCAATATGGATGACTTGGCTGCTATGTTGTCAGCCGAACACGGTAAAGTGATTGCCGACAGTAAGGGTGATATTCAACGTGGTCTGGAAGTCATTGAATTTGCTTGTGGTATTCCTCATTTGCTGAAAGGCGAGTATTCCGAAGGGGCTGGCCCAGGCATTGATATTTATTCGATGCGCCAACCGCTTGGCGTTGTTGCTGGCATTACGCCGTTTAATTTTCCGGCCATGATTCCAATGTGGATGTTTGGTGTAGCGATTGCGTGCGGCAATGCTTTTATTCTTAAGCCATCGGAAAAAGATCCGTCTGTGCCATTGCGTTTGGCTGAGCTGATGCTGGAAGCAGGGGCGCCTGAGGGGCTGCTCAATGTTGTGCAGGGCGATAAAACCGTGGTTGATGCGATCTTGCACCATGATGACATTCGCGCCGTCAGCTTTGTCGGTTCATCCGATATTGCTCATTATGTTTATTCGACAGGCACCGCCAATGGTAAGCGCGTGCAGGCAATGGGCGGAGCGAAAAACCATGGCATTATTTTGCCAGACGCCGATATGGATCAAGTGATTGCTGATTTCTCTGGCGCTGCCTTTGGCTCGGCGGGCGAACGCTGCATGGCTTTGCCTGTGGCGGTGCCGGTTGGCAAGCAAACTGCCGATGAATTTGTTGGCCGTATGAGCGAAGAAATGGCCAAGTTGAAAGTTGGCGTGTCGACCGATGACAGCGCCCATTATGGCCCCGTCGTCTCGGCCGCGCATCGTGCGAAAATTGAGAGCTATATCGAAATGGGCGTCAAAGAGGGCGCTGATTTGGTGGTCGATGGCCGCGGTTTGAAACTGCAGGGCCATGAAGAAGGGTTTTTCATTGGCCCGTCTCTGTTTGATAATGTAACCGCTGACATGCAGAGCTATCAGGAAGAAATTTTCGGTCCAGTATTGCAAGTGGTGCGGGCTGACACGCTGGAACAAGCGGCGCGCCTGCCTAGCGAGCATCAATATGGTAATGGCGTTGCCATTTTTACCCGAAGTGGCCTTGCGGCGCGCGAATTTGCCGCTAAGGTGAATGTCGGAATGGTTGGCGTGAATGTGCCAATACCAGTGCCAGTGGCCTATCATACATTTGGTGGCTGGAAGCGTTCGGCTTTTGGTGATGTCAATCAACATGGACCAGAGGGCATTCGGTTTTACACGAAAGTAAAAACCGTTACGCAACGTTGGCCATCGGGTGATGTTACAGATCAGTCTTTCATCATCCCAACAATGAAATAACAACTGGCGGGATCGCTAGCTCAGGAGATATTATGGTTCAGGCTAATCACACCGATGTACTTATTATTGGCGCGGGCATTTCCGGCATTTCATCGGCTCATTATCTGCAAGAAAAATGTCCCGATAAAAGCTTCGAAATTTTAGAAGGGCGCAATGATATTGGTGGCACGTGGGATTTGTTCCGCTATCCCGGCATTCGTTCGGACAGTGACATGTACACGCTGGGCTTTGCCTTTCGTCCGTGGAGAGACCCGAAGGCAATCGCCGATGCACCGTCAATTATGGAGTATTTGCGCGGTGCCGTGGCCGATGGCGGTTTTGGCGAAAAGATTAAATTTTGCAAAAAAGTAACCAATGCGACGTGGTCATCGGCCAGTTCGACATGGACGCTGACGATTGCTGATCAGGCCAGCGGCGAAACTGAAACGCGGAGTTGCAATTTCCTGCATGTCTGCGCTGGATATTATAATTATGATCAGGGCTATCAGCCAAAATTCCCTAATGAAGAGGCTTTCAAGGGGCAGGTTGTGCACCCGCAGTTTTGGCCAGAAGAGCTTGATTACGAAGGCAAGAAAGTCGTTGTCATTGGCTCTGGCGCGACCGCTGTGACGCTTGTGCCAGCAATGGCAGAAAAAGCCGCCAGCGTGACCATGTTGCAACGTTCGCCGACTTATATTGTGTCGCGTCCGGCCGAAGATGGTTTTGCCAATTTCGTTCGCCGTTATCTGCCATCACGGTTGGCCTATGGTCTGACGCGCTGGCGCAATGTGATTATGGGACGGTTGTTTTTCTGGTATTGCCGCAGCTATCCGCAGCGCGCCAAGAAATTGTTGCTGAGTGGTTTGGCCGAACAAGTACCGGCTGGGTTCGATATCGATAAACATTTGACGCCGAGCTATAACCCATGGGATCAGCGCGTCTGTTTAGCCCCAGATGGCGATTTTTTTGCCGCTCTGCGTTCGGGTAAGTCTGACATCGTCACCGACCATATTGAGGCTTTTAGCGAAAACGGCATTACGCTGAAATCGGGCGAGACCCTCGACGCCGATATTATTGTTTCGGCCACTGGTCTAGACCTGAATTTCTTTGGCAATATGCAACTTAGTGTCGATGGGCAAGCGATTATTCCCGGCGACATTATGAATTACAAAGGCATGATGTTTTCTGGCCTGCCG
The DNA here is from genome assembly GCA_937876775.1 of uncultured Rhodobiaceae bacterium. Classification (GTDB taxonomy): domain Bacteria; phylum Pseudomonadota; class Alphaproteobacteria; order RS24; family RS24; genus JAHEGN01. The sequence goes on along the minus strand of CALEFA010000034.1, from coordinate 23,687 downwards.
AATTTGGCGACGTCATTTGGCTATACCAATGCGTCATGGACATTGCGTTGCGATTTAACGTCGGCCTATGTCTGCCGCCTGCTGAAATTTATGGATAGCAAGGGCTATACAAAGGCGGTGCCAACCATTGATCCGTCCAAGGTCGATGTTGAGCCATTGCTCGATTTCACCTCCGGCTATGTGGTACGCAAGGCAGGCGAATTGCCAAAACAAGGCACTGTGGCACCTTGGAAAATGTATCAAAATTATATCAAAGACATTTTCAGCGTTAATTTCGGCGAAGTTGGCAAAGATATTGAGTTCTCTAAAGGCGATGCCAATTAGTCAATTTCGTGCAGCACCTCGCGCAAACATTGAAAAAGCTGGGATATTTCATCCGGTTCAATAATCAAGGGCGGCGAGAGGGCGATAATGTCGCCGGTTGTACGGATGAGAAAGCCCTTGTCATAGGCGCGCAGATAAGCGTCAAAAGCCCGCTTAACTGGGGCTTGATCTAGCGGTTGCAATTCAACAGCCCCCATCAACCCAATATTGCGCACATCAATCACATGCGGGCAATCGGCTAAACTATGCAGACCATCTTCCCATTGCTGCGCTAGGCTGGCGGCATAGGCAAACAATCCCTCGTTTTGGTAAATATCTAAGGTCGCCAAAGCGGCAGCGCAGGCCACCGGATGGCCTGAATATGTATAGCCATGGAAAAACTCAATGATATGTTCGGGGCCATGCATAAAGGCATCGTGAATTTCTCGCGTTACCATCACCGCGCCCAATGGATAAGTGGCGCTGGTGAGACCTTTGGCCAGTGCCATAATATCTGGCGTGACTGAGAAATAATCGCTGGCAAAGCCGGTGCCCAATCGCCCGAAGCCGGTAATCACCTCGTCGAAAATCAGCAATATGCCATGCGCGTCGCAAATCTCGCGTAAGCGTTGCAAATAGCCCACCGGCGGCACGAGCACACCGGTCGATCCGGCTACTGGCTCGACCATGACGGCGGCAATGCGATGGCCGCCATAAGTCTCAATCAGCCGCAATAAGTCATCGGCCATGGCCAGCCCGCCAGCCTTCGGTTGACCGCGCGAAAAACCGTTTATGGCCAAATCATGTGTGTCGCATAAGTGATCGCTATCGCCGAGTAATGGCCCGAAGGCGGCGCGGTTATTGGCAATGCCGCCGGCGCTAATGCCGCCGAAATTAACCCCGTGATAGCCGCGCGCGCGACCAATTAAAACCGTGCGTTCGTGCTCGCCGCGTGCCTGATGATAGGCGCGCGCAATTTTCAGCGCGGTATCGGCACTCTCGGAACCGGAGTTGGTGAAAAACGCGTGTTGCAGGGGCTCCGGCGTCATGGCAACCAGCCGATTGGCGAGCTCAAAGGCTTTAGGGTGGGCCACTTGCAGGGCTGGTGCGTAATCCAATTGGTTTAATTGCGCGGCGATGGCTTGGGTGATGGTTTCGCGACCATGACCGGCATTGACGCACCAAAGACCAGCCGTGCCGTCCATAATTTTGCGGCCATCATGCGCGGTATAATACATGCCCTTGGCATGGGTCAGCAGCCGAGGATTCGCCTTGAACTGACGGCTGGCCGTAAACGGCATGAAAAATGCATCGAGATCATTCGGCGCGGTCATTTTATAGGCTTGCCGCAAGGGCTCGTGTGCCAGTCAGCATTTGCTTGAAGCTCGGACGCAGCATATTGGCGGTTTGCTCAGGGCTGGCAAAATTGGCAATCACTAAGTTTTTGGCTTTATTGACGTAAATCACTTGCCCATGCACGCCCATGGCCATGCGTTCGCCTTGGCTCTGGTCAAATTGCCACCAAAAACTGCGATATCCGGTGAAGCCCGGAATATAACGCGGGTTTTCAATATCCGATTGGACGGCTGCTTGTCCGGCCGCTAAATCTTTGTCTGTCAGCTTATAAGTATCTTGAATCCAGGCGCTTGGGGCGATTTGCGTGTCGCCTAGTTTGCCGTCGCCCAGTGCCATGAGGCCAAACCGTGCGGCGTCGCGCAGGGTCGAGTTAAAGCCGCCAGTGGCGATTGGCGAAAAGGCAACATCGGTGCTGAAACTCGCATCGTGGTCAGTGCCCAATGGACCCCAGATTTTCGCCTGCACATAGTCACGAATGCTTTGCTTAGAGACGCGTTCGATCAGCATGCCAATCACATCAACATTGGGTGATTGATATTCAAACTTGCCACCAGTGACGCCACCTTCAGCCTGTTCAAACTGCGGCAGCATGGATTGGATGCCGCGCGGCGCATCGGACTGCATTGGGTCGATGGCCATTAATTCGAAATCAGCAAATAATCCAAGTCGGCGGAAATACTCAAAATGTACACTGCCGGGCGTCATTTCATCATATTCCTCGGTGTAATTTAACGCGGTCACCATGTTTAAGACGTCGCGAATGGTGACCTCAGCAAACACGCTATCAGCCAGTTCCTCTATATAATCAGCCGGTGTTTTGGTTTCATCAATGCCAAATTCATCGACCGCGATGCCGTAAGCGGTTGAGATGAGTGACTTGGTCATTGATGCCCATAAATGGTGGTCATGGTTGCGGAAATTATCGAAATATTTTTCAAAGATAATTTCATTATCCTTGATCACGATATAGCCATCCATGCTGTCGGCTTGCATGGCGTCACCGAGGCGGACTTGCTGGCCCTGAAAATCATAGGTGAAACTCTCGACGTCAAACTGGCGCCCTTTTTCCAACTGATATGTGGTCTCGCCACGCGGTACCATCATGCTTGGCAAAATGGAAAAATTGCGCAATGCCCAGCGTATATTTTGCGGCGCGCGCCATCCTGAGAGAGACGATGATTTGGGGGTGAGGCGAGGCGTGTCATACATAGTGAATTTCCTTAGTTAGATTTTTAATTTAGTTAGATTTTTGCTTTTGACCGCGCTGGCGAATGGCCTCTCGGCGCGCTTCAATGGCATCTCCATTGACTTGCTGATTGGCGGCGCGGCCTCGCTGTGCTTCCAATTTCAGGCCGTCGCCGAAACTGGCGGCATAGCCATCATCAATCAGGGCTTTATAGGCATCCAAGGTTTCAGGCACGCATGACAGCATATCGCCCGCAAGCTTGAAGGCGGCCTCAAGCAATTGATCCTGTGGCACAATATGGTTGATCAGGCCCCACGCCAAAGCCTGCTCGGCAGATATGAAATTACCAGTCAGCGAGGCTTCTTTGGCCCGTGAGGGGCCGAGCAAGCGGGATAATTTTTGGCTTAAACCCCAGCCAGGTAAAATGCCGACCCGCGCGTGTGTGTCGGCGAAGCGTGCATTGGGCGAGCCAATTAGCACATCGCATGCCAAAGCCAGCTCGAAGCCGCCGGTGATTGCAACACCGTTAATGGCACCAATGATTGGGCCTGAAAAACGCTCCAATGATTTGACCGGATCGAAACTTTCAATGGTCAGCGCCGGGCCGCCGTCTTCGCTGCCCAATTCTTTCAAATCGAGGCCTGCGGTAAATGCCCGCTCGCCAGCCCCGGTGAGAATAATCACCCGCACATTGTCGTCGGCTTCCATGGCGTCAATGGTTTCCGATAGTTGCTGCCGCAGATCGCGCGATAGCGCATTCATCGCTTCGGGACGATTAAGGGTTAACAAGGCAATGCCTTCGCGATGTTCAACGCTAATTAAATTACTCATTTTATTCCTATTCATTTTCCTTGGGTTGCGGATAGCCAATGTCATGCAGTGCCTGACTAATCTCGTCGAGAATCGCGGGGTCGTCAATTGTTGCCGGCATGGCCCACGTCTCGCCATTGGCAATTTTGCGTATCGTGGCGCGTAAGATTTTGCCCGACCGTGTCTTAGGCAAACGGGCGACGCGCAAAGCCAGTTTGAAAGCGGCCACGGGCCCGATTTGGTCGCGTACCAGCTGGATAGCTTCGGTAAGAATTTCATCATCGGGGCGATTGACCCCATCATTGAGCACCAATAGCCCCAGCGGCACTTCGCCTTTCAATGCGTCGCGCACGCCTAAAACCGCGCATTCGGCGATGTCTTTGTGGCCAGCAAGCACTTCTTCCATACTGCCGGTCGATAGGCGGTGACCGGCGACATTGATAATATCATCGGTGCGCGACATCACGTAAAGATAGCTGTCCTCATCCAGAAAACCAGCGTCGCCGGTTTTGTAATAGCCCGGATAATCAACCATATAGGCGGTTTGAAAGCCTTCATTGTTTTGCCATAAATCTGGCAGGCAACCGGGCGGCAGGGGCAGTTTAATGACAATCGCGCCGGTCTCATTGGGGCCGACGGGCTGGTTGCTGTCATCAAGAACGGCGATTTCATAACCTGGCATGGCGCGCGCGGGCGAGCCTTTTTTAATCGGCAGTGTTTCAATGCCAATTGGATTGGCGCAAATCGGCCAGCCGGTTTCGGTTTGCCACCAATTATCAATCACTGGAATTTTTAAATGTGCCTCAGCCCAATTAATTGTGTCAGGGTCAACTCGTTCGCCAGCCAAATAAAGCGTGCGGAGTGATGATAGGTCGTAATCTTTGATCAGCTTGCCGTCAGGGTCTTGTTTTTTGATTGCCCGAAAAGCCGTTGGGGCGGTAAATAAGGCGCGCACATTATGGGCTGACATCACCCGCCAAAAAACGCCAGCATCCGGCGTACCCACTGGTTTACCCTCATAAATTACGCTGGTGGCACCAATGGCCAGCGGGCCATAAAGAATAAAGCTGTGGCCAACGACCCAGCCAAAGTCTGAGGCCGACCAAAACACCTCGCCGGGGGCGATGTTATAAATATTCTTCATCGACCAACACAGCGCCACCAAATGGCCGCCATTGTCTCGCACCACACCTTTGGGAATGCCTGTGGTGCCGGAGGTGTAAAGAATATACAGCGGGTCAGTGGCTTTTACGGCGACGCAAGCTGGCCGCAAATTGGCCGCTCGCGCGGCTTGCTCTTGGCTTTGCCAGTCGACATCACGGGGGGCGGAAAGCTTGGCCGGCTGTTCTGGGCGTTGCCACATCACAACATGGTCTGGTTTGTGCTCGGCCAGTTCAATGGCGGCGTCAATTAAGGGTTTATAGGCAATCACCCGACCCGGTTCGAGGCCGCAAGAGGCTGCCATGATCATTTTTGGTTGGGCGTCATCTATCCGCGTTGCCAGCTCAGCAGCCGCAAATCCGCCAAAAACAATTGAGTGAACCGCTCCCAAACGGGCGCAGGCGAGCGCCGCAATCGCCGTTTCGGCAATCATCGGCATATAGATAATCACCCTATCACCTTTGCCAATATTGTGGTTTTGCAACATACCAGCGACGCACTCGACTCGTTCTTGCAGCGCGGCATAGGTTATTTTTTCACACCTGCCAGTCATTGGGCTGTCATAAATCAGCGCTTCACGCTCACCGTGTCCAGCCGCAACATGGCGGTCGACGCAATTATAACATGTGTTCATTTCGCCATCGACATACCAACGGTCGCCGGATTCATTGGTTTGGAAAATTGTTTCCGGTGGTTTTGACCAGTCTATCAGCGTCGCCTGTGCTGCCCAAAAGGCCTCCGGTGCATCGCGCCAGCTTTGATAAATATCCGCATATTTTTCTTGTGTCATTGTGAACTCCCTCACCCCTGATTATAGGAAAGAACAAAACCGACGCAATGCACCTATTTTTCGGCTTTAGTCTTGTTCTTTTCGGGCTCATCTGGCAATAATTGGTCTTCTGGGAGGAAGTCATGAATAAAATCAAAACAGGTCTTATGGTTGCGCTGCTTTTGCCGTCATTGGCCCAAGCCGCACCGCAAAATCGTGAAGCGCTATTTGGCGAAACGCACGTACACACAAAACTATCTTTCGATGCGTTTATTTTCGGCAACCGTAACGGCCCGGACGAGTCATATCGTTATGCCAAAGGCGAGGCCATTGGCCATCCGGCCGGTTTTGAGATGAAACTTCCGGTACCACTTGATTTCCAAGCGACGACCGATCATGCCATGTATCTTGGCATGGTGCCGGCGATGTTTGACGCCGATAGTTCTGTTGGTTCGCACCGTGTGGCAACGGCGCTTCGTGAGGCCAAAACGGCCAGTGAACGTCGCCAAGCCTTTGGTCAAATGCTGCCGTATATTGGCCAACAAGTTGAAGATGATCTGTTAGATATGGATATTGTTCGGTCGGCTTGGGCAGAGACAATTGCCGCCGCAGACCGGCACAATGATCCGGGCAAGTTTACCACTTTTACTGCCTACGAATATACATCCAGCCAAGACACGTTTGAAAACCTGCACAGGAATGTGATTTTTGAAGACGGTGCGCCAGATGAGCCGTTTTCGCGTCTGATTTCAAAAAACCCTGAAAACCTATGGCGTTGGATGGATAGTCTGCGCGATAGAGGTATGGATAGTATTGCCATCCCGCATAACTCTAATGGCTCAGACGGCTATATGTTCTGGGATAAAACCTATGACGGCAAAGAGATCGACGCGCGTTATAGCGCTATGCGTATGCGTAATGAGCCATTGGTTGAGATTTCTCAGGTCAAAGGCACATCAGAAACGCACCCGCTTTTGTCGCCGAATGATGAATTCGCTAATTTCGAAATCATGCCATACCAAATCGCCACTTGGTATGAAAGCAAAGTACAAGGTTCCTATGTGCGCGAAGCCTATCGTAAGGGTCTGGAACTGCAAAAAGCCGGCGCTGGCAATCCGTTCAAATTCGGTCTGATTTCAGCTTCTGATACCCATGTCGGGGCGGGCGCATTTACCGAGAGCAATTATTGGTCGAAAATCGGCATGGTCGATTTCAATGGCGTATTGCGCGGATCTGTTGAACTTAGTTGGATGCAGCGTTTGGGCGCACAGGTTTTCCGCCTCAGCAATATGTGGACCCAATACAACATGCCGGAAGATGCCAGCACAGGTGTGGCGCCAAAAAATCCGGCACCGGGATTTTTGCATATGCAATGGTCAAGCTGGGGGGCATCAGGTTTGGCTGGCGTTTGGGCTGAGGAGAATACACGTCAGTCTATTTTCGCTGCCATGCGTCGCAAGGAAACTTTCGGCACAAGCGGGCCACGTATGCGGGTTCGGTTCTTTGCCGGTTATGGCATGGGCCCCAAACTACTCGATGACGCGCAATTAGTGAAAAAAGCCTACGCCAAAGGCGTACCGATGGGGTCAGACTTGCTAATCCGCAAAAACAAGCAACCTGATTTTCTGGTGTGGGCGACACGTGACCCGCTGAGCGCCCCTTTGCAGCGTATGCAAATCATCAAAGGCTGGATTGACAACGACGGCGTTTCGCATGAAGCGGTTTATGATATTGCCTGTGCCGGTGGCGCACCGGTTGACGCGACGACCAATCGTTGCCCTGACAATAATGCGCAGGTTGACCTTACCGATTGCTCTTATCAAGCAGATAGCGGCGCTGATGAGCTGAAAGCGCATTGGCGCGATCCGCAGTTTAATGCTGATGAAAACGCATTTTACTACGTGCGGGCAATTGAAAACCCGACCTGTCGTTGGTCGACATGGGACGCTTTGCGGGCTGGATCTCGGCCCAATCCGTCACTGGCTGCAACCATTCAGGAACGTGTTTGGTCATCACCGATTTGGCTGGAGCACTAATCAGATATCATGCGTGTTATCGTTTCTTTCATGCGCACGATGTTGCGTGATCGTCTCATATGGTTTGTTTTAATTGGCGGTGCTTTATTCGCCGCTGAATGGGCTTGGCAACAACGCCAGAACAAGGTGATTCTGATTGACTTGCCTCTGGTCGAAAAATTGGCCGTGCAATGGCAGGCGCAAACCAAATCGCCACCTAATGCGAGCCAGCTCGACGCTTTAATCGAAGGTTATGTGCGCGAAGAAATTCTGGTGCGCGAAGCGGCGCGGCTTGGTCTCGATCAACAAGATGTAATCATTCGCCGCCGTTTGGCACAAAAGGTCGAGTTTTTCCTCGGTGATGTCGAGCCGCCCGAATCCCCAGATGAAGCTGGTCTAAAGGTCTATTTTGACGCCAATGTTGAGCGTTACAGCCAGCCCGAAAAGGTGAGCTTCCAGCATATATTTGCCAATAAAGAAGCTGAGGCGAAGGCATTATTGGCGCAAGTGGGCGCCGATGAGGCCAATTGGCGCCTGCTGGGGCAACCATTTATGCTCAATCGCGAATATGCCGGTCAGTCGCAAACCGACTTGCTGCAGTTGATGGGTGGGCGTTTCACCGATGCCGTATTTGACCAACCGCAGGTTAACATATGGTTTGGCCCCGTGCGGTCGGCCTATGGCTGGCATGTGGTGAAACTGGTGGCGCGCAGCCAGAAGCAAGTGCCTGAATTTACCAGCATGATTGAAAAAGTGGCCAATGATTGGCATGGCGAGCAGGCGCGCATTGCGCAGCAGGCGGCGTGGGAAAAACTGCGCCAAGACTACCGCGTTGAAATGGTGCCGCTTGAGGGCGGGCAATGAAACATCTGCTTTTATTGGCAGTTTTTTGGGCCACTATGGCGACCGCAACAGCCCATGAAGTGCGCCCAGGCTATATAGAAATCAATGAAAAGGCGGAAGATGTTTTCGCCATTAGCTGGAAACAACCGGTGCGCGATAGCCGCCAGCAAGTCGCGGGTCTCGGTTTGCGGCCGGTGTTCCCGATCAACTGCAAGCGCGATGGCGATAGCACCATGCGGCGGCGCCCGGGTGCTTTGGTCGAGAGCTTCACCTTAATTTGTGAAGGCGGCCTTTTGGGGCAGAAAATTGGCGTTGAGGGCTTGCAAAAAACCATCACTGATGTGTTCGTGCAATTGAATCCGCTGACCGGCCAAGCAACCAGTTTGCGGCTGACGGCAGACCGCCCGCTGCAAGAATTCTCTGGTGGGGGCGCCGGTCTGGGCGCTTATTTCGGCATGGGGGTGGAGCATTTACTATTTGGCTTCGACCATATTCTTTTTGTGCTCGGACTGGTGATGCTGGTGCAAGGCTGGAAGCCTCTGGCCTTGGTGGTCACAGGTTTTACTTTGGCTCACTCGCTCACCTTGGCGATATCGGTGTTTGGTTGGGTGCAGCTCTCGTCGTCAGTGGTTGAAATGATTATCGCCCTGTCGATCTTATTCGTCGCCATTGAGCTGGCGCAGGCGCCTGAAAATCGTTCCATTTTGGCGACGCGTTATCCGCAATCAGTGGCATTTTTATTCGGGCTTTTGCATGGTTTCGGCTTCGCCGGTGTGCTGGCCGATATTGGCCTGCCGCGAGACGCCGCCCTTCCGGCTTTGGCACTTTTCAATATTGGCATTGAGGTTGGGCAATTGATGATTGTCGCGGTGGCTTTATTGATTGGCTCACGATTGGCTATTGTGCTGGAAGCCAATAGGCTGGCGCAACCACGACTGGTCGCTGTCGTCTATCAAGCGCCGGTTGTGGCGCTGGGTGGCCTGTCTGTTTATTGGCTGATTGGCCGCAGTGTGTCTCTTTTCAGCGGCTGATTGTTATTCAGCCGCCTTGGCGGTTTCGTCCTCATCGGTGAAATGCGCTGGACGTTTTTCCAATTCCGCTGTCACGGCTTCAATTTGGTTCGGATAACCGATGATGTCGTCTTGCAGCACGCTTTCTAGCATCAGGGTGGCGGCAATATCACGGTCGGCTGGCTCATTGAACAAGCGTTTAATGCCGCGAATGGCTTGCGGGTTGCGGGCCGCGATTTGACCAGCGGTATCCATGGCGCTGGCCAGCGGGTCATCACAAATACGGGTCAGGAAACCAAGCTCGCGGGCTTCTTCGGCGAGGAAAATGCGTCCGGTCATGGCTAGTTCTTTGACAACATCTTCGCCAGCGACACGGGTCATCGCATGTGTGGTGCCCATGTCTGGCACCAGACCCCATTTGATTTCCATAATGGAGAATTTGGTTTCTGGAGCGGCATAGCGCATGTCTGCGCCCATGAATAATTGAAACCCGCCACCAAGGGCGAAACCTTGAGCGGCAGCGATAACCGGCACCGGTGCTTCACGCCACGCATAAGCCACTTGTTGCGGGCGATTGGCGAGGCCGTGGGTGCGCTCGGCGAGCTTGGTGCGGGTGACGTCAGATTTGCCACCGCTTGAGGCACTGGCCATTTGCGCGAAATTCGCCATATCAAGACCGGCGCAAAAGGCTTTGCCTTCACCAGACAAAACCGCAACGCGAATATCTTTGTCGGTTGTCAACCGCTCGCCAGCGTCAATCAGAGCCATCATCATGTCATTGTCGAGGGCATTCATTTTGTCGCTACGCACCATATGAATATGGGCAATGTGGTTCTCGACTTTGAAATCAATACGGTTTTCCATTTTGGTCTCCATTGAGCGCCGCTATTGTTGGCGCTGCGCTATAAATAAATCGTGAAAATCAGCATAACCACGGGTTTTGGATTTGTCAGGTGTAAAATGTGCCGCATGTTGATAACCAGCCGCCGCTGCTTCTGTCACATCGGCAAAGGCGCCATCTGCGGTCATCGCCATCAGGGCGGTGGCGAAAGAACAATCCGTGTGCTGTCCGCGCGCAATCTCGACATCCATCATGTCAGCCAGCATTTGTCCCCAAAACGCATCTTGCGCGCCACCGCCAAGCAAATGCAGGCGGTCAGGTCTGGCTCCAATTTTTGCTGTCATATCCTGAAAAATCTCATTTAACGCGTGGCCAATGCCTTCATAGGCGGCGCGGGCAATATCGGCTCGCGTGGTGCCACGGCTCAGCCCGCAAAGGCTGGCGGTGCGGCTGGCATCCCAAAGTGGGGCGCGCTCGCCGTTGAGATAGGGGTAAAAAACCACACCGTTGCTGCCCATTGGGGCGGTTTGGGCGAGGGCCTGCATCTCGTGCAAATCCATATCTGATAAATAAAGCTGGCGCACCCAATGCAGGGCGCCCATGCAATTATTCATCCCCGCCGCGTGGTAATGCGTATCGGGCAAAATATGCGGATACAGTGACACCGGTGGGTGCGGCTTGGCCGATGTGTCGCCAAATGCCAGCACGCCGGCAGAGGCCAGTTTAAGGCTTGCCGTGCCAGCCGTCAGCGGCGCACAACACAGCCATTCGACAGTGGTATCAATTGCCCCTTGATAAACCGGCGTGCCGACTTTCAGGCCGGTTTGTTGGGCGGCGGATTGGGTGACATGGCCGGCCATTGATAGCATATCGGCCAGCGGTGGCATGTGTTGAGGGCTAAGACCGGCATAGGCCAGCAAATCGTCATGCCATTGGTTATGCTGTGTGGCGTTGTGATAGTCGGTCATCAGGGCGCCGACGGCCTCGCTGGCGTCGGTTTGCCAATCGCCGGTCAGCTGGCTGCGCAACCAGTCTTTGGCGAAGCTGATGCGGTGGCACTTTTGCATCATTTCCGGTTGGTGTTTCTGTAGCCAGATGAGTTGCGGCAAGCTCCATGTCGGATTGGGACGGTTGCGCGTCACAGCTTCGACATTCTGGCTCTGTAAGAAACTGGCTTCCTCATGGGCGCGCTGATCGCTCCACATAATTGCCGGTCGCAAGACCGCACCATCGGCCCCTTGCAATACGGCAATATGTGCCCCGCCGGAGAAGCAAATGGCTTCGATTTTTAAGAAACTGTTTTCCTGTGTGTGCTGTAAACTTGCCAGCACGTGGCATAAGGCGGAGAGCCAATCGGCCGGATTTTGCTCCACCTGACCGGCTTGCGGATGGGCGCTAGCAATCGGTGCGCTGGCGCTGGCCAGTTGCCGAGCTTGCCCGTCAACCAGACTGGCTTTCAGACTGCTGGCGCCAAGGTCAATGCCGAGAAAGTAACTCATCAGGGTTTATACCCCCGAAAACCGAGCTGTCGGTAAAAAATTTTGGAGTTTGGGGTAACAATAAGGGCGCCCGCAATGCGAGCGCCCCCGTGATTGGATTCAAGGAATCCTTTTATATTTGCACACCGACCGGACGTAAGGGTTGTTCCACGGCCGTATTCAGTCGCAACATGGGATACCTCAAATTAGACCTTTCACTAGACAATGGATCACCTCCTTTCGTTTGTTAAACACGAATCAGATTCTAAGCTGTTTTGATTCAGCGACCAAAAGGTTTATGCTGGCACGTGAGCTTCGGCCAAGTTTGGGCCAGATTTGGGAGAGACTATGTTACGTTATCAAATTATTCCTGTGACCCCGTTCCAGCAGAATTGCACCGTGTTTTGGAATGAAGACACGATGAAAGGGGCGATTGTCGACCCCGGCGGCGATTTGGCTTTGCTGAATAAATTTATTGATGAAAACAATATTGAAATTGAAAAAATATTGGTCACACATGGGCACCTCGACCATGCCGGCAGCGTTGCCGAAATGGCCGAACAGCGCGGCGTGCCGATTATTGGCCCGCATAAGGAAGATAAATTCTGGATCGATGGCATGCCGGCCGCCGCCCAGCAATATGGCTTTCCCGAAGCACTGGCTTTCGAGCCGGATCAGTGGCTGGAAAATGGTGATAAGGTGGAGGCCGCCGGTGTCAGCTTTGACGTGGTGCACTGCCCAGGCCATACACCAGGTCATGTGGTGTTTGTGCAGCCGGAAGATAAGGTCGCCATGGTCGGCGATGTTATTTTCAAAGGTTCTATCGGGCGCACGGATTTTCCCAAAGGCGATTATCAGCAATTAATTTCGTCGATTACCGATCGGCTGTTCAGTCTTGATTTGGATATCACCTTTATTCCCGGCCATGGGCCAACATCGACATTGGGGTTTGAAAAACAAACCAATCCATTTGTCTCCGATACGGCGCTGGGCTAAGCAAATGAGCGGTTTCGTGCTTGATGCGCGTTTGGCGGCTGATACGCAATCGGTGATGATTGTCGATAATATTGATGTTCGGCTGTCCAATGATAGCCGCTATTGGTGGCTGGTGCTGGTGCCGCAAATTGCCGGCGCTGAAGAATGGCAGGATTTACCAGAGGCCGACCGCGCGCGTTTGTTCGACCTGTCGATGCGTTGCGCCAATGGGCTACGCACGGCCGCACAAGCCGATAAAATGAATGTCGCGGCACTTGGCAATATGGTGCGCCAATTGCATGTGCATGTGATTGCCCGACATATTGATGATGCGGCATGGCCGGCGCCGATTTGGGGTGTGGGCGAGGGGGTCGAATATCGGCCGGAGGATGCGAGGCAGCGCATGATGGTTATTCAAGGTTTTTTGAACCAATAGAGCCTTGCGCGCCTCGCCCGCTCTCCCTGCGATATCATCTGCTTGAGATATGAACTCAGCGATATAAATAATGATGAAACGTCGACGCTTTTGTGTAAAGAAAAAAGTGACGCACGTGTCATTATTGAGAGGGTCAAACATCATGCTTGAAAGCTTTCCGTCACCGGCAAATGTGCTGATTATTGGCGCCTCTGGCGGCTTGGGGGCCGGGTTTTGTGAGCTGCTTGAGGCGGCACCACATGTCAATCTGGTGCGCGTGGCGCGGCAAAAAAATGACCCAAAAACGGCTCATATCTGCGATATTTGCGATGAAACCTCGGTCGCTGGCCTGGCCGAAACATTGAAAAATCAGCCGCCGTTTCAGCTGATTATCAACGCCACTGGCTTGCTGCACGACAATTTATTAGAAGTTGCACCGGAAAAATCTCTCAACCAAATTAACGCGACCAGCATGGCGCAGGTTTTGCAAGTTAACGCCATTGGCCCAGCGCTGATCTGCAAATATTTGCAGCCGCTGATGGCAACACAGGGCAAGGCGGTGATGGCGCATTTGTCGGCCCGCGTCGGCTCGATCAGCGATAATCAGCTGGGCGGGTGGTATAGCTATCGGGCGGCCAAAGCGGCGCAGAATATGATTGTAAAAACTGCCGCTCTGGAAGTGGCGCGACGGCATCCGAATAGGTTGGTGCTGGGCTTGCATCCGGGCACGGTTGACACTGGTCTTTCGGCACCGTTTCAATCGGCTGTGGCGGCCAAAAAACTATTCACCCCGCAACAATCGGCTGGCTATTTACTGCAGGTCATCGATCAGGCGCAGGCCAGCGACTCGGGTCATGTTCTGGCGTTTGATGGGCAAACAATTCCGGCTTAATCGGCCCTAGGCTTGACCAGAGGGCGGGGCGCTGACTTGCGCTTCCAGAACACCTTCAATGGCCGCTTCCAATAAATCGCGGGCCAGTCCGGTGGTGGTCTCAGGGTGGCTGGCAATCATCCGCGCGCGCACGGCGAGCGCCATGGCCATGGCTTGCAAAACATCGCCATTGGCCATGTTATCGCGACGCACTTCGCGGCTGACGGTTTCCAAAATATCGCCGATTAACTGATGCACCCGCATTGGCGCTTCAGTGGCCGGATGCATTGGAAAATTAATGTCGAATTTTTCTGCCGTATCGGTGACGGCGGTGAACGGTAATGGGCGGGCCATATGTTTCTCCTCTGGTCGTGTTAGCTTAGCTCTAAGCGGCGAAAATCTGCCGGTAAACGCTGTTGTTGAAAATCAATATGCACAATATTCACCTGATGGCGACGGCACCAAATTTGCACGCCCCAATCGGTAAAACCAGCGTCAATCTGGCTGTAATCTTGCAACGATTGCGGCGGGTTGAGGGTTTCAATCTCGGCGGCGCATTTGGTGCAGGCAAGATAATTGGTGATGCGCAAGGAGAGCGCGTCAAGCGGTAAGCCGTCTTTTGATGGTAGATTTGCGTCACTCATTTCAGCTGCTCCAGAAATTTTGCCGCACTGGCGCGGACATCGGATTTGCGCGCGTCGTCCATTTTCTGCAAATTGCGATAGACCATGCCCATGCGTGGATTGTCGCCAAGCTTATCCTCGTGACGCATCATAAAGTCCCAATATAAATAGTTAAACGGGCACGCGTCCTCGCCCTCGCGCTGTTTCACATCATAACGACAGCCGCTGCAGTGGTCGGACATGCGGTTAATATACGCGCCCGAAGCGGCATAGGGTTTGGAGCCGACAACCCCTCCATCGGCGAACAGTGCCATGCCGTGGGTGTTGGGCAATTGCACCCATTGATAGGCATCGGCATAGACTTCGAGATACCATTGATTGACCTCGGCCGGCGCCAGACCGGCCAAAAGGGCGAAATTGCCGGTAATCATCAGCCGCTGAATGTGATGCGCATAGGCGTGGTTTTGGGTCGCAACAATGGCGTCTTTCATACACGCCATATCGGTGTCGCCAGAGTAGTAAAACTCTGGCAATTTGCGGCTGTATTCAAAATAATTGCTGGTTTCATAATGCGGCATTTTCAGCCAGTAAATACCGCGAATAAATTCGCGCCAGCCAATGATTTGGCGAATAAACCCTTCGACCGCATTTAATGGGGCAAGACCCTGCTGCCAGCGCAACTCGGCCGCCTGACAGATTTTCAGCGGGTCAAGCAGACCCAAATTGAGACTGCTGGCAATCAGCGAATGGTAAAGAAACACCTCTCCCTGTTTCATGGCGTCTTGGTAATCGCCAAACTGTGGCAGGCAGACGTCAAGAAAATGCGCCAGATGCGCCTCCGCCTGCTGCGCCGTCACCGGCCAATCAAAGCGGTCGAGATTGCCCATATGGCTGGCGAAGTTTTCTTCGACAATAGCCATAACTTGCGCCGTGAGAGTGTCCGTTTCAGCCCGTAGGCGGGGCGGCAGCACGTGCCCGCGTGGCAATTTTTTGCGATTGTCGCTGTCGTAATTCCACTGGCCGCCTACCGGCTGGTCGCCGTCCATCAGCAGGCCAGTTTGACGGCGCATATCGCGGTAGAAAAACTCCATACGTAATTGCTTGCGGCCATCGGCCCATGTTTGAAACTGCTGGTGATCGGCCAAAAACCGGTCATCAGGAAGAATATCCAGCGCCGGCGTCCCCGACCAAGCGGCGAATTCTTCTTTCAGGCGATACTCACCCGGTTCGGTGACCATCAGGCGCTGATAGTTTTTCACCCCCTGCATATGGTTCAGCGTTTCGGTGAAACTGGAGAGTTGCGGCGTGTCGCCATAGGCAAAATAATGCACGGTGCGGCCCGACTGGCGCAATTGCTCGGCGAAATGCCGCATGGCTGAAAAAACCAGCACGATTTTTTGCTTATGATGGGCGACATAATGCGCCTCATCGACCAGTTCAGCCATCACCACCTCGGCCTCAGGGGCGGCTTTCAGGCTCGACAAGCTGGCCGACAATTGGTCGCCCAATATGAGAATAAGCTCAGCCATGATTGGTCTTTTGCCTTTCGCCCTTACATCGATTGGAGCAATATTTCACCTGCTCCCAGTCACGGGCCCATTTTTTTCGCCACGTGAAAGGGCGTCCACATGCTTGACACATCTTGC
Organism: uncultured Rhodobiaceae bacterium; assembly: GCA_937876775.1. Classification (GTDB taxonomy): domain Bacteria; phylum Pseudomonadota; class Alphaproteobacteria; order RS24; family RS24; genus JAHEGN01. Next base: position 7,385 of record CALEFA010000034.1, on the reverse strand, counting down.
TGGGCAAGTCAGATTTTTTACGCATCGCCATTTAGGTAAAATGGGTTGTTCGTGCGAATCGTCAAGCAAGTAGGTAAACTGAATCACGCAGATTTTTTCCGCTCAAAACACAGGACTCACATCATGGTTGTCAAAAAAATACCTCCCCTCGTCAGCTCAATTCTTACCAGCCATTGGTTCAAAGGCTTGCGGCGCGGGTTTTCTGAAATCAAACGCAGCGCCAAAGGGGCCGGCCATGAAGTCATTTATTTCCATCAGCCGGACGACCCGTATAGTAATTTGCTGGCGCAATGGCTGCCAGAGCTGAAGGCCCGCTATAATGTTGATTTGAAAATCGTTTTAGTCGGTGAGCCGGATGATGAGGCGGCGCCTGAACGCCAAGCACTTGAAGATTATGCCCGCCGTGATGCGGCCAAAATTGCCCCCTATCATAAATTGGACTATGCTGATCCGGGCCAGCAACCATCGGCTGAAAACCTGGCTTTGGCGCACCGCGCTTTGGCGGCCTCGGGCAATCTTGTCAGCGCGGCGGCGGATATTGGCGCGGCTTTGTGGCGCGCCGATACGGCGGCACTGAGCGGCTATGCGCTGGTGAGCCAGCAAGAAGCCGATGCGGTGTTTGACAGCGGCACGAAAATGCGCGAACGCCTCGGGCATTATTTGGGCGGGGTGATTTATTATGGCGGCGAATGGTATTGGGGTGTTGACCGTTTGCCCTATTTGGAACAGCGCTTAGCCAAGGCGCAATTGCGCCATCAAGGGTTTCAGCAATTGGCGCATTTTCAGGAGCGTCCGTCATTCATGGCCAAGCCGGCCAGTGGCCGTTTGACGGTTGAGTTTTATCCCTCGGCGCGCAGTCCGTATAGCTATGTGGCGATGGAGGAAACTCTCGATTTGCCTAATCATTATCCGGTCAATCTAGTGATGCGGCCAGTTCTGCCGATGGTTATGCGCGGGCTTCCGGTGCCGCGTCGCAAAGGGTTTTATATTCTTGGCGATACCAAGCGTGAGGCCGATCGTATTGGCGTGGCATTTGGTAAAATTTCCGACCCTGTCGGGGCGCCTGTGCGGCGCTGTTATTCGCTGTTCCCAATGGCCAATGCGGCCGGCAAGGGGGGCGAATTTTTGCACGCATTTTGTCAGCTGGCTTGGGCCGAAGGGGTTGATGTCGGCACAGATGAGGGGCTGAAAAAAGCCGTTGAGCGGGCCGGATTGGATTGGGATGAGGCGGCGAAAGTGGTCGACAACACGGATTGGGAAGCGGAAATCGAGGACAATCGCCTGCAAATGATGGCCTCTGGCCTGTGGGGCGTGCCGAGCTATCGTCTATTGGATGCGCAAGGTAAGGAATTATTCTCGTGCTGGGGACGTGACCGAATTTGGCTGCTGGCCTGTGAAATTCAAAAAGCGCTGACCTAGTCGGCGGCTTCTGGTTTGTCAAACTTTTGTCATCTAAATTAAATAAAAGCGTTCACTGAGTAAGGGTTCATGTGTGAGGGTTTAATGTGTTGATAGACGAATTCAGCTATGCGTCACCGGACTATTCGTTGCCGCGCAATTTGTTGATCCGCTCGATAGAGATGTTGAGCGGGCAACCGCAGTTGAAGCGTATTTACATGGACTATCGAAAAGACAAGCTGCCGCATTCGGTGTTTTGGGGCGAGGTTGTCCGTCGGCTCAATGTCGATTTGCAGTTCGCCGGCAATCGCCCTGAGAGCGTGCCGAAAACCGGCCCATTAGTAATAGTCGCCAATCATCCCTATGGGGTGCTCGACGGAATTGCCATTTGCTGGCTGGTGGCGCAGCAAAGATCCGACTTCAAAATTTTGATCAATAGCGTTTTATGCCGCGCCGATGAAATGGCGCCGCATGTGTTGCCGGTTGACTTTGAGCCTACTGAAAAAGCGCTGGCCACCAATTTGGCGTCGCGACGGGCAGCGCGCGAATGGTTGGCGCAGGGCGGGGCGGTGATTATTTTTCCCGCCGGTGCGATATCGACAACACCCAAACTTCTAAAAAAACAGGCTATCGATGAGCCGTGGGCACCGCTGGTGGGACAATTGGTGCGGCGCGCCAAAGCACCGGTGTTGCCGGTGTTTTTTGACGGCCAAAATTCGGCGTTGTTTCAATGGGCCAGCCATTTGAGTTATGATTTACGCGCGGCGCTGATTTTCCATGAAGTGCATCGGCGAATGAATTCGACCCTGAGGCTGGCGATTGGCGATATTTTGCCTTTTGACGAGCTGGAGGGGCATTTGCCGGCTGCCAATTTGGCGCACTATTTACAAAACCATACATTGGGTTTGCAAAGCCACCTTCTGGCGTCCGCCGATAAAATGTGAAAATTGCTGTGTGCAGGCACGATTATGGTTGATTGCGACGGTAAATCTGCTTTCATAGGAACCATCTTAAAGGGAGATGAAAATGGAAAATTGTTTGAAATTTTATATTGATGGCGCATGGGTCGAGCCAACTGACCCGAAGCCGTTCGATGTGATTAATCCGGCCAATGAGCAAGTCATTGGTCAAATTATGATGGGCAATGAAGCCGATGTGAATAAGGCTGTTGCAGCCGCGAGAAAAGCATTTGAGAGCTTCTCGCGCACCAGCGTGCAAGAGCGTCTCGACTTGCTGGATGCCATTATTGCCGCCTATCAAAACCGTATTGGTGAAGTGGCGGCGACCATCACCAGTGAAATGGGTGCCCCAAGCTGGCTGTCACAAGCAGCGCAAGCGGCGATGGGAATTGCCCATTTGACAACCGCGCGTTCGATTTTGGAAAAATTCCAATGGGAAAAAGCCCAAGGCAACACAATGATTGTGAAAGAGCCTGTCGGTGTTTGCGGTTTGATTACGCCATGGAATTGGCCGATTAACCAAATCGCTTGTAAAGTAGCGCCAGCCCTTGCCGCCGGTTGCACCATGGTGCTGAAACCGTCTGAAGTGGCACCATTGAATGCGGCATTGTTTGCTGAAATTCTGGACGAAGCCGGCGTGCCAGCAGGCGTGTTCAATTTGGTCAATGGTGACGGTATCAATGTTGGTGACGTGATGTCACGCCATCCCGACATTGATATGATGTCGTTCACCGGCTCAACCCGCGCCGGTATTATGGTTGCCAAATCATCGGCCGAAACGGTGAAGCGCGTGGCTCAGGAATTGGGTGGTAAGTCTGCCAATATTATTCTTGATGACGCCGACTTTAACAAAGCCGTCGCCCAAGGCGTTCAGAGCTGCTTTATGAACTCCGGCCAGTCTTGCAATGCGCCGACCCGCATGTTGGTGCCAGCGGCCCGCCATGATGAAGTGGTCGAAATTGCCAAAGCCGCTGCGGCGCAAGTGAAAGTTGGTGACCCAACTGAAGACGGCGTCACCATTGGCCCAGTTGTCAGTGAAATGCAGTTCAATAAAATTCAAGGGCTGATTGAAAAAGCCATTGATGAAGGCACCGAATTGGTCTGCGGTGGCCCTGGTAAGCCAGATGGTCTGAATGCCGGTTACTATGTGAAGCCGACAATTTTCGCCAATGTTACCAATGACATGACAATCGCTCGCGAAGAAGTCTTTGGCCCAGTTCTGTCGATTTTGAAATATGAAAGCGAAGAAGAAGCCATCGAGATTGCCAATGACACAGTCTATGGCTTGTCGGGTTATGTGCAGTCGGGCGACATTAATCATGCCCGTGATGTGGCCTCACGCTTGCGCACTGGTAATGTGCATTTGAACGGCGCTGGCGCTGATTTGAACGCACCATTTGGTGGTTATAAACAATCCGGCAATGGTCGTGAATGGGGTGAGCTGGGGTTTGAGGATTTCCTCGAAACCAAAGCTGTCCTCGGTTACGCTGCTGAGTAATTAATTGGGCCGCCAGATCCCGTTAGGGCGGGATCTGGCGGCCCTTTTTTATGCAAATTACGTTTGTGCAAAATTAGGGGTTTAAGATGTTGTCCAACCAGTATCCGATGCTGCAATTCAACCTTGGTGAAGACATTGATATGATGCGCGATAGCGTGCGCAGTTTTGTCGATGATAAAATTATGCCGCGGGCTGATGAGATTGACCGCACGGATACGTTTCCGCGTGACTTGTGGAAGCCAATTGGCGATTTGGGGCTGCATGGGCTGACAGTATCGGAAGACTATGGCGGGGTGTCCATGGGCTATACGGCGCAAGCCATTGCGGTGGAAGAAATCAGCCGCGCCTCGGCCTCCGTGGGTCTGTCTTTCGGGGCGCATAGTAATTTGTGCATTAATCAGATTTTCCGCTGGGGCAATGACGAACAAAAGCAACGTTATCTGCCCAAATTAGTGTCTGGAGAGCATTTGGGCGCCTTGGCCATGTCCGAGACCGGCGCCGGCTCTGACGTTGTCTCCATGCGCTTAAAAGCCGAGAAAAAGGGCGATCGTTATATTCTCAATGGTGGCAAGTTTTGGATTACCAATGGGCCGTCGGCCGATGTGTTGGTGGTCTATGCCAAAACCGATCCGGCCGCCAATTCGCGCGGTATTACGGCGTTTTTGATTGAAAAAGATTTCCCCGGGTTTTCCTGCGCGCAAAAGCTCGACAAGCTTGGCCATCGCGGGTCAGAAACCGGCGAATTAGTGTTTGAAGATTGCGAAGTGCCGGAAGAAAACATCATGGGGCCGCTGAATCGCGGTGTAGAAGTGTTGATGAGCGGCCTTGACTATGAGCGCGCGGTTTTGGCCGCCTGGCCGGTTGGTATTATGCAGGCTTGTCTTGATACGGTGCTGCCTTATGTGCACCAGCGCCAGCAATTTGGCGAGTCGATTGGCACTTTCCAATTGGTGCAGGGTAAATTGGCCGATATGTATACGCGGCTGAGCGCCTCACGGGCTTACGTCTATGCCGTGAATCAGGCCTGCGATCGCGGTGAAACGACACGCAAGGATGCCGCGGCGGCGATTTTATTTGCCGCCGAAAATGCCACCCAATGCGCGCTCGATGCGATTCAGCTGATGGGCGGCAATGGCTATGTTAATGACAATCCGGTCGGACGGTTTCTGCGCGATGCCAAATTGGCCGAAATCGGCGCCGGCACGTCCGAAATCCGCCGCATGCTGATTGGCCGCGAATTATTTACTGAAACGGCGTGATCGATCTATCAGCGTCAGGCTGATGACAACCGGAATAAGGCCGACAAGAATAATGGCCAAGGCTGGTAATGCCGCCTCTTCGAGCTGGCCGACCGAGGCGTAGGTGTAAACCTGACTGGCCAGCGTGTCGAAATCAAATGGCCGCAAAATAAGTGTGGCTGGCAATTCTTTCATCACATCAACAAACACCAAAAGCGCGGCGGCCAGAAGCGGCGCCCGCATTAAGGGAATGTGAATTTTGCCCAAAGTTGCCAATCGCGATGTGCCAAGACTGCGGGCGGCCATATCCATGGCTGGTGAAATGCGTCCAAATCCGGCTTCTATTGTGCCAAAGGCCAAGGATAAAAACCGCACGCTATAGGCAAAAAGTAGGGCGAAAACCGTGCCGCCGAGCACCACCGTGCCGCCACTGGCTTCGCCAAGCGTGCCGAGCACCAGCATAACACCAATGGCTAAAACTGTGCCTGGCACGGCATATCCGAGCGCTGATGCTTGCGCCAGTCGCCGCATGGTCGCGCCTTTGTCTGTGCGGGCGCCATAAGCCAACAGCAAGCCAAGGGAACAGGTGATGAAGGCGGCCGCCACAGCGAGGCCGATAGAATTCATCACGGCTGCCCAAAAGCCGCGTGGCAACAGGCCACTCATGGCGTGGTCGATCAATAGTCCCAGCGGTAAAATAAACCCGAGGGCAATGGGTAGAAAGCAAAACAGCGACGCCGCTATTTGCCGCCGCCGCGATAGGGCAAAGCGCGGCAGGCTGCGTTGGCGCCCGTTGCGCGGGTGATAAGCACCGGCGCGGCGTTGACTGCGCTCGAGAACGATTAACAGCGCCATGAAACCGAGCAACATCAGCGCCACTTGCGCCGCACCGGCTAAATTTCCGCGTACCACCCATGTGTCATAGACGCCAATGGTCAGGGTTGAGACGCCCAGATATTCCACCGCACCAATATCGTTGAGACATTCCATCAGCACCAGGGCGACACCTACGGCAATGGCCGGACGCGCCATCGGCAGGCCTATCGTCCAAAAACATTGCCATGGCGAACTGCCGAGCGTGCGACCGGCTTCTATCAAACTGGCCGATTGCTGAACAAAGGCGGCGCGGGCCGATAAGTAAACGTAAGGATAGAGAACCAGACTTAAAATGACGATGGCGCCGGGTAGCGAGTGCAATCTGGGGAATATATCGATTGGCAAGAATTGGCGCCAGACTGCAAAGGCCGGCCCTGCCGGGTCGAAAAAATCACCGAGACTATAAGCCGCCAAATAGGTGGGTATAGCGAGGGGCAAAAGCAGCATCCAGCCTGACAAACGCCGACCCGGAAAATTGCAAAAGGTCACCAGCCAAGCGGTGCCAGTGCCAACCACGGCGGTTAACAGACCAACACCGGCCATCAGCAAAACCGTGGTGGTGATTTGGCGGGGCAAAATAGTGGCCCATAAATGCCCCCATATCGGGTCAGTTGACGAGGCGGCTAACAGCGCCAGCGCGGCCAGCGGCAAGACCAAGATCAAACAAGCCAAAAGCCCAGCCAAACGCCAGCCGTCCAGTTTTGGCAGCCGCCATACAGGCGAAACGGTTTGGCGGGACGTTGTAGTCATTAGTTCCTGCAATTGCGAATTATTATTAACTATAGATAAGCCGATAAGGCGCATAGTGCAAGGGCAGAGGTGGTTAAGCTTTGCGGCAGGCTGCCGCAGCGGCGGTTATTTCACGGGCGATTTCTTCGGCTTCTTCGGGCAAAAAATCCATAGGAATTTCTTGCATATCGGTAACCACAAAAATCCGCACCATGCCCTGATCGGTCGGGCCAATGGATAATTCCGCTGCAATTTCAGATGGTGTGTTAATACCCATAGTTTTACTCCTCATAAGCCAATGAGACTTCTTACCCGCTCTTTATCACAAATGGAAGGGGTGAGGGGCGAGGGGTTGGAAGGCATAGGGGCGCCTGGCCACCGCGGCATAGGGAAGTTTTTTCACCTGCCAACCAGTTTCTCTGCAAAGACGCTTGAATTTTCTTTGAAAGCCGCCTATTTTCGCCCCACTCAAGGCGGTCAACCGCTGCGAGCCCGGTGCAGCCTTAGCTCAGTTGGTTAGAGCGCTAGATTGTGGATCTAGAGGTCCCCTGTTCAATCCAGGGAGGCTGTACCATTTCCCTCAAAATTATATTTTTATTCGATTTTTCACTCGGCTCTTTCACTGGCTTGCAGCTTGTCGATTTGCGTGCGCAAATCAGCGTGGGCTTTGGCGGTCAACGGAAAGCG
>CALEFA010000033.1 GCA_937876775.1 uncultured Rhodobiaceae bacterium | reverse complement strand
GCGGGCGTAGCTCAGGGGTAGAGCACAACCTTGCCAAGGTTGGGGTCGTGAGTTCGAATCTCATCGCCCGCTCCAGATAGTCTTTCGAAATTCTCCGAATTAACAAAAGCTTCGGCTCCGCGGCCGCACTGCAAGCGTCTTGGCCATTCCAACTCGCGCACAGGCAGAATTTATCTACTTCTGCGCGTTATTTATTTGGCTTGCCCTTAACGGTTGAGCGCAGCAGCCGGCGGATAAACAGCCAGACCAGCGGCACGGTAAGACCAACCAAGGCCGCCTTCACCAAAATTGGATCAAGCGATGGGACATGGCTGACCAATAGATCCGCCGGATAAAAAAGCAGATTCACCAGATAATAGCTAATCGCCACCGTCGAAACGCCCTCAACCGTGTGCTGCAATCTTAATTGCCGTTGCGAACCAATGTTCAGCGACGCCAACAATTCAGCGTTTTGCCTTTGCAAGCTCAGCTCAATACGGGTCTGCAAAAACGTCGCCATATTGCCAACCTGCTCGGCCATATTATGGCGCTGATGTTCGGTCGATTGATAAGTGGCAATGGCCGGGCGCAGACGGCGTTCGAGAAACCCACCAACAGTGATGCGGTTGTCGAAATCAGACTCTTGCAAGGACGACAGCCGCGCCTGCACCAAAGACCAATAGGCCTGACAGGCACTAAACCGGAAAGACGTCTGGCGCCAAATATCTTCCAGCTCGCCCGCCAGTTGGCTGAGCTTTTGAAACCGCGCCTCGGCTTTCAACGTGTCATCGGCCTGCGGCGTGTCATTGGGAATTTCTTGTGCAATCTCGCCAAGTCGCGCCTGCGCCGCGCGCGCGTGTGGCAAACCAATGGCGGCAAATGAGCGATAAGTCTCTATCTCCAGCACTTGCAATGCGACGCGGCCAACATCGCGCACATCGGCATCAGCATCAAAAGCCAATTCAATTTTTGTGTGCCCATCCTCGGCTACTTTGAAATCAAAAAACACATCGGCCAAGCCTGCTTCCAACCGACTGGCGCAGGTCCAGCTCTCATTGCTGCCACCGCGCACCACACAATGGCAATCAACCGCCACCACAATCTCGCCCTGCATTTGCGACAACCAACCATCGGGCAAATGCGTTGCCGCCGACTGGCCGGTGGATTTTTCGTCAATCACTGTCACCGATACAAATTCCGTATGGCGCTCAATATTAAATCTGACGCCATCATGTGTGGCACGAATGAGCTTGCCCTTTTCGGCAATATCCCAATCAACATTGGGCAGCACTTCAGCCATGCTGTCTTGCACCGACACAAAGGCGTTTTGGCCACTCAAGCAAAGTCTAAAAATTGCCGTTGGCAGGCCGAAACGCGGAAACGGGCGCGCGTTGAGCTCATCGGTAACATCATTCAACCGCCAGTCGCGCTTGTGCTGGCCAGATTCTGGCGCCTGCCACGTGTCAGATTTCTGCTCACTCATAAAAACTCCTATTCGTGTTTTCCAGCGACCCAACCGGCCGCCACCAAATGGCTGTCGGCGAAAGCCAACGGACTATCTTCCAGCGCCGTCGCCAATGTGTCATTCCACCGATTCAAAAACCCAAAAGCCGCGACCACGGCAATAATCTCAGCAATTTCAGCTTCGCTATAATATTGCCGCGCCGCCGCAAAATGGTCATCGCTGGCCGCATTCGGCACGCTGGCCGCCGCTTGCGCCAAACGCAAAGCCGCACGCTCGCCATCGCTGAAAAGCGGGCTGCTGTCATACGACCAAAGGTTTTCAATTTTTTCCGCCGCAATGCCGCGATGGTGCGCACTATGGGCGGTGTGCGCTTGGCAATAATTGCACCCCGCAGCCGCACTGGCAACATGGGCGATCAGTTGGCGCAGGCCGCCATCCAGCAAGCCGTCGGGGCCGAGAATGGCTCCAAAAAAAGTCAGAAACCCGCGCAGAATATCTGGCCGATGGGCCATCATTTTGAGCGAATTGGCTTCAAACCCCATCACCGACGCCGCCATCGCCAATTCTTCTGAGACTTGTTCTTGAACCTCATCGGGTGCGGGCGACAATCGGGTCATGGGCTTCTCCTCATAAATTTCAGGGGCTTATTCTGGCTTCTTTTTCAGGGTAACAAAATTCGCTGTCGACGAACCCGTCGCCAACAAGCGACCCTCGGCGTCATATAATTCGCCCTCGATAAAGCCAACAGATTTGCCGCGCCGAATGACATGGCCAACCGACAACAAACGTCCCGGACGGGCGGGCGACAACATGGAAACTTTGATTTCAAGCGTTGGGCTAATCTGCCCCCAGTCTAAATTCAGGCCAATCGCGAAGGCCATGGCGTCATCCAACATGGCCGCGACATTGCCACCCTGAATGCCGCCCCATTTATTGCATAGCTGGTCACTGGCGTTGAAAGCCATTTCAACAATGCCATTGTCCTTATCAACCGCCAATAAATCCAAGCCCAAATGCGCTGATGTTGGCGACGGTTTTTTGTCAGCCGATTTAACATTCGGCGGCCAAGCTTCTTTGTCTACGCTAAAGCCGTCGCGGCGGGTTCCGAAAACCTCGACATCAAACGCATATGAACTCATGAACGCCCCCTAACGGCCAAATGATAATCTGCTATCACGATAAACACGCGGCGCCGGCTTTTCAAGTTTTCCAGCTCTGGCTTGCTGACCGGCAAAGTGCTAGTTTCGCGCCATGACCCTTGATAGCTCAGCTTGGGCGCTTGCGCCGCAACATATTTTATCGCTGCCAATTTCGGCCTCTGACATTGATGACTTCGGCCATGTCAATAATGTCGTTTATTTGAACTGGATGGCGCACGCCACATGGGATCACTCAAAGGCTCTGGGTTTTGACTTCGCCGACTATCAACAACGCGATTGCGGATTTGTCGTAACGCGTCATGAAATCGATTATCGCGCCGCTAGCTTTGTCGGGGACACAGTGCATATTGCCACTTGGGTGACACAAAATGATCAACGCTTGCGGCTGCGGCGACGTTTTCAAATGGCATCACAGAAACAGCAAATTATTTTGGCTTCGGGCATGAGCGACTTTGCCACCATGAAAATTTCTACCGGACGCGCCTGTCGCATGCCGGCAGATTACGCGACTGGCTATCCGGTCATTTCTGGGGCTGAAGAGGTTTTTGCACTGCGTCGCTAGCGCGCCAAACGATAGCCGCCGTCTTCGGTCAGCAAAAGCTTGGCCTCCGACGGATTGCTTTCAATTTTCTGCCGCAAGCGATAAATATGAGTTTCCAATGTGTGCGTGGTGACTTGCGCATTATATCCCCACACTTCGTGCAGCAGCGTTTCGCGCGCCACCGTCACATTGCCTTGGGCAAAAAGAAATCGCAAAATATTCGTCTCTTTCTCGGTCAGCCTTATTTTCTCATCGCCATTTTCCAACACTTTAATCGATGGTCTGAAAATATACTGGCCAATTGGAATCGCCACGTTCTCGGTTTTCGCGTGCTGGCGTAAATGCGCCCTGATGCGCGCCAATAAAACCCCAAAGCGGAATGGCTTGGTAATATAATCATTAGCGCCCACGTCGAGACCCAAAATCATATCCGCCTCAGATGCCGCACCAGTGAGCATCACAATTGGGCACAAAAGCCCATCGGCACGCATTTTCTTGCAGGCCTCGCGGCCATCTTGATCGGGCAAGTTCAGATCTAGCAACACGAGGTCAAAATCTTCGTCAGCCAAAACCTCATGCGCCTGCTTGGCATTTTCGACCAGAGTAATCTCAAACTCATCGTGAAGGGCAAACTGCTCCATCAGCATTTCTGCTAATCTGACATTGTCGTCGACAAAAAGTATTTTGCTTTTAATCACGTCTTCTCATTGCTTTCATTAGCGCCTGCCATAAACTTAACTCAACGGCGCAAGGCAATGACAACGACCATCAACTTGCCCGGGACGCCTAAAGTTGGAGGAGACTATGGCTTACTATGACATTTATGTCACCGCGTTAATGCACCACGCCGGCGTCATTGATTTTGCTGGCTCGCAGAGCCGTTGCGCCCTGGGCGCATCTGGCGTCACCGAGGCCAAATCCGAAGGCGATGGCGCCACACCATTGGGGCGCTTTCCCTTGCGCCGTGTTTGGTACCGACCAGACCGCTGGGCAACCCCGGTCTGCCCCCTGCCAATTGTCGAAATATCGCAGAAAAGAGGCTGGTCTGACGATATTCACGACCCTGACTATAATCGTCCTGTCGTGCGACCACATGGCTATGGGCATGAGCAATTATGGCGCCAAGACCATCTTTATGACTTATTTCTCGAGCTTGGCTACAATGATCAACCAGCGGTGGCCGGCAAGGGCAGTGCGATATTTTTACATTTGGAGAAAAATGGCTACCAAGCGACGCGTGGTTGTGTCGCCGTCGATGAGGCCATGATGCGCCATATTCTGGCCCATATTAGCCACGAAACCATGATTAACATTACCCAGTAATAGTTAATCGCGGCTACCAAATAACTGCGTGCCGAGGCGAATATGCGTCGCGCCCAGCGCAATCGCTGTTTCAAAATCACCGCTCATGCCCATGCTCAAATGCTCAACACCTATCGACTGCGCCAATTTGCTGAGAAGCGCAAAATGCGGGCCCGGCGCCTGTGACACCGGCGGAATGCACATGAGGCCGGCAATCGACAGACCGCATTGTTCGCGACAATAGGATGCAAAATCAGCAACATCGGCTGGCGCGACACCGGCCTTTTGCGGTTCCTCGCCAGTGTTCACCTGAATATAAAGCGCTGGCAATTTGCCGTGCTTTTGCCCGGCCTTGGCAAAAGCATTGGCTAATTTGGGTCGGTCAAGCGTTTCAATAACATCAAATATGGCAATCGCCTGATCAACCTTATTGGTTTGAAGCGGGCCAACCAAATGCAATTCCACATCGTCATAGGCCGCCTTTAGGACAGGCCATTTTTCGGCCGCTTCCTGCACGCGATTTTCGCCGAAATGGCGCACACCCAGCGACAAAAATGCCTCAATATCACTGGCCGGCTTGGTTTTTGAGATTGCCAAGAGCGTTAGCTCTTGGCGTTGCCGCGCTGCTGCCCGCAGCGCCTTGGCGATCCGCGCCTCGACCGCAGCCAGCTTTTCACCGTGGTTAACAGATGCGTTTGGTGACGGTGTCGTAAGTGGTGGCATGGGCTGCCTCTCATGCGTTGATAAATCTTGCGCGTGGCCCGCGAAGCGGTCAAGCTATCGCGTGATGATAGCATATTCAAGCCCACTGCACGCGCCGATTTCGCGCCCCATCGGCCACATTATGATGAGCGATGTCGCGCGGTTTCCCGATTGGCAGCGGCACATAAGCGCCATGGCGCGGCAAAATGGTGTGATTTTGCGCGATTACGACCATCCGCAACGGGCGATTTTGGCGGCGCAAATGGCCGCATTATGCCGTGCCCAAGGGCGCGCGTTTTGGGTCGCCGGTGATGTCGGCTTAGCCACGCACTTATCGGCTGGCTTTCATTGCCCATCGTATTTAATCACCCGCCGCCCGCAATTCGCCCTGACCTTACCCCTGCCATCGACCGCCGCCGTCCATAATATGCGACAGATTAAGCAAGCCGCCGAGGCTGGGTTTACCACAGTCATTTTGTCTCCCGCATTTCCAACCGACAGCCACCGCGGCCAACCGGCACTGGGGGTGTTGCGCTTTATGACTCTGGCGCGCGCCGCTGCCGAAAGGGGATTGCGGGTCTATGCGCTTGGCGGCATGACAGATAATAATTGGAAGCGCCTAAGCGGCGGCCATGGTGTGCTATCCGGATATGCGGCGATCAGCCATTTCAACAGCCATAACCGAAGCCATAGCCGATGAGCGCTTAACCGCGCCGAATGGCGGAATTGTCATCTCAAGGCCTTTACTTTTACGCCCCTGCGCCATAATAGTGTTGGTCTGAGATAAAATCCTGAAACAATTAAAGTGGGTCAAAATTATGCGCAATTCTCAAGCCAGCAAACATCATTGGGGCACAAAAATTCACGGGCGCAAGGCCCTGATTGGCCTCGTTTTTGCCAGCCTATTGGTTGGCTGTAGCGGCCTTGAGGTTGAGGATGATTATCCCGATACTTACGGGGGCGCGACCAAAGAAACCGGATCAATTTTTGATGCTTTCGGCCTTGGCGGGCTCGGCTCTCAATCGAACTCCGAAGTTGTGCAAACACCCGGCGGAGGACCGGCCGTTGTTAGAGGTTTGGCGGTGAATTCGTTTTTATGGCGCGCGGCGCTGGAAACCATTTCCTTCATGCCGCTGGCCTCAACCGACCCGGTGGGTGGGGTGATTACCACGGATTGGTATAACAGCCCAAGCTCGCCAGACGAACGGGTTAAAATTAACATTGTTATTTTCGGCCGCGAATTGCGCGGTGACGCCATCTCCGTCTCCCTATTCCGTGAAAAACAAATCAATGGCCGCTGGTCAAGTGTGGCCGGTTCAGCGCGGGCCTCTCGGCAGTTGGAAAATATTGTGCTCACCAAAGCGCGCGATTTTAAAGTCGCCAGCGTCAAAGCCGAGAACTAAACCTCTTCCCGTATAGGACCTTTCATGACGCGTTATAATCCGTCCGAATCCGAAGAGGTTTGGCAGGCCCGCTGGGAGCAGGCCTCTTGTTTCAAAGCGCTGGATGCCGATTGCGGCAAACCTAAATATTACGTGCTGGAAATGTTTCCCTATCCGTCCGGACGCATTCACATGGGTCATGTGCGCAATTACGCCATGGGCGATGTGGTGGCGCGGTTCAAAAAATCGCAGGGCTTTAACGTGCTCCATCCGATGGGCTGGGACGCCTTTGGCATGCCGGCTGAAAACGCGGCCATGGAAAAGAAAGTCCACCCAGCACAATGGACCTATGACAATATTGACGCCATGCGCGGTCAGCTCAAACGCCTCGGCCTATCGATTGACTGGTCGCGCGAATTGGCCACTTGCGACCCGTCCTATTATGTCCACGAACAAGCCATGTTCCTCGATTTCCTCGATGCCAATCTCGTCGATCGGCGCGAAAGCATTGTCAATTGGGATCCGGTTGACCAGACCGTCTTGGCCAATGAACAAGTGATTGATGGCAAAGGCTGGCGCTCCGGCGCGCCGGTTGAGCAACGCCAGTTGACACAGTGGTTTTTGAAAATCTCCGAACATGCTGAAGATCTGCTGACCGCCTTGCCGGCGCTTGAACGGTGGCCGGAGAAAGTGCGGCTGATGCAGGCCAATTGGATTGGCCGCTCGCAAGGGCTGCAATGCCAATTCAAATTACAACAACCGACCTCCGGTTTTGAGGCCTTGGAAATTTACACCACGCGGCCCGACACATTTTACGGCGCCAGCTTTTGCGCCATCTCGCCCGACCACCCGCTGGCCATCGCGCTGGCGCAAGACAATGAGGCGCTGCAAGCCTTTCGGCGCGAATGTGCCAAACGCGGCACCAGCGAAGTTGAAATTGAAGCCGGCGAGAAGCTCGGGTTTGACACGGGTCTGAAAGTGCATCACCCGCTCGACGCCGATTGGCTGTTGCCGGTCTATGTCGCCAATTTTGTGCTCATGGGTTATGGCACGGGGGCGATTTTTGCCTGTCCGGCGCATGACCAGCGCGACCTTGATTTCGCCCGCAAATATGATCTGCCCGTGCGCGCTGTTGTGCGGCCCAAAGATGCCGGTGATGACTTCGAGGTCACCGACGCCGCCTACACACAGGAAGGCGTGTTGTTCAACTCGCCAGGTCTCGACGGGCTGACCCCCGAGCAAGCGCAGGCCAAACTGATTGCCGATTTTGAAGCCAATGGTAGCGGCAAAAAGCGGGTCAATTATCGTTTGCGCGATTGGGGAATTTCGCGGCAACGTTATTGGGGCTGCCCGATTCCGATTATTCACTGCACGGACTGTGGCGCAGTGCCTGTACCACGCGCAGATTTACCCGTGCAATTGCCGGATGACATTACCTTCGATAAGCCCGGCAACCCGCTCGACCACCACCCAGACTGGAAACACGTCGCGTGCCCAACCTGCGGCGGCGCGGCGCAGCGCGAAACCGATACATTCGACACTTTCATCGATAGCAGTTGGTATTATGCGCGCTTTACCGAATTGGCTCAGACCAGCCCAACCAATCGCGCGGCGGTTGATTACTGGCTGCCGGTTGACCAGTATATTGGCGGCATTGAGCACGCGATTTTGCACCTTCTCTATGCACGTTTCTATGCCCGCGCCATGAACATCACCGGCCATTTATCGGTCAGCGAGCCATTTGATGGCCTGTTTACGCAAGGCATGGTGTGCCACGAAACCTATACTGATGCAGAGGGCAATTGGCTCTCGCCTGAGGATATTGTGCGCCACGAAAAAGGGGCCAGCTTGCGGGCTGACCCATCGGCCCATGTGCAAATTGGCGGCATTGAAAAAATGTCCAAGTCAAAAAAGAATGTTGTCGACCCCGATCACATCATTGCTGAATATGGCGCCGACACGGCGCGCTGGTTCATGCTGTCCGACTCGCCACCAGAGCGCGATGTGCAATGGACGCAAGACGGCATTGAGGGCGCCTCACGTTTTGTCCAGCGGCTTTGGCGGATTATTTCAGAAGCAGCGAGCCATCTCGATATGGCGGCGTTGCCCTCGCGTCCGCAGGGCGAGGCGGCAATGCAGCTTTATCGCGCCACACATCAGGCAATCGCCAATGTTACCCATGATTTGAATGGCCTAGCCTTTAATCGGGCGGTGGCGCGGATTTATGAGCTGACCAATCATATTGGTAGTTTCAAGCCAGAAGACGATGAAGCGCGGGCTGTTTTGAAACAATCGCTGCAGCATTTGGTGCATTTATTCTCACCAATGATGCCGCATTTGGCCGAGAGCTGTTGGGCGTTGCTCGGCGGTGAGGGGCTGGTTGCACAGGCCGCCTGGCCAAGCGCCGACCAAGAGGCCCTAGTGTCTGACAATATTATTCTACCCGTGCAAATTAATGGCAAGCGGCGGGCCGAAATTTCCGTGCCACGCGACGCCGATAAGGATATGATTGAAAAGGTCGTTATGGCCGAGCCACAGGTGGAGAAGTTTCTTGACGGACAAGCAATCAAAAAATGCATCATCGTTCCGGGGCGGATTGTTAACCTTGTGGTCTGATACAACCCACCGCGGTCGCCAACTGGTCGCGGTTTGCGCCGTGGTATTTTTGACAGCTTGCGGTTTTGAGCCCGTTTACAAACAAGAGACGGTTTCACTGCCCGAGAATATCCTTGCCTCAGTTAAAGCACCCGACAATTTGCCCGGACGCGAGTTAACCCGCGCCCTTACGCAGGCAACGCCCCTGAAAACCGACGGCATGATTGCTGTTGCCATCAAGCTGAGTGAAAAACAGGATGGACAGATTTTTGATACCAGCGGCAAAGCGCAGCGCTATGTCATTGAACATCGTGCCAATGTGTCGTTCTTCGATCGGCAGAATAAGCTGCTGACCACGCGCGATTTCAAATATGTCGATAGTTTTGCGCGCAGCGATAATGAAGCGGTTAATTTAGGCACGCGCGATCGTATGCGCTCGCGCGCTATGCGTGCTTTCGGCCAATCAATATTGCGCGTCCTGCCAAGCCTCGTTCCACAAAGTCAGGCGCAATGAAACTACAAGCCCATAAAGTTGCTGCATGGATGGATGGCTTTAAGGCCAAAACATCGCCAGCCTTAATTTTGTTGTACGGGCCTGACGCCGGCGGCGTGATGGAGGCAGCACGGCAGATTAAGAACAGCTATCTCGGTCAATCGCCAGACCCTTTGCAATATGTGCAACTGGCCGACAGCGCTATATCGAGCCAGCCCGGCATGTTGCTTGATGAGGCCGCCGCCATTCCAATGTTTGGCGACAGCAAGCTGGTACACGTCACCGGCACCGGCGGCAAAGTCAATGAAGCGTTGAAAATTTTCTTAGCCAACCCGCCGCCACAATCGCTGGTTATTGTTGAGGCCGGCAATTTATTGCCAAGCGCCGCCGTGCGCAAATTGGCCGAGGGTCACGACCAGGCTATGGCACTGCCTTTTTATATGTTAGACGCGCGCGACATTACCCCAATGGCGCGCCAATTCTTGCAGGGCGAGCATTATAATATTGAGGCTGCCGCTCTGGACATATTGGTCGCGCGCCTTACCACCGATCGGGGGGTCATGCAGCGCGACCTCGAAAAACTGGTTCTGTACAAAGGCCTGCGGCAGCCATCTGATGAAAAAGGGATGATATCTTTAGAAGATATTGACGCCGTTCTGGGCAATGCAACGCAGGCCAATTTAAGCCAGCTGGTCGATTGCGTGGCCGGCGGGCAAGTCAAGAACGCCGATCATGTGCTGGATCTGCTGGTCTCAAGCGGCACGCCAGCCGAGGCGGCCTTGCCGGCCGTGCGCACCCATTTCCAAACCCTGCATCTGGTGCTCGGGCTTATGGAAAACGGTACCTCGCAAAATGCCGCCATGTCATCGTTCCGTCCACCGCTGCATTTCAAGCGCAAACCGCTGGTGGAAAATCAATTGCGGCTGTGGACGCGGCGCAAAGTGGCGCGCGCGCTGTCGCTGGTGCAACAGGCCGAGCTGGCTTGTCGCGGGGCTTCGCGCGGCATGGCTCACGCACACGCTGGGCAAGTTTTACTGAGGTTGAGCCGCGCCGCCAAACGTTAGCGGCTGGCGCCTAATCGTGGCGGGCCAATAAATGAGCGATCAACGCGTCCAATTGCTCAAGCGATTTATATTCAATATGCAACTGACCACCGCTGCCGTCGCCCTTGTCATCCAGCGAGACGTTCAAGCCTAGGCGGTCGGCTAAGGTTTTTTCCAGAGCCCGCGTGTCGGCGGTTTTTGTGGCTGTGCGGGACGAGCGGGTGGCTTTGTCGGTTTTGCCATGATCTGATTTGGTCTGCGCGACCAGCGCCTCAACGGCACGCACGCTGAGACCGTCAGAGATAATTTTTTTGACCAGTTGGTCGGCCTGCGGGTGGCCCAAAAGCGCGCGCGCATGGCCCATGCTCAACCTGCCCATAATCAGCCCGTCTCGCACTTTGGGCGTGGCCGAAGTGAGCCGCAGAATATTGGCAATGTGGCTTCGGCTTTTGCCAATGGTCTCGGCGAGTTCTGCTTGCGTATAGGAGAACTCCTCTATAAGCCGTTGATATCCTTCGGCTTCCTCGATCGGATTGAGATCCGCACGCTGCACGTTCTCAATAATGCCGACTTCCAAAGCAACGCTATCACTGAGCGCCTGAACAATCACCGGCACAGTATGAAGCTTGGCCAATTGCGCGGCCCGCCAGCGTCTTTCGCCGGCGATGATTTCAAATTGCGCCGCTCCTTTTGCACCATCCGTTGCGCTCAGCGGCCGCACCAATAGCGGCTGCAGCACACCTGATTTTTCAAGCGAGGTCGCAAGGGCGCGCAATTCGTCCTCGTCAAAATAGCGGCGCGGCTGAAACTTGCCCGGCACCAATTGGTCGATACCAAGAAGCTGAAAGCCTTGATTGCCAACGCCAGATGTGGCTTGCGGGGAAGCCGCAGCGGCGGTTGAGGGCGCCGCCACTGGGGCGGCCTCGTCCAAAGCTTTTTTGGTCGTTTCGCCAATCAAGGCCGACAAGCCTCGTCCCAATCCGCGTTTTCGTTCTGCCATTCTCTTTTCCTAACTTGCGGCGCGCTTGCGCTCGCGCTGAATGAGTTCCGACGCCAGTTTCATATAGGCCAAACTGCCGGCGCATTTGTGATCATAGAGCAGGGCCGGTTTGCCAAAAGACGGCGCCTCCGACACCCGCACATTGCGTGGGATGACTGTTTGATAAACCATGTCGGCGAAATGCGAGCGCACATCATCCTCAACCTGCGCCGACAAATTATTGCGCAAATCATACATGGTCAGCACAATCCCCTGAATGTCGAGCTCAGCATTGAGGCCGTCTTTCACCTGTTCAATCGTGTGCAGCAGTTGGCTAAGCCCCTCAAGAGCAAAAAATTCGCATTGCAACGGCACCAAAACCGACTGTGCCGCTACCATAGCGTTTAGCGTCAGCATATTGAGGCTTGGCGGGCAGTCGACGAAAATATATTTGTAGCGCGCGGCATTTTCTGAACTTTTTCCCAGAAATGCGGCTAGTTCATCCTTAAGGCGGTAAAGTCGGCGCGGGTTGTCAGACAGCTCAACCTCGACCCCCAGAAGGTCCATACTGGAAGGGATTACGTCAAAATCCGGCACGGCCGTGGTGTGAATCGCCGCTTCCAATGGCTCATCGCCGAGCAAAACCTCAAAACTTGTGTGATTGCGGGCTTCGCGATCAAGCCCCATACCGGTGCTGGCATTGCCCTGCGGGTCTAAATCAATCATCAGCACCGGTTCACCAATGGCTGCCAACGCCGTACCGAGATTAATCGCCGTCGTTGTCTTGCCCACACCCCCTTTTTGATTGGCCATACACATCATCCGTGGGGCGGTTGGTTTTGCGGTCTCTATCTCATCCATAAACGGCTAAACCTCAACAAATGCGGCTGGTCTGCAATTTTTTACAATTGCGCCAATTGATTTATTTTAATTATCCGCGCCGCCTTATCCGTGGCGCTTTCGATAATCTCTGTCTGTAGTTTCCACGATTGTTCGGCCTGCGTCAATTCTTCTTGCCATCCGCGCCCCTTATGCAGTAGCGCAATTGTGGATGAAGTGAAGAACGGTGCCACCCACGGCAATAATTTCGGCAGTGCCGCCAGCGCCCGCGCGGTAATCACCTGCACCCGCGCCAATGCCTCTGGTTGCGCCGCAGCCAGAGCCTCTATGCGGCTCAAATGCACCTCAGCCGGCGCCCCCGTTTCGCGAATAACTGTGCGCAGAAACGCGACTTTGCGCTCATCGCTCTCGACCAAATGCACATAGCCGCCGCGCGGTTGCAGCAATATCGCCAAGACAAGGCCGGGAAAGCCGCCGCCACTGCCGAGATCCAGCCAAACCAATTGGTCGGCTTGAGCCAAGCCCAAAAGCTGGGCCGAGTCAGCAACGTGGCGAACCCAAAACTGCTCCAGCGTGGCCGGGCCAACGAGATTGATTTTCTGCTGCCATTTACCCAATAGCGCTTGATAGGTCACAAGCTGCTGCATTGTTTCACGTGAAACATCGAATTGAGCTGAAAAGTCTTGCGGCGACATCACGGCACCTAAGGCTTGGTGGCCGCACCGACTGCGCTCGGCTTAGCTTTGCGCGCATGATGCAAAAGCAACGTCAAGGCGGCCGGTGTCATGCCGTCGAGCCGCGCCGCTTGCCCCAAGGTGACGGGGCGGGCAGCGGCTAACTTCTGGCGCACTTCCGTGGCCATGCCCTCCAAATTCAGATAATCAATCGTCGTCGGCAGAAGCAGGGCCTCATCGCGTCGGAACGCGTCAATATCGGCAGATTGCCGATCGAGATAGCCGGCATATAGCGCATCGGTCTCGATTTGTTGGCGAATGGTCGGCGCCAAATCGTTCATTTCTGGCCAAATTTGCGCCAAATCCTGCCATGAGATTTTAGGATAAGCCAACAAATCAAACATGCTCCGGCGAAGGCCATCAGCGCGCAATTGCAAGCCATGTGCTGCCGCCTCGCTGGGCGTCATCTTCTTTGATTGGGCCAAGGCCCGCGCCGCCGTCAACTGCTGCATTTTGGCATCGAAATGCTGTTCGCGTGCCGCGCCGACAATCCCCGCCGCCACGCCTTTGGCGGTCAGGCGTTGATCAGCATTGTCGGCCCGCAAAGACAGACGGTATTCAGCCCGGGCGGTGAACATGCGATATGGCTCGGACACGCCCTTGGTCACCAAATCGTCAATCATCACGCCCAGATAGGCTTCCGAGCGATCGAACAAGACCGCGTCAACACCGCCAGCTTGGCGCGCCGCATTAAGCCCCGCCACAATGCCTTGTCCCGCGGCTTCTTCATAGCCGGTCGTGCCATTGATTTGACCGGCCAAAAACAAGCCCGGCAACGCCTTGGTTTCTAAACTCGGCAGAAGCGCGCGCGGATCAACATAATCATATTCAATGGCATAGCCCGGGCGTAGAATCTCAACATTCTCAAGCCCCGGAATGGTGCGAATAAACGCATCCTGCACATCGGCTGGCAGTGAGGTGGAAATACCATTCGGATAGACGGTGTCATCATCCAGGCCTTCTGGCTCAAGGAAAATCTGGTGGTGTTTGCGTTCCGGAAACCGCGCCACCTTATCCTCAATCGACGGGCAATAGCGCGGGCCAACCCCTTTGATCTGCCCAGAATAAACCGCCGATAGATTGATGTTTTTCTCGATAATATCAAATGTCGCCTGCGTTGTGCCGGTGATATGGCAAACCGTTTGTGGCGTCTCAATATGGCTCGTCATGAATGAAAACGGCACCGGCTCTTCATCCGCCGGTTGCGCCTCAAGGCGTTGCTTATCAATGGTTTTGCCGTTCAGCCGCGCTGGTGTGCCGGTTTTCAAGCGGCCCATGGATAGGGCGCCGGTTTCTTCCGCCAGCGCATAGAGCCGCTTCGACAGATTAATCGCTGGCGCCTCGCCGTGTCGGCCGGCGGCCACGCGCTGCGCGCCAATATGAATAATCCCGTCGAGAAACGTGCCGGTTGTCAAAACAATGGCGGCGGCATGATGGCTTTCCCCGTCAGCCGTGATCACGCCCGTCGCGCGACCGTCCTTAACCATAATATCATCAACAGCCGCGGCCAGAACCGTCAAATTCTCGGTCTGCCCAATGGCCTGCTGCATGGCCAGGCGATAGAGTTTACGATCGGCCTGCGTGCGTGGGCCCTGAACCGCCGGGCCTTTACGCCGATTGAGTAGGCGAAACTGAATGCCGGCGACATCCGACACGCGCCCCATCAACCCATCTAGCGCATCGATTTCGCGCACCAAATGGCCTTTGCCAACCCCACCAATGGCCGGATTACAAGACATTTCGCCAATCGTTTCCAGCTTATGGGTCAACAACACCGTGCGCGCGCCATAGCGCGCCGCGGCGGCGGCCGCTTCACAGCCGGCGTGCCCGCCACCAATGACGATCACATCCCAATGGTTTGGTTTCATGCTCATGGCGCGGTTGTAACCTTCTCAGGCGGAAAACTCAAGCGTCGGCGTGATGGATGTTTCACGTGAAACATTTGGCCTATTTGCCAATGCAGAAATCGGCAAAGACAATGTCCAACAAGGCCTCGACATCGACAGCGCCAGTAATGCGACCCAGCGCCCGCGCCGCCAAACGCAAATCCTCGGCCGCCAGCTCAAGGCCGCTATCGGCGATGTCTTCCGCCCGCTGCAAACATATGATGGCCTCAGACAAGGCCTGTCTGTGGCGTTGCCGCGTTAGCACCGGTGCTTCGCGTGCGCCATAGCGTTCGCTAATCAGTGTTGTAAGCGCCTCAAAAAATTCGCTGACGCCATCGCCCGTCCGCGTCGACAGGGCAAAATCGACCCCATCCGGCGCCGCCTGCAAATCGGTCTTATTATATAGGGTCAAATCGTTCGGGCTGGTCGGCGGCGCGTCGCTTGCCTCGACGTCGGCGGCGCGCACCCAAATACGCAAGTCAGCTTCCTCAGCCTGCAGCAGGGCACGGCGCACACCCTCGCGCTCAATGTCATCGCCAGCGGCGCGCAAGCCTGCCGTGTCAACCAGCGTCACCGGCACGCCCGCGAGCACCATAGCGACCTCAATAACATCGCGTGTGGTGCCCGCGCGGGCCGACACAATCGCTGCGTCGCGGCCCGATAACATATTGATAATACTAGACTTTCCGGCGTTTGGTGGGCCCAGTAACGCAACCCGCAAACCGTCTCGCAGGCGCAGGCCGCGCTCGTCGGCCACATGCGCCTGCATGGCGCGGCGCAATTCTGGCACGCGCTCTAGGGCCGTGCGCCCGAGACCGCCGGGTAAATCTTCATCGGCGAATTCGAGGTCGGCCTCCAAATGCGCCAGCGTCTGTTTCAGCTCATCGCGCCAACCCATCATTAAATCGCGCAGGCCGCCCGCCATTTGATTAAGCGCTTGCTGCTGCTGCGCTCGCCCTTCTGCATCAATCAAATCGGCGATCGCCTCGGCGCCGGTTAAATCCATCCGCCCATTCATCACCGCCCGTCGGGTGAAGGCGCCAGCCTCGGCAGGCCGCATCCCCGCGAGACCGCCCAATGCCTCCAGCACATATTGCGTGCACGCAATGCCGCCGTGAATATGCAGCTCAACCATATGCTCGCCGGTGAAACTATGCGGTGCTTGAAATAAAAGAACCAGCGCTTCATCGAGCAGGGCGCCGTCTTGCGGATGATAGATTCTGCGCAAGCTGGCTTGCCGCGGTGCCGGCAAATTTTTCACCCCCAGCGCCGTCAGCGCATCAAAAGCATGCGGCCCGCTGAGCCGCACCACCGCCAAGGCGGCGCGCCCGGGCGCCGTCGACAGGGCAAAGACTGTATCGCCATCGGCGCTCATCTGCTTGTTCATGATAACCTCATTGACTTGCCTCACCAGCCAATCAGGGCTGGCATTCCGCAATAGCTTGGCTAAAGTGGCGCATATGACAAATCAGTTCAACCAAAACCGTCTCGCCGAAGCCACGTCTCCCTATCTGCAGCAACATAAAGATAATCCGGTGCATTGGCAGCCATGGAAGCAAGCGGTGTTTGACGAGGCGCGGCGGCGTAACGTGCCGGTGCTGCTATCGGTTGGCTATGCGGCGTGCCATTGGTGTCACGTCATGGCGCATGAAAGTTTTGAAGATGACGACGTTGCGGCTTTGATGAACGCGCATTATGTGTGCATCAAGCTCGACCGCGAGGAGCGCCCCGATCTCGACGATATTTACATGACGGCCTTGTCGATGATGGGCGAGCAGGGCGGTTGGCCGCTGACCATGTTTCTTGATGCCGAGGCACGGCCATTTTGGGGCGGCACGTATTTTCCCAAACTACCGCAATATGGGCGCCCCGGCTTCATGCAAATTTTACAAGAATTATCAAGGCTTTACGCTCAAGAGCCTGAACGTATCGCGAAAAATGCGCACACACTTGCCGAGGGTCTCAGCGCCCGCGCCCGAGCTGATGCGCGCGGCGACATGCCAGCCGATCTGCCCGCCCGCGCGGCCCAAAGCATGAGCGCCCATATTGATCGCGAGCTTGGTGGCTTGGCCGGCGCGCCGAAATTTCCTCAACCCTTCCTCTATCAATTCCTCGCCGCTCAGGCCCAGCTTTTAGGCGACGACGACATCACCGAAGCGGTGCGCTTCAGCCTGTCGCGCATCTGTGCCGGTGGCTTGTATGATCATATTGGCGGTGGCTTTGCCCGTTACAGTGTCGACGCGGAATGGCTGGTGCCCCATTTTGAAAAAATGCTCTACGACAGTGCGCTGCTCATCCAGCTGATGTGCGACGTCTATCGCCAGAAGCCTGACCCCATCATCGCCCGTCGAATTGCCGACACCATTGACTGGCTAGCCCGCGACATGCAACTCGACGGCGGCGCCTTTGCGGCCAGCCTCGACGCCGATACGGAAGGCGAAGAAGGGCGGTTCTACGTCTGGTCAAAGGCCGAAATAAGCGCCCATCTTGGCGCTGAGGCCGAGGCCTTTTGTGCCGCCTATGGCATCACAGAGGGCGGTAATTTCGAGGGTCATAACATCCCTAATCGGCTGCACATTTCCGGCGCGCCTGACGCTGGAAAAGATGATGAAGCGGATTTCGACGCCGCCCGCGCTACGCTTCTAACCGTCCGCAATCAGCGCGTGCATCCGGGGCGCGATGACAAAATCCTCGCCGATTGGAACGCTATGGCAATTGCCGCAATTTGCGACGCCGCCGCGCTTTTCGATCGGCCCGATTGGGCGGCTTTGGCCGAAACCGCTTTTGCCGGCATGCGCGCCGCTCTCGACACAGCCGAAGGCGGGCTGGCCCATAGTGCGCGCAACAATCAACAGCTTGACCTCACTCTGGCTGGCGATCTCGCCTTTGGCGCCAGCGCCGCCAGCAGCTTGGCTACGCTGACCGGCAACCTCGATTACCTCGCCATTGCCGAGGGCTGGATGGCGCAATTGCAGGCCGGCTTCAAAGACACAGCACGCGGTGGCTATTTTGCCAATCAAGCTGACACACAAGGCCTGTTGGTGCGTAACCGTCCGGCACAAGATAACGCAGCCCCCAGCGCCAATGCGGCGGCGATGATGGCGTTGGGTCAATTGGCAGCGCTAACCGGCCAGCAAAGCTATCGCCAGCGCGCCGAGGAAACTTTTGTCGCGCTGTCCGGCCTGTTGGCCAAACAATATCCGTCCATGACCAGCCTGTTGCTTGGCAAGCTCCGCCTCGACCATAGCGTCAGCATTATTATACTGGCCGGCGAGAGCGGCGAAGAGGACGCCAGCTTTATCGCCCTCAAGCGCGCCGCGCTGGCGCACCGTATTTTTGCCAAACACGTCACCTGCCTGCGCCCGAACCAACCGTTACCGGAAAGCCATCCAGCGCATGGCAAGACAGCCATTGGCGGCGCGCCGACGGCCTATATTTGTCCGGGCACCACATGCTTGGCGCCCATTCATTCGGCCTCGGCCTTATCCAACGCCCTTGACGATTTGATAAAGCAAAGACAAAATTCACTTTCATAAACGTGCGCTCTTCATCGGCATTGGCGCAACAAACACTGGGGACTAAAATGACGCAAATTAGCATTGCAACCAAAGACGGAAATTTCGACGCCTATCTGGCGCGACCAGCCGATGGCTCTACGCCGCGCGGCGCAGTGGTTGTTATTCAGGAAATTTTTGGTGTGAACCAGAACATTCGAGACGTCGCCGACTGGCTAGCCAGCGAAGGTTATCTTGCCCTAGCGCCTGACCTCTTCTGGCGCATTGAGCCAAATGTGTCGCTAACCGATCAAACCGAAGCTGAGTGGCAGAAAGCCTTTGAGCTGATGAACGCCTTTAATGGTGACCTCGGCGTCGCCGACATCCAAGCAGCGATTGACACATTGCGGGCCGACGCACAGTGCAATGGCAAAGTCGGCACCGTCGGTTTTTGCCTTGGGGGTCGCATGGCCTATTTGGCCGCAACCCGCACCAATGCTGATGTGAATGTCGGCTATTACGGCGTTGGCATTCAAGACCTGTTAGGCGAGGCAGAGAATATTTCCGCTCCGCTGGCCTTGCATGTCGCTGGGCTTGATGCGTTTGTGCCGGCCGACGCGCAAGCCGCTATTCATGCTGGCCTCGATCCGCATCCGCATGTCACCGTTTATGATTATGCCGAACAAGACCACGCCTTCACCCGCAAGGGCGGCGAACACTATGATGAGGCGGCAACGCAAAGCGCGCATCAACGCACGCTGGCGCTATTTGCCGAAAATCTTGGCTAAACAAACGAGCGGTAAAGCCGCCTAGGTGTTCATCGAGTCAAAGAACTCTTCATTGGTTTTGGTGTTTTTCAACTTATCAAGCAGGAACTCGATGGCATCGACCGAGCCCATTGGGTTGAGAATACGCCGCAGCACATAGATTTTTGACAGCGTGTCTTTGTCTGTCAGCAGCTCTTCTTTGCGTGTGCCGGATTTCATAATATCAATGGCTGGGAAGACGCGCTTGTCGGCGACCTTGCGATCAAGCACAACCTCCGAGTTACCCGTGCCCTTAAATTCTTCAAAGATGACCTCATCCATGCGCGAACCGGTTTCGATAAGCGCTGTTGAGATAATCGTCAACGAGCCGCCCTCTTCAATATTCCGCGCGGCACCGAAAAATCGTTTCGGGCGCTGCAAGGCGTTGGCGTCCACACCACCGGTCAAAACCTTACCAGAACTTGGCACAACCGTATTATAGGCCCGTCCAAGGCGGGTGATGCTGTCCAGCAAAATCACCACATCGCGACCGTGTTCAACCAAGCGTTTAGCTTTTTCAATAACCATTTCAGCGACTTGCACGTGACGCGTGGCTGGCTCGTCAAATGTTGACGACACCACCTCACCCTGCACAGAGCGCTGCATGTCGGTCACTTCTTCTGGTCGCTCGTCAATCAGCAAAACAATCAAATAACATTCTGGATGATTGGCGGCGATCGACTTGGCGATATTTTGCAGCAGCACTGTCTTACCCGTGCGCGGCGGCGCCACGATCAAGGCGCGCTGTCCCTTACCGAAGGGCGCGACAATATCAATCACCCGCGACGATGAATCTTTCACATTCGGGTCGGTCACTTCCATGCGGAATGGGCTGTCTGGGTAGAGCGGCGTCAAATTATCAAAATGGACTTTTTGGCGGGCTTTTTCCGGATCTTCAAAATTGATTTTATTCAACTTGAGAAGCGCAAAATACCGCTCGCCATCTTTCGGGCTGCGAATTTCACCTTCCACTGTGTCACCAGAGCGCAGAGCAAAACGACGAATTTGCGATGGGCTGACATAAATGTCATCCGGCCCCGGCAAATAATTGGCATCCGGTGAGCGCAAAAAGCCGAAGCCATCTTGCAAGACTTCAACCACGCCTTCGCCGATAATTGTTGTGTCGTTTTCTGCCAAACGTTTCAAGATCGCAAAAAGCATATCCTGTTTGAGCATTGCCGAAGCATTTTCAATGTCGTGTTGTTCGGCAAATGCCAAAAGCTCTGTCGGCGTATGTGCCTTGAGATCCTCAAGTTTGATCTGGTTCATGAGTGTTCCGTAAAATAGGGGCCAGCAATTTTTTGAAATAAGCGCCAGCCCGTTAAGGCTATTATCAATAGCGGAGAGGCCTCATTATAACAAAACGCATGAAATAAACAAGCGCTGCTAAAATGGTTTTACGACCACCAAAATAACAATGAAAACGGTCAAAACTGGCGGGATTTCGTTAATCATCCGATAAAACCGTGACGAATGCGGTGGTTGACCAGAGAGAAACTTTTTCCGCGATGCCGCCAAAAATCCATGGTAGCCGGTCAAAATCACCACAAAGCATAATTTAGCAATCAGCCAATGTCCGGCGCCTTCCCAAAATCCCGGGCGCGAGATCAACAACAAACCAAACGTCCATGTCGCAATCAAAGCTGGGTTCATGATAATCCGTAAAAGATTATGTTCCATTTTCTCAAATGTTTGATGCGGGTCACCAGCCTCCATGGCTTCGGCGTGATAGACAAACAAGCGCGGCAAATAATACATGCCAGCCATCCAAAACATGACGGAAATAATATGAAAAGCTTCCAACCAATCTTGTAGGTCGAGTAATATCGTCACTTTATTTTCCTTATTCTTTGAACCAGCTGTTCGACATGGTTGGGTGGCGTGTGCGGCACGATACCATGACCAAGATTAAAAATGAAACGCCGACCGGCGAAATCATCAATAATCTCATCAATCGCTTGATCCAAAACATCGCCGCCTTCAACCAATACCAATGGATCTAAATTTCCCTGTAGGATGATATCTTCAGGCACTTGCCGCATAATCTCTTGCCGATTGGCAAATGTATCTAATCCCAAAGCCTGGCATTTGGTGCGCTCAACATAAACACCCATGTCATAATCAGCCGCGCGGGGAAAACCAATCACCGGCTGCTGATACCCTCGCGCCCGAAGACCGGAGATAATTTCTGCCACAGGCTCAATACACCAACGGTCAAATTCCGCGCCACGCAAAGACCCGGCCCAGCTTTCAAAAAGCTGCACCACTTCCGCTCCGGCTTCAATTTGAGCTGATAAATAGTCAATCGTCGCGGCCACCAAAACATCAATAATTGCCTGAAAATCATTTGGATTGCTGAGCGCCAAATCACGCGCCGGTGCTTGGTCTGGTGTACCGCGACCAGCCACCATGTAGGTCGCCACCGTCCACGGGGCACCAGCAAAACCAATTAGCGTTGTTTCTGACGGCAAGCTCTTTGACAAACGCGCCACCGTTTGCGCCACCGGTGCCAAAGTGCGCATAACATCGCTCGCATCAAGGCCATCAGCACTGACGATCG
>CALEFA010000032.1 GCA_937876775.1 uncultured Rhodobiaceae bacterium | reverse complement strand
TCGATGGCGGGTGCGAATCCTCAAGGCTGGCTGGATCGTAATCGAACCATTTTAAAGCATTAGTGGCAATATCATCTTTGCTGAAAGCGGCGCCATCTTTTGGGTTTACGCTGGCCTGTGCGGTTTTGATGGTTTCGTCACGCATCACCTCGATGGCGCTATAGCTGGCAATGATCGTCGAATAGAAAATGGCGGCAACACCAGCCATACAAATTAGGATTCCGGTCAAAACCAGCGATGGTTTCAGCGTTACTTCAACAGGGCCGCCACGGGTGAAAACCAAAAACCGGTTCTCGCGCAAAAACCAAATTTTGTTGGTTGTGATGATTGGCATATCGGGCTGGTTGCCGCGTCGCACTTCGGGGGCAAAGCGTGCGTAAAGACCAGCAAATCCCAAAGCGCGTAGAATTCTAGCAACGCTTGATGTGACTGCTTTTTGGTCTTTCTTTGTCATCTGATCCTTATCCTAATTTCATCCAGACCATCAAAATGAGCAGAATATTGGTCAATAATTGAATGCCGATCACCGCCAGCAACAGATTGTTGGAAGTTTGATTGCGCACATTCAATTGAAAAGCAGGCATTTTTAGGGCGGTTTCAACGCCTTTATGCGCATTCATCATATCATCCGAAACCCGCATATTGGCAGGTAATGATGTGGTGGTGGCATCTACCGGGCTGTGGCCATCATTTACGGCACGTGCTGCCGGTTCGACCATCTGATTGCTAAGCGAAATATCAGCATTTTGGCCAACAGCATAGGTTGCGTCACCTAGCTCTTGGCGCGAGACAATGGCTGCTGAAACTTCGTTTCGCATCTCTTCTATTCTTTTTCGAATATCAACAACGTCATCAGCCATAATTTGCTCTAATTGCATTAAAAATTTGGTAAAAATGTCGTATTACTCTTTAGTCATCCGCCGTTTAAGCAAATGACGTGCCATCGAGTTCTCTCTGCGTTAGCATCCAGTCCATGCTATCGTAAAATGGCTTGTTTGATGAGCCAAAAGACGAAAAGCAAAGCTGTCTGAAAATAATTTTTCGTAGAATCAGAGATTTAAAATGTTTGGAAAAAATAGTGATAGTCCGGTGGCACCGCCAAATCACTCGCAGATTAACGAAGATGTGCGAATCAGAGGCACGATTACCGTATCCGAACCACTTGTTGTGGCAGGACAGCTTGACGGCGAAATTAATGCCGATACACTTCACATCGCATCAACGGCGATTATTACCGGAGAGGTCGCCGCCAAGAGCGTAACAATTGACGGCAGAGTTCTTGGGAGTATTGTTGCTGATAAGGTGTTTTTATCGGCAACAGCGCATTTTGAAGGGCAGTTGCATTGTAAGGGCGTTGCCATTGATAATGGCGCATATGTTGATGCAAAATTCACCAAGGAGCCGGCGACAAATGGATAAGCTT